>NZ_CP091787.1:1377500-2066250 GCF_022024035.1 Prevotella sp. E13-17
CTGAGTCGCTCAAAGACTATCCGAATTTCCGAGGTGTTGCAGTTCATAGCGATGCACTCAATAATGCAGGTGCATATATCGTTCAGGAGCTGGGCTATGCACTGGCTTGGGGTAACGAGTATCTGCAGCAACTTACCGATGCAGGGGTGGATGTAGATACTGCCGCTAAGAGCATCAAGTTCAATATGGGCGTCAGCGAGAACTACTTCATGGAGATTGCCAAGTTCCGTGCTGCCCGTCTGCTGTGGGCTCAGATCGTGAAACAGTATGAACCTCAGTGTGACTGTGCTTGCAAGATGATAATAAACGCTACCACTTCTACCTACAATCAGACGTTGTTTGATAGTTATGTGAATTTGTTGCGTTCGCAGACAGAGGCAATGAGTGCTGCGTTGGGTAGCGTCCACTCGATGGTTGTAACCCCCTTTGACGCACCCTACGAGGAGGCAACCGACTTCTCTGAGCGTATAGCTCGTAATCAGCAGTTGCTGATCAAGGAAGAGAGTCATTTTGACCGTATTGTTGACCCCTCTGCTGGTTCTTACTATATCGAGCATCTGACTGATGCACTGGCTCAGGAGGCTTGGAAGATATTCCTGAAGGTAGAAGAGGAGGGAGGCTTCCTTGCTGCTATTAAGGCAGGAACTATTCAGGATGAGATTAATGCTACCAACGTGAAGCGTCATGACGATGCTGCCAAACGCAAGGAGTTCATACTGGGCACCAACCAGTTCCCAAACTTCACAGAGAAGAGCGAGGGTAAGAAGGCCTATAAGCACCATTGTGGCTGTGGTGGCGTGCACCATCATGGTGAAGATACGATTGCTTTCAAGACGATAGAGAGCACCCGCTTGGCTGCAGACTTTGAGAATCTGCGCATCCATACCGAGGAGACCAAGGTGCCTACAGCCTTTATGCTGACCATTGGTAATCTGGCCATGCGTCAGGCCCGTGCACAGTTCTCGTGCAACTTCCTGGCATGCGCAGGCTATAAAGTGATTGATAACCTCGGGTTCAAGACCGTAGAGGAGGGTGTTGATGCTGCACTTGAGGCTAAAGCCGACATCGTAGTGATCTGTTCTTCTGACGATGAGTATGCCGAGTATGCTATTCCTGCTTACAAGTATTTGAATGGTCGCGCTATGTTTGTAGTGGCTGGTGCTCCTGCTTGTATGGAGGACCTGAAGGCCGCAGGCATCGAAAACTACATCCACGTGAAGTGCAATGTGCTTGAGACTTTGAAAGAATATAATCAGAAACTTGGTATTTAGGAGAAAGGAGACTTGAATTATGCGTAAACAGTTTAAAGATATTGATATCTATGCAGGCATCAAGGCTCAAGATGGTGCCAAGTGGATTAAAGATAATGGTATCGAGGCCAATTGGAAGACCCCAGAGCATATAGAGGTACGCCCCGTCTATACCAAAGAGGACCTGGAGGGCATGGAGCACCTCGATTTCACAGCAGGAATTCCACCCTATCTGCGTGGTCCGTATTCGATGATGTACCCCTTCCGTCCGTGGACCATCCGTCAGTATGCCGGATTCTCTACCGCTGAGGAGTCTAACGCTTTCTATCGCCGTAACTTGGCGTCTGGTCAGAAAGGTCTTTCTGTAGCCTTCGACTTGCCGACGCATCGTGGTTATGACCCCGATAACGCCCGTGTGGTGGGCGATGTGGGTAAGGCAGGTGTAAGTATCTGTAACGAAGAGAACATGAAGGTGCTGTTCTCAGGTATCCCCTTGAATAAGATGTCGGTGTCGATGACTATGAACGGTGCAGTGCTGCCCATTCTGGCGTTCTATATAGTGGCAGGTTTGGAGCAAGGCGCTCAACTTGAGGAGATGGCTGGCACCATCCAGAACGATATCCTCAAGGAGTTCATGGTGCGCAACACCTATATCTATCCACCTGCATTCTCGATGAAAATCATTGCAGATATCTTCGAATACACCTCGCAGAAGATGCCTAAGTTCAATTCTATCTCTATCTCAGGCTATCACATGCAGGAGGCTGGTGCTACTGCTGATATTGAGTTGGCTTACACGCTGGCTGATGGTATGGACTACCTACGTACAGGTGTGAATGCTGGTATTGATGTAGATGCCTTTGCGCCTCGTCTCAGTTTCTTCTGGGCTATCGGTATGAATCACTTCATGGAGATTGCCAAGATGCGTGCAGGCCGTCTGTTGTGGGCCAAGATCGTGAAGAGTTTTGGTGCCAAGAATCCTAAGTCGCTGGCACTGCGTACACACTCACAGACTTCAGGCTGGTCGCTCACGGAGCAGGATCCATTCAATAATGTAGGTCGTACCTGTATTGAGGCTATGGCTGCCGTGCTGGGTCACACCCAGTCGCTGCATACCAATGCTCTTGACGAGGCTATCGCTCTGCCTACCGACTTCTCTGCTCGCATTGCTCGTAATACTCAGATTTACATTCAGAACGAGACCAAGGTGTGCAAACAGATTGACCCATGGGCAGGTTCTTACTATGTGGAGACGCTGACCAATGAGTTGGTGCATAAGGCTTGGGAGCACATTCAGGAGATTGAGAAACTGGGCGGTATGGCCAAGGCCATCGAGACAGGTCTGCCTAAGATGCGTATTGAGGAGGCTGCAGCCCGCACTCAGGCTCGCATCGACAGTGGTGTGCAGACCATTGTGGGTACCAATAAGTATCGGTTGGAGCATGAGGATCCTATTGATATCCTTGAGGTGGATAACACCGCTGTGCGCAAGCAGCAGGAAGAGAGTCTGAAGGAGGTTCGCGGAAAGCGCGACGAGGCTGCCTGTCAGGCTGCCCTCAAGGCCATTACGGACTGTGTGCGTGATTTCAACGAAGGTCGCAAGAGTGAGAACAACCTGCTCGACCTGGCTGTTAAGGCTGCCCAGTTGCGTTGCACATTGGGTGAGATTTCAGATGCCTGCGAGGAAATCGTGGGACGTTATAAAGCGGTAATTAGAACAATTTCAGGTGTGTATAGTTCAGAATCGAAGAATGATAGCGACTTCGAGTTGGCTTGTAAGCTGACCGATGAGTTCGCAGAGAAAGAAGGCCGTCGTCCTCGTATCTTTATTGCTAAGATGGGACAGGATGGACACGACCGTGGGGCAAAAGTAGTGGCAACAGGTTATGCCGACTGTGGTTTCGATGTGGATATGGGCCCATTGTTCCAGACACCAGCAGAGGCTGCCCGTGAAGCAGTCGAGAACGACGTACATGTAGTAGGAGCCTCTTCATTGGCTGCCGGTCACAAAACGTTGATACCTCAGCTTATTGAGGAATTAAAGAAGTTGGGACGTGAGGATATCATGGTTATCGCTGGTGGTGTGATTCCTGCTCAAGACTACGACTTCCTCTATAAGGCTGGCGTGGCTGCAATTTTCGGCCCAGGCACTTCTGTAGCTAAGGCTGCTGTTGAGATGATGAAAATCTTGCTTGACAAAGACTGAAAGGGCATTCGCGATTCTTTGTAATTCGCTATGTTATAAACAAAAGAGAGGAGCCATCCGTGAATGGGTGGCTCCTCTCTTTGTTTGTATCAAGAACTGCAGATTCATTGAACGCGGAATAATTACTCTTTGATATTGGGTTCTTCAAGCCCCAGCCCCTTCTTCTTATCAACGACCTTCAAAAGGAATCCTAAGAGCAAGGCTGCTACACCCAGCGAAGCCAGCATGATAAGAGGTGCTGTGTAGTTAAATTGAGTGGGGTCTGTTACACCAGGATTGGTGGCATCAAGTACCTTACCAATCAGCAGGGGGAACAACCACAAACCGATGTTCTGAATCCAGAAAATCATGGCATAGGCCGAACCAATAACTTTTGCATCAACAAGTTTTGGTACACTTGGCCACAATGATGCAGGAACCAAAGAGAATGAAGCACCAAGAACCAGAATGGTTGTATAAGCAATGACGATGCCACCAACTGCTGACGACTTGAACATAGGCAGAACAAAAGCGAATGTTAGGTGGCAGGCGATAAGTAGCATAGAACCTAAAACAAGCATAGAGGCAGCCTTGCCTTTGTGGTCAACATATGATCCAAGAATGGGAGTAATGAGTACAGCCAACAGGGGGAATACTGCAAAGATGCTTTCGGCAGACTGACGCATGAAGCCCATGTAGCAATATGTAATGAGAGCTGCAATAGAAATGCCTAAAAGCAGATACTGCATGGCCTTCTTCTTCTGGAAGTTTGAGGCAAAACCAGCGGCTGCTACTACCAGCATGATAACGTATTGGACAATGGTAACACTTGATGATGCCCAAAAAGAATCGCTTGCAGGCTCGGTCAGTGTAAGGTTGCATTGCAGCATGTTGACAGCATACTTCTGGAAGGGGAAAATGGCGGAATAGTAAAGCACGCAGAGAAGGGCTACTATCCAGAAACCTCCAGAACTCAGAATCTGACCTAAGTCACTGATCTTGAAAGGATCGTCTTTCTCCTCGGCCTCGCCAGTCTGACTGTCAAGCTTGCGATCCATGAAGAAATAAACGATGCACATCATGAGGGCAATGCATAGCAGTACTACACCAAAGGCAACAGAACGGCTTACGCTAACTTCTCCACCCAGTTTAGCAAAGAAGGGCGAGAATATCATACAGGTAGCAACACCAAGACGGGCTAATGCCATCTCGGAACCCATTGCCAAAGCCATCTCACGACCTTTAAACCACTTCACAATACCACGGCTAACAGTGATGCCTGCCATTTCGCAACCACAACCAAAAATCATAAAACCACAAGCTGCAAACTTTGCTGATGCTGGCATCCCCTGATAGAAAGGAGATACGCCCAGTTCGTCGAACAAGGGAATGTAATTTAGATTCTCGGTGAACCACAATTCTAATGAGCTACCCTGAAAGGCATCGCTTACAGCATACCACTTAATGATAGCTCCAACCAGCATAACTGAGGCTGAGAGAACTGCGGTAAAACGTACTCCCATCTTATCGAGGATAATACCTGCGAAGATCAAGAAGAATACAAATACATTGAGGAACACCTCTGAACCCTGCATCGTTCCAAAGGCAGTAGAGTCCCAACCTCGGGTCTCCTGCATCAGGTCCTTGATGGGTGAGAGGATATCCATGAAGATGTAGCTGCAGAACATGGCCATAGCCAGCAACAGCAAAGCGGTCCAGCGCATTGCTGCGCTGTCGCGGAGAGTCTTTTGAATTGTTTGTGTCATATAATTAAGAATTTATTTTTTCAACCATTTGTCCAGCCACTCGAAGTAGGTGCGCTGCCATAGAATGCCATTCTGTGGTTTCAGAACCCAGTGGTTCTCATCGGGGAAAATCAATAGCTCGGCTTCGATACCTCGCATGCGAGCAGCATTGAAGGCACTCATGCCCTGTGTGGCATTGATGCGATAGTCTTTCTCACCATGAATAACCAAAATGGGAGTGTCCCACTTATCGACAAAGCGGTGGGGAGAGTTCTCGTAGGTTTTCTTGGCACGAGCTGTCTGATCCTTATTCCAGTATGCATCATCGTACTCCCAGTTAGAGAACCAGTTTTCTTCGGTTTCAGTGTACATTGCTTCGAGGTTGAAAGCGCCATCATGTGCAATGAAGCACTTGAAGCGCTTGTCGTGATGGCCTGCCAGATAGTAAACAGAGAAACCACCAAACGAAGCTCCAACAGCGCCCAGACGGTCGCGATCTACATATGACAGACTGTCGCAAGCGAAGTCGATGGCTGACAGATAGTCGTTCATACACTGACCTGTCCAATCTCCGCTGATCTCCTCGAGCCATTCCTGTCCGAAGCCCGGCAGTCCGCGACGATTAGGTGCTACGACAACGTATCCTTGAGAAGCCATGATGAAGAAGTTCCAACGATAGCTCCAGAACTGTGAGACAGGACTCTGAGGGCCACCTTCACAGAAGAGCAGGGTGGGGTACTTCTTATTCTTATCGAAATGGGGAGGCAGGATAACCCATGTGAGCATGTCCTTACCATCGGTGGTTTTCACCCAGTATTGTTCTACTGAAGGCTTTCCTAATTGGTCAAGAATCTCCTTGTTGACTTCGGTAATCTGAGCGATCTTTGTGTCGCTGATGCTGTCACCAGGTGTAACAACGTAAAGATCGGCTGGATCTAAGTATGAGTGACGCTCAGCCAGAATCTGCTGATTGTTCAACATTTGCAACGAACCAAAATCGGCCCAATCTTTGCTCAATTGAGAGACTTCGCCTTGAACGTTGGTGCGATAAAGATTCTCGGTGGCGTGCCATACACCTATATAATATATGGTTCGCGAGTCGGGAGCCCAGCAGAAATCGTCAACACTTGAATCGAAAGACTCAGTAACATAGGTCTTGGCGTTGGCGTGAGGGTCTTTGGCTACTATATTGAGGTCGCATACGCAAAGGCGATTGCGATCGCTCTCATAACCATCGCGCTTCATCGAGAGCCAAGCCACATAGCGTCCGTCGGGCGAGAATTTGGGGTTGATGTCGTAACCCACGTTTCTGTCTTTCAAGCTAGCATGCTGGTTGATATACTGATTCTTCAGTGACTTGGTGGGATTGCAGATGCCGTCGGGTGAGTCAACAGTTCCTCCATCGGGTATCACGCCAAACTCACCTCCTTTACAGAGGTTGATGGTCTTTTCGTGATTGCCACTTTCTACATCATAGAGGAAGATGTCGCTATCGGTAGATATGCTGTAGTCGATGCCAGTCTTTGTTCGACAAGTGAAGGCGATGAACTTGGAGTCGGGGCTCCATGCCAACTGCTCCATTCCGCCGAAAGGTTCCATTGGACACTCGTAGGGTTCACCTTCAAGGATATCCTTGCCATCGTTGGTGATTGTAAAGTTGTTGTCCACACTGAAGACAAAAGGATGTTGGATGCTTTCTACGTAGTGATCCCAATGACGATACATCAGGTCAGTCACCACGCGGCCTGTTGTTTTAGGCAGGTCGGCAGGCTTCTCTTTGATGATTTCGTTAAAGGGTATGCTCTGCAGAATGATGACCTTTGAATAGTCGGGCGAGAACATAAATCCCTCTACTTTACCCTCGGTCTCAGACAACTGCTTGCGATTGGAGCCGTCGAGTTTCATCTTCCAGACTTCGCCCCCTTTGATAAATGCGACGGTCTCGTTGTCGAGCCACTGTGCATCGGTTTCATTGTCAGCATCTTCGGTGAGTTGCTTCTGTTCGGAACCATCGGCATTCATCATCCAGAGCACCTGATGACTCTTGTTTTCTTCCACACTATAGTAACCCATTTGGAATACAATATGCTGTCCATCGGGCGAAGCCTGATAGCTGCCAATGCGGCTCATGGCCCAGAGAGCCTCTGGTGTCATTTGGTCATTTTCCAATTGGATTGTCTGCTTTTGAATGTTCACTTGGTCATTGTCTTTCTGTGTGCCACAAGCGGTCATCATCATGATAGCTGCGGCTGTTGTTAGTATATGCTTCATACTATATTAGATTGAGTCGTATGATATTGACTATATTTATTTCTTTCTAACAGGATCGCAGGTAAGGCCACAGCCGAGTTTCTTGAATATCTTTCGGTCAACCTCGCTGAGCATGACAGTGCTGTGAACCTGACAACCGTGTAGCTGTGGCAGTTGCTCAAGTGCCTTGCGACAATTCTCGTCGTCTGGCGACAGGACCGAGAGTGCTACGAGAACCTCGTCTGTGTGCAGACGTGGATTCTTGCCTCCTAAATATTCAATCTTTGTTTTCTGTACGGGTTCGATGAGGCTCTGAGGAATCAGCTTAACTTCGTGCCCAATGCCTGCAAGATGTTTCATGGCATTCAGCAATAGTGCTGCGCTACATCCGAGAAGTGGGCTTGACTTGGCCGTTATGATGGTTCCATCTTCAAGTTCCATTGCTGCTGCAGGCTGTTCGGTCAGTTCCTGCTTGGCTGCGGCAGCCACTGTTACGCGGCGGTATGCAGTGCTAATCTTTGCTTGGTTGAACAACATGAGGATTTTGTTAACCTCGCGTTCGTTGTCGATACCATCTGCCATTTTATTGGTAGCATCGTAGTAACGGCGTATGATTTCGTCTCGACTGGCTTGACAACACACCTCGTCATCGCTGATACAGAAGCCCACCATGTTGACGCCCATGTCGGTCGGCGACTTGTAGGGGTTCTCGCCATAGATACCTTCAAACAAGGCATTCAGCACGGGGAATATCTCGATGTCGCGATTATAGTTGATTGCAATCTTATCATAAGCATCCAGATGGAAGGGGTCTATCATGTTGACATCGTTCAAATCGGCCGTGGCAGCCTCGTAGGCGATATTGACAGGGTGCTTCAGGGGAAGGTTCCACACTGGGAATGTCTCAAACTTTGCATAGCCAGCTTGAATGCCACGCTTGTTTTCGTTGTATAGCTGAGAGAGGCATACTGCCATTTTGCCGCTACCAGGTCCTGGTGCTGTGACGATGACCAGTTCGCGAGAGGTTTCCACATAATCGTTTTTGCCGAAACCATTGTCGCTGGCAATGAGCTCCACATTATGAGGATAGCCATCAATAAGATAGTGTACGTATGATTTGATGCCCATTCGCTCGAGACGATGGCGGAACTGGTCGGCAGCTTTCTGACCATTGTAATGAGTAATAACGACAGAGCCTACCATGAAGTCGCGATTCATAAACTCTTCGCGAAGACGAAGTACATCCTCGTCGTAGGTGATGCCAAGGTCGGCACGCACCTTGTTTTTCTCGATGTCTTCTGCGCTGACCACAATAACGATTTCCAGTTGGTCGCGTAGTTGAGCAAACATGCGCAGTTTTGAGTCGGGCTTGAATCCTGGCAGTACGCGTGATGCATGGTGGTCATCAAACAGTTTTCCACCTAACTCCAAGTATAGCTTTCCGTTAAACTGTGCAATTCGCTCACGAATATGCTCTGATTGTATCTTCAGATACTTCTCGTTGTCAAATCCAATCTTCATTTTAATTTTGTGAATGTGTTTAAGGTTTATTTCTTATATCCGTTTTGACGTTGACGCTGCAATTCTTCGGCCTGTTTCTGCATGGCTTCCAGGCGAGCCGCCAGTCCGCTTTGTTTCTTAGGATTGTTCTTGTTTTCTTTATAGTGTGCTTCAAGGATAGCCAACAGCTTGGCATCGTCAGTTGTCTTGCGCAGAGTCCACATGATGGCTGCTGAGAAGAACAGAGAGATGAAGTAGTAGAAGTTAAGACCAGCAGAGTAGTCGTTGAACATGAAGAAGAACATGAGTGGCATGAGATACATCATCCATTGCATCATCTTCATCTGTTCAGCCTGTTGGCCTACCATTTGGTCACGCTGTTGGCGCATAGTCATATAGCTATAGAGAATGTTGGACACGCAGAAAAGGATACATGTCAGCGAGAGATGGTCGCCAATGCCCCAGATGTGGGTCCCCCATTCAACGATGGGGTCGTAGGTTGACAGGTCGTTGATCCAGAGGAAAGACTCGCGGCGCAGCTGGATGGCATTAGGCACGAAGTTGAACATTGCAATCCAGATAGGCATCTGGATGAGCATGGGCAGACAGCCACCAAGAGGTGAAACGCCATATTGTGCATATAGTTGCATCATGGCCTGTTGCTTTTGCATTTGGTCTTCAGGCTTGTCAAATTGCTTAGTGGCTTCATCAAGTTTTGGTTTCAGCACGCGCATCTTGGCACTTGACATATAACTCTTCTTGACCATCGGGAAGGTGATGGCCTTCAGCAGAAGGGTAATGAGAATAAGTACAATACCCATGTTAAATCCAAACTGGGTGAGGAAGTCGAATACATAGAGCGTAAACCAGCGGTTGATGATTCGGAAAAGGGGCCATCCCAGATATACAAGCTGCTCGAGGTCAAGGTCTTTGTCGAATTTGCTTTGCTCTTCAACACTCTGTATCAGGCGGAAATCATTGGGACCGATATACATCTCAAATTCTGAGGCTTCCTTGCCTGTTGGGTCGAACTTGGTCTTCAGCTCTGCCTGGTAATACTTCAAGAATCCAGAACCTTTCTCTTGGGGTGTGCTGGCTAGATGGGCACCTTTTTGGAAATCGTCCTTGGCAATGAGGACAGCAGAGAAGAACTGGTTCTTGAAAGCGACCCAGTCGAGTGCTTTCTCGGTCGTTTCCTCGTCTTCAGAGGTCTCGCTCAGATAGTCTGTGTCGCCTTCTGCCTCCTTGAAGGTTAGGGTTGAATAGCGATTCTCAAACATAAAGCCGGCCTCTTGCTGGCGGCAAGAGTCTTGCCATTGGATGGTCATGTCTTTCAATGTCGAGCTAAAGTGCTTGCTCATGTTCAGCGCCTGTAGCGACATGTGGAGCATGTAGTCAGGTCCCAGCTCGTAGTTGATCTGCAATTGTCCGCCATCGTTGGTCTCTGCTGTCATCACCAGCTTGTGGTCACCTTCTTGATGTGCGGTGAAATACAGGTTTTTCGTGATGATGTTGTCTTCCTTACCGTCGATGATGAAGTTCATCTGCTGTCCTTCGTTGGTAAAGAGCGTCACGTCGGGGTTGTTGTCGCGATCTTCAAAGTTCAAGATCTTAGCACTTGCCAGAGCACCTCCCTTGGTGTTGAAGCTCAGCACCACCTTGTCATTGCTGAGTGTGACTACTTCGTTCTTGCCATTCAGGGCATTATAGAACAGGGCTGCGCTATCGATAGCGGTCTCTGCTGCTTCCGTTTGGGCAGTTCTAAGTGCTTCTTCTTTCTGTCGTTCTGCATTTGCCTCTATTTGTGCAATGCTGTCTTGCTGTCTCTGATAGGCATCTATCTCTTCTTGAGTGGGTTGCGACCACCAGTTAAACAAGACTAATAAAACCGCAATAAGGGCAAATCCCGTAAGAGTGTTTTTGTTCATTTTTATTTAATGTAATGTGATTATCTATTATAAAACAAGGTGCAAATTTACAACTTTTTTTTGATATCTATCATCTAATCAATTACTTTTTTGGAGATTATAACATATAAAATGCGGAGCATGTTATGGGCTATAACATCTCCGCATTGATGCTGTTCAACAGCAAAGTGCCACTTTGGTCATAGGAAAGTGGCTGTTTTCCTATGCTAAAGTGGCACTTTGTCATGCAAAAGCCATGTTATTACAAGTTGATAGCAATTATTTAATCAGCTCATAGCTGCGCTTCAGGAACTTGTCGAGCGACTCGCCTTTCAGCATGCCGTTCTGCAACAGGGCCAAATCGATAAGCTGGTGTACAATCGTGTTCTTCTGAGCATAGTTGCTGATAAGCTGTTCTTTCTGCTTTTTCAGTTCATCGATTGTGTCTTGAGTCTTGGTCTTGTCGTCTTTTTCTTCCTGAGTGATTTCCTCAGGTTTCTTCTTCTCAGTCTTTTGGTTGAGTGCAGCCAGACGAGCTTCCTGTCCTTTCAACTCACTTTCGATGGGGTTGAGTTCGCCAGAGAGTGCTGATTGTGCCTCGTTGAGCACTTCTTTGATGAGACGATGGTCGCAGTTCAGTACGAGATTGAATGAGTCGGGCATCTGACCGTAGAAACTCATGCCGCTCTGATAACGGCTCATTTCCTTCATGCGTCGCATCCACTCGTTTTGAGTGATAATGACGGGGCGTTGATCTTCGCCCAAGCTGTTGACCTCTACGAGAAACTCTGCCTTTTCTAGTTTTGGCATCTGCGACTGGAATACGGCTGTCAAATTGTCACGTTCGTTGTCTGCAAGTGTGCATTTTGACGTGTCGTCTTTCTGTATCAGGTGGTCAACGGTGTCAGCATCAACACGTGTGAAGCGGCTCTTCTCGAACTTCTGTTCCAAAGTTTGTATGCAGGGCACGTCAAGTTGACCGTCGAGCAGGAGGACAGAATAGCCCTTGTCCTGTGCAGCCTTGATGTATGAATACTGCTCGTTGAGGTTGGTGGCATACAGATAAATCAGGTTGCCGTCTTTGTCTTTCTGTGATGTCTCAATCAGCGTTTTGTACTCGTCGAAGGTGTAATACTTACCTTCTGTATCTTTCAACAAAGAGAAATCCTTGGCACGGTCGTAGAAGTTCTCTTCGGTAAGAATGCCATAGTTGATGAATATCTTAAGGTTATCCCATTTCTCCTCAAAGGCCTTGCGGTCTTCGTTGAAGATAGCTTTCAGTCTGTCAGAAACCTTTTTGGTGATATAGGTGGAGATCTTCTTCACCTCGCGGTCGCTCTGAAGATAAGAACGGCTCACGTTAAGGGGAATGTCTGGCGAGTCAATAACACCGTGAAGCAAGGTGAGGAACTCGGGAACGATACCATCGACTTGGTCTGTCACAAACACTTGGTTGCAGTAGAGCTGAATCTTGTTCTTCTGAAGTTCCAGACTGTTCTTAATCTTGGGGAAGTAAAGGATACCTGTCAGGTTGAATGGATAGTCAACATTCAGATGAATCCAGAACAAGGGCTCGTCATGCATGGGATAGAGTGTACGATAGAATGATTTGTAATCCTCGTCCTTCAGTGTGGATGGAGTCTTCGTCCACAGGGGCTCAACGCTATTGATGATGTTGTCCTCGTCTGTTTCAACCTGTTTGCCGTCTTTCCATTCGCTCTTCTTTCCAAAGGCAATAGGTATGGGCAGGAATTTGCAGTATTTGTTTAACAATCCTTCCAGCTTGTTCTTCTCCAGGAAATCCTTGTTGTCGTCGTCAATATAGAGAATGATGTCGGAACCATGTTCACTGCGATCGGCATCGTCTATCTCGTAGGCGGGGCTACCATCGCAGCTCCATTTTACAGCTTTAGAGCCTTCTTTCCATGATTTTGTGATAATTTCTACTTTCTTAGACACCATGAATGAAGAGTAGAAGCCTAGTCCAAAGTGACCAATAATATTGTTGGCATTATCCTTATACTTCTCAAGGAACTCGGTGACGCCAGAGAAAGCAATCTGATTGATGTACTTATCAATCTCCTCTTCTGTCATTCCTATACCATGATCGCTGATGGTGATGGTTCCTTTCTCGGTGTCAAGGTTCACACGTACTGTCAGATCGCCAAGTTCTTCTTTGTATTCGCCCTTCTCTGCCAGAGTTTTTAGCTTCTGGGTAGCATCGACGGCATTGCTGACCATCTCGCGAAGAAAGATTTCCTGATCGCTGTAGAGAAACTTTTTGATGACGGGGAAAATGTTCTCTGTTGTAACCCCGATATTACCTTTTTGCATGATATAATTAAATTAACGTTTACTTAAACCGTTGCAAATACCGTGCCAAAAAAACGAATATGGACTAAATAAAAAAAAGAAAGAAAAAACAGTATTTTGTTTTGCGATTTTGATTATAATGTTTATCTTTGCAACAGAGATTTAAGTACTAACAAACTAATTTTATACTTTATGAAGAAAAAATTTATATGTGCTGTCTGCGGATATATCTATGAAGGCGAGTCAGCACCCGAGAAGTGTCCTATTTGTAAGGCGCCAGCATCAAAGTTCTCTGAGTTAAAAGAGCAGGCTGGGGAAGTTACTTATGCCACAGTTCATCGTTTGGGAGATGGAAAGATTGAGGGCGTGCCCGAAGAAATGATCAATGAGTTGCGCAATAACTATAACGGCGAATGCGGAGAGGTCGGTATGTATCTGGCCATGGCTCGCCAAGCCGACCGAGAGGGCTATCCCGAAATAGCAGAAGCCTTTAAGCGTTATGCCTTTGAAGAGGCAGATCATGCAAGTCGTTTTGCAGAACTGTTGGGCGAAGTAGTATTTGATACCAAGACAAACCTAGAGAAACGTGCAGCTGCTGAAGAAGGTGCTTGCGCCGATAAGTTTGAGCTTGCTAAGCAGGCCAAGGCGATGGGCTTCGATGCTATTCACGACACCGTGCATGAGATGGCAAAGGATGAAGCTCGACATGGTGCAGGCTTCTCCGGTTTGCTAAAGCGCTACTTTAGCAAGTAGATATATAATAAAATAAGGAATAATCCGTTTTGTCTATATATGATGAAACGGATTATTTTATTTTTTATCATACTATCGGCAGTCGTAGCCTGCTCAGAGGATGACTTGTTTACTACGAGTCAAACAGCATTGCTGAACTTTTCAACAGATAGCGTAAAGGTAGATACGGTGTTTACATCCGTGGGTTCAAGAATGTATGACTTTTGGGTCTATAACACCAATCAAAAGGGCATACGCCTGAAGAGCGTCAGGCTGCGAAATGGCAATCAGTCTGGCTTTCGCGTGAATGTTGATGGTAGCTATCTGGATAATTCTCTGGGGTCTGTGGTGACCGATTTAGAAGTGCGTAGGGGAGATAGCATTCGCGTGTTTGTAGAGTTAACGGCCCCTGAAAATAAATCAAATACCCCTCAATTGTTGGAAGATGATATTCTTTTCACGTTGGAAAGCGATGTGATTCAAAAGGTCAACCTACGAGCTGTTTCGTGGGATGCTGATATTAAAAAAGACTTAATCATCAAGTCTGATACGTTGATAGAAAGCAGTAAGCCAATCGTTATTTATGGGCGCTTGTTGGTTGATAGTGCTGCCGTCTTGACAATTAAAAATACAACTCTTTATTTTCATGATGGCGCAGGGGTGGAGGTCTATGGGACTATGCTCGCTGATCATGTCGTGTTCCGCGGTGATCGTTTGGATCATATGTTCGACTATCTTCCGTATGATAGAGTCAGCGGACTGTGGAATGGAATACGATTGCATGCCTCGTCAAAAGATAACGTAATCGTTAACTCGCAGATTCGTAATTCTATCAATGGTTTGGTGTGCGACTCTGCAGCATATAGTGAATATAATCGCAGGCTCTTTATGGAACGAACGATCGTTCATAATAGTAAAGGACATGGGGTAGAACTTTTTAATGCTTATGCCGAGTTCTTGAAATGCCAGTTCACAAATGCCCAGGGAGATTGCTTCTCTGTTCATGGTGGATTGGTTTTGATGGACTCTTGTACGGTGGGACAATTCTATCCTTTTGTCGGTGGCAGGGGTGCAGCTCTCCGTTTTTCCAATTATTATAGGGATTATAGTTATCCACTTGTCGGTTTGCAAATGAGAAATTCAATCGTTACGGGCTATGACGAGGATGTGGTAATGGGCGAATCAAAGGACTCGACAGTGGCATACAGCTTCTACTTCGAGAACTCTCTACTTCGCACACCAGAGGTAAAAGACACCTTGCAACAAACCTTTGTGAATATAAAATGGGAGAGTCCAAAGGATTCTATTCAAGGGAAACAACACTTTGTATTGATTGACGAAGAAAACCTAAACTATGATTTTCACTTAGATTCTCTTTCTACAGCGCACGGAATGGGATGCTATTAGATTTTGTTGATGTCCACATAGCCATGCATGACGGCATAGATGGTTAGGGCGGAAACACTTTTTAGTCCAAGCTTGTCCATGATGTTTTTTCTGTGGGTGACAACAGTAGCTAGTCCAATGTGTAGTTTTTCGGCTATTTCCTTGTTGATATAACCTTGCACAATCAGGGAAATAACTTCTATCTCTCGTGTGGAAAGAATGTTTTTTCTAAGAACCTCAGGCATTTCTGGCAGGTTTCTTCCATGATCATGACCGTGTTGTTCGAGCATAAGCAGGGAGCGTACCAATTCTGGTTCAGGCACATTAATACACATAGAGTGAAATTCCTTAAGCTGATTGCTGTCTTCTCTTGACATCGTTAATACAATCGTTTTTTTCTTATATTCCCTAAAAAAGTCAAGATGCTCAAGTACAATATTCATCGATACAAAGTAGTGCGCATATCTTTCATGGTTGTTAGCTGTCAGTTCTGACATTGAATTGTAGGTGTCAATTGCCAGAATTGGCAAAACATTCTGTAGAAGCTGTTTCAGACCTAAAACAGCTAACGTGTTCGAATCTACGATTGCAATATGAGGACGTTCTTTGCGTGATTCCATAATTCGTTTGCAAAGGTACTACATTTTTTTATTTATAGCAAGAATGTGGTCTTGAAATAATATAAAAATGTGACATAAATATTAAATAATATTAAATAAGCTATTAGCCAGGTGCTAAAAAGTTGGAGGCTATTATAAAAATGTATATATTTGCAACGTGTTTTTCATGGTATTAGATTATTAAGGTTAATTTTGAAGATTGTGAGTCGTGAGACAGGCAATCTTCTTCCAAAACCATTTGCATCGATTCTTAGTATGCAAAGGTAACAAAAGAGGAAACCTGTGAAGGTTTCCTCTTATTTCTTTTAGTGATCCCTCCCTCTGGAGGGTCGTGGTGGGGTTGTTCTTGGTCGGGATAGGAACGGTTTCGCGCTGTCATAGTTCTGCTTTCGTCTTGTTATAGTTTCGCTTTTGCGTTGTCATAGCTTTACTTTTGATGTCCGTCCAGCCCCTAGATGTGGCGCATCCAGCCCCTGGAACGAGTCGTTTTAGCCCCTGGATGCGGTTGTTCTAAGGGCTGGATGTAGAGCATCCAGGGGCTAGGCCAGAAATGATAGCTTCGGTTTTAGACTTCAGAAATGCCTCTTCAAGACTTTAGAATACGTGCTTTTAGACTTCAAAACGGCCCTCTCCAGACTCTGGAAATATTAGATTTGCGCTGCATGATTGATATGCCACCTTTCATCAGCCTGTCTGCACAGAAGCCTGCCAGACATCCAATAATGATTGATCCTTCTTCTTATTTCTTTGACTTGTTAAAACGAAATAAGTCGCGAATGCCATTGAAGTCTTTCTTCATGATAAGGCCGATGCCCTGGGTGTTCAGAGATGAACGGGTGAAGTATCTGTCGTTTGTTTGGTTGTAAACCTTGAGCGCTAAGTTGCCGTTGGGATACAATAAATAGCGCAAACTGAAGTCGCCAATAAATGAGGGCGTCGTTTGTTTGGCATTGTCTCGATAGCCAAACTGTCCATTAATGAGTAGGCGGTTGTTGAGCATTTTACCACTTATCAGTCCTTCATATTCTGCATTGTTCCAACCTTCGTTACCTGTTGAGATATTGGCTCCAAAGTTCCAGTCGTTTGAGTTTATAACTTGAGATAAAAGTTGGTTTATCTGTGTCGATACTGTGCCAGACAGGAAGCTTTGCATAGCAAGCTGTGTTTGTCCATACTGCTGTTGCTCTGCATTATTGGCTCCTTGTGTATAGAAACGGCCTATACCTAAGAGATAAAGTACCTGCTGATTCATTTCCTGTTCACTGGTAATCACCGAACGAATCATTTGCTTCTCCTCGCTATTGACATTGGGCATATCTAAGTCGAAATCTATGCGAGGAGTCCCTGCGGTTCCTGTAATATTCATAAGACAGTTCACTTTCACTGTGTTTGAAAATGAATTGCCGATGTTTAAGTCTGATAATGAAACACCATTCACAGTGTAGAGTGCCTGCAGGTTAAGACTTGCATCGAATGGGTCTCCTCTGAAACTAATGGTTCCGTTTGGTTGGAAATTAAATGTCTTCTTGATGATGTTCTGTATGGTAATACCATAGGTGCCTTCTTCAACACCGTAGGTTCCAAACATAGTGAAAGCACCTTTGTTGTAGAATTGTGCCCTTAGAATACCATTACCTCTTAATGAAATGTTGTCTCCCGTGTTCTGATCCATGAGGAGTTTGAGGGTTGCATCGGGAGTCGCATTGATGAGGAAGTTGATGTAGATGTTCGATTGGCTATTTGGGTTTGCAGGGCCTTGTTGTATTTCAACAAAATCGTCTGTCAGGTCTTTGTTTCTTGAAGACCATGTTATGAAGTTCTGTTGATTGATGGCATCGGGGTTTGCTGCATTATAACTGAAGATTGAACCTCGGGTGGGGGTGACATTACAATTAATGATGATGTCATTATTTTGTCCGTGTAGATCAATTTTTCCATCTGCATAGACGGTTCCGCACATCGTACTACCATCTTCGTATGTCGGGAAGTCATATGCCAATAGATTGTCTGCTTCGATGTCAAAATCAAACGTGAAGTTTGAGATGTGGTCATGATGAACGCCACCTGTTAATCTTCCTGCATGGTGATTTCTGTCGTAGATTCTAAAATCTTTGAATAATATGTCGTTTTCAACCAAATGAACGGTGTCGCCTTCTATGCTATAGGTCGTTCCTAAAGCAGCTACAGACACTTTTCCGTCAACAGCAACATCTCCTAACAGGTTCATGTCTCCAAAGGGGCCTACCACTTCTACAAATCCGTGTCCTTGTCCAGATATATCTTTCAAGAAGCTGGACGTGAATGATTTGCAAAAATCAAGGTTGGTGCCTTCTGCATTTATTTTAAGGTCAATGTTGTTGTGTACAGGCGACACATGACCGTTGATTCTTGTTCTGGATAGTGGATTCTCTATGCTTAAAGCATCGATGTCTATTTGTTGCTTCAGCTTGTTCCATTTTGCATTTGCAAAGAGCGTTCCCATACGTCCGCCTTGGAACGTGAAGTTTTCTACTTCTAAGTTCGCCTTTGCTCCGAAGTCACCAAAAATGTTATTCGCGCAAATCTTTCCGGAGGCTTTGCCAGCGAAATCAACTGAATGGAAATTAACCAAGTCAAGAATGTATTCAACATCCATCTTGTTTAAGTCCAGGGTGATTGTATCTGTGGGATTATTTGATGCAACACCGTCAATGTTGAGATGCTGTTCTCCGTGTGATATATTAAAGTGGTCAATAATTAGATGACTATCTGAATATAAAATATCGCATGGTTCAAGATTCCAGTCGGTCCCTCTTAGGTGCATCAAGGATGGAAGAATGCGTACTTGAGCTTCGGCTTTTCCTGCTTCGTTAGTGTATAGTTGGGTGATGGTGTTGATAGTACCATACATTGCTTGTGTGTGGTCGTTGCTCCAACTCGTGCTATTGTCCCAAGTTAGTGAATTTGTCAGGTAATTATCCGATGCTTTTGTGGAAAGAGATAAACGTGTGCGGCGTCCTTTGTCCATTATTTTGGTGAGCTCTAAATCGCAGAATGCAGTGTCTTGCTCTGTCGTGATATGGATATAACCATCTTGGTATGGTGCGTTGTTATAGGTGAAAGAGGGAAATTGACCGTAGATGTCTAATTCTTTGGAAAGATCGTTCAGCTTAGCTTGTAGGTGTGTAGGCTTGTCTATCGTTATATTTATGCCAAGAAGCTTTTCCAGCCACTCGGTTTCCACTAAGTCAATTTCAAGTTCGAAGTCGTTGTTGACTTGCTCGTTAGACTGGGGAAGACCAGGCAGCGTGGGAATTTTTGATGCTATGAAATTAATGACGCTTTGCGGTAATGTTTGCCAATCAAAGTGTCCTTTTAATAATACTTCACCCATGTCTCCCTTTAAATTGAGATAATGGGTCCTGTCTTCTTCGTATCCAGATTTAATATTCAGGTTGTCAATGCTATATATTCTTTTTGCTAAAGAATCATTTGTAGCCATTTTGAAGCTTGTGAAGTCAATAGCTCCTTCTGCGTTGTTAGGATTACTTGCCCAAAAGTTGGCATCAATGGATGAGGAAAAAGAAACGTCTCCCCATTGATTGGATATGTTTAGCGCTTTGGGCGAGAACTTAGCGATGACTCCATTTAGTTTATAGTTGGATTTTGCAGTTCTGTTCCAAGTGCCATTGAGGTTTAATTGTAAGTTCTGGTCATTGATAAGGATGTCTCCTGTTATTTGTGACTTGCTGTATGTACCATTGATGTCAATGTTGTGGTATCTATAATCGTTGTAGTCGAATCTTGACACCTCTGCCTTAATTTTAGCCAGTGTGGTGGTGCCAGCAATGTTGATGTTTGAAGACGTAAGTCCTAAACGTTTGTTGTTTAAAAGTTTTCCGAGATCTAAACTGTCTGTTTGTATGGTAGATGTAATGTTTTTGTTTGGTGTAATCGTGGCTTTGACGGTAGCTTGTCCGATGCCTGTTCTGATGATGGCGTTTGATTCGAAAAGTCCATTTGGGGATTGTCTTGCCTCGCCCGATGCATCAATGTTATTCAGACGTACCAGCAATTCTGGTACTTGTTTGAAGTTATCGTGTAGTTTTTTGACGAGTGAGTTGGCAACGTGTAGGTCGGTGATTCGTGTCTGCCATGCAAGTTGCTTGTTCTGCCAGTCAATATTTCCACTTCCTTCTAAATTCATTTTTTCAGGTATGAAGATTTTTGTATTTAGAAAGGAAATGTGGTGTGCATCCCCCTTTATGGAGGTTTCAATGTCTATTCTTTCGTTAAATGATTTGAGCTTTTCGTTGATACAAGCTAAGTCAGACGGTGTGATATACGAATGGCTGAACAATCCTTGCAGATTCTTCAGGCCTTTGCCATCATAGTTAATGGTCCATGATGGTGCCAGAATGCATGTGTTGGGCAGTTCCATACGAAAATTACGGATGGTGGCATGATGGTTGTTGGCCTCGTAGATTGCAGAAATCCTGTTTGCCATAAGTCCAGAATACTCGTTAAATGCCAAACGCTTCAGGTTGACGTTAATAGAGTCTTTAGAGAAACTCTTCACCATAATATGCGCGCTTACATCATTGATATATAAATGATTTGGATTTAGGAGTCCTGGGGTATCAACTTTGTCTAGGCGGTTGTATTTTAGACTCGATCTTCTAACTATCAGTGACTTGATGATTAGGTCGAGTTTAGATTGAGAACTGTCGTCTTTTGAAGAAAGAGAGTCGATGACGAATTGATAGTTGGGGGCTGTCAAAGAGTCTTTCTGATAAAAGTCGGCATTGACATTGAATAGTTGAGCGGAAGATATAAGAATCGTTCCTTTTAGTAAAGAGATAGGGCTCAGTTTGACAGACAGGCGCCCTGCTTTAATCATCTCCTTTCCTTGTTGGTCTTTAATCACGACGTCATCAATGATGATGCGTGTGAGATAGCCTAAATCAATGCGGCCAATAGAAACTTCTGAACCTATTTTGTTCTCAATAAAAGTAGTCATTCTCCTTCCAATACCTTTCTGAATAGTGGGTATTTGAATGAGAACCATAAGAGAAATATAGAGCACCACAATGCTCCATATTGTCCAGTTCGTTATATGTTTAAGTCGCTTCAAACTGATATACCGAGATAGCAAAAGTTTCGCTTTCTTCTTTTTTCAGTTGCAAAATTACGATAAAAAGTTTTCATTCCCATATTTTTCGGTGATTATTTGTTTTCCATATTACTAAATTTTATTAATTTTGCACACGCTAAAAAGAATAGACTTTAATTAATTCTCATTGATTATATATGGCAAATGTTATTAAGCTACGCAAAGGCTTAGACATTCATCTTCAAGGGAAAGCGAAGGAAACGAAATTAGACCTCAAGTCGAACGGAAAGTATGCTTTGGTACCCGACGATTTTGAGGGCGTTACGCCCAAAGTGATTGTCCGTGAAGGAGATGTTGTCAAGGCCGGGGATGCTTTGTTTGTAAACAAGCTCTATCCCGAAGTCCGTTTTGCCTCGCCTGTCAGTGGTAAAGTTACTGCTGTGGAACGTGGTGAACGTCGCAAGGTGCTCTGTGTGAAAGTAGAGGCCGATGCTCAACAACAGTATGTGGATTTTGGCAAGAAAGACGTGTCGAAGATGGATGGCAAATCCGTCGTTGACGCTCTACTCGAGGCTGGTATCTTTGGATACATAAACCAGCTTCCTTATGCAATTTCCACTAACCCCTCAGTAATGCCGAAGGCCATCTTTGTTTCTGCACTTCGCGACAAGCCTTTAGCAGGCCGCTTTGATTTTGAGGTGAAAGGTCAGGAACAGGACTTCGCAACAGGTTTGCAGGCCTTGTCTAAAATCGCCAAGACCTATTTAGGTATTGGTATCCAGCCCGATTTTCATGCAAAGTTGCAGGAGTTGCATGTAGAAAAAGATGTCGAAGTAACGGTGTTTGACGGAAAGTGTCCTGCCGGAAATGTCGGTGTTCAGGTTAATCACCTTAACCCAGTAAACAAGGGAGAGGTGGTTTGGACCATTGGCGATCCTACCGTCGTGCTCTTTATTGGCCGTCTTTTTAATACTGGCAAGGTTGATTTTACTCGTACTGTTGCTCTTTGCGGCAGCGAAGTTACCAATCCCTGTTATGTTGATATGAAGGTAGGAGAGGAGTTGTCAACATTGCTCAGCAATAGTTACGACAATAGTCATTCTGTACGTATAATCAATGGTAATGTTCTGACAGGACGTCAGACGTCTAAAGATGGATACCTTGGTGCTCATACTTCAGAGATTACTGTTATTCCCGAGGGTGATGACAACGATGAAATGCTGGGATGGATTATGCCCCGTTTCAGCCAGTTCTCAGTAAACCACAGCTATTTCTCTTGGTTGTTTGGTAAGAAGGAATACGCTCTGGATGCCCGAGTTAAGGGTGGCGAGCGACACATGATCATGAGTGGCGAGTATGACAAGGTGCTGCCTATGGATATCTATGGCGAATACCTCATCAAGGCTATCATTGCCGGCGACATTGACAAGATGGAGCAGTTGGGTATCTACGAGGTTGCCCCTGAGGACTTTGCACTTGCAGAGTTTGTTGACTCATCGAAGCTTGAACTTCAGCGCATCGTTCGCGAAGGATTGAATAATTTACGAAAAGAAAACGCATAATAGACGATGAAAGCAATAAGAAATTACTTGAATAAGATTAAGCCGAACTTCGAAGAGGGCGGCAAGCTGCACGCTTTCCGTAGTCTGTTCGATGGTTTCGAGACCTTTCTCTATGTGCCCAATACCACATCGACGAAGGGCGTTCACATCCATGATGCCATCGACTCGAAGCGTATTATGAGTATGGTAGTTATCGCCCTGATGCCTGCTATGCTGTTCGGTATGTATAATGTAGGTTATCAGAATGCCATAGCTTCAGGATTGGATGCTTCCTTCATGGATATGTTCATTTTTGGCTTCTTGGCTGTTCTTCCTAAAATCCTTGTATCTTATATTGTAGGTCTGGGCATCGAGTTTGCTTGGGCACAGTGGAAGGGTGAGGAAATTCAGGAAGGTTTTTTAGTGAGTGGTATTTTGATTCCACTGATTGTACCTGTCAACCTGCCACTCTGGATGCTGGCCATTGCCGTTGCCTTTGCCGTTGTTATCGGTAAGGAAATCTTTGGCGGAACAGGTATGAATATCTTCAACCCAGCCTTGATGGCACGTGCCTTCCTGTTCTTTGCCTATCCTCAGAAGATGACTGGTGATCAGGCATGGATTGCAAATAGCCCAATTTTGGGTTTTGGTGGTCAGGTGCCTGACGGCTTCTCTGGAGCCACACCTCTTTCACATCTGGATAGCTATGCTTTCAATATGGATGCAGTAACGGGCCTGATTCCAGGCTCAATAGGTGAGACCAGCGTTATTGCTATTGCCATTGGTGCGGTTATCTTACTTTTCACAGGCATCGCTTCTTGGAAGACCATGCTCAGTGTATTTGCAGGTGGTATCCTTACTGGCTTGCTGTTTGAGAATCTTGAGATGACTCCTATTCATTGGTATGAGCATATCGCACTGGGTGGTTTCTGCTTCGGTGCCGTATTCATGGCTACCGATCCTGTTACTTCATGCCGAACGGAGTGTGGTAAGTGGATCTATGGTTTCCTAATTGGTGTCGTAGCCATTGTGGTGCGTGTCATGAATCCAGGCTTCCCCGAGGGCATGATGTTGGCTATCCTGCTGATGAACATGTTTGCTCCTACGATTGACTACTTCGTAGTTGACCGCAATATTACGAAACGTTTGAAGAGAGGAGGTAATAAATGAAACTGAATACAAATTCCAATACGTACATTATTATATATAGTACGGTACTTGTTCTAATCGTAGCATTCCTCTTGGCATTCGTGTCACAGAGCCTGAAACCCCAACAGGATAAGAATGTAGCCCTCGACCAGGAGAAGCAGATCCTGAATTCATTAAATCTGCGTGGCCTATCTGATGAAGAAGCGCATGCTACTTATGAGAAGATTGTTACCTTCGATGAGGCGCAGAATGTATATGTCTGCACACTTGAGAATGGTGATGTGAAGTATGTCCTTCCTTTGAAAGGACAAGGAATGTGGGGCGGTATTAGCGCATTCTTGTCTGTTGATAGCGATAAGAATACTATCTATGGAGCCTACTTCAACCACGAGAGTGAGACAGCTGGCCTTGGTGCAGAAATCAAGGATAACCCTGATTGGCAGGCTAAGTTCCAAGGTAAGAAGATCTTTGCAGATGAGAGCAAAGAGAAACTTGCTTTGTCTGTTGAGAAAAACGTAAACAACGAGACAACGGTTGATGCTGTTACAGGTGCTACCGTGACCTCTACTGCTGTTAGCAAGATGCTGCAGGAGCAGTTGACGAAGAAGTACATGGACTTTTTAAAGAACTAAGACTATGGCACTATTAAGTAAGCAAAACAAAGAGGCATTCACCAATCCGCTGAACCTCGATCATCCAATATTGGTGCAGGTACTGGGTATCTGTTCTGCACTTGCTGTAACCAGCCAGCTGAAGCCCGCCATTGTGATGGGTCTCGCAGTTACTGTCATTACAGCCTTCTCTAATGTGATTATCTCAATTATTCGTAACACCATTCCTACCCGTATCCGTATTGTGGTACAGTTGGTTGTTGTAGCAGCGCTGGTAACCATCGTTTCTCAGGTGCTCAAAGCATACGTCTATGACGTGAGTGTTCAGTTGTCAGTTTATGTTGGTCTGATTATCACCAACTGTATTCTGATGGGACGCCTTGAAGCTTTCGCTATGCAAAACAAACCTTGGCCTTCGTTTCTTGATGGCGTAGGCAATGGTCTTGGTTATGCCATGATTCTGGTAATCGTTGGTGCTTTCCGCGAGTTTTTCGGACGTGGCTCATTGCTGGGCTTTCAGATTATAGACTGCAAGGACTTTAACAACGGTATGATGACCATGCCAGCTATGGCTTTGATTCTGGTGGGATGCGTCATATGGATACATCGTGCATATTTTTATAAGGAGAAGTAATTTATGGAACACGCAATATCATTATTCTTTAGGTCGATATTTGTCGACAATATGATTTTCGCATTCTTCTTGGGTATGTGCTCATTCCTTGCCGTTTCGAAGAATGTAAAGACATCACTCGGACTTGGTATGGCAGTTACTTTTGTGCTGTTGGTGACCGTCCCTGTTGACTATCTGCTCCAGACCAAGGTGCTTAGTGAAGATGGTATCTTTGGCATGGACCTCTCTTATCTGTCGTTCATCCTCTTTATCGCTGTCATTGCAGGTATCGTGCAGTTGGTAGAGATGGTGGTTGAGAAGTATTCACCATCGCTATATGCTGCTCTGGGCATCTTTCTGCCTCTGATTGCTGTGAACTGTGCCATCATGGGCGCATCGCTTTTCATGCAGCAGCGCATCCTGCTCGATCCTTCTGAGACAAAGGCTATCACCAGCGTTGTAGATGCTTTGGTCTATGCTTTTGGTTCGGGTATTGGTTGGACAATAGCTATTGTGGCTATGGGTGCTATCCGCGAAAAGATGCAATACAGCGATGTCCCCAAGCCTTTGCAGGGACTCGGAATTACGTTTATCACCGTTGGATTGATGGCTATGGCTATGATGTGCTTCAGCGGACTTAAAATTTAAGAGGAGGACTGTATGTTTATTTTAAATAGCATTATCGTGTTTCTGGTGACGATCATTGCCATCGTCATCATCCTGCTCGTTGCGAAGAAATATCTGTCTCCCTCGGGCAATGTGAATATTGAGATTAATGGCGAGCGCACCATCAATGTGGCTCAAGGCAACAACCTGATGGCTACACTCAATGAGAATGGCATCTTCCTGCCTTCTGCCTGTGGTGGTAAGGCATCGTGTGGTCAGTGTAAGGTTCAGGTTCTTGAGGGTGGTGGCGAGATTCTCGACTCAGAAAAGCCTCACTTCACGCGTAAAGAAATCAAGGACCACTGGCGTCTTGGATGTCAGTGTAAGGTGAAGGGTGACCTGAAGATACATGTCGATGAGAGTATCCTGGGTGTAAAGGAGTATGAGTGTACCGTTATTTCTAACAAGAATGTGGCCACTTTTATCAAAGAGTTCAAGGTACAGCTGCCAGCTGGCGCGCACATGGACTTCCTGCCAGGTTCTTATGCGCAGATCAAGATTCCTGCATTCGACTGCATTGACTATGACAAGGACATCGACAAGAGTTTGATTGGCGATGAGTATCTGCCCGCATGGGAGAAGTTCGGATTGTTCCCACTGAAGTGTAAAAACCCCGAACCCACCATCCGTGCATACTCAATGGCTAACTATCCTGCCGAGGGCGATGTGTTCATGTTGACCGTTCGTATTGCCACACCTCCTTTCAAGGCCGATCGTTCTGGCTTTATGGAGGTCAATCCTGGTATCGCTTCAAGCTACATCTTCTCGCTGAAACCTGGCGACAAGGTGATTATGAGCGGTCCTTTCGGCGACTTCCATCCACATTTCGACTCGAAGAAAGAAATGATTTGGGTAGGTGGTGGTGCAGGTATGGCTCCTCTGCGCGCTCAGATTATGCACATGACCAAGACACTTCACACTACCGATCGCGAGATGCACTACTTCTATGGCGCACGAGCACTGAACGAGGTGTTCTATCTCGACGACTTCCTGAGTCTGGAGAAGGAGTATCCCAACTTCCACTTCCATTTGGCACTGGACCGTCCAGACCCCGCAGCCGATGCAGCTGGCGTGAAGTACACCCCAGGTTTCGTTCACAATGTGATGTTCGAAACCTACCTGAAAAACCACGAGGCACCCGAGGATATCGAGTACTACATGTGCGGCCCTGGCCCCATGTCGAAGGCTGTTGTAGGCATGCTCGACTCACTGGGCGTAGATCCCGAGAGCATCATGTATGACAACTTCGGTGGTTAATGCCAAGAAAAGTATAACTTTACTATTATTAAAGGGCAACTTTACGACTTGTAAAGTTGCCCTTTTCTGTTCGAGTTCAGTAATTTTTGTTTTTTTCAACTTTTAGATTTCTCTATTCACTCCTTTTTTATTACCTTTGCAAACGGTTTATGAAAGCAACAGAAAAGAAGGACAGTGTGCGATTGGCTGTAGAGCGCATACTGACTAATTATTTGGAGATGAATAATCATCGCAAGACGCCCGAACGCTTTGCGATATTGGAGGCAGTCTATAGTTTCAAAGGGCACTTCACACTCGATGAACTAGGCCAAAAGTTAAACGATGTTTATAGGTTTCCCGTTAGCCGTGCCACCCTCTACAACACCATCAATCTCTTTTTGGAATTGCGACTCGTGGTGCGTCACAGTTTTCAGGGCGCTACAAAGTATGAAGCATGTTATGCGGATGATAGCCATTGCCATCAGGTATGTACCGTTTGTGGAAAGGTGACCGAGGTTCGCGCTCCAGAGATATCAATGGCCATTGATCAGTTGAAATTAAAGCGATTCCATAAAGATGGTTATACGCTATATATATATGGCATCTGCTCTACTTGTCAGGCTGCTCTGACCAGAAAACGTAAAAGCATGAATGTTAAACATTAAAATTAAACGATAGATTTCGATGAACACAGGTAAGGTAGATGTCCTGCTGGGTTTGCAGTGGGGCGACGAAGGTAAAGGAAAGGTAGTTGATGTGCTCACTCCCAAGTATGATGTGGTAGCCCGTTTTCAGGGTGGCCCCAATGCTGGTCATACCCTCGAATTTAATGGTGAAAAGTATGTTCTGCGCTCTATTCCTTCAGGTATTTTCCAGGGTGGCAAGGTGAATATTATTGGTAATGGTGTCGTTTTGGCTCCAGATCTCTTTATGGACGAGGCTAAAGCTCTCGAAGCAAGTGGTCATCCACTTCGTCAGCGTCTTCATATCTCGAAGAAGGCCCATCTGATTATGCCAACCCATCGTGTTCTTGATGCTGCCTATGAGGCACAAAAAGGAAAAAACAAGGTTGGAACAACGGGCAAGGGTATTGGTCCGACCTATACAGATAAAGTCAGCCGTACGGGGCTTCGTGTAGGCGATATTCTGGAGAATTTCGAGGAGAAGTATGCAGTAGCAAAGGCTCGCCATGAAGCAATTCTGAAGTCGCTTAACTTTGAGTATGACATAACCGAGGTGGAAAAGAAGTGGATGGAGGGTGTTGAGTACCTGCGTCAGTTCCCCATCGTAGATTCAGAACATGAGCTCAACAAGTTGTTGGCAGATGGCAAGAGCGTGCTTTGTGAAGGCGCTCAGGGTACGATGCTTGATGTGGACTTTGGTTCTTATCCTTTCGTCACCTCTTCGAATACCATTTGTGCAGGTGCATGTACAGGTCTTGGCATTGGCCCCAACAAGATTGGTGAGGTGTTTGGCATCATGAAGGCCTACTGCACACGTGTTGGCGCAGGTCCTTTCCCCACAGAACTCTTCGACGAGACCGGAAAGAAAATTCGCGATTTGGGCCATGAGTATGGAGCCGTGACAGGTCGTGAGCGCCGTTGTGGATGGATTGATTTGGTGGCTCTGCGCTATTCTATCATGGTCAATGGCGTCACTCAGCTTATCATGATGAAGAGCGACGTGCTCGATGGCTTCGATACCATCAAAGCCTGTACCGCCTATAAGGTGAACGGACAGTTGACACGCGATTTCCCCTATAATATAGAAGAAGGCATTGAGCCCGTTTATCAGGAGATGCCAGGATGGAAGACCGATATGACTCGTTTTACTGATGAAAGTCAGTTCCCCAAGGAATTCAACGACTATATCGATTTCCTCGAGAAGCAGCTGGAAACACCAATAACCATCATTAGTATTGGTCCAGATCGTGAACAAACAATCATAAGAAATGGCAAATAAACCAAGTATTCCCAAAGGAACACGCGACTTCGGCCCTGTAGAAATGGCCAAGCGTAATTATATATTTAATACAATCCGTAGTGTCTATGAACTCTACGGATTTCAACAGATCGAGACCCCTGCTCAAGAAACCCTTCAGACGTTGATGGGCAAATATGGCGAAGAGGGAGATAAACTGCTGTTCAAGATACTGAATAGTGGCGATTATCTGGTAAAGATTGATGATGCCGAACTGCAAGAACGTAATACGTTGCGTTTGGCTTCAAAGATTTGTGAGAAAGGACTGCGCTATGACTTGACAGTACCTTTCGCTCGTTATGTCGTGATGCATCGCGAAGAGCTGCAGTTGCCCTTCAAGCGCTATCAGATGCAACCCGTATGGCGTGCCGACCGTCCTCAGAAAGGACGCTATCGTGAATTCTATCAGTTTGATGGCGATGTGGTTGGTTCTGATTCGCTGCTTAACGAAGTTGAACTGATGCAGATCGAAGACGAGGTCTTCACACGCTTGGGCGTACGCGTACAAATTAAAATTAATAACCGCAAGATACTGACAGGTATTGCTGAGGTTATCGGTGCAGCCGATAAGATTGTCGATATCACTGTTGCAATCGACAAACTTGACAAGATTGGCGTCGATGGCGTGAATGCCGAACTGCGTCAAGATGGTCTCACAGAAGACCAGATAGCCAAACTTCAGCCCATTATTGCCCTCGAAGGAACTAACGAAGAGAAGCTCGCTGTCATTGCCAACGTACTGAAAGACAGTGAGGTGGGGCAGAAGGGTATCGAGGAAACCAAGTTCATTCTTGGCACTCTGAGCACCCTGGGCACCCTGAGAAACGAGATTCAGCTTGACCTGACCTTGGCTCGTGGCTTGAGCTATTACACTGGAGCCATTTTCGAGGTGAAGGCGCTCGATACACCCATGGGAAGTATCTCTGGTGGTGGTCGTTACGACAACCTAACGGGTATCTTCGGTATGCCTGGCCTCTCGGGCGTAGGTATCTCTTTTGGTGTTGACCGTATTTATGACGTGCTCAATGCCCTCGATCTTTATCCCAAGGACTCGCTTCAAACCTCTCGTCTGCTCTTTATCAACTTCGGAGAGCGCGAGACGGCCTATTGCCTGCCAATCATCTCGAAGGTCCGTGCTCGCGGCATCCGTACCGAGCTGTACCCCGATGCCGCAAAGATGAAAAAACAGATGTCGTATGCTAATGCCAAGCAGATTCCTTTTGTGGCCTTGGCTGGCGAAAGCGAAATCGAACAAGGTAAGGTAACCCTCAAAAATATGGAGACAGGCGAGCAGTTATGTCTTGATGTTGATGAGTTGATAAACAAGGTGTTATAATTTATTATCAGAATGCAAAAGAAGCGCAGATGGCATTGTCTGTCGGGACAAGAACCTACAGAACTCGATAAGCAGGTCATGTATTGGGAGAACAAAGGCAAACTCGTTCCTACACGTGATTTGATTAAAACGCCAGAACAAATAGAAGGTATCAGAAAGGCGGGTGTTGTGAATACGGGTGTGCTCGATGCCGTAGCAGCCCAAATTCATGCTGGTATGAGCACGCTGGAGATAGACCAGATTTGTCGTAAGTATTGCGAGGAGCATGGCGGCATTCCTGCTTGCCTTAACTATGAAGGCTTCCCAATGAGTGTCTGCACCAGCATCAACGAAGTGGTGTGTCATGGTATTCCTAAAGAAGAGGATATCCTTGAAGAGGGTGATATCATCAATGTTGACTTTACCACCATTCTTGATGGTTATTATGCTGACGCATCACGTATGTTTATCATCGGTAAGACAACACCGGAGAAAGAACAGTTGGTGCGCGTTGCTAAAGAGTGTTTGGAAATAGGCATGGAGGCAGCTAAGCCATATAGTTTTGTTGGCGACATAGGTCATGCCATTGAGAAGCATTGCAAAAAATATGGTTATGGAATTGTCCGTGATTTGGCTGGCCATGGTGTGGGACTCCAGTTTCATGAAGAGCCCGATATCAATCACTATGGACATCGTGGTACGGGCATGCTGCTTGTTCCTGGTATGGTGTTCACGATCGAACCCATGATCAACATGGGCACTTGGCGTGTGTTTATCGATGCCGACGATCCATACGGATGGGAAGTTATTACAGAAGACGAGAAACCTTCTGCCCAGTGGGAACATACACTTGTCATGACAGAACATGGAGTAGAAATACTAACTTACTAATGGAAGAAAAAGATATTTATATATTAGGAATAGAAAGTTCCTGCGACGACACTTCAGCCGCAGTTCTGAAGAATGGCATCTTGCTGTCTAATGTGACTGCCTCGCAGGCTGTTCATGAAGCCTATGGTGGCGTGGTGCCTGAATTGGCTTCAAGAGCACATCAGCAAAATGTCGTGCCAGTTGTAGATCAGGCCATCAAGCGGGCTGGTATTACCAAAGAACAACTCACAGCTGTCGCTTTTACACGCGGTCCCGGTTTGATGGGCTCGTTGCTGGTCGGTGTCAGCTTTGCCAAGGGATTTGCACGTTCGCTGGGCATTCCTCTTATAGATGTCAATCATCTTCAAGGGCATGTGATGGCGCATTTCATCCGCGAAGCAGATGATGATCATGCACAGCCTCCACTTCCGTTCCTTTGTTTGCTTGTTAGTGGTGGTAACTCTCAGATAGTGAAGGTGAATGCCTACAATGATATGGAAGTCTTGGGACAAACCATCGATGACGCTGCAGGCGAAGCTATTGACAAATGTTCGAAGGTGATGGGACTGGGCTATCCGGGTGGACCAATCATCGACCGCTTGGCGCGTCAAGGCAATCCCAAAGCCTACCAGTTCTCCGAACCACATATCCCCGGTTTGGATTATAGCTTCTCGGGTCTAAAGACCTCTTTCCTTTACAATCTCCGTAAATGGGTAGAGGACGATCCTGATTTTGTGGAACATCATAAGGAAGACTTGGCTGCTTCTCTTGAGTGGACTATTGTGGATATCCTCATGAAGAAGCTACGCATGGCAGTGAAACAGACTGGTATTAAGCATGTTGCAGTTGCAGGTGGCGTAAGCGCAAATAATGGATTGCGCAATGCTTTCTACGATCATGCCAAGCGTTTTGGCTGGACAGTCTATATCCCCAAGTTCAGCTATACCACCGATAATGCTGCCATGATAGGCATCGTTGGACATTATAAATATCTGGACGGAGAGTTCTGCTCTATTGATGCGCCAACCTTTAGCAAAGTTACTTTTAAGTGAATCAACTAATCATCAAATCATAGATTACAGTAATATGGATTTTGAAGGAAAGATTATCAGTCGCGACGTTAGTCAGTTGCTGTGGGAAATGGAGAAAACCGTAGGTACAGCCGAGAGCTGCACAGGCGGACGTATCGCTGAAACTATCATGGGCGTTCCTGGCGCTTCCAAATATTTCAAAGGTGGCATCATCTGCTATGTTAACGAGGTCAAGGAGAATCTTCTTGGCGTCTCTCATGAACTCATGGAAGAGAAAACTGCCGTTTGCGAAGAGGTGGCTGTTGAGATGGTAAAAGGCGCTTGTCAGACGTTGAATGTTGACTATGCTGTGGCTGCAACAGGACTGGCAGGTCCTGGCGGAGGGTCTAAGGAAATCCCCGTTGGAACAATTTGGCTCGCAGTGGGAAATGCAGAAAGAACCATCACGACCAAAATATTGGAAGACCACGGACGCGACATCAATATTGCCATCGCCACTAACACCGCCATGCAGATGCTTCGTGATTTCCTGATTGAGGAAAATAAAGAGGTTGAAGCAGCTGAGAGTTAAAAAATATTAAGGATTGGGCGATTGTTTTGCATTAATTCTCATTTTACAATAAAAATTCGTACCTTTGCACCCTGTTTGGAGTAAGTATCAAAAGTACACATTTTAAAGTAGATAGAGATGTCTAAGATTTGTCAAATCACAGGAAAGAAGGCACAGATCGGTAATAACGTGTCTCACTCAAAGCATCGCACTAAGAGAAGCTTTGATGTAAACCTGTTCAGCAAGAAGTTCTACTACGTAGAGGAGAATTGCTGGATTCAGTTGAAGATCAGCGCTGCTGGCCTTCGTATGATTAATAAAGTAGGTCTTGACGCCGCTTTGAAGCAGGCTGTTGCCAATGGCTTCGTGGATTGGAAAGACATTAAAGTAATAGGAGACTAATAGACCATGGCAAGCAAGAAAGCAAAGGGCAACCGCGTCCAGGTAGTTCTGGAGTGCACCGAGATGAAAAGCAGCGGTCTTCCTGGCACCAGCCGTTACATTACGACCAAGAATCGTAAGAATACGCCTGAGCGCATGGAGCTGATGAAGTATAACCCCATCCTGAAGAAGATGACTCTTCATAAGGAGATTAAGTAATAGTAAGACAGAATGGCAAAGAAAACCGTCGCTACCCTCCACGAAGGCTCAAAGGATGGTCGCGCTTACTCAAAGGTTATCAAGATGGTTCGCAGCCCAAAGACGGGTGCGTACATCTTCGATGAGCAGATGGTTCCCAACGAAGACGTTAAGGACTTCTTCAAGAACTAATCTTATTTGAACGATTGTTATAACAAATATAAAAGAGAGATGCGTTGTGAAGATGCATCTCTCTTTTTTTTCTTGAACTTGTTTCTTTCAGTTTTTTTGTTCCTACTATTGGCGATAGATTTGTTCGTATTGTTTCGCCACCTTTAGGTAGTCGTGGTGCCGCTTCACGTATTCTATGCTTTGTCTTTTCAGCATAGGGATGCGCGAGGGGTTGAGTATCAGTTGTTCTAACTCGTTATAGACGCTCTCGTAGGTCGGCTGTACGTTAATGATGGGGTGCAACTCGTGCTCGTTGATAATCTCGTAGTTTTCGGGTTCGCCACCACCAATGCAGATGATACCTTTTGACATGGCCAGTAGCGGGTTCATGGATGGCGTGTAGCTGTAAAGCTGATCCAAGATAGCATCGCTGCCATCCATCATGTGCTGGTATTCTGCAAAGGGAACACCTTCTGCCTTTCTCAATTCCATTTTGTCGGGGTGTTTGCGCAGCAAGTCCTCTGCAGCTTTCAGCATGATGTCCGTTCCCTTATAGGCGCTACGCCCTTTGCTGATGCCAATGAAAACTTTAAGTTTCGTGTGATATTCTGGGTTGCCAGACAAGGAAACACGTTCTTGTTCTGGGGCATTGTCAGATGCAGGCACTGTCTGTTGACCATAAGCCTTGTCAGATGAAAGCCTCGACTGTTCGTTCGATGGCATTTTGATAGGCAGCGGAATGTAAGTCAGTTTATGGCTGAAATACGGCTGGTAGCAGATGTGATCGTCGTAGAGCCCCGACACGATGTTGTCGCAATCCTCGGCAATCAACTTGTTGAGTTGCTCCTTAGCTGTGCCCAACCAGTCTTGCTGGTCCTTTATCACGTGAGGTTCGGTGCGTACCTGGTCACCGATGTTGAAGTCACTGTAGCGCATCGGTTTGTTGTACGTGCTCTCATGCACCCAATAGTAGTCCATGCCCATAGCACACAGCACCATTTTCTTGTTGTGCCTACGCAGGTAACGGTATATGGGGAAGATACGTTCTGCCTTCAGTTCCACGAACATCGGGTTGATGAGTTGCACCACGTCATAATTGCGCCATGTTGGCAGTAGTGCGTAGATCTTAGCCATTAGGGCTAAGCCACCCAACTTTCCTTCCTTTCTTGCCAGGTCGATGTCGCGTGGGTAGTTCTTCCAGAAGTCACCATTCGAAGCCACCGTGACCTGGTGTCCCAATGTCCTCAGCCCCTCAGCCAGTGTGGCATGCACATTACTATATTCTCCAAGCAGAAGTATTCTCATAGTATCCAGCACTTATCGTGTTTTCTATACGAAAGAACGTTCATCGCTCCCGACTCATCAAGGGTAGTGTGTGCAACAAGACCGTCAGTCCTATCTCCGAGTTCGTCATTCTGCGGAACCACTTATATTTATTGGTATAGTCGCGCTCGGGTAGGGGGAAGAGCTGCTTTTGCTTCAGTGCTTCCAGGCGCGTGTCGAGCTCCGTCCTGCTCTTCGTCTCTATGATGATCTGATAGATATAGTCCATTGTCAGCTGTGCCACGCGCCTGCTCAGTGCCACCCGTTCGTCGGTAGGCGACTGTAGAGCCAGTTTGCGCAGTCCCTCGATGACGTACAGCTTGTTGTCCAGCCGTTTGGCAATGGCCTCGGGTGTTCGCTTGTTGGTTGTCGAGTCTGTCCTCGTGTTATACAAGTATGCCTTAGCGTCTGTTACAACCACCCTTTTAGCCTTCAGTAGCAGTCTGGGTGTAAAGTTCTCGTCTTCGTGTATGATACCCTCTACGAATCTCACCCCACCGATGATGTCGCGACTGAAGATGTAGTCACACACCGTGCCATGGATGTTACAGTTCGTCATGTAGTCTATGCCAGTCCGTTCGTCATGGTCTTTGAACAACACCTGTTGCTTCTCCTTGTTGGTATAGTCGAACACCACCATCTCTGGCTGTTTGAATCTTATCAGGTCCAGACAATGTTCATATACCGGTGTTATCAGTCTGTCGTCGCTATCTACAAACTGCACATACTTTCCCGTAGCCATTTTTAGTCCCATGTTTCTAGCGGCACTCTGACCCTGGTTTCTCTGTCTGATGTAGATGATATCCTCCTTCGCATCGTCCAGTTCGTCAATCACACACTTTTGCGAGCCATCGTCCACCAGGATGATTTCTCGTTCTGCGGGTCTTAGCGATAAAGATAAGATGCTGTGCAAGCAATCTTTTATCATATATGTCGGCACGTTGTATGTCGGTATGATAAAACTTACAAGTGGCGATATATGTTGCGGTGTATGGCTTTGTTCAGAATGCATATTCCTTTGATTCCTAAAATGTCTTGCATGAGGGCTTTTATTTTCTGCATGGGTGTCAGGCTTCTGTCGAAAGGAGAAATATATCTGAATCTCAGCATGGGCTCCTTTCCTGTTTGTTCATAGACATCCATTTGTGTGTTCAGAATCCTCATGTAGTATGCGGGCGTGTACCAATGTCTTAATGCGGCCAAATGCGCATCTAGCAGCATCTCCAGTTCCGGTCCTTTGGCCGTAGCTGTGATACCTTTCGCGTTCATGCAGTAGTGGTACAACCCCTTCGATGTGGTCCTGACGCAGCGAGCTTTCAGCAGCAGTCGGCGCAGCGTGTAAATATCCTCAAACACGCGTCCTACGGGGAACTTAACATTCTCGAATAGTTCCCTGCGGTACAGCTTGTTCCAGGCGTAACAGTGTTCAAAGACCTCTTCGTCTATCCAGTAGTCCTGCATGTTGTCATACGTGCGGTCTTGCAAGCTTAGTATGTCGATCTTTTCGCCGTTCACACTTTTCTCCACGGGAAATTCCAGTATGTCGCAGTCCTCCACCAGCGGCAGCAGCTGAAGGTAGGTGTTTGGTTCCAGATAGTCGTCCGAATCCACAAACGCCAGATAGTCGCCCGTAGCCCTTTTGATGCCAGCATTACGTGCGTCGCTCAGTCCGCCGTTTCTTTTGTGTATCACGCAGACACGGTTGTCTCGCTCCTGCCATTGGTTGCACAACACGGGGCACGCATCGTCCGAGCCATCGTCCACGAGTATGACCTCCATGTTGGCGATGTTTTGGTTTAACACGCTCTCCACGCATCTATCCAGCGTGGCTTCTACGCGATATACGGGTATAATGACACTTAGTTTCATAACTTATTCGGTTGACAAAAGTACAATAAAATATCGGATAATCAAAATAAAAGTTGTAATTTTGCATTTTAATAATATAATTCATGAAAGTCGAACGCGAAGATAGCTACGCTCACGTGCTGAAATACACGGGTATTTTTGGTGGAGTGCAGGGATTGAATATACTCATCAATCTTGTACGCACCAAGCTTGTCGCCATGTTTCTTGGCCCCTCGGGCATTGGTTTGGCTTCGCTGTTTGGTTCTGTGGTCACCTTTGTTTCTCAGGCCACCAACCTCGGCATCTCGTTCAGTGCCGTGCGCCATGTGTCCGAACTCTTTGACCAAGGTGATGAAGCCCAGATACAGCATTTTGTCAAGGTGGTGCGTGCCTGGAGCCTGCTCACTGGACTTGTCGGAATGCTCGTATGCGTGGCAGCAGGTCCGTTGCTCAGTCGCTACACCTTCTCTTGGGGCGACCACACCCTTCACTTTGTCCTCCTTTCTTTTGCCGTGGGACTGCTGGCAGTCACTGGTGGCGAGTCGGCCATTCTCAAGGGCGCACGACGGCTGAAGGCGCTAGCTCTCATCCAGTTTGTCAATGTCTTGATGGCGCTGCTGATTGCCGTCCCCATCTACTATTTCTTTGGCGAGAGTGGCATTGTGCCAGTCATTGTGCTCACCGCCTTCTCGGCCATGCTCACCACTTTATATATGTCCTACCGTCTTTATCCCCTGCACCTGCGGGGTTGCAAGGGTATCCTTGGCGAAGGCATGGGCATGGTGCGCCTGGGCGTAGCCTATGTGCTGGCTGGCATTTTAGGCAGTGGTGCCGAGATGCTGATCCGTGCCCATCTTAATGTGGCGGGCGAGCTCGACGTGGTGGGTTTCTATAATGCAGGTTTCATCCTTACCGTCACCTATGCCGGCATGGTTTTCTCGGCTATGGAGAGCGACTATTTTCCTCGTCTGTCGGCTGTGACGCACGATGGTGCTGAGCAGATATCCAATGTAGTCAACAAGCAGATAGAGGTGTCATTCCTGTTGGTGTCGCCCATGTTGGCCGTGTTCATCCTGCTGTTGCCAGTGCTGTTGCCCCTGCTGACGCGTGCAGACTTCATGCCCGCTGTTCCCATGGCTCAGGTGGCATCGTTCTCCATGTATCTCCGAGCGTTGTCGCTACCCATGTCGTTCATGGTGTTGGCCAAGGGTGACTCGCTTGCCTACCTGTTTATTGAGGGGTTCGACTCCGTTCTGATGTTCTTCCTGGTGGTGTTGGGCTTCCGCTATTATGGGTTGGTAGGCACAGGTTTGGCGCTTGATGCCTCTTACCTGATTGACTTGATTATTATCTATATATACACCAATCGTCGCTACGGCTATCGTTTCTCATTGCCACTGGTACAGATGGTGCTAGTCCAGTTGCCTTTAGGCTTGTGTGTCTATCTGCTGTCCTTCCTTGACCATTCTTGGTTGGGTGTGGCGCTGGGCTATATGCTGGCCTTTGTCAGCATCATCTTCTCACTCATCATTCTTCATCAGAAGACCTCGCTGTGGCAGTCGCTGAAGCAACGTCTGCGATCCAAATTCCGTCATCATGAGTAGCACGAAGGTATCCGTATTAGTGGCCGTCTATAATGCTGAGAAGTGGTTGTCGCGCTGCCTCGACTCGTTGTTGGCGCAGACCCATCACGATTTGCAGATACTTTGCATCGACGATGCCTCTACCGATGGTTCCTTAGCTCTGCTCCGCCGCTATCAGCAGCAGGATGAGCGCGTGCAAGTCATCGCTCTCAGCGAGAATCATGGTCAGGCCTATGCCCGCAATCAGGGTTTAAAGCAGGCCAATGGCGACTATGTGTGTTTTCTTGATGCCGACGACTGGTATTCGCCCGATGCCCTCGAACAGGCCGTCAGCGTGTTTCAGCAATACGACGATACCGACTGTGTCCTCTTCGATGTTGACTATGTCTATCCTCATCGTTCCGAGCTCTATGCCATGCCCTCCTTCACCTCGCTCACAGGTCAGGAGGCCTTCCGTCTCAGTCTCGATTGGACCATCCACGGCGTCTATATGGTGCGCCGTCAGTTGCACCAGCGTTATCCCTATGACGACACGTGCCGCTCGTATAGTGACGATAATACCACCCGTCTGCACTATCTGGCCTCGCGCAGCGTGCGCCGCTGTCAGGGTGTTTACCACTATCTGCAGCATTCAGCTTCGGTGACCCATGCCTGCGATGTGCGCCGGTTTGACTTCTTGCGTGCGGGCGAGAGTATGAAGCGCCAGTTGCAAGCGCTCCACATGGATGCCGATGTGATGCGTCTGTGGGAGACTCAGCGCATGCTCACCTTGGTAGATCTGTATATGTTCTACCATTGTCACGCCCACGAACTGCCACCAGGCGATGCCGCCTATGGACTGCAAGAGCTGAAGCGTGTCTGGGCAACCATCGAACCACGGTTGCTCATTGATGGCCGCACCCGCAAGTTTGGTTATCGCCTCATGCCTACGTGGACATTGTTCCGTCTGCAAGAGTGGCTTTATTTCACCTTGCGTGGCTGGATGGGGAAGAACCGTTGATGCCTTTGTTTTTCATTTATTAATCAGAAATAGACTATACATTATCACATGTTATATATGGAAGACCTTCTTTCACAACTTAACGCCGGGCAGCGTGCTGCCGTGGAGTATAACGATGGTGCCTCGCTCGTCATTGCGGGTGCCGGCTCGGGCAAGACGCGTGTGCTCACCTATAAGATTGCTTATCTGTTGCAACAAGGAATGAAACCTTGGAACATCTTGGCACTGACCTTCACCAACAAGGCCGCTCGCGAGATGAAGGAGCGTATAGGTCGGTTGGTTGGTTTGGAGCAAGCCCGCCATCTGCAGATGGGCACCTTCCACTCGGTCTTTGCCCGCATCCTGCGTGCCGAGGCCGACAAGTTGGGCTTTCAGTCTAATTTCACTATCTATGACCAGAGCGATGCTCGTTCGCTGGTGAAGAGCATTGTAAAGGAGATGCAGCTCGATGATAAGGCCTACAAGCCCAATAGTGTGAGCGATCAGATCTCGATGGCTAAAAACCATTTGGTGATGCCCGATGCCTTCCCCCAGTGCTCACTCTACGACAGCAAAAAACCTGCTGTGGCAGAGGTTTTCCGTCGCTATGTGGAGCGCTGTCGGCAGGCCAACGCAATGGACTTCGACGACCTGTTGGTGCAGACCTATCTGCTGTTTCTCAATCATGAAGATGTCAGAAGAAAATATGTTGAAAAATTCCAATTTGTCTTGGTTGATGAGTATCAGGATACCAACTTTGCTCAGCAGCAGATTGTGCTGCAGCTCACCCGTGAGCGTCAGCGCGTCTGTGTGGTAGGCGATGATGCTCAGAGTATTTATAGCTTTCGTGGAGCAAATATTGATAATATTCTGGATTTTAGACAGTCGTATGACGATGCTAGACTGTTTAAACTTGAGCAGAACTACCGTTCCACTCAGCTTATCGTTCAGGCAGCCAATAGTTTGATACGAAAGAACGAACGCCAGATACCCAAGGAGGTATTTAGTGAGAATGAACATGGAGAAAAGCTGACACTTAAACCAGCCTATAGCGACAAGGAAGAAGCCTTGATCGTGTGCAATGACATACAACGCATCAAGCGTCAGGAACATTGCGAATATAGTGATTTTGCCATTCTCTATCGCACCAATTCGCAGAGCCGCTCGTTCGAGGAATATCTGCGTAAGATGAACATTCCTTATCGCATCTATGGTGGACTGAGTTTCTACCAGCGCAAGGAGATAAAGGATGTGATTGCCTACTTCCGTGTGGTGGTGAACCCCAACGACGAGGAAGCGCTGAAGCGTATCATCAACTATCCCACGCGTGGCATCGGTGACACCACGCTCTCAAAGATTGTCGATACTGCCACGCAGGACGGTGTGTCGCTCTGGGACGTGATGACCAAACCGGCCCATCTCAACGTGAGCAAGGCAACACTTACCAAGATTGGCAACTTCTGTCAGATGATTGATGGCTGGCGCATGCGTCTGGACGGTGAAGATGCCTATCAGCTGGGGCATTCCATCATCATGGAGAGTGGCATCTCGCGCGACATCTACAGTGGTCGCAACCCCGAGGACGTGTCGCGACAGGAGAACCTCGAGGAGTTCCTGGGCGGTATGCAGGACTTCGTGGAGAGTAGGCGAGAAGAGGGATTGGGCGATGCTGTCTCACTGAATGACTTCTTGCAGGAGGTGGCACTGCTCACCGATCTCGATAGTGACTCTGACGAGGAACAGGCCAAAGTGTCGCTTATGACCATCCATGCTGCCAAGGGACTGGAGTTCCCCACGGTCTTTGTGGTGGGACTTGAGGAAAATATCTTCCCTTCGCCCATGTGTACCGACTCAATGCGCGCACTCGAAGAGGAGCGCCGCCTGCTCTATGTGGCCATCACGCGTGCCGAGAAACATTGCATCCTGACCTGTGCGCAAAATCGTTTCCGCTTTGGGCGCATGGAGTACGACACGCCTTCGCGCTTTATCCGCGACATCGACCCCACGCTGTTGCGTGTCGATTCGGCCAAAGAAATGCCCGATCAGGACTACGGCACTAAGCGTCTGCCGTGGACGCAGAATCCCCGTCCGGTAGCATCGCAGTTCAAGGCCGATCCCATGCCACGCCAAGTGGCATCCCGTCGCGCCGAGACTCCTGTGGATCCTTTCTCCGACAACTTCAAGAGAAAGCTTGTCGGCGAGAGTGGTGGACGTTTCAAACCCGTGCGTGCGCAAGCCCCGGCTATGTCCTCAGCCCCAGTCCCTGCCTCTTCGTCTGCCGCCCTTCGCGAAGGCAACGTCATCGAGCATCAGCGTTTCGGCATAGGTACCGTCGTCAAGGTAGAGGGAAGTGGTGAGAACGAGAAGGCCACCGTACAGTTCCGCAATCTTGGCACCAAGCAGCTCCTCCTTAAGTTTGCCAAGTTCAAGATTATCTCGTAAAATTGGCAATTCATTTGGAAAATGGCTAAATCAATAACTGCAAAAACTATAACGATTATGAAGAGAATGTTTTTCTGTCTTATGGCTATGATGGGCGTGCTGACCCTTTCGGCACAAAGTGTGTGTGAGAACGAAGTGATGAATAATATCATGGCGCGCCGCTCCGTTCGCAAGTATCTCGATAAACCTGTGGAGCACGAGAAGTTGGAGGCTGTAGCCCTTGCTGGCATCAACGCTCCGAGTGCGATGAACTGGCAGAAATGGGCTGTGCGCATTATTGAAGACCAGAAGCTGATGGCAGACGTAAAAGGACAAACCCGCAACGCCCCGAACCTCATCTGTGTCTGTGCTCCTGCTGACGGCAGGTTTGACCTCGATGCCGGTCTCATGGGCGAAAATATGATGCTGGCAGCTCAGTCCTTGGGCCTCGGTACTTGTATTCAGACGGGTCCCGTACGCTTCCTCACTACCGACGAGAAAGCCAAGGCCTTCCGCGATAGCCTCGATATGCCCGAAGGCTACAAGCTGCTTTATGTCATCTCCATCGGCTATCCCGACGAGCAGCCCGACGCCAAGCCTCGCGATGCCACGAAGGTGAAATTCATCAAGTAAACAAACACTCCAAGAATAGATAATAGCTATAATTCGTGCGATTATAGCTATTTTTTATTGAATTATAGCTATAATTTGATTTTGAATTCTGGCCATTATTTTCTAAATTCCGGCCAGAATTAATTAAATTTTGGCCAAAATTCTTTTCAGCCCTCAAACGCTTGCTTTGTCATCTGCCAGGTTCTGGACGGCAATTTGGGAAGTATAACGGCACGCTACCGCGTGGAAATTGATCAAAATTGGGCTCAGAAATTCTCGGTTCATGGCAAAAAGTAAGTCGGGAACTTGTGGCAAAGGTTAATTTCATTACAGCGACAAAGGTAAAAGACCCTGCAGAGTTTACTTTGCCTAAGTATCAGAAAATATAAAAGCTGGCCAAACGTGACCAACTCTATATCCTAGTGAAAGAAACCAAGCGGCAAGGTCGAATTGCTCATCATCTCTGTGTTTCCACCTTAATATATATTATAATCATACACGTTCTGCAAGAAAAACGTGCAGAATGAACGTAAAGTCAGAAGAAATCATTAATTTTCCGTTGGGACGCTTCTGAGGTGTCTCTCCTTCAGGAGAAAGTATTCCGTATGCAGGGCTTGTTGACGGCCATCACGCCAGAGAGGTTGTGAGACATGCAGATCGACTATTTCGGATAAAACAAACCCCCTCTAAATCTCCCCGAGGGGAGACTTAACCCCCTCCCTCGGGAGGGGTTGGGGGAGGGGTTAATTCATACAACTTGCCACGCCGAGGCTAGTGGCGATCGCCGTAAGGATGGCGATAACAGTTTGCAATACAAACTTCCAAGTTTCTAGTTTCTTCATTGTATTATTCGGTTAATTGTTTGTTTTTAAAGGCCTACGGATTATACGGATTTTACGAATTTTTTTTTCAGCCTACGAAGTCAACGTATTCATATCGATTTTTAATTCGTATAATCCGTAAAATCCGTAGGTAAAATAAAGCTTTCATTGGTTGGGCCGCCTGCGGCGGGAAATTCTTCAAAATTCAATTCAAAATTAAACAGTATTTTATATCCATTCGGCTCGTGAGGACAAAAAATAAATGAGAAATTTTGTTTTCAATTTTGAAAAATTTGACTTTCCCTGTCGGCCGTCGAGCTATACCTTCCCTGCGAAGCAGGCCAAACCTCCTTCGGGAGGGTCGGGGAGGGTCGCTTTTTCCTCCCCTCCCCTTGAAGGGAGGGGAGTTCAGCGGAAGGGAGGGGTTAGTTCATACAACTAGCCACGCCGAGGCTAGTAGCGATTGCCGTAAGCACGGCGATGATGGTCTGCACAATAAATTTCCAAGTTTCAATTTTGTTTTTCATGGTAATAAAATAATTAATAGTTGAGAGTTCTTTCTGAGGAAAGCGAGCAAGCTCGAGCGGAAAACTGAGAACTGAGAGGTGTTGCGCCTACGGCGCAAACTCAACGATGAGAGTAAAAGCGCCCCTCCCTACAGGGAGGGGAACGGGGGTGGGTCTGTTAGTCCTTATTCTCCTCCTGACTCGCGGTCTCAATTCCCGCCAACTCCTTCACGTTAAGGAGCGAGGCACGCTTCTTCAGCGACTTCGACGTCAGGTCGTTCAAGTCCATGCGACTGGGCTGGAAACGCAGGTATATTCCGCGTATGTTGGACGCCAGGTTGAACTCCTCCTCAGAGTCGGCACCCGTGGTGTGCGTAGAGAGATAGAACGTACCCAGGTCGCCAAACTGCACCTTCTTACCCTCCATCAGCTGCTCCAGGATACAGGACTGCAACTTGTTGGCAACGCCCAGGCAGACATCGGTGCCATACACCGAGTTGTGTTCCGCCATGTGCTTGCACAGCTCAGGGTAAGTCATGGTCTTCAGCGATACGATGCGGGCATAGACCTTGCCGAACATCTTTGAGTTTCTCATCTGGTTGACATAAGTTTTGTAAAGTACAGGCATAGTGTTAAGGTATTAAATGGTTAAAGTTAATTGTGATTTTGCCGAGGATTTCGTTTGGTGGCCCCATTCGTCCCGTTTGCCGGCATTAAACGCTCCGTTTGGCGCCTCCATCCTCCGTTCCTCAAATGTATTGCAAAGGTACTAAATAAATGCGAGGTGTGCAAATATACAGGCAACAAACCACCATTTTTCGAGGGTATTTTTTAGGGGTAAAATACAGAAAAATATATATCGGGTATTCTGTATGGAAAAAGACATTTTGTCTCAGATGAAAAGGTCAACGCTTCCAGTATGAAGTCCACAAACCCGGGAAAAGGGACAACAAAATCAGGAAAGCAGTCAACTGGATCAGAGAGATAAGTCAACTAAATCAGTACAAGAAACAGTAATTAACAAAACAGTATCAAATCAAGGCTCAAAGGGAGTCAACACTATACAGGGAAAGACAATTTGATGCAAAAACTTACTTTCTTACTTCTTACTTTCTTATTTTTTGGTGTTTTCAAAATGTACTTGTAATTTATATATTATATATAATATTATAATATTATATATAATATATAAATTTATAATAACTTGTTGTTTTCTTTGCTCTCTTGTTGCGGAAAGAAAATTATAGCAAAAAGTAAGAAAGTAAGAAATAAGAAAGTAAGAAACTACACGTTCGTCTCAGAATTAAACGGTGTAATTTTTGGTAGTGTAGTTTTTTAAATTTGGTTTCAGGTTTCAAGTTTCAGGTTCTTGGACAAGCCAAGCAGCGAAGCCGAGCGCCAAGTTCCAGGTGACAGTCCCTTGTCATACGTTTGTGGTATATAAAAAAGGTAGTGGCTCACACGTCTAAGGTGTAAGCCACATTTAATCCTTTTAGAGTGTTAATGGTGCGACAAAGGCATCCACTAGCACTTTTGACGCTGCAAAGTTAGCGATTTTATCCTAATCCACCAAATTTAATACAACTTTTCTAGTGCACAGCGGAACCGACCCTACTGTGCACTCAGTTCTAACAGGGACATTCCCTTGTTGTCACAGTTCTTCATTGCTGATGACTTCTATCTGCTTCACGTTGATAAACCAGTCGGTGTCTGGGTTGTCAGCGTTCCATTCGTCTGCTGCTTCACATAATGCTTGCCACGTAGCGGCAACGGGTTTGCCAACGTAGGCAGATAGGTGGTTGCTGGCCTCTTCAATCGTGTCGAAGTATTCTATGTCGGGTTCACAGTCTACGACATATCGATTGGAATAGTACTTGCCTTCCGCATCATTTGTCAGATACGCATCCCATTCATCGCCCTCGGCTTCAAAATAGTATCTCAATGATGGATAGACATTCTGAATCAGTTTGAGCAGAGCGAATGGTGGTTGCCACGCTGTTTCAGTGCAGAAATACAGGTGGTTCTTCTTCAGTTCCAAGTCGCTCCAGGTGCCTCGGCAAAACACGTCGTGCCAGTCGGCCCCAAGCCTCGTGACCAGATTGCCCAGCCATCGCGTCGGGTAATAGTAGCCGTTCTGCACCAAAGGTATCTCCCTTTCTTGCAGTCTCTTCATTTCACCATATAGAGCCCTTAGCTCTCGCCGCTTCCCCTCGAAGCAGACAGACATAAATGCAGGGTTCGACATCTCTCTTTTTGTTGCAAAGGTCGGAGATCCCGCTAAGAAGTCCAAAGAAATTATAGATATTTAGATCGAATTTGGATAGTTTAGATCTGTTCTTGCCGATAATTTTATCAAATTAAACTCATTTTTCTTATTTGATAAGGTAGATTTTTTACAAAGATTTTGTAATTTTGCCTTCGGAAGAATAAACTATAGATATTATGAGTTATAACATTGAGACACGTTCTATTTCAGAGTTTGTAACTGACAGTAAGATTAAACTGCCACGTTTTCAACGTAAGTCAACATGGACTGCCAAACAGAATTTTGAGCTGGCTATTAGCATATTCCAAGAATATCCTGTTGGTGTTGTTATCATAAACGACGAAGGTCATACCTCATGGTTACTTGACGGCAGACAAAGACGAACTGCTTTGAGAGAACTCCGCGCTAATCCTGACTTGGTGTATGAATGGGCTCGTAAATATATTAAGTTTAAGAATACTCAAGATGAGAAAGAAGTTAAGGATATGTATTGGGAAAAGATTGATGCATATCTACAACAAGAAGAACAGGAGGATGAAGAAATAATTGGTGTTGCAGAGCCTGCTTTTGAAGAGACAGAGATTGACGAGGATATAAATAAGTTTCGCCAACGTAAAGGATTGCGGACGCTCCTTGATATCATTCTAATGGTACACCAAAAAACTGCCAATGGCGGAAGATGGGAACGAATTTTTTCAGACCTAAATAAATCTTTGTCACGTCCTCCATATGCACCAAAGCGTGATGGATTTAAGATTAATCCTGAGGATTTGCGTCAATTCCTTCTTGATTATAAAAATAAGGTTGGCACGCCATCAAAGGAAAACTTCATTCAATATATGGATGATTTTGGAGGAGCCATAAAAGATGGAAAAGAAAAAGATTTCCGAAATCAAGTTGAGCAGAAGTGGGACGATATTAATGAGATTATTAATGTTATTGCTAATTCAGAACAAATCATAACAGAAGCTCGCATTGGTGTTATTCTTCTTAAGAATGTAACTCCGCTTGATGCACAAAATATTTTTTCTCGTATTAATAGTGGTGGAACACAACTGAAAGCAGAAGAATTGTTATCGGCAAAGCCTTTCTGGAATGAGAAAGTGGTGATGGCCGATGAGAAAATGCAGCAACTAGTAAGCGAACTTTATTCACGTCTTGGTGTAGAATTACCACAAGATGGTAATGTTGTTCGATGGGACTATGGTGCAACATTGATTTCACGAATTAACGATCAGCACCTGATATTTGAGGATTATCTTGAAAAAACCAACTCACAGGAGATTGACTTAACTCAAATTACCCTAGGTTTTAAGTTAATGAGTGCATATTTCAATAAGGGAATATCTGCTGTTGTCGTGAATGAACTTGAGCGAAACAAGAGTATTAAATGGGGTATGAGTATAGATGATTTAGTCGATGATATTAACACCATTTGTGAGATTCTACTTAAAAATGAATTTTTCAAATATTTGCGTAGTTGGCATAAACCGCTATACAAACTTTTAGGAGCAGCCCCAACGCTCGAATATATGACAATCTTACTTCTTGATTGGCAAGAAAAGGGTTCGCCTCGTGTGTCTTCTACAGAATATAATACATTCATTCGTGATGCCAAAGCACTCTTTGATAGACTCATCTTTGAATATTCAATAGGTTCTTGGAGAGGGTCGGGTGACTCTAAAATGGCTAATCATGTTAAAAACTGGCATGATAGGATTGTACCACTTGATGAAACCTCTTGGAAAAATCTGATTGAAAGTTCATGCAACGGAAACTATAATGGACAACCACTTGATATAAAGCATCTAACACCTATTTTGTGTTATCAGTATGCATTGCAAAAGAAAGCTCCCAACACGTCTTTAGAAGAAACTTCCGAGGTTGACCACATAATCCCCAAAGCAAAACTGGATAATAACTCAATGATTCCTATTGGATATCGTGATGCTTTATTCAACCTAGAGCTACTTCCAAAGGCTGATAATATACAAAAGAAAGATAAAACTCTACAGGAAGTAACCGACACCTTCTTACAGAAAAATATTTCGGGCTATACAGATATTTGTATCGCAGATTTTTCTAAATATTCAGATGTCTCTCATATTGAGGAATTAAAAGAGGAAAGACAAGCTTTGCTTGTAAAAGTCTTTGGAGATATAAGAAAGACAGAGTTGGCGAATTAACTTGAATAGTTAAGTGATTATGGACTATGAAAAGAGTATGACTATGAAAAAGATGATGCTATCACTAGTGCTAACACTTTTGTCGTTGACATTGTATGCACAAACTGAATCTCCTCACTTGAGCTTCAAGGGCGTACCCATAGACGGAACTTTGAGTGAATATGTTCAAAAGATGAAGCAGAAAGGCTTCGACGATATGGGGACAGAGGATGGTATTGCTATTCTGACAGGTGATTTTGCTGCTTATAAGGGATGTACTATTGGTGTATCCACATTAAAGCAGAAGGATTTAGTTAGCAAGATAATTGTGTTTTTTCCTGATTGTGATACATGGGCGCCACTTTCCCGTAATTACTTCTTGCTTAAGGAGATGCTGACTGAGAAATATGGTGAGCCTGCAAATGTAATTGAGGAATTCCAAGGTTATTCCGAGCCGAAAGATGATGCTTCTAGGATGACTAAAGTCCAAATAGATCAATGTAAATATATTACAACTTTTAAAACACCAAAAGGCGAAATCCAACTCAGTATTAGTCATAAAGGCGTAATGAAATGTTTTGTGGTGCTTACATATAAAGATGGTATCAATAGTGATATAATCAGAGCCAAAGCTATGGAAGATTTGTAAATTTTCAATTAGAACTTGCAAGGTTCTGAGCTCGAAACAGAATTTGCATATAAAACAAATGAGATATAGATTATGAAAAAGTATTTACTTGTTGTTCTTTGTTGCTTATTTTCGATACTTACACAAGCTCAAACTGAGCATATGAAATTTATGGGTATACCCTTAAATGGTAGTATTACAGCTTTTCAGACAAAGTTACAAGCAAAAGGAATTAGATATGATGCAGAAACGAGCCGACAATTAAGTGCTGGTTGTCGATGTTTTAAAGGTTCTTTTTCTGGTGAGAAGGCCAACTTCTTTGTTTATTATAACGAGAAGACAAAAATAGTATATCGCGCAAAAGCTGTTATTACTTGTCTTAACAAGGATTCGGGTGAAGAAAAATTCTACACATTCCGTTCGATGTTAAAGTCTAAGTATTCTACGGGTCTTGTCACAGATAGTGAACAGGAAGGACATCCTGCACTTTCAATTTTTGTATATAATAGCAAACAAGATAAAGGTATGGGTTATGTTAATATGTACATAGCCAATTCTCTTTATTCATTTATGGACGAGGTGACTTTACACATTGATTATGAGGATATAGCCAATAGTGATGTTAATCATGTGAATAATATGGATGATTTATAAGCCCATTGTATGGTAAGTATACGCAAAAGGGATGGCTCCTTTTGTGTACTATAGTAATTCCAAAGCGCATAACACGCATGGAATTGGAAAAATATAACTACTAAGAAATGATATAATTTCACATTTGTCTCGTACCACGTTCCAGGTACAAAGAACAATTACGAGTATGGTTGAGAATAAGAAAGAACCCAAATTGACCTATGCATTAAATGCATTTGGGAAAATGATCTACATTAATGATGTGGAAAGGGGACTTTCATGTAATTGTCGTTGTCCAAAGTGTAAAGAACCATTGGTTGCAAGACTTGGTCATGAAGGTGGTAGACAAGCTCATTTTGCACATAAAAAAGACTCCGACTGTCATGGTTCATACATGACGGCTCTACACAAATTGGCTGAACAAATTATCGAAGAGGAAAAAGCCGTGATGGCTCCGAAGTATAAAGAAGTTGCCAAGCAAAAATTGTCATTTACAAAAGTAGAAGTGGAGTTACGAGTTGAACGAAAGGACTTACAACCAGATGTAGTGGGAGTCACAGAAGATGGTTTACGCTGGTTTGTTGAAATTCGAAATACTCACGAAGTTGACGAAACAAAAAAGGAGAAACTAAAAGAATCAAATATCACATGTTTAGAGATTGATGTAAGAGAGCAAAAGTTAGAAAACTTAAAATCATTTATACTTGAATCTGCTGATAATAGACAATGGATAAACAATCCCAATTATGATGCTCAAATTATTGAATTAAAGCGCAAGAGAGTGTCATTGTTGGAAGAATATTTGTTATGTTGTACAGAACTTACAATTCCTGCGTTTGATGATTACGATAGCAGAATCATTTCAATTAAGGAATCATCTGTTCTGTCCAGATCGGATGATATGCTTTTCTCGCAAATAAAAGTTATATCGTCTGATGGTATACCTTATATATTTAACATTTGTAGCCAAGATAAATTAGCAACCATTAAACACGGGAAAGATGAAGGTGGTTGTAACGAATTGATTATAAATATAGATTGTTTTTCTATTGAAGATGATATCAATTCAAATTCACTAAATCTATCATGGTTGCATAATTATTTTAAAGAGAAGGAAATAGAAGAAAAAGTAAGAGAATACAAAAACAATCCTAACTATGAATTAAAACCATTTTCTGATTGCCTCCGTGTATGTAAGTATAGACCTTTTAAAGGTGAATGTATATACAAAAAGGACACAGTCTCCATTCGTGGTATTTATTATGTTGTATGTAACAAAGAGAAACGTCAAAAAGATGAAAATGAATTTCAACCATATTTTGAATCTCGTGAGAACTCTTATGCAAGCCCCAATAATGTAAAGTCTCAGAGGCAGTTAAATGGAACGTCTTCGAGTGATAATCTTCCCTTTGAAAGATATTGGACTCCTGAAGAGTTTAACAGCATAATATCTTCAGGTTACTACGAAGATGAGACTGGTAATAGGGCAGAAATAATAAAACATGAGATAATAGCAGGGAGTTTTCTTATTCTTTATAAAGACTCAAAAAAAGTAAAGTCATATTGTCCTTACCACATAGTCAAAATATCATTTGATAGAGGAAACAAATTAAAAGATGAAATTGCAGTTTTTGACGATATGGGAAAAGCATTATATTCTTTTTCTATTCGTTCAAAAACCATGAAAGAATACAAATCTTTGGATTATATGCAGGGGGATGATAATGCTGGTTTGCCGTTTTGAATTGTTTTTATTCCCAGCCACGCAAGGTAATATGACGAACAATAGGAGAGCTTACCTCTTTATTGGGGGGTAGGCTCTCTCTTTCAATTCGTACAACTTGCTACATCGAGGCTAGTGGCGATAATCGTACCATCGGGTGCAATTATTTATATAAACTCTTGGAGGTTTTAAACAAAAGTCTTATCTTTGCATTCAGATGTATTACAATTGAGTTACAGAGTATGGCTACAACGATTATTAGAAAGCCCGCTTCGTTCAGACTTAGGGCTGACCTCATAGAGGAATTAAAACGAAATGCTGCACGAGAGAACAGGACACTCAACAACTATGTTGAAAGTGTACTGCTAGGTATTGTATTTGATGAACCTAACGAGGTGACTAAAGCTGCTATCAAAGAGGCTAAGTCAGGAAAGAACCCCAATAAGGTTTATGATAGTGTTGATGAACTCTTTAAGGATCTAGATTCGGATAAATGAAAAAGCTACAACCTACTACCCAGTATAAGAAGGACTACAAGAAATATAGAAATAATCCTAGGAAGGTTGAAGCGCTTAAAGAGGTATTGAAAATGCTGATGAATGAGCAACCTATTCCCATAGAGTATAAAGCACATATGCTCCTTGGTGAATATAAAGGCTGCATGGAATGTCACATAGAAGGGGACTTCCTGTTGATATGGATTGACGAAGAGACCGACACTATAGAACTTGTGAGACTTGGCTCCCATTCAGAGCTATTCAAATGAAACTGGATTTCATATAGTTATTTATTTAAATCTGAAGGCGTGGGGTATTTGTCAATATCTGTTATGTCGGTGGACTGTCCTCTGGCATAACTGGATATCAGATAACAAAGCATCCCTGCTCGAAATAGAAACGGGCAGGGATGCTTCTGATAGATCATAAAAACTATTTCATCACGACCTTGAGCTTTGCTCGAGCTCGCTCACGTTCGATAAAGCATGAGCAAGCTCTGCTTTATTCTCACTTAATCGCGACCTTGACTGACTTTGGGCCAATCTTTACGATGGCGATAGAGCCAGGTTGTAGGTTCGTATTAATTGTAGCTGCACCACTCTGACTGATAGCCGAACCAGCCTGAGTGCCATTGATGCCATACACATTGACATTCTCATAGCTGATGGTAGGCGTAGCACATTTCTGCGTTTCTGGCGTATCGCCACCGCCCGTTCCTTCTTCAATAAACAGGAAGTCTTTCCAACCATCAGTTGCCTTGTACTTATCTATAGTACCCTTCGGAACATACAGCGTTGCATTATTGAATGTGTTTTGAGAGAAAGTTCCATCATAATCCGATGTCTTTCCTGTTATCTCAAACGGATTCTCTATCAAAGAAACGACAGTTGGAATATCCGCTCCATCGAACGCTTCAGCTCCAATGCTCGTCACACCACTGCCTATGGTGACAGAGGTGAGGCCAGAGCAACCATAGAACGCATTATTTCCGATGCTCGTCACGCTATTGGGGATGGTGACTGAGGTAAGGCCAGAGCAACCATCGAACGCACCCTCTCCAATGCTCGTCACACTATTGGGAATGGTGACGGAGGTAAGGCCAGAGCAACCAAAGAACGCATAATTTCCAATGCTCGTCACGCTATTGGGGATGGTGACAGAGGTAAGGCCAGAGCATCCCTCGAACGCATGATCTCCAATGCTCGTCACACTGTTGGGGATGGTGACGGAGGTAAGGCGAGAGCAATAATAGAACGCACCATTTCCAATGCTCGTCACACTATTGGGGATGGTGACGGAGGTGAGGCCAGAGCATTGAAAGAACGCACCCTCTCCAATGCTCGTCACACTGTTGGGGATGGTGACGGAGGTAAGGCCAGAGCAACCAGAGAACACACCACCTCCAATGCTCGTCACACTATTGGGGATGGTGACAGAGGTGAGGCCAGAGCAATACATGAACGCACCATATCCAATGTTCGTTACGCTGTTGGGGATGGTGATGGAGGTAAGGCCATCGCATTTATAGAACGCATAATCTCCAATGTTCGTCACCTTGCGTGTCCTGTTCATGTAGGTTACTTCCTCAGGTATAGCGACATTGCCTTGATATTCGTCCGAATAAGAATAAGAACTATCACCACGGAAAGTAACCCCCAATTCCGTGTCATTATTAATGTAGTTGTAATAAATGGTAACACCATCGGCATTCTTAACTTCAATGTCGTGGGCACTAGCTACCAATGGTAGTAAAATCATAGCGAATAATAGTAATTGTATTTTCATGTTACTATTTGTTTTAAAATTAGTATTCAATAAAGGTCTCGCCGTCCCACTCATCGTCGATGGTGAGGTAGGAAGAAGGGTGTTTCCGTGTATTTCCGTGCGTCATAAGCGTGGGTTTTATAGTAATATGTGGCAAAGATATATTAATTTCTCTACATCTACAAGAAATCACCCTTTTTTAGCGTTTTAGTGCACAACGGCGCTCGAGCTTGCTCGCTTGGCTTGCCAAGAACCGACCCTTTTGTATGACATCAGGGACAGGTACCAATGACACTTATCATAGATATTTAAAGCGGAATGGGTTGTAAGTGTATCATTCTCGATTTTTTTGAATCACCGGGACAGGTACTTGAATCACCGGGACAGGTACTTGATTCCCCAAATGAATTAGGACCTATACCAACTATTCAAGATAGTGTTTTCATACATTTGCGAATTATATTAGTCTATATTTATAGAAATGCGATGTGAATCGCTAATTCATTTGAGATAAATTTGGGAGTGTAAGGGATTTTTTGTAATTTCGCACTCTGAAAGATTTAGGAAAAAGAGCCAGAGTTCTTCGGATTCTCATCGAACTGCAACACGAAAAAGAATTCTCTCAAGACGAAGGCTACCAGCTCACACCGAATCGTCGTGAGCATTGGTAGAAAGAATCTGGAACCTGTCCCGCCGATTCTGCCGCCGATTCTTCGACAAGTTTTTGAATAGACAATTTGAATAAATCATTCGAAGACCTATAGGAAATATGTATACGCCACCATATAAAATAACGTCTGAGATTATACGTCTGATAGGCGAGATATCAGAACAGGTAGGAAGTATTATGACCCGTCTTGGAGATAATATTCCTTCTCCACAACTACGCAAGAAAAACCAGATAAAGACCATCCATTCGTCGCTGGCAATAGAGCATAACAGCTTGTCGATTAAACAGATGACAGATATTATTGATGGCAAGCGAGTGCTAGGTGCTCCTGACGAGATTCAGGAAGTGAAAAATGCTGTCGAGGCATATCGCCTGATGTCAGAGTTGGATGCCTTCAAAGAGAAGGACCTGTTGCGGGCTCATGAGCTGATGATGAAAGACTTGGTGCGCAATTCTGGACATTACAGACAAGAAGGGGTGGGCGTGTTTGATGGAAAAGGTAACTGTCTGCATATGGCTCCTCCTGCTGAGCGCGTGCCACAGTTGATGGGCGACCTCTTTGAATGGGTAAAAAAGACAGATGTTCATCCGCTGGTTTGTTCGTGCGTATTCCATTATGAGTTTGAGTTCATTCATCCCTTTGTTGATGGTAACGGACGTATGGGACGCTATTGGCAAACCATGTTGTTGTCTCGTTGGAAAGGGCTCTTTGCATGGCTCCCCGTAGAGACAATAGTCAAAGAACATCAGCAAGAGTATTACAGCGTGATTCAAAAAAGCGATCAGGTAGGCGAAAGTACACTGTTTGTAGAGTTTATGCTGCGCTGTCTGCTTAATGCGATGGATAGTTACGAGGTTGAAGAGGAGTCGGAAGTACAGGATAAAATGCAGGATAAAATACAGGATAAATTTCCTGAGGTTTCAAAGCCTACGTGGGATGTGTTTGACATTATCCACCAGAATCCAAAAGCAACGGTCAACGCTCTCTGCGAACAGTTAGGATTAAAGGAGAGACAGATATATAAGCATATCTCCGTACTGAAATCCTTGGGGCTGATAGTTCGTGTAGGCAGTAACAAAACGGGTTATTGGAAAGTTAATATTTGAAATGAATCATGCAGACAATCGCACTTATCGTGTTATTGTTTACCCTCAAAAAGTCAAGTTCCGCACCCTCTGCGAAGATCGTGCGGATTATATATAAATGAAAAGGTAAAAAGAGAAAAGGTATAACTAAATTGATTGAAAACATAAACTAGAAAATGACAACAGAAGAACTTAGGGCCTTGTTCCGCGATATGCAGGACAAGGGGTTGAGACCTATGCTGTGCGACACGGAGGTGCCTCTCTATGACGCGGAGGTGCCTTGTGGCGAACCTGCGCAATGCACAGGGGACTTTATGGAGTCGGTGCTGCTGCCGAAAGAACTGCTGTCCATCAAGCCGGAATTTATGGTGACGGTGAAGGGCGAGTCGATGAAAGATGCGGGCATTGCCACGGGCGACGTGGTGAAGGTGGTAGGTATAGACAAGCCTTTCGATGGTGACATCGTGCTGGCATGCATAGAGGGGGAGTACACGCTGAAGACTTACTTCGAGGACGAGGAGGGAAGGACGTGGCTGGTGCCTCAGAACGAGGACTTCAAGCCTGTGCTGCTGGATGGTAGCAGGCGGGTGAAGCTGTGTGGTAGGGTGAAGGAGATAGTGAAGAAGGCACCAAGGGTGCCAAGCAGACTTTGTGCCAGGGCGGTGAGAAGGGCGATGAAGGCAAAAGACGTAAGGCCTAAGATCAGCGAGATGAAGGTGAGTTATGTTTTCCAGGAAATAGCACCAATGATTAAGGCAGCCAGACTATGGTATGCAGTATATAGGATGATGGCGGACTATAGAGTGATTGAGGTTGAGGACTTCGATACCTTTTTATATATGTTGCAAAAGGAGGTGCCACATCATGAACATGTGCCTCTAAAGGTTGAGCTGCAAAGGTTGGCAGTACAGAGTTTTGCTAAGCCTGTGAAGTTATGGACTCCAAGTAATGCTCCCGTGAGGGGACAGCGATACAAGAGTTATGTGGAGATTGCGAATAAGACTGAGGAATTGCTAATCTCCTAAAAAAACTCTCAAAAACTCTCAAAAAACTCTCAAAACTCTCAAAAAATTAGCTCTTTTTTGGCGAAAACTCTCAAATAAAGGCAAAACTGCGCAAGAAACTCTCACAAACTAGTCGGCGATGGAAGATTACTTCCGTCGCCGTTTTTTTGTGCCTATCTTTGCATCGTCGAAAGGACAAAATCCTAATGACAATGCGGTCTTTGACATGTTTACATTTACAACGCATACGCAGGTACATACGCACACCTACACACACGTACATTCTAATAAAAATATAAAGGAAAAATGACGCAGGAAGAAAAGATGATGATGCGGCAGGCGCAGGAATATATACGCGAGCTGCAGCAGAAACGTAATGCGGGCACTGAGAACTGTATGCTCTCTAGCGACTTGGCTAGGGAGATGGGTATCTCTGCCCTGGATCTACACCACTTCTTAATTGATGTGGGATTCCTCTTTCGTGAGCGAACAACTTACGAACTGAAGCTCGGCAAACGTTATGCGGGGCTTGGATATGCTAAGACTCGGAGTCACTTCCGGTACAACAAGCGGGGCGATCTCGTTGAGACGCGCTTCCCTGTCTGGACTGAGAAGGGGCAGGAGTACATCAGAATTTTAATCATAGGAAAAGGCAGAAATGCCAAGAAGTTCAACAACTAAAAAACAACAAAAAATGGAAAAACTTGTATTGATTCAAGCGGTGGGCGCATACGCTGAGCGCCAGTACACACGACAGGACGGCACACCGGAGTATTATCGTAGTCGTGGCGTGGTGATGAAACATGGTGGTGACACTTTCTACGGGGAGATGACGGGCGACCTGGCATCGAAGAACCGTGACACGGAGTATTTTCAGAATCAGCCTTACGTGGTGAAGGGGTACTGGAAGCATCGCACATGGGGTGAGAACCAGGAGCGCCACGAAAACATGTTTTATATCACTGACCTGCAAGCACTTTAGTAATTTAAGGCCTACGGATGGAGAAAAAACTCCTACGGATTATACGGATTATACGGATTAAACAATCGAAATGATTAATTACAATCCGTAGCCAGAAGAAATTCGTAAAATCCGTAAAATCCGTAGGCAAAAAAGACCAGCGGAGAGAGAAAAACTCCGTAGGAAAACAACAACCTTTGAGTTGAAGTGAGGAGGATATTCTCGAGTAAATGGCCAAGGAATCCGAAACTTCTTCTCGCTTAAAATCAACTCAAAAGAAATGGAAGTAATCATTAAAATCAAACTGAACGATAGTGTTATTGCCCGCATGAAAAAGGGCGAGTATGTGCAGGGTTCGCTGCACTTTGACGAAAAGACCGGCGAAAAGGCTTTCACCGCCTACGCAAGGAAGTCGAGGACAACGGGCTATGTGCCGAGCTACAAGACCATTGCGGAGCTGGAAAACGGATGGCTGAAGGAGACCAAGACGCTCATCATACGTCGCGAGGCGTTCCAGAAGCGAGTGGGCACGGCACGCATCATGGCACAGATGGATAGAGGAAATCAGCAGGCTAAGGATGTGCTGATAGATAGGGAAATCATCGAATTTTGTTAATGTAGAAAAGAATCATTATGTTTTGCATACAAGATAATCAATATGTTTCCCCAGCGGTGCCAGGCACTTTGGAAAAGCTCAACGAGGTGCTAGACTCGCCAAGGGTGAAGTGGAAGATAAGGACGATACGCAGCGTCAGACAGCCAGGAGCCATCGAGCAATGGGCAAACGACTCTGATTTTCAGAAGTTCTGCCTGAAAGAGGCTGGGAAGAAGAGAACTGGAGAGGCTTTCATGGCGCTGACTGGAGAGGAGAAGCTGGCACGATGGGCTACGGCGTTGAAGGAGAGCTTGCCACCCCTGATATTCGGGGCTCGCGACTTCGACGAGACCCCGCTGAAGAAAGACCCCACGCGCAGCATGAAGCGCAGGGTGCTGGCTGGCATTCACCTGAGCGGACTGTTTATGTTTGACGTGGACCATGTGGACAACCCGCATGAGATCTTTGAACGTACACAGGTGGAAGGCTTCCCGTGGGAGGTGGTGATGGCACATAAGACCTCGTCGGGAAAGGGACTCAGACTGGTGTGTAAGGCTAGGGTGGAGGTAGGCAACATTGCCGACAACCAGATAGAGCTGGCACAGGCGCTGGGCGTGAAGGCAGATGCCAGTTGTATAGATGCATCGAGAATCTCTTATGCTCCCATGCGAGAGGATGTATATTACCTTAATGAGCAGGAACTCCTGAACTATTATGGTGAGTCCTTCGCACAGAAGTACGAAGAGGACTACCGACAGGGACACACGGAGCCCACAGATAAAAACCACAAGTTTGAAGAACTAAAAGAAATAACAAATGGAACACACAAAGAATCAGACAACCGCCTTCAATCGGAAGGAGAAGGAGGAAACCTCTATCATGGCGTTGAATACGCCAAAATATGTGAAGCGTGGCAGGCCGCGCAAGGTGGAGCCCCAGCCTCAGGAGATCGCCACCGAACCATGTTGCAGTTGGCTCTCGACCTTAGGTATATCTGCGACAACCAGCCTGAAATGGTCGACAGGGTGCTTAGACTGTGTGGATTTGTGCAGGACGTCATCCGCGAACGAGGCGACAAGGAAGTCACCGACATTGCTCATACGGCTTGTGAGCGAAAACTATACAAGGACATCCCCAAGAGGATGCAGGGGGTGCTTGAAAGTGTGGGTATTCATGCAGGCAAGTCCGATGCAGCTGCAAAGCCTGTGGGAGCAGTTGAAGTGCCTTACGAACAGTTCGCTGCGAGGCTGGAACCTCTCCTTTGCGCCCCTTATGCGGAAGCCTGTAAGGGAGTGAGCAGACACAACTGGCTGGGGGCGGTGATGGCCTCGGGTGCTATGTACTGTACGCTGATGACACGTTGCTGGTATAAGCACTTCAACGGGGCTCGCCAAAGGATGAACCCTCAGGTATTGATTATTGGCGACCCTGCCAGCGGAAAGAGTTTTGCCAAGGACCTGGACGACCAGATTATGAGTGCGATGAGGGCGCAGGACGAGGAGGTGCGTGCGCAGGAGACGCGCTACAAGCAGGAACAGAAGAAGCGTGGCACCAGCTCGAAGGCGCAGAAGCAGGACGCACTGGTGGAGCCCGAGGGTATGATACGCTATCTGCCCACGAAGACTTCTAACAACATCTTCTTCCGACGCCTGAAGAGGGCCAAGGAGGTGGTGGATGGCGAGGTGCTGCCCATGCATCTTTATATGTTTGACTCGGAGCTCGACTCTTCCATCTCGGCACAGAGTGGGGGGGCATGGATAGGTAAGCACGACCTGGAATTGAAGGCTTTCCATAATGAGCTCTCGGGTGTGGACTATGCCAATGGTGACTCGATCAACGACATCTTGCCTGTGTATTGGAACAGCGTCACCACGGGCACCCAGATATCGCTCTACAAGAAGTTCACCATGCGTAACATCAACGATGGTCTTTGCTCGCGTGTGGCAATTTTCCAGATGGAGGTGGCGCACTATCAGATGGTGAAGAAAAAGATGGTGGACTGGCAGGCTAACGAGGCGCTGAAGCAATGGGGCTTCCGCTTCGAACAGCTACATGGCGAACTGCCTCTGGAACGACTCACCGACCATGTGTATGAGCTCTGCGAGCTATCGGCACAGGAGGCAGAGGCTGCCGATGACCACGTGCTGGACTATCTGAGAAAGCGTGCCGTGTTCTATGCCACCTGGTTCACCGTGCCTCGCATCATGGCTAGACAGTATGAGCAGTATAAGAAGACGGGACAGCTAGACATCAGCGATGACGACCTGAAGTTCTCCACGCTTATCTATGATGCCGTGATCTATTTCCAAGACCACTTCTTCGGACAGATGCTGCAGGACTCTTGGGACAACGCTGCCCGCGAGTTTGTGCCACGCAGAAAGAATTCGAGGAATGCCGATGCCTACAGGGATTTGCCCGAGACGTTTTGTATAAACGACGTGATGGCTATTCTCGATATTGAGAAAAATTCCGCTAATCAGCAATGTAATAGGTGGCTCAAGCATGGCTTTGTGGAGCGCGTGAAGCAGGGCAAATACAAGAAGGTCATCAAGGAAATCATGAGTTAGGTAACTAATAAACAATAACCAATAAACATTAAACAAAATGAGTTTACCAAGAGGAATCAGAAACAACAACCCACTGAACATCCGTCGGTCTAAAGATAAATGGCAGGGGCTCAGAGCCCAGCAGACAGACGCTGCGTTCTGTCAGTTTGAAACAATGGCGTATGGCTGGCGCGCAGCCTTCGTGCTGCTCACACGCACGTACTACCACACATATCGGCTGTTTACCATCCGAAACATCATCAGGCGGTGGGCACCGCCAGGCGAGAACAATACGGAGGCGTATATCGCCAACGTGAGCCGACTGACGGGCATCGACCCCAACGAGCCGCTGGGCATTCCCAGCGACCAGCCCGCCCGCTGGATGGCACTGGCTGTGGCGATGGCGATTCATGAGAATGGGACGGACTCTCTGGACTACTTCGCCATGCTGCAGGGGTGGGAGATGAGGATGGAGTGACGAGCCCACTTAATTTCTACTGAGCCGAGCAAAGTCATCATCGCTTGAGCCCTACTGAATGCATGATAAAAAAGAAAGCGGGGCTCGATGGCCTCGCTTCCGGTTCTTTCTCACTTAATCGCAACCTTGATTTTTTCAAAATCTAAATTGCTCACGCTCGAAAATAAATGCAAGCTTTATTGCGCTCACTTAATCGCAATTTTGTCAACGCGCTTTTGATGACGGCCGCCTTCGAAGCTGGCGGTGAAAAACTCGTCCATGATCTTGCGTGCCATGTTGTTGTCGATGAAGCGTCCGGGCATCACAAGCACGTTGGCATCGTTGTGCTGACGAATGAGATGGGCAATCTCTGGTATCCAGCACAAACCGGCACGCACTTTCTGGTGCTTGTTGAGCGTCATGGAGATGCCCTCGCCGCTGCCACAGATGGCTATGCCGGGATATACCTCGCCCTTCTCGATGCCTTCGCCCAAGGCATGGCCAAAGTCGGGATAATCTACGCTGGCATCGCTATAGGTGCCGTAGTCCTTGTAGGGATAGCCCTTCTCCTCGAGATATTCGAGTACGAACTTTTTAAGTGCAAAACCTGCGTGGTCGCAGGCTACGCCAACAGTCTTTACTTCCATAAGCTATAGGTATTAAATTATAAAAAACAAAGAGACACAGACGTACAGAGATTTTTTATACTCTGTGCCTCTGTATCTCTATGTGGATTAAACTATTATGCCAGCAGTTTCTTTACCTGCTCATAAACATTCTGACCTGTGTAGCCCAGCTTCTCATCAAGCACTTTGTAGGGTGCAGAGAAACCGAAGCTCTCAAGACCCCATACGCATCCGTCGGCACCAACCAGACCTTCGAGGGTGACGGGCAGACCTGCGGTGAGGCCGAACTTCTTCTTGCCGGCAGGCAGCACGCTCTGCTGATACTCCTTGCTCTGTGAGCGGAAGAGACCTTCAGAGGGTACGCTGACGATGCGAACCTTCACACCATCCTTGCGCAGCAGGTCGGCACCAGCCTCGAGGGTGGCTACCTCTGAACCTGAAGCCAGCAGGATGACATCGTAGTTCTCGTCTGAGCCAGCAACTACATAGGCACCCTTGGTGGCCTGTGTGTAGTCGTTGCCAGCGGGCAGCATGTCAATGTTCTGACGAGAGAAGATGAGGGCTGTTGGGGTAGAGGTGTTCTCCATTGCCATGCGCCAGCATACGGTGGTCTCCTCGGCATCGGCAGGACGTACCACGAGCATAGAGTTCTTGCCGTGGTGGTTCTTCAGTTTCTCCATCAGTCGGATCTGTGCCTCCTGCTCTACAGGCTCATGGGTAGGTCCGTCTTCACCAACACGGAAGGCATCGTGGGTCCAGATGAACTTCACGGGAAGCTCCATCAGGGCTGCCATACGCACGGCAGGCTTCATGTAGTCTGAGAATACGAAGAAGGTGCCGCAAGCAGGGATGACACCTCCGTGCAGAGCCATACCGATGCAGCAGCAAGCCATGGTGAGTTCGGCTACGCCTGCCTCGAAGAAGGCACCGCTGAAGTCGCCGCGAACCAGGTCGTGGGTCTTCTTGAGGAAACCATCGGTCTTATCTGAGTTAGAGAGGTCGGCAGAAGCACAAATCATGTTGGGCACCTGCTCGGCAAGCAGGCCCAGAACGGTAGCTGAGGCTGCACGGGTAGCGGCACCGGCCTTCTGCTCAATCTTGCTCCAGTCAATCTTTGGAGCCTTGCCGCTGAACCACTCTTCGAGTTGTGCGGCCTTCTCGGGATTGGCCTTTGCCCAAGCAGCCTTTTCGGCATAGCGCTCGGCCACAATCTTCTTCAGTTCCTCACGACGCTTAGCATACATCTCTTTAACCTCGGGGAAGATCTGGAAGGGATTTTCGGGATCGGCCCCCAGGTTCTTCATCGTGTTGATATAGGCATCGCCACCAAGAGGTGCACCGTGGGTAGCGCAGTTGCTCTCGTATGATGTGTTGTCGGCCTTGCGGGCTCCCTTACCCATCACGCAGTGGCCAATGATAAGGCTGGGGCGCTCTTTTTCTGCCTGTGCCTTCTTGATGGCCTCGCGAATCTGGTCAACATCGTTACCATTGATGGTCTGTACGTACCAGCCCCAAGACTCATACTTCTTGGCTGTATCCTCGCAAGTCACAACCTCGGTCTTTGTAGAGAGTTGGATGTCGTTGGCATCATAGAACATGATGAGGTTGTCCAAACCCAGATTTCCGGCAATACGACCAGCGCCCTGAGAAATCTCCTCCTGTACGCCACCATCGCTGATGTAAGCGTAGATGGTCTGATTCATGACATTGCCCAGACGAGCCTTCAGGAACTTGGCTGCAATGGCAGCACCCACGGCAAAGGTGTGGCCCTGGCCCAGAGGACCGGAGGTGTTCTCAATGCCGCGCTCAATCTCGCGCTCGGGGTGACCAGGGGTTACGGAGCCCCACTGGCGCAGGTTCTTCAGGTCATCGATGCTGAACTTACCAATGAGTGCCAACTGAGAGTAGAGCATTGGTGCCATGTGACCGGGATCAAGGAAGAAGCGGTCGCGACCTTCCCATGCGGGGTTCTCAGGGTCGTACACCAGGAACTCGCTGTAGAGGGTGTTGATGAAGTCGGCACCACCCATGGCACCACCAGGGTGACCACTCTTGGCTTTCTCGACCATAGATGCAGCAAGGATGCGGATGTTGTCCGCTGCAAGGTTCATAATCTTGTTGTCGTTCATAATACTATAATGAATAAATGTCTAATTTGTCTGCAAAGTTACGCAAAATAGTTGAATAGACAAAGAAATGGGCGCGATAATGCTTTATTTCTTGTTGTCAACGGCGCTTTGCTCAATGGGCAGGCAACGCTTGTAGTTCTCGATATAGCGCTCAAAACCAGCCACATCTTCGGCGGTGGGAGCAATGCTGACGCCCTTGTTGCCGGCAAAGACCACGGTCTCGAGGTAGTCGGCAAGGCTGAGTTTGTTGGTGTTGTTCACCATGAAGCCAGCCAGCAGTGCAATGCCCCAGGCACCCCCTTCGCCAGCGGTCTCCATGACGGAGATGGGGCTGTTGAGGGCGGCAGCCAGCATGCGCTGACCCACACCGGCGGTCTTGAAGTAGCCGCCATGACCTGTGATGCGATCTACCTTGATGTTCTCTTGCTTGAAAAGAATGTCGTTGCCGATCTTCAGCACACCGATGGCACCGTAGAGGTGGGCACGCATGAAGTTGGCAAGATTGAACTTGTCGTTGGCAGAACGGATAAACATGGGACGTCCCTCAGCAAGTCCTGTCACGGGTTCGCCAGAGACATAGTTGAAGGCCATCAGTCCGCCGCAGTCGGCGTCGCCCTCGAGGGCACGGTTGAACAGTTTGCCGTAGAGTTCGTTCATATCTACGGGGATGCCCAGCAGCTGCTGGTACTCCTTGAACAGACCTACCCATGCGTTGATGTCGCTGGTGCAGTTGTTGCAATGCACCATGGCCACGAGAGAGCCATCGGGGGTTGTCACCATATCGATCATCTCGTAGGGCTTAGACAGTTCCTTCTCAAGTACAATCATTGAGAACGAAGATGTGCCGGCAGAGACGTTTCCAGTGCGCTGTTTGACGGCATTGGTGGCTACCATGCCAGTACCTGCGTCGCCCTCGGGAGGACAAACAGGGATGCCTGCTTTGAGGTGGCCAGACACGTCGAGTTTCTTGGCGCCCTCGGGAGTGAGGAAACCGGCATTCTCGCCTGCATTCAGTGATTTAGGCAGTATGTCGAGCAACTTCCATGAGAAGCCTTTTGGAGCAATCAGCTCGTCGAATTTCTTGACCATCACGGCATCGTAGGTCTTGGTCTTGGGATCTACGGGAATCATTCCAGAAGCGTCGCCTACACCCAGAACAAACTGACCTGTCACCTGCCAATGCACATAGCCGGCGAGGGTGGTCAGATACTTGATGTCGCCTACGTGCTCCTCGTTGTCGAGGATGGCCTCATAGAGGTGGCTGATGCTCCAGCGCAGAGGGATGTTGTAGTTGAAAAGTTCGGAGAGTTTAGCGGCAGCCTTGCCAGTGTTGGTATTGCGCCAGGTGCGGAAGGGTACCAAGATGTCTTGTTTCTCGTTGAAGGCCATATAGCCGTGCATCATGGCAGAGAAACCGATGGCAGCGAGACTCTCAATCTCGCAGTCGTATTGCTTCTGCACGTCCTTGCGCAGCTCGGCATAGCAGTCTTGCAGGCCATACCAGATGGCTTCGGTAGAGTAGGTCCAAAGACCGTCCACCAACTGGTTTTCCCATTCGTGTGAGCCTTGTGCTATAGGCTTATTGTTCTCGTCGATGAGAACAGCCTTGATGCGGGTAGAGCCAAACTCGATACCGAGAATTGCTTTGCCTGCTTCTATTGTCTGTTTTGGTGTCATAGTGATTCTTGTCGTTAATAGAAAACAAAGGCACGAAGGAACGAAGGTTGGTGGCTGCCTCGGTCGAAGCCCCATCGTATCTTCGTTTCTTCGTGCTTAGATACAATTATTTCAATGCTTTGTTAAGCATGAAGTAAACCTCGTTGTTGCGGAGTGTCTGCTTGAAATCAGCAATATTGGTCTGCTTGTTGATCTTGACATACTCGATGCCCAGTATCTCGGCAAAGTCTTCCCAATACTCCTCGTTGATGTCATAAGAGAAGGCGCTGTGGTGAGTACCGCCAGCTAGGATCCATGCTGCTGCACCAATCTCGAAGCTGGGCTGAGGAATCCACAGAGCAGATGCTACGGGGAGCTTAGGCATAGGTTTGGGCTCAATGCACTCTACCTCCTGAGTAATCAAGCGGAAACGGTTGCCCAGGTCAACAACGGTAGCCTTGATACCAGCACCAGTCTTTGAGGTGAATACCAGGCGGGCGGTCTGCTGCTTGCGGATGCCGATGCCGAGGAAGTGAACCTCAAGTTTGGGCTTGTCGGTAGCAATGAGTGGACAAACCTCGAGCATGTGGCTCTGCAGGCAAGAACTCTTGTCGCCGGCAAAGTTGAGCGTGTAGTCCTCGAGGAATGAGCAACCGGTAGGCATGCCCTGCTGGATGACCCATAGTGTGCGATAGAGGCAAGCCGTCTTCCAGTCACCCTCGGCACCGAAGCCGTAGCCTTCCTGCATCAAACGTTGTGATGCCAAGCCAGGAATCTGGTCGAAGCCACAGAAGTTGGGATCGTCGATGTTGGCATCGCCTAAGTCGTCGAAGTTTGTTGTGAAGGCTGTTGCACCCTCGTCTTTCAGCACGCGGCGCAGAGCAATCTCGGCCTTGGCTGCGTTCTTCACCTTCTCCCAGTAAACCTGCTCGCCACTCTCGTCAATCTTGATGGTGTATGCCTTCTTATACTCCTCAACCAAAGCATCGGCCTCGGCATCGGTCACCTTTTTGAAGTACTCCATCAGAGAGCTGACGGGATAGTAGTCAACATGGTAGCCCAGACGCTGCTCGAACTCAACACGGTCGCCATCGGTAACGGCTACATTGTTCATGTTCATACCGAACATCAGACAGCGCACGTTGTGAGCATCGGCAACACCAGCTGCCACGCGAGCCCAAACGGCAATTTGCTTCTGTGCTTTCTCGTCCTTCCAGTAGCCGCAAACCACCTTGCGGGCAACACGCATGCGAGTGCAGATATGGCCGAACTCAATGTCGCCGTGAGCACTCTGGTTCAGGTTCATGAAGTCCATGTCGATGTCGCTCCAGGGAATCTCGGCGTTATACTGTGTGTGGAAGTGGAGAAGAGGCTTCTGCAGCTGCTGCAGACCCTTGATCCACATCTTGGCGGGCGAGAAGGTGTGCATCCATGTGATGATACCTACACACTTCTCATCGTTGTTGGCAGCCAGCATGATCTGCTCTACTTCCTTAGAACTGTTGGCAGTGCCCTTATATACAATCTTGACGGGGATGTTGCCGCTTTTGTTCAGACCGTCAACCATCTCCTTAGAGTGTCCATCAACTGCAACTACAGCGTCGCCTCCATACAGGAGCTGAGCGCCAGTTACCCACCAAATCTCGAAATTGTCAAATGCTTTAATCATAATATTGTTAGTGTTTAATTAATAATTAGTAGCTTGATTTGATTAATCAATATGTAGCTTTTTGAATTAACAAAGTTGTTCCTTTACTTGAATAAAGTAGCTTGTAGAATATCAAAGTAGCTGTCTTGTCTCTTCTTTTTAAGCATCTTAATGCTTCTGGCCCTTCTGACCATAGTAGGCATTGGGTCCGTGTTTGCGCATGTAATGCTTCTCCACCAGTAGCGGGTTCATGGTGAGATTGGGATTCACCGAGAATGCAATGAAGGCCATCTTGGCACATTGCTCCATCACCTTGGCGTTGTAAACGGCATTGTCGGGCGAGGTGCCCCATGAGAAAGGACCGTGATTCTTTACCAGCACAGCAGGTGTGTGGTCGGGATTGATTTTGCGGATGTTTAGTATCTCATCGACGATGACATTACCCGTCTCCAACTCATATTGTCCCTTAACCTCGGCTTCGGTCATATCGCGTGTGCAGGGGATGTCCTGATAGAAATAGTCGGCATGGGTGGTGCCAATGTTGGGGATGTCGCGTCCAGCCTGTGCGAATGCAGTGGCATAGGTGGAGTGGGTGTGAACCACGCCCTGGATATTGGGGAATGCCTTATATAATATAAGGTGTGTGGGCGTGTCGCTCGATGGATTGAGTTCGCCTTCTACAACCTTGCCGGTTTCGAGGTCAACGACTACCATATCTTCTGCCTTCATCTCGTCGTAGCTCACACCACTGGGCTTGATGACGACAAGACCCTTTTCGCGGTCTATACCTGACACATTACCCCATGTAAAGATAACAAGTCCTTGCTTCACAAGGTCAAGATTGGCCTTGAATACTTTTTGTTTTAGTGATTCTAACATGATTGTTATTCGTTTAAATGAGAAAAACCTCTGTTTGTTATAGTTTGAAGTTCGGGTCTTCCGAGTATGCTTTTTTGTTGAACCGATAAAGGGCCGCTCCGCGTTTGGAAGTCACTTTATCGATGAGTTCGGTCTTCTCTATGAAATCCATTTCCTTGACTCGTTTTCGGAAGTTGCGCTTGTCAATCTCTTCGCCCAGCACGGCCTCATAGAGCTTTTGCAACTGTGTGAGCGTGAAGAGTGGGGGAAGCAGACGGAAACTGATGGGCTCTGTCTTAATCTTCTGCCGCATCATGCGGAGGGCCTTATCCACCATCTCGTTGTGGTCGGAATACAAATGTGGCAACTCGTTGATGTCAACCCATTCAACGCCATGTTCCAAACGGAGTTTCTCGTCGTAGTCCTTGACGTTGATAAGTGCGTAGTAGGCAATCGATATGACGCGCTCACCGGGATCGCGGTCAACAGCACCAAAGGCGCCCACCTGCCGCATATATAGTTTGTTGAGTCCTGTCAGCTCGTACAGCGTGTTGGTTGCACTTTCATCGATACTCTCGTCGGGGCCGACGAAGCCTCCGTAGAGGCTCCATTCGCCACGACCTGGGTCCATCTTACGACGACCGATGAGTATTTTCAGTTTGCCATTCTCGAAACCAAAGATGATGCAGTCAACTGACACCCATGCTTTAGCATGTTCTTGATAGAATGTCATTATAATCTTCTTTTATTACCAGAAATATACGTAGAAACAAGCGCAGAGGCCGATAACAACCAGTGTGCCGATGATATCCCATGCCCCCCAACTCTCTTTGATAGACTTCTTGAAGTCTGACGAGAATGTGATGGCATCAACCTGTGCCTTAGAGGGAGCAGGTGTGAAGCAGCTGACTACCACCATCAACAGGATGATGAATACCAGCAGCCAACACTCGAAGATAAGCCAGTTGGTCTGCCAGAACCAAGCTGTGTTCTCCCACAAAGCTCCATCCATCACGGCCTTACCAGAATCAGTGATGACGTTGGTGACAAGGCGCAGCATACCGATGAGGAAGCCGCCAATCAAACCCCACTCACCTGCCTTAGGTGTGATCTTCTTAGAGAAGATACCCAGCGTGAACACGGCCACCATAGCTGGTGCAATCAGCGACTGGATGTCCTGCAGATAAGAATAAAGGTTACCCATGTTCATCATGATAGGCATCCATGCCAGACCCAGCAGCACGACAACAACTGTAGCCATACGACCAACGAATACGTAATGAGCCTCGCTCATACCTTTCTTCATAGGCTTATAGAAGTCCTCGGTGAAGAGGGTGGCACAGCTGTTGAAGAAGGCTGCCAGTGATGCAACAAGGGCGCATACGAAACCGATGGTTACGATACCTTTTACACCTGCGGGCAAGATGTTCTTCACCATCATGGCAAATGCTCCGTCGGTTGACTCGTGGTTGGTGATGTCCATCACGATACCGCTATCGGGATTCTGCGAGAGTGCATAGGCAATCATACCAGGGATGAGGAACATGAAGCAAGGTAGGATTTTGAAGAAACCTGCTGCGATAGTTCCACGACGGGCACGCTTGATAACCTCTGCATTGTCCTCGCCAGGCACCTGACCCAATACACGCTGTACGATGTGCTGGTCGGTACACCAGTACCAGAAACCAATGATAGAGGCACCAAGGAAGACTACGTAACCAGGGAACTGCGGATACATGGGGTCGCCTGGATCTGTGTGGAACATGTGTGTGGTTCCGAAACCATCGTGAGCGGCATTACATGCAGCCATCATGTTTTCCCAACCGGTAACGATGCTGCCATCGCCCAGTGCTGACAATCCGAGGAAGAGCACCAGGAATGAACCAATGATAAGAATGGGGGTCTGGATGGTTGAGAGGGTCATCACACCCTTCATGCCACCAAACACGGTGAACACAGCTGTGATGACAATCAAACCAATGGCACCATACCAGAAAGGAATGCCTAACAAGAATTTGAAGAAGATACCACCAGTGAAGGCTGTGACTGAAACCTTTGTCAGTACGTAGGCCACAAGGGTGATAATGCTGAGCCATGAACCTGTGCGCTGGGTGTAGCGGAACTTCAGGAAGTCGGGCATGGTGATAATCTTACCCATCTTGTTGATTAGCAACTGGTAGAAGGGAACGAACAGCCATCCGAGAATCAGGATCATCCACCCCTGCATTTCCCAGTGGGCCATACCTACACCATCTTTTGCGCCAGTACCAGCCAGGCCTACAAGGTGCTCAGAACCGATGTTGGCAGCAAAGATTGCCATACCGATTACGTACCAAGGTTCGCCCTTACCAAAAAGGTAGGCAGATGAGTCTTCACCCTGCTGCGCTTTCTTATCTTTCCAGATGGCATACCATACGGCTGCCACTACTCCTAAAAGGCCGACGGCAAGAATGGTCCAGTCGAGCCATATAAATTCATGAGAACTCCAATTCATAGTTGTATTAGTAATTATTGTAGTTAGTTTGTTTGTAGTTTTTCGAGACTCCCTTATTTCACAGAGAACTTGAATACCAAGTGACTGTAGTACTTCTCACCAGGATTCAGGAATGGACTTGGCCACTCGGGATGGTTGGGTGAGTTGGGGTACTTCTGGCTCTCAAGACATACTGAAGGACGCTGGGGGTACTTCAGTCCGCCCTTGCGAACCTTGTCCTGCTCGCCATTGATACCCTGGAAGTTACCAGTGTAAACCTGCATACCGGGCTCGTTGGTGAATGCCTCGAGCAGAATGCCTGTCTTGGGAGAGTAGAGCGAAGCAGCTACCTGAGTGTCGTCGCCCTTACCATCTTTATAGGTATTCAGAATCCAGTTGTGGTCGAAACCATTACCAAACTTCACTTGCTCGAAGTCCATGCGCAGAGAGTCCTGAATGGCATGAGCTGTGCGGAAGTCCATAGGTGTGCCGGCTACCTCACAAATCTCGCCTGTGGGCATGAATGTAGAGTCAGCGGGTGTGAACTTGTCGGCATTGATGTAGAGTTCCATGTCCATAGCGGGCTTGGTGGGGTCGCCGTTCAAGTTGAAATATGAGTGGTTGGTCATGTTGACGATGGTGGGCTGGTCGGTTTCTGCCTCCATCTTGATGTCAATAGCATTATCGCTGGTCAGCGTATAGGTAACGGTGGCTTTAACCTCTCCGGGGAAATTGTTGTCGCCATCGGGGCTGACGAGCGTGAGTTTCAATGTCGTAGAGTCAATCTGCTCGGCATCAAAAATCTGATACTGCCATCCGGTGGGACCACCGTGCAAGCAATGTCCGAAATTGTTCTGGGGTAACTGAATGGTTGAGTCGCCAATGCAGAACTGACCATTCTTAATACGGTTGGCGTAGCGGCCAATAGATGCACCGAAGTCGCTGCCGAAGTTTTTGGCATCGGCATACTGGGCAATGTTGTCGTAGCCCAAGACTACGTCGGTGAGCTTGCCGTCACGATCGGGAACCATCAGCGAAACGATGCGAGCACCAAAATTGGTGATGCATGCCTCTACGCCATTCTCGTTGACGAGGGTGTAGAGCTTCACGGGTTTCTCATTGATAACGGTGTCGAACTTTTCGGGGTTGAGGCCCGAAACGGTCAGATTTGCAGCTTCTTGGCTGCCACTACATGCACAAAACACGAGCGCCATTGATGCGCCGAGTCCGAACAAACTAGCTTTTAATGCTTTCATTGGTTTTGGGTTTTAATTATATTAAATCTGTTGTAGGTTTCTCAATTTGGGTGTAAAATTACAACATTCTTTTAAATTAGCCAAATATATTCCTGTGTTTTTTGCGACTTATTGTTTATTTTAACAATATCGGTTCGCTGCCGTACTTGTGTTAAATATAGGGATGTGTATTCTTCTTTCCACGTTTCATTCTGTTAGGCTGTTCCTTTTGATACTCAACGCTTCTCTTTGCTTTTAGCCTTTTGAAAAAATTTGGTGGTTCCGAAAATATATATTACCTTTGCACTATGAAACAGATTATCGTAAAAGATGCCGATTTGAGCAATGCTGCTCTTGAGGGAATGGATGCTTTTTTGCAGGTCTTCATTGATGCATTACGTGAAGCCGTTGGTGGTGAGCCAAGTGCCGAAGCTATTCAGGAATTGAATGCCGACCAAATGACTCTGCTGTGTTGGGACACTTTGCATCAGGAAGTGATGGATGGCGGCTTTGTGCAGTTAATACATAACGGCTATGGTCCTTTCATCTTTAAGAATCCTTTTGCCAAGGCGCTTAATAAAATGTGGCACATGCGTGACTTGTCGAAGATGCTTTACGAGGTACACACCTTGTGGCTCGAAAATCGTGAGGCATTAGAAGCAGACTGTACCGACGAGGAATTTATGGCACTGTTCGAGCAGTATCCGCAGTTCGACGACTACGATGATATGTTTGTTGAAAACGAAGAGATGTGGACAGAGCAGATTGCCCACTATGTAGATGAGAACATTGAGAAATTCGCAACGGTAGAATGAATAAGCAAGAACAGGAGCTCCGCAAAAAGAGTCCCGTACAAATTAAAAATAAAAAAGCGGCTTTCGAATACTTCTTTATTGAGGAGTTTACGGCTGGCATTGTGCTGACAGGCACAGAGATTAAGTCGATAAGAGCAGGAAAGGCCAGTCTGGTGGACACCTATTGTACGATTATTCACGGTGAAATGTGGGTGAAAGGAATGTCTGTCAGTCCTTACTTTTATGGCTCGTATAATAACCACGAACAGAAGCGCGATCGGAAGTTGTTGCTGACACGTCGTGAGATTAGCCGACTGGAGAGTGCTACCAAACAGACCGGCTACACGATAGTGCCTACGTTGGTGTTTATCGACGAGAATGGGCGCGCCAAGATGGATCTGGCTTTGTGTAAGGGTAAGAAAGCCTATGACAAACGTCAAACGCTAAAGGAAAAAGAAGACAGACGCGAAATGGATCGCGCAATGAAGGTTTATAAATGATACACAACGAAATTACTAAACGAATACTCGTGCTCGACGGTGCTATGGGAACCGTTGTCCAGGAGTATGGACTTGACGAGAAAGACTATAGAGGTGAGCGTTTTCAGAATATTGAGGGACAGCTGAAAGGCAACAATGATGTACTTTGCCTGACACGTCCTGACGTGATAGCCGATATTCATCGGAGATACCTTGAGGCGGGGGCTGATATTATCACCACCAACACGTTTAATGCGCAACGTATCTCGCAAAGCGACTATCATCTGCAATCATATGCAAAAGAGATAAATATGGCTGGTGCCCGACTGGCTCGTCAGTGTGCCGATGCATTCTCTACGCCAGAGAGGCCACGCTTCGTAGCTGGTTCTGTAGGTCCCACCAACAAGACTTGTTCTATGTCGCCAGACGTGTCGGATCCCGCACGTCGTGAATTAACGTACGATGAACTGTTCGACGCTTATACTGAACAGATAGAAGGACTGATAGAGGGTGGGGTGGATCTGTTGCTTATTGAGACCATCTTCGACTCGCTGAATGCAAAGGTCGCCATTGATGCTGCAGTTCAGGTACGTGGCAATCGTGATATCCCCATTATGCTCTCTGTGACAGTTAGCGATGCAGCTGGTCGCACATTGAGCGGACAAACATTGGATGCCTTTATGGCTTCGGTGTCTTCTTATCCTATCTTCAGCATCGGACTGAACTGCTCGTTTGGTGCCCGCCAGATGAAGCCATATCTTAAGGAACTGGCACGCAGGGCTCCCTATTATGTGAGTGCTTATCCTAATGCGGGACTGCCAAACTCTTTAGGACTCTACGACGAGACGCCTGCGTCGATGGCTCCTCAGATTGCCGAGTTTATCAACGAGCAGCTGGTGAACATCGTGGGTGGCTGTTGTGGTACGACACCTGATTTTATACGTGAATATGTACCCTTGACGAAGGGAAAGACACCTCGCCGGCCAGCCCAGAAGTCAGCTCAAATACAGCTTTCTGGACTCGACTTGCTTGAGCCTATGGCCTTTACTAATGTGGGCGAGCGCTGTAATGTGGCTGGCTCGCGTAAGTTTCTGCGGTTGATTAAAGAAAAGAACTATGAGGAAGCGCTGCAGATAGCGCGTAAGCAGGTGGATGATGGTGCTATGGTACTGGACATCAATATGGATGATGCCCTGTTGGATGCAAAGGCTGAGATGGTGATGTTTCTCAATCTGATAGCCTCAGAACCAGAGATTGCTCGAGTGCCGGTGATGATCGACTCCAGTAAATGGGAAGTCATCATGGCTGGTTTGAAATGTGTGCAGGGCAAAAGTATCGTGAACAGTATATCGCTGAAAGAAGGCGAGGAGGTGTTCTTGCGTCATGCTGCCGATGTAAAGCGCATGGGTGCTGCTGTCGTTGTGATGTGTTTCGATGAGAAGGGGCAGGCCACAACCTATGAACGTCGAATTGAGATTGCCGAGAGAGCCTATCGACTGATGACAGAGAAGTTGGCTTTTGCTCCACAAGATATTATCTTCGATCCTAATGTGTTGGCTGTTGCCACCGGTATAGAGGAACATAATGCTTATGCGCTCGACTTTATTCGTGCGGCAGAATGGATTAAGAAGAACTTGCCTGGTGCCCATGTTAGTGGTGGCGTGAGCAATCTTTCGTTCTCGTTTCGTGGTAATAACTATATCCGTGAGGCCATGCATGCGGTGTTCCTCTATCATGGTGTTCATGTGGGTATGGACTTCGGTATTGTAAATCCTTCTACAAAAGTAACTTATAATGATATTCCAAAAGAGCTGCTTGAGCTTTTGGAGGATGTGGTTCTGAACCGACGTCAGGATGCTGCAGAGCGCTTGTTGAACTCGGAATATGTAGTCAATAAAGACGTTGTACAAGGCAACGAAAAGATGCAGGCAACCGTCTTGGAACAGCGTAGTGTGGAGGAACGATTGCAAGACGCATTGATTCGTGGTACCAACGAGACCTTAGCAGCCGACTTGCAAGAGGCTGTCGGAAAGTATCCTCGTGCTGTGGACATCATCGAGGGTCCTTTGATGGCGGGCATGAACGAGGTGGGGCGCCGCTTTGGTGAGGGTAAGATGTTCTTGCCTCAGGTTGTCAAGACGGCAAGAACCATGAAGCAGGCGGTGGAAATACTGCAACCATTTATTGATTCTGGAAAGCAAGGCAATTCGACAAAAACAGGAAAGGTGCTTTTGGCCACAGTAAAGGGCGACGTACACGATATAGGCAAGAATATTGTGAGTGTTATCATGGCCTGCAATGGCTATGAAGTGATAGACCTGGGAGTGATGGTGCCTGCCGACCAGATTGTACAAAAGGCGATAGATGAACAGGTGGATATGATTGGTCTCTCTGGTCTCATAACCCCAAGTCTTGAAGAAATGGTGAATGTTGCCAAAGAACTGCGTGAGGCAGGGCTTGACATACCCATCATGATTGGTGGTGCGACTACGAGTGAACTGCATGTGGCACTAAAGATAGCACCGGTCTATGGCGGCCCTGTGGTATGGTTGAAGGATGCCTCTCAAAATCCTATTGTTGCGCAACGACTGATGAAAGAGACTGAGACTTATTCAACAGAGTTGAACGAAGAGTATGAACACATGCGCGAACAGTATAATAACGAGCGACAGCAGCTGCTATCTTTAGAGGAGGCACGTCGTCATAAACCCAATTTGTTTGAATGATACGAAACATTATTTTTGATCTCGGAGGTGTCATTATCACCTTGGATCAATCGCAGTCTGTAAGGCGATTTGAGGCGTTGGGACTGAAAGATGCAGAACAGCGACTGAATGCTTATACACAGGAAGGAATCTTTGGAGATCTGGAAGGTGGAAAGATAGATGCTGAGATGTTCAGAAAAGAATTTTCTAAACTGGTGGGGCATGAGGTGACTCATGAGCAATGTGCTTATGCTTGGCAGGGGTATGCCAAGGAATTGCCTGTTCGTAATCTAGAGACTTTGACTCGTCTGCGTCAGGAGGGCTATCGTCTGCTGCTCTTGTCCAATACCAATCCATATATGATGGAGTGGGTGGGGTCGGACAAGTTTGACGGACGCGGCCATAGCGTGGATTACTATTTCGACAATATGTATCTCAGTTACCGTATGAAACTGATGAAGCCTAACCCCGAAATATTCACTCGGTTGTTGATGGCTGAGCATATATCACCAGAAGAATGCTTGTTTCTTGATGATGGTCCTCGCAATGTGGCAGCAGCCAGTCAGATAGGCATTAATACGTTCTGTCCTGAGAATGGGGCAGACTGGACACAGGATATTTATCAATTTTTAAAATGAGAAACATACTATTACTACTTGCTTTGCTGCTGACATCTGCGGCAAATGCACAACAGAAAAGGGAATTCCGTGGTGCGTGGATACAATGTGTCAACGGACAGTTTCAAGGTATGGGCACTAAGAAGATGCAAGAGACCTTGAGGTATCAGTTAGATGAGTTGCAGAAAGATGGTGTGAATGCAATCATCTTCCAGGTACGTCCAGAGTGTGATGCACTCTATCCCAGTAAGTTAGAGCCTTGGAGCCGATTCCTCACCGGACAGCAGGGCAAGGCCCCAAGTCCTTATTGGGACCCTCTGCAGTGGATGATCGACCAGTGTCACGCACGTGGCATGGAACTGCACGCATGGATCAATCCCTATCGTGCAAAGACTAAGGGTACTATGGCGTTGGCTTCGAGCCATGTGGCTGTTCAGCATCCTGAGCGCTGTTTTGACTATGATGGATTGAAAATCTTGAATCCTGGCATCCCTGAGAACCGTGACTTCATCTGTCTGGTCGCTAAGGATATCGTTTCGCGCTATGACATCGATGGTATTCATATGGACGACTATTTCTATCCTTATCCTGCTCCTGGTCAGGTAATCCCTGATGAAGCCCAGCATCGTCTGTATTCTAATGGTATTGCGGATAGAGGAGATTGGCGCAGATATAACGTGAACCTGTTTATCAAACAGTTCTATGAGACCGTTCACGAAACGAAGCCTTGGGTGAAGGTCGGTATTTCGCCATTCGGTATCTATCGTAATAAGAAGAATGCCGCTATCGGTAGTAATACAAATGGTCTGCAAAACTATGATGACCTTTATGCCGATGTGTTGCTGTGGATTAATAATGGTTGGCTGGATTATTGTGTTCCTCAGATATATTGGGAAATAGGAAACCGCGCTGCTGACTATGACACTTTGATTCGTTGGTGGAATCAGTATGCTGCTGGACGTCCCTTGTTTATTGGCGAGGATATAGAAAGAACCGTCAAACATGCCGATCCCAGTCATCCTCAGCAGAATCAACAGCCAGCCAAGCAACGTCTGCATCAGCAGATGCGCAACGTGAAGGGAACGGTGTTGTGGTATGCAAAAGCTGCAGTAGATAATACAGGCAACTATGCTACACAGTTGCGCCAGAATTATTGGCGTTATCCTGCACTGCAGCCCGAGATGCCTTTCTTGGATAAGAAGGCTCCAGGCAAACCTCGTAAGGTGAAGCCCGTGTGGACTCAGGATGGCTATGTGCTGTTTTGGACTGCTCCAAAGGGCAAACAGTGGGGGGATGTGGCCACAAAGTATGTGGTGTATTGTTTTGCTAAGGGAGAGAAGTTGAATATCAACGATCCTTCAAAGATTGTGACGATTACGTCGAATACATTCTATAAGCTGCCTTACAAACAGGGCCATCAGGCATATACCTATGTGGTGACAGCTCTTGACCGCATGCAAAATGAGAGTAAGGTTGCAAAGAAGAAGGTGAAACTATAGAGTGTGCTTTGCAACTGAGCCCCAAAACTCTAAAGCTTATATAAAGTAGAAGCCCTGCCGAAAGGCAGGGCTCTATTGTTTGTTTGGAATAAGTGTTTTGTTTGTAAGTTGGTTAAGCTTCAGCTGTTGGAATTACTGAAACAACGCTCTTGTCGCGCTTGCCCTTGTGGAAGTTTACTGTTCCATCAATGAGAGCGTACAGAGTATCGTCTTTACCAATACCAACACCGTTACCGGGATTGTGCTTTGTACCGCGCTGGCGAACGATAATGTTGCCTGCTTCTACTTTCTGGCCACCCCAGATCTTAACGCCAAGTCGCTGAGCAGCACTCTCGCGACCGTTCTTAGAACTACCTACACCTTTTTTATGTGCCATTTTCTGTTCCTCCTACGTTTTAAGCGACTACCTGCTTGATTACTACTTCTGTGAACTGTTCGCGGTGACCGTTCTTCTTACGGAAGTCCTTGCGGCGCTTCATCTTGAAAACGATGACTTTGTCGCCCTTTACGAGCGGGTTCACTACTTCTACTACTACCTTTGCACCTTCTACGGTGGGTGCGCCAACCTTGACAGCGCCGTCGGCATCTACGAGCAGCACTTTGTCAAATTCAACAGTCTTGCCTGCCTCTACATCCTTGATGTGATGTACGAAGAGCTTTTTGCCCTCCTCAGCCTTGAACTGCTGACCCTGAATTTCTACAATTGCGTACATGATGTTTTATTTGTAAATAGGGGTTTTTCCGCAAGGCGGTGTACGTTCGTACACACTTCACCCAGCCTCCACGGACTCTTTCGGGGTGCAAAGGTACTGCTTTTATTCCATTATTCAAGGTGTGTGATTGATATTTTTTATTAGTATTAGTATTATTTAACTTAAAATCCTTATATAAAGCGAAAGCGATGGGCTTCACAGCCAATCGCTTTATCTTCAATAGGTATTAGCTCTTTTAAGGTAAAAAGATTGTTTTCAGGATAACGTTGACAAAGGTATGTTTTTTTTTTGAACCTTCCAAACTTTTCTTTAATTATTTTTTAATTTTTTTATTGTGTGGGAACACAATCTCTTGATTTATGTTTATAAGTCGTAAATAATAGCTTATTTCTTGTTTTTATTTAACTTTTTGAGTCTGCGTTTGGCATCTCCGCACTCTGGATAGAGTTCTAAAGCTTTCTGGTAATTGCGAATGGCGGCCTCTGTCATGTGCTCCTGCTCGCACTCTTTACCTAATAGCGTATATTCTGCAGCTAAGCGTCTTAAGATGCTTTGTTGGGCATCAAGTTGGGCTTTGAGTGTAGTTATTTCTGCTTTCTGTTTGTTGATGATTTGTAATTTGTGTCGTATGTAGCGCTGTGCAGTAGGCTTCTCAATGTCGTAGCGGCAGTGGATAGCTTTGAAGAAGTTTTCCAGAAATCGCTTGAAATCGCCATGATCGAATGCTTGGATGGCATCGCGGTATTCTCGGTCGGCCTTGCCTGCTTGCAGAGCTTGATTGATGAGTGCCTGATTGTTGTACTGTCGGGCAAACTGTACGACTTCGGCTCTTACGAAGATGTCTTGTTGACGAATAGGTGCCACCAGTGAGATGCCTTGTAGTGAGGTGCATCGCGACAGGGCTACATAGGTCTGCCCTCCAGCGAAGGCTCCGCCGGTGAAGTCAATAGACACTTTGTTGAAGGTGAGTCCCTGACTCTTATGGACGGTGATGGCCCATGCCAGTCGGATAGGAAACTGTTCGTAGGTGCCCAGCAGTTGTTCTTCAATCTTCTGCTCCTTCTCATTGAAAGTATAGCGCATGTTCTCCCATACTTCGCGCTCTACGTCGAACTCATGGCCTTCTTCGTCGGCAATGCTGATGATCCCCGTCTCCTCGTCGATACCTGTGATGATGCCAAGTGTGCCGTTGACCCAACGTTTCTCTTTGTCGTTTTTGATAAAGATGATTTGTGCGCCCAGCTTGACTTGCAGTTCCATGGGGGTTGGGAGTGATGATTCAGGGAAGTCTCCTTTGATGTTGCCATAGAACACGCTTGGCAGGCCTTCAAGTTTGTTGAGGTGTTGTTCGTTGATATAGTCAACAGTGTCTCTGCGTGTGGCCAGTGTGATGGACAGGCTGTGGTCTTGGTCTGCAGCTTCGCCTTCGGTATATCTGACTCTGGCGTTAAGCGCAGTCAGGTCTTGCCTCGTGGTCTGATTTTGCCTTATGCGGTCGAGCATGGCAATGAAGTGACTGTCTTTCTGCCTATAGACCTTGATAAGTTCGATGCTTACGAGTTGAATGTTCTGCCATACCTTAGCATTGAAGAAGTATGCAGAAGGATAGAAAGGATACATCAGTTGGCGTTCTTCCTCCTTGAGTACGGGTTCCAGCTGATAGATGTCGCCTACGAGCAGAAGTTGCTTACCGCCAAATGGCTCGTTGTTCCGGGTGTAGATACGCAGCACTTTGTCGATGAAGTCAATAATGTCTGCACGTACCATTGATATCTCATCGATGATGATAAGTTCTACCTCACGAATCAGTTTTCTTTGTTCACTCGTGTATTTCAGAGTTTCTTTGATGTGCCGCCGGTCATATCTGGTATCGTTGGGGAGTAGTGGATGAAACGGCAGCTTGAAGAAACTGTGCAATGTAGAGCCACCGGCATTGATAGCCGCAATGCCCGTAGGTGCCAAGATGACATTCTTTTTCTTTGTATGCTTGGCTACGTAACGCAGAAATGTAGATTTACCGGTGCCCGCTTTTCCCGTGAGAAAAAGTGAGCACCGGGTATAGTTGATGATTTGAAGGGCATCTTGCCACTCCTTATTGTCTAAGTCAAGTTCTTCCATGTAGCGGTGTTATTCCGTTGTTGATGGGATGTTTTCTTCCGTTGCAGGTGCTTCGGCAGCATCAATAGCCTCATGTGCTTGTTCGTCGGTGGCCGTTGAGTCTTCCTGAAGACTGTCGGGCACTTCATAGTAGTATCCTCCCTCGTACATACTCGGGGTAATAGTGTTATCGTGACATGGATTGAACTTGGCACGATAATCTTTAAAGGCAGGATCGCTTAGCACTGCTTTATAGAATCTGCCGCAAATGGGCAATGCGGTGACGCCGCCTTGGCCAAGTGCACCGGTGCGGAAGTGGATGGCTCGGTATTCGCCACCGACCCATGCACCGCAAACAAGTTTTGGACTGACGCCAACAAACCAAGCGTCAGAGTGGTTGTTGGATGTGCCGGTCTTGCCGCCAAAATCGGTGTCGGCAAACTGATTGACATATTGATTCAGTGCCCAGCTGGTGCCGTGTAGGCCTCCCATCAACATCTGTTGCATAAAGAAGGCACTGCGATAGCTTACAGCCTCCTGTGTTTTCTCTTTGACCTTGTAGATTTCGTTGCCATCGCGATCCAGGATGCGGGTCACAAAAACAGGCTCGTGCATTTGTCCATCGTTGGCGATGGTGGCATAAGAGTTTACCAGTTCCAGCAGGTTTACGTCGCTTGCACCGAGTGCCAAGGCTGGCACAGCCTGAAGCTTGCTCTTTATACCCATGCGGTGAGCTGTTTTTGCTACGTTGTCAATGCCTACTTCTTGTCCCAGTCTGGCAGCGATAGTGTTGACACTCTTTGCAAATGCAGCTTTCAGTGACATGTTGGCTCCAGAGGTGATGCCATCGGCATTGTGGGGCATCCAGTTAACCTCTTGGTTTTTCTCTTTGTCCCAAACTTTGATGCTGAGATAGGTGTCTGCGCGTGTATCGACAGGAGTGAGACCTTGGTTCATTGCTTCTGTATAGACAAAGAGCTTAAAGGTTGAACCAGGTTGACGCATGGCGGTCACCTTGTCGTATTTCCATGATTTGAAATCCAAGTCGCCAACCCATGCTTTGATGTGTCCGGTGTGCGGCTCCATGGCCACAAAGCCACAGTGCATGAAGTGCACCATATAGCGAATGCTGTCCATGGTGCTCATCTCGCGCTCAATCTCTCCATCGTAGCTAAACAACTTTACGGGGTGGGGCTGGTTCATATAGTATTCGATAGAGTCGGGATCGTTAGGGAATTTGTTTTTAAGAGACTTGTATTGTGATGTTCTCTTTGCAATATTCTCAATGAAATTGGGTATCTCCCGATATTGCTCATCGCGCCAGGGATTGGTGTTGCCCCAGTGATTGTTAAAGTTGGTCTGCACATGCTTCATTTGCTCCAAAGCAGCATTCTCGGCATATTTCTGCATACGAGTGTCAATGGTAGTATAGATTTTCAATCCATCGGTGTATATATCGTATCCATTCTCGTTGCACCAGTCTTTCATGTGGTTGGCCAGTGCCTCACGGAAATAGTTGGCCTGTCCGTCGTAGGCATTCTCTACAGAATAGTCCAAATCGATTGGTTTAGCGATGAGCGTGTCAAACTGTTCGCTGGTCAGGTGTCCGTGCTGGAGCATGTTGTCAAGTACTACGTTTCTGCGGTTCAGACTATTCTGTGGGTTCAATCTGGGATTGTAGTATGTCGTGGCTTTCAGCATGCCAACCAAGATAGCTGCTTGTTCGGGCTTTAGATTTCTAGGCGCAATGCCAAAGTAGGTCTTGCAGGCCGTTTTAATTCCATAGGCATTAGAACCGAAATCTACTGTGTTGGCATACATGGTCAGTATCTCGTCCTTGTCGAAGTTGGCTTCGAGCTTGACGGCTGTGATCCACTCCTTCGTTTTCATTATCAGCATCTTAACACCAGGAATGTTCCCAAGCAGTCCCGTAGAATATTCGGTGCGAACGCGGAACAGATTCTTGGCCAGCTGCTGTGTGATTGTTGAAGCACCGCGCGCCTCACCGTGGATGATATAGTCCTTTAAAGCGGCGCCAAACGCAGGGAAATCAATGCCAAAATGATGATAATAGCGCTCGTCTTCAGTGTCAATCAGGGCTTGCCAGAATACGGGGTTGACATCTTCAAAGGTGACGGGCGTCCTGTTCTCGCTGAAAAACTTTCCGATCAACACACCATCGGCACTGTATATCTCGGATGCTTGTGCCGGACGCGTGTTGATGATTGTTGACATGCTGGGCGATTTGCCAAACAGCCAAAACAAATTGATATCCACAGCTCCCATGTATAACAGCATCAAAACGATAAAAGAGGCTATTCCAGAAACTGTTTTGATGTACCAAGGTCGTCCCTTGAATATGCTAATGTACCAAGAAACGAATTTTTTGAAGTATGACTTCCCCTTTCCGATGAGTTGTTTCGTTTTATTTACGACTTCTGTTTTATTCATGACTGCTGAATGATATAATTATATATGTCGTTTTCTGCGTTCTGGATTTGCTTGCTGTTGTCGAGCGTGAACCACTTTATCTCAGGATCTTTCTTGTACCAGGTGAGTTGTTTGCGGGCGTATCTTCGAGTGTTGCCTTTAATTCGTTCGATGGCTTCATCGAGCGACCATGTCCCGTCTAAGTAGGTGAATAGTTCTTTATAGCCAACCGTATTCAATGCGTTAAGCTCTCTCTTGGAGTATAGATGTTGGGCTTCCTCAAGAAAACCTGCTTGCATCATTTCATCTACACGTTGGTTGATGCGGCGGTATAGTTCTTCGCGTTCTCGTGTTAGACCGATTTTTATGATGCCGAAGGGACGTTCTCGCTTCAGATTGGTTCGGAACGAGGAGTAGGTGCGGCCTGTCATGTGGCATATCTCCAGGGCATGTACCACACGGCGTGGGTTCTGTTTGTCCACAATAGCATAGTGCTCGGGGTCCAAACGTTTCAGTTCGTTGCAGAGATTCTCTAAACCTTCTTCTGCCAGTCGCTGTTTCATCAGTGTGCGGGTCTCGTTGTCAACCGTAGGGATGTCGTCAATACCGTTGCACACGGCGTCTATATACATCATACTGCCACCAGTGAGAAGCGCATAATCGGATGTCTTGAAGAGTTCTTGAAGTAGTGTCATGACTTCCTCTTCATACATGGATGCGCTGTAATAATCCTGCAGGTCCAGTTGGCCGACAAAATAATGTCGCACCTGCTGAAGTTGTGCTTCAGTAGGTGCGGCAGTGCCAATAGGTAGATCTCGGAATATCTGTCTGGAGTCAGCATTGATGATTGGAATGCCAAATCTCTTGGCAATATCAATGCACAACTCTGTCTTTCCGACTGCTGTTGGGCCAGTGATGACTATCAGCTTTTTTGCCAAAGTCTTCTTATCTTATTACGCCTCGTTTTGAATTTTCAAAGAATGAGCAGATATATTCCACTTCTTTTGAGTCGGGATATTTTGCTCGTGCCTCAGCAATGCCTTCTTTCAGGATGCCCTGAGAGTAGATAATGCGATAGGTGTCATGAATCATATCGATGGTCTCGTTGGAGAAACCGCGACGACGCAGACCTATAAGATTCAGGCCTGCGTAGCGGATGGGCTCCTTGCCTGCAATGATGTAGGGAGGTATGTCCTGGCTTGTGCGGCTTCCGCCTTGTATCATGACGTAGCCGCCAATACGACAGAACTGATGAAACAGTACTTCTGCAGAAATGATAGCGCAGTCATCGACTTCAACCTCACCTGCAAACTTTGTAGAGTTGCCGATGATGCAACCGTTGCCGATAATACAATCGTGGGCGATGTGCATATTCTCCATCAACAGATTGTTTGAGCCAACGACGGTCTTTCCACGACTTGCTGTTCCGCGACTAATAGTCACGTTCTCGCGGATAGAGTTGTTATCGCCAACTTCGCATGTCGTTTCCTCACCTTTGAACTTCAGGTCCTGTGGCTTTGTGGAAATGGATGCGCCAGGGAATATCTCGTTGCCGTTGCCAATGCGTGCTCCGGTGTGTATGGTGACGTTGTTCAATAGATGATTATTATCGCCAATCACCACGTTCTTGTCAATCACGCAGAAGGGGCCAATAATATTATTGTCGCCCAACTTTGCCTCGGGATCGACGACGGCTAAGGGATGTATTTGATTTGCCATTATTTCTATTGTTCTATATATAATATGATAACTTCAATTTATCACTTGTTCTTTACAATTTGAGCAGTGAACGTTGCTTCAGACACAATCTTGTCGCCAACAAAAGCATAGCCATGCATGGTGGAAATACCATGACGGAGCGGGGCCATCAAATCGACTTTGAAGATTAGCGTGTCGCCTGGCACTACCTTCTGACGGAACTTCACACCGTCAATCTTCATAAAGTAGGTTGACCAGCGTTCTGGCTCCTCCACACTGTTGAGCACCAACAGACCACCGCACTGTGCCATGGCTTCAATCTGCAGAACGCCAGGCATAACGGGCTCCTGAGGGAAGTGACCAGTGAAGAATGGCTCGTTAGATGTGATGTTCTTGACACCGACAATGCTGGTTGGTCCAATCTCAATCACTTTGTCAACCAGCTGCATGGGGTAGCGGTGTGGCAACAGTTCGCGGATGCGGTTGACATCCATGACGGGTTCTTCGTTGGGATCGTAGGCTGGAGCCTGAATCTCGTGCTTGCGAATCTCCTTGCGCATTTCGCGTGCGAACTTATTATTAATGGTGTGGCCAGGACGTGTAGCAACAATGCGTCCTTTCACGGGTTTGCCAATCAGGGCCATGTCGCCAATAACGTCGAGTAGCTTATGACGTGTGCACTCGTTGTCCCATACCAATGGCTTGTGCTGAATGTAGCCTAACTCTGTGGCGTCGCGATGCTCCACGTGCAGCATGTCTGCCAATGTGTCCAGGCGCTCTTGAGTTGTCTGACGCTCATAGATGACGATTGCGTTGTCAAGGTCACCGCCTTTAATCAGGTTGGCCTGAAGCAGAGGTTCTATATCACGTACGAATACGAATGTGCGCGCTGCTGCAATATCTTCAGGGTACTTCTTGATATCGTCGAGTGTGGCAAACTGGCTGTGAATGAACTTCGACTCGAACGAGCACATGGCTGTCAGTGTGAATTCATCATCGGGAAGGATGGTGATGCACGAGCCGGTGGTCTCGTCTTTTACTTCAATCTTTTTGCGAATGATATAGTAGTCTTTGGGAGCATTTTGCTCCTCAATGCCTATCTCGTTAATCTTCTCAACATATTTAATGGCAGAACCGTCAAGTATAGGGAACTCAGGACCGTTTACCTGAATCAGACAGTTGTCAACGCCCAGAGCGTAAAGAGCAGAAAGGGCATGCTCAATGGTTGAAACTCTGATATCGCCCTTGCCCAATACCGTGCCACGTTGTGTGTCAACAACATTTTCTGCAATGGCATCGATGATTGGCATACCGTCAAGGTCGATTCGCTGTATCTTATAGCCGTGGTTCTCTGGTGCGGGATTGAATGTTACTGTCAGGCTTAAACCTGTGTGAAGTCCTTTTCCGCAAAGCGAGAAACTGCCTTTTATAGTTTTCTGTTTCATACTTTATTTATTTGCTTTTAGTTCTGCTAATTCTTTTTTTAGTTGATTCAGTTCTCGATACATGTCAGGAAGCTTTTTCATGACGGCCGAAGCTCTGAAGAATACTTTGGGATCCATGGCTGGCGAACCGATAAGCTGCTCGTTGCCCTTGGTATTGCTGATGACGCCACACTGGGCCCCGACGAATGTCTTGTCTGCCACGTGGATGTGTCCGGCAAAGCCAGCCTGACCACCAACCATACACCAAGAACCAATCTTGGTGCTGCCTGCCATGCCGACCTGTGCCGACATAACGGTGTTTTCGCCAATCTCGCAGTTGTGGGCCACCTGAATCAGGTTGTCCAACTTCACACCTTTATGTACCACAGTGGCACCCATCGTAGAACGGTCAACACATGTGTTGGCTCCAATCTCTACGTTGTCCTCAATAATGACGATACCAATCTGCGGAATCTTGTCGTAGCCTTCGGTGCTTGGAGCAAAGCCAAAGCCGTCGGCACCAATCACGCTACCTGCGTGGATGGTGACGTTGTTGCCGATACGACAGCCCTGATATATTGTGACGTTGGGATAGAAGAGACATTTCTCTCCAACCTTTACGCCATCGCCAATGACTACATGGGGATAAATCTGTGCACCGTCGCCAATCACGGCACCATCGCCGATGCAGGCAAAGGCACCGATATATACATCTTTGCCGATGGTGGCCTTAGGCGAAACGAATGCCAGTGTGTCAATGCCAGTCTTCTTGGGCTTGATAGACTCGTAGATCTGCAGCAGCTTTGCCACGGCCTCGTAAGCGTTCTTCACGCGGATGAGTGTGGCAGAAACTTCCTGTTCCAGCTCTAAGTCTTCGTTGACCAATACGATGGTTGACTTGGTTTCGTAAAGATAATGTGTGTATTTTGGATTTGATAGGAATGAAATAGCTCCTTCCTGTCCTTCTTCAATCTTTGCAAAGGTATGGACGGCTGCGGCCTCGTTGCCTTCTACTCGTCCGCCAATCAGATCAGCTATTTGTTTAGCAGTAAACTCCATAATATCTACTAGTTTTTCAAATTAGACTGCAAATATAAACATTTTTATTGAATTCGCTGATAACAGAGATAATATTTTCGTATTTTTTTAGAAAGAAGTGCTACATTTAGTATCTCTGAGGCTTCTGCGATGTCTTTTATACTGCCGTCTTTGTATAAAATATCTATTGAATCATCATCAACCGAATACATGTCTTTTTGTATTTCGCTGACGTTGATCATGTAGTGTGTGTCTTCTTTTGCGATTCCCATCTGTTGGGCAATGCTCATGCGAAGTTCTTCTAGTCTTTCTTCAGATATTGGTGTCTCATGAACTTCAACCTTGAAGACGCATCTGTCAAGCATGTCTTTTGCCAGTGTGGACAGTATCTTGTCCTCGTGATACTTCCATGCTTTCATGGCGCTCCAAATGTCGGAGTCGTCCAAGTCTTCATACATCTGCAATGCCTCGCTGTGAGTTTCAAACCACTGTCGGTCAACATTGTTGTTCAGGAAGTAGGCGAGGGCCGGTGAGGCAAACACCTCTTTGCCCTGTCGCACCAAATCCTTGGCTCTTGTTAGCATGCTCACCAGCACTTTCTCATAGGCTACAGTGGTCTTGTGCAGGTAAACTTGCCAATACATCAGTCTTCTTGTGGTGAGGTAGTTCTCAAGTGAGTAGATGCCTTTTTGCTCAATGACCAAACGGTCATCGACCACGTTCAGCATTTTGATGATTCTGGCTGAACCGATATTTCCCTCTGTGACGCCAGTGTAGAACGAGTCGCGACGCAGATAGTCCAGTCGATCCATGTCCAGTTGACTGGAAATCAACTGGTGAAGAAATTTCTTCGGATATTCGTTCTTGAAGACGGAAATGGCCAAGTTTAGCTGACCGCCCATGTCTCGATTGATTTGTTCCATCATCATCAGTGAGATATCTTCATGCGATATGCCAGAGATGAGCGTGTTTTCCAATACGTGCGAAAAGGGGGCATGCCCGATGTCGTGCATCAGGATTGCCGCTTTGACAGCTTCGGCTTCGGAATCAAAGATGAAATGACCTTTTTGCTGGAGCGACAGTATGGCTTCACTCATGAGGTGGAAGGCACCGAGTGAATGCAGAAATCGTGTGTGGCGGGCACCGGGATATACGACCGATGTCAGTCCTAATTGGTTAATTCTGTTTAGACGTTGAAACAGAGGATGCTTTACTATGCCGTAAAGCAATCCTCTTGGTATCTGGATAAACCCGAAGACGGGGTCATTGATAATCTTTGTTTCGTTCATCCATTTGTTCTTTACATGCCAATCTTAGCAAGTTCTGAAGCCATCTCTTGCTGAAGTTCTTTGGCTTTCTGGCCAGCCACTTCTGCAAAGTTCTCTTCCTGAGAAGCATAGATAATGCCGCGAGAAGAGTTGACCAGCAGACCACAGTCCTTGTTCATACCGTATTTGCATACTTCTTGCAGACTGCCACCTTGTGCGCCAACGCCAGGCACTAACAGGAAGTGACTGGGAGCCACCTTGCGGATGTCTTCGAACATCTGTCCCTGAGTGGCACCAACCACGTACATCATGTTCTCGTCGTTGCCCCATTTCTGTGAAGTCTTCAACACTTTCTCAAAGAGACGCTCGCCCTGTTCGTCGGCCGTCAGCTGGAAGTCGTGGGAACCCTTATTGCTGGTCAGTGCAAGCAGAATAACCCATTTGCCGTCATAGCCCAAGAACGGTGTGACAGAGTCTTCGCCCATATAGGGAGCAACAGTTAGAGAATCTACGTCATACTCCTCAAAGAAAGTGCGTGCGTACATGGCTGATGTGTTGCCGATATCACCACGCTTAGCGTCTGCCACGATGAAATGATGAGGATATTCCTTCTTGAGGAAAGCAATGGTCTTCTCGAACGAAATCATCCCTTTCACGCCAAAAGCCTCATAGAATGCCAGATTAGGCTTGTATGCAACGCAGTAGGGGGCAGTGGCTTCGATGATGGCCTTATTGAAGGCGAAGATGGGGTCCTCTTCTTTTAACAGGTGCTGAGGTATCTTCTTCAGGTCTGTGTCAAGACCGACACACAGAAAAGAGTGTTTCTCTTTTATTTGCTGGATAAGTTCCTGTCTAGTCATATGCTTTTTATAATTCGTTTTCTTTCATGCGTTCTGCGTTCTCTGCTACGGTCAAGGCGTCAATCATGGCTTGAATGTCGCCCCCCAGAAATCCTTGTAAATCGTGAGTAGTATAACCGATACGGTGGTCGGTGACACGGCCTTGTGGGAAGTTGTAGGTGCGGATCTTCGCCGAGCGGTCGCCAGTGCTGACCAATGTCTTGCGGCGACTTGCTATGTCGTCCATGTATTTCTGGTGTTCTTTGTCGTAGATGAAGGTGTAGAGACGGGAAAGTGCGCGTTCCTTATTCTTGGGTTGGTCGCGTGTCTCCGTACATTCAATCAGGATTTCCTCTGTCTCACCTGTATTGGGATTCTTCCACATATAGCGCAGGCGAACACCCGATTCTACCTTGTTGACGTTCTGACCGCCAGCACCGCTCGAGCGGAAGGTGTCCCATTTGATTTCGCCTTCATTGATATGAACCTCGAATTTGTCGGCTTCTGGCAATACGGCAACTGTTGCAGCACTAGTCTGCATGCGTCCGTTAGACTCGGTGACGGGCACTCGCTGCACGCGGTGAACGCCCGATTCGTATTTCAGCGTGCCATATACGTCGGTACCACTTACGGCGAAGTCAATTTCCTTATACCCCCCCACAGCACCTTCGTTGAAGTCGGTGACGCTGAGTTGCCAACCTTTGGCCTCACAGTAGTTCTTGTACATCTTAAACAGATCCCCGGCAAATAGACAGGCTTCGTCGCCGCCAGTTCCTGCGCGAATCTCCATCTGCACGTTCTTTGCATCCTCGGGGTCTTTAGGTATCAGGGCAATCTTGATTTCCTCTTCGAGTTGTGGCTGTAGCGCCTCGTTGGTTGACAGCTCTTCACGGGCCATCTCTTTCATTTCGGGGTCGTCTTCGTTGGCCAGTATATCCTTTGCCTCCTTGATGCTGTTTAGGCAGTTGATATAACGCTTGCGTGCGTCCATGATGTCGCCCAGGTCTTTGTACTCTTTCGTCAGTTTCACGAATCGCTGTTGGTCTGCAATCACTGCAGGGTCAGTAATCAGAGTTGATACCTCTTCGAAGCGACTTTCCAGTCCGTCCAGCTTTTGCAAAATGCTGTTTGTTGTTTCTGCCATTTTTATCTATACTTCTTTTAATTTGGGTGCAAAGTTACGAAAAAAGGTTGTAACAAAAGACGGAATTTGGAGAATTAACGCAGAATGACCGTAAATAAAAGGTAATCAAGGGAAAAACGGGGAAGTTCAGTTTTAGGCTGAATGCAAATCAGTAGTCAGCCAATCGAAAATAGCTGATAGCATCAAGAGCCTGTTCTGCCTTATTGGTATCAGCAATCATCAGACCTCAGCCTTGCAGTGTCTGAATCTGCTGTGCTAGCGTCATTGCTTGTTAGGTATATCTATATACAAAAAATGTCCCGCTGGTACGCTGTTCTTATGGGAAGCGGGCGGGATTTGTCGGTGAAAAGATAGTGCATTTTCTTGAATCTACAAACAATTCTGAAGATTTATTGTTGAAATACGAGTAAAAAGTATTTGAAATCGAAAACTTTTCGTAATTTTGCAGTGTGTTTTCGAAAGAGGCACAAGACATATTGCTCTATAGCTTCACAATCACCACCGCGAACGAAAGAGCAACAACTATTATAGGAGCTGCCCCCAATATGGGCGCAGATTTCCCATATATAGTTGTGGTTTGTGGTGAACCGTGAAGCGTATGGCGAAAGTCTGCGCCTCTTTTGATGGAAATTGCAAAGTATGGTTACTCAAAAACTAAGATTAAATACAGAACTATGAAGAAGTTTGTATTATTACTGGCATTTGCCATTTGTAGCTCCTATGGTTTTGCACAGGAGCCAGTGCTCTCCTTCAATGGAGATTTGTATTTCATCCCAGGCTCCATGACTAAAGAAGGAGAGGCTTTCCTTGTGTCGGTGAACACTTTCGACAGGAAAGGTTTTACCATTTATGACGGCGACTTTAACACGGTCAGGGATTTCACAGACCCTGCCATGGGGCAGCCTTATCAGGAGCGCGTCGTCACACTGACACGCGTTTGCGACCTCGGCAACAGTGGCGGATCGATTACAAGAGCAGCTGCAAGCGATGAATGGACGGTTGTGGACGACCAGACCAACGAATATACAACGAGTTCGACAATCAATAGCTTTGAGTTGTATTCCGACAACAACAGCTATCATTCTCGTCACCTCTATGTAAGCCAGACATTGTTCGACGATGACGATGATTTCGAATATGTGCGGTCAAGACAAACCATTGTGCCCGTCAGCATGAAATATGCAGACTACGTCAAGGAGCATTCGACTGGCAATGACGGCAATATTCTCTCACCATCTTACGGCGACGAGAAGCTTGACTCCATCATGAGGGAAAGCGGAGCCGACAACTATGAGTGGTTTTGGGATGATGAAAGTGGCAAACGACTGCTCAGGCTTTACAAACATGAGCATTATGGTGGAATCTATACCGAAGGAGTGGAGATTGCGACATTAGATGGAACGGTCAAGGCATTCCTGCCGGGCATATCCTACATCTCTTCAGCCTATTATTTCAGAGGGAAATGCTATGTCCAGGGATATGGCAGCGACAACAGCCGCGTATTATATCTTTTAGGAAACGATGCAACAGGGATTAGGGAAGTAAGCCGTTCCAAGGCTGATTTCTCAATAAGAAGAGTGGGTAGTAATATAGTCTTTGACAATGAAACCGGCGGACAGTTGACGCTTGTAGTTTCTGCTATGGACGGCAAGGTGGTAAGGTCGCTGAATGCAAAACGAGGCAGTAATCAGCTCTCTGTCAGCGGGCTAATGAGTGGTGTTTATAACGTCACGCTCTATCAGCAGTCCAGCCCTGTAAAGTCTTCAAAAATCATCATAAAGAACTAGTGGCGTCCGATAAAAACACTTCAAGAGGCCGCTTGGGCGTACACGAACAATGGGTATATTCCAGAAACAGATACGTGTACTTTGAGAATGGGAAACTATCAGTCATTCGGGACTGAAGTGACTTACTATAAATAAGAAAAGGTATAGGAGCATAGAATGCACCAACATTAGAAAAAAGGCAAGACTGCTAGCAATGGTATCGCCTTGGATTATGCGCATGTAAGCTCTTCACTCATATGTTGGTAAACCATCTCCTACGCTTTATAAATCTAATCTAAGGTGTGGGAGATTTCTAATAACATTAGTATTGGTTTGTATCATAATTATTGCATTTTACTCTCATAATTAATGTTTGTGGGTTATTAAATAAATATTTTTGCGAAAATATTTGTTCGATTGAAAACTGTTGCTTATCTTTGCACCCATAATCGAAACAGCAAAAATATGATGCAACTTAACGAGAAACTATTGAAAGAGCTTCCACGTATATTGAATATGACGAATGGGGCTATATCGGAGAAGTCTAACATTGCTATATCAACATGGTATAGAATAGTCCAGACTCCATCCAAAATATCAGTACATCAACTAATTGATCTGGCCAATGGCCTGCATATTCCAGTAAGTCGATTCTTTTCATCTGAATACTTTGATGAGATAGGTAAGCGTGAGGATTATATCGTATGTGACAGTTTTAAAGAATGCTATTATAATGGAGAAGCGATTCAAAAAGTTGTCAGATCAGGCGTTGTCTCTTCATATAAAGATGCTGCTACTTCCGTGGGGGTTCATCCTAACCGTGTTAAAGAATCACTTCTTGCGGTACATCGTCTTCCTGTTACTCGCCTACTTAATTTCTGCAACGCATTCACTCTGAATTTTTTTGAATTTGTAGTTGACCCTAATCTCCAAACAGATTCAGGCGTACTTGATAGTCGTTTGGGTATCCCACTATTGGTAAAGCCATATAAACATAATTTAGCAGAAGAATATCTTTCGGAAATGAAGAAGATGAAGGCTCAGCTCCTAAATGCCCAATTGGAACTTGATGCAGTACGTCGTAATCAAAGTAACAATAATGATATGGGAAAAAATGTAATCAAAGCACCTGTGACTTGGTTCTTTGGTATCCGTTTCTTATATGCATATAAAGACATGAGCGAGCCAGTACGCGCATGGTTTCAAATGCTCGTAAAGAAAGAACGGCCTCATGAAACATTCTTCTTCGCTAAAACCGGTAATGAATACAACACCATATGTTTCTATACAGATGATGGCATTAAGTTTTTCGAAGCCGGATGCCAACCTCCACTATCTGATTGTTTGTTCCGTGAAAGGATAATGGTAGGAAAGATTTGTGCACATACTCTAGATGACAATCCAGAAACTATAGAATTCTCTGCTGACTTGGTTGCCAATCTCAGAGAGGACAGAAAGGACACTGCGGACTTTGCATTGTTCAGGAAAGAAATGATACAAAAGTTTAGTTAAGGCGTAATTGCGAAATGGTGTGATATTCATAGTTATATATGATATAATCTCAGTATAAGAAATCTTAAATAGGCAACATTATAAAGATGAAAGAAAACAATAATGCGGGCGAATTGGTTAATGGAAAATTCCAATTTGTTTCTTTAGGGAAGAATCTGCTTAACCAAAAGGCATGGTTGCTCATTATTAAATTTATGAGAGAGGAACTTGAACACGCATTGGCCTCTCAAGGTGTGGATAGTATTTCCTGCTTAGAGGACACGTCCTCATTCCACATTTGCAAAGAAAACAGTGAGGAAAATAGTAAAGGAGATATAATCTTTCATGTTACTAATTCCGTCATAAAAGATTTGAAATCCCACAACATTAGAGAAATATTTGAAGAACCAGAGATCCCCATTGTAACCATTGGAAATTTAAGAATCAACTTTTGGGTAAATATGACTATTTTCCCCAAAAAAGTAGATTTTGTTGTTATCAAAGAAGTTGCAGAGCATTATTCTAATTGGATATTGGATGTTACCCCCGATTCTTTTACTTGTTCGTATTCAATTCCGTTCTTTCTATTTGTTTCATGTTACATCCAGGACAAACATTATATTGATACAACTTTTCGTGATTTGCGAGACTTTTTTTCTCCTGAGAGATATTCAACATTTTCAGATTTCGAAAAACGAGTTCTAAGACCTGTTAAAGAGGATTATGATAGGGCTTATGAAAAAGGAGAAAGTGAGTTTACATTTACGTATAAGACAAAAGACAAAACCCCTATTGGGAAAAAGGGTTCTGCGTTAATAAACATAGAACTAATCAACGCAGCGCCTAAAAAACGACGTGAACCCCATATTAACTATAGCGCATTACAAGCAATGGAAAAGAACAATAAGTTTAACAAGTACATACAATTGTTAGAGGTAAACAAGAATCTTATCTTGACTGGTGCACCAGGAACAGGAAAAACATTCTTGGCAAGAGAAATAGCAAAGGCCATGGGGTGTATGGAGGAACAAATTGGTTTTATACAGTTCCACCCAAACTATGACTATACTGATTTTATTGAAGGGTTGAGGCCTATCTCTGATAAAAATGGAAATATCGGCTTCAAGAGGCAAAATGGGGCATTCAAAGAATTCTGCAAACTAGCTATTAGCCAATGCGTTCAACCAACAAAAACAGAGTCGGAGGCAGTGCTGCAGAAATTCAAAATAATGCTTAGAAAGAAAGGGAGAATAGAAATAAGAGGTATCTATTTTATGATAGATGAAGGGGAAACAATACACTTCATCTATCATCGTACCAGTTATGTTCTACGGGACAAAGACCTTTTAGAATATATTAGTGACAAAGATAACTGCCTCTATAACGCTTTTACTAAGTTAGTGGGAGATTATGCTGTTGCCAATTATTTTGTTCCAACTAATCTAAAGAATGAAGACATAAAGAAATTCGTATTTGTCATCGATGAAATTAACCGTGGTGAAATAAACAAGATATTTGGGGAGGCATTTTCCTCTATAGATTCCGGCTACCGTGGCGAGAAAGGTAAGGTGCAAACTCAATACCAGAATATGATTGATAATGACGATGTGTTTAAGGATGGCTTCTACGTCCCAGAAAATGTCTATATCATTGGTACGATGAATGACATTGACCGCAGTGTGGAGAGTATGGACTTTGCAATGCGCCGTCGTTTTGCATTTGTAGAAGTAACAACAGAAGAGAGTTATCAGAATATGATTGCAGAAAGTAATGATTATGATAAAAACGAAAAGGTGGAAATCAAGAAGAGAATGTCAGCCTTGAACAAATCCATTCTCATGCCAGAACTCAAGCTGGGCGAAGCTTACCAAATTGGTGCAGCATATTTCCGCAAATACCTTAACTATAAACATCTGGGAATGGAGCAGGCCTTCAAAATGTTGTGGAACTATCATTTGAAAGGACTCCTCTTTGAATACCTACGAGGTAATCAGAATGCAAAAGCCTATTTGGATGAATTGGAAAAGGCTTATAACAAAAAGCATGAAACGAATGATGAAACTGATAAAGACAACGGATAACAACGGAAGGGGTGAACCTTTCGACGCTGCTTTGCACTTGGGGAACTTGAAAAAGTTGTCTGCAAAACCTCTGTGCGAGCTTGATCTTGCTGAACATCCCAACTTGCTGATATTCCCTTCAGATTTCAAAGTCAATGGTGATGACATCGGCAATCAGCACATCTTTACAATAGACGAGAATCGTCTTTTGACAGGAAATATCATGGGATTCATCGGTTATAACAACACACAGGTTAGCATTCGTTCACGTTTCGCCACGAATGATACTAATGACTACTTTCTGCACTACATGCTCCAGCGTGTTTTCGCTATCAATCTATTTGATCTCAAGTTTGGAACTAACAATGAGGGGGTATTCAATTTCCTCATCTATCTCTTCCCGGAATTTTTAAAGCGTGCTATACGTCAAGGTGTCTATAAAGAATACCAAACGAGAAATTACAATGATGCTAACGTGAAAGGAAGGATAGATATTGCTAGGCATATCCGTCAAAACATTTCTTTTACTGGGAAAATAGCATACACAACAAGAGAATATTCAACTGACAACCATGTTACCCAACTTGTTCGGCATACTATTGAATATCTAGCCGTCCATCCTTTGGGTAGCAATGTCCTCTATAACGATGAGGAAACTCGTAATGCAGTAAGCGGAATATGTCAAGCAACGCCAACATATAATCGTAAAGAACTTCGGAGTGTCATCAATTGCAACCTCCGGCCTTTAAGCCACCCATTTTTCATAGAATACCGTAACTTGCAACTTCTCTGCTTGCAAATACTTCAACATGAAGAAATAAGGTATGGTAACGATAATAATAATCAAATATATGGCATCCTTTATGACGGTGCATGGTTGTGGGAAGAGTATTTAAATACCGTGTTAAGGGATATTGGGTTTCTGCATCCTAAAAACAAAATAGGTGAAGGTGGAATACATATATTCACAGACAAAGTTGGCCGTGAGAAAGCGATGCCTGATTATCATAGGTCAGACATAGTGCTTGATGCAAAATACAAGCGATATTCAGACTGGAGTGCAGTGTCACGCGATGACAGGAACCAATTAATAGCCTATATGCATTTGTATAATACAGTAAATAGCGGCTTTATAGTGCCACTGGAAAATTCTGACATTAAAATGACAAGGTCTCTTAGTGGTCGTGGAGGGACAATGTCAATTATTGGAATGAATGTTTCTACAATCTGCGACAATTTTAAAGATTTCTGTTCGCATATGGCAAAGGAAGAAAAGTTGCTTAAAGAGAAAATCGCTCAGATTTGTGATTGTAGCCGTATAGAACACACGTAAAGAAATAGAGGCAACTAAAAATAGTAGGAACTGAAAACCATTTATTGTATAAAATGGTGACAAAAGAGATTATTAACAAAAAATGAATGATTATGAATAATCCAACACGCACAACAAACAGACTTCACTTTGAAGATTTTCCTTGGCAACGTTTCGAAGAGCTGGTTTTTGAAATAGTTTACAGAAAATATAAATGGGGTGAACTTTCTCCAATAGGTCAAAAGGGGAAAGATGGCGGAGTAGACATTTGGGGTGTTGACACGGAAGAAACTACTTGGTACATTCAATGTAAGAATCATCAGTCTTTCACAAAGGCAGACGCACAGGCTGCAATTGACAAGATTGTTGGCAATTACGAAATTGCCAAGAGCTGTATGCTGCTCATTGCTCTTGCTTGCAACATTACTACTGATACACTCCAATTCATAAAATCATATAGTGAGGAAAGAGGATTCAACGGAAGTGATGTGTGGGTTGGGACGAAACTTGAAACGATGCTTTATAGTGACTATAAAGATTTGCTATATAAGTTTTTTGGTATAGAGACAGAGCACAATAGGAACATTAAAAAAGTTGTTAACGGAAACAAGGTGAGGCAGGAAGTCGAAAAGATATTGCTGCAGAAAGTCAATTGGACACCAGAGATAAGAATGGAAATAGCCAGAGATCCTTCAAAACAATTCAGATTTGAAAAGGTTGTTATACGTTCTGTTGATGATGTTGATGATTCCTATGGTGAGAATGCCAGCTATTGTGAGATCTGTCCTTATCAATTAACTGACGTTGGTATTGAGTTCCTGGATTTATATTGGGACAATTACAGAATAGCAATTGACATAGATACTAAATGTTGGAGAAGAATAAAGGACGATGACAATTTGCAGGAAAACGAATTTGACATACGTGCTGAGCATGTGGCTCTCCTTCCATATTATTGTATTATAAGCATTATGGAGAAAGGAGATGATTATTCTGACTATCCTGTTCTAATCTGTGGATTTGAGTTTAATAACACTCCGTTTTTACGCTACTATTATAAACACAAGGCATCAAAAGTCGATTTAGTTGAGGGGAAACCATTAAGTATTTCAGATTTATCCATGCTAATAGATGAGATTGAAAAGGAATATGTTGATGATATCAGTAATACCTGAAAACTATTTTTCAGAATCAACACTCAGCCATCTGAAGCCACAGCAAGGCTTGTTAGAGCGTTACCAATGTCGTGCGATTGATGTGACGCTGGCTGCCAAGTTGACGCTAACGTATGGCAAGTATCATCTTGCGTTGCTTCACAGGCTGCTAGCTATGAGCGAGGAGCAGACAACGTATCAGCAGGCAGAGCAACAGTCGGGCAATGATGCGCTCGACCTTAGTCGCTTCGCTTGCGAAGAATCAGATGACCATTTTCCATTCGTCGCCAGCGGACTTCTTGCGTCCCTATGGTAGCAAGCGACCTGAGGTCGAGCGTATGCACACACAAGAGGAAAGTACAGATGAATCTATCGCCACATATAGGGAGTTCAAACGGCTCTTAGAGGAATATGCCGACGAATACTTTGTGCCAAGCGTGGTGGAGGAGTTCTGCAAGAGGGTGTATGCTCTTAGGATTATGTTTGCCCCTTGGCTTACGCCGTACCCCCGATTAACGGGGGGGCTCAAAGGTACCAGCAAGGCAGGATAGATTACGACACCTTTTGCCAGGAATTCCAAGAACTTAGTTCTTAAGACTCGCTACGTTCATATAAGCGGCAAAGCCGAGCGGGACGAACGGTAAGCGCACACCCCTCAACGGCAGACGGCTCAGAATGTATATCGCCTCGATGCGCGAGGTGGTGGATTTCTACAAGTCTTTAGGATTTAAATCGTTGAATGACTGTTCAAATTGTTGCTTGAACCACAATGGTGGGTTGTCTTCAATTTTGTGAATACGGCTCTTCGCGATGTGCAGGGCGACAATATGGCCATAGTCTGAGTTCCCATCAACAAAAGTCAGATTCTCGAATATGTGCAGATGCTGCTTGGCCTTTGCAAGACCCTCTGTGAAGTTGAAACGTATCACTTCGTCTGTTACATCATGCCCGCCAGTTTGCGCTCTTAACTTTACTCTGCTAACGCTTTCATCTTCTGAAAGCAGTCCAAAATAGCATAAGGAAATTTTGAACTGTGCCGCCTTGAACTCATTTACCATGTTGACTACCATATCGCTGGAAAAATTGGTCTCGAAAGCGAAATCTGTTCTATCCTCTAATGCTTTCGCCTTCTGTTTTTCCAATTCTGAAGCTACAGTGCCGCTAACCCAGCGGTCAGGCCAGTCAGGGTGTTCTCTGCGTAGATTCAGCATGAGTTTGTCGCCGTCGAAGGAATGTGTGCTTACGTAGAGTGGACACAAGCGGCTTTTCCCTGCTCCATTTGGACCGGCAATGATGGTGAGTTCAGGGCGACGTTCCATTATCGTGCAATAAGATAGGAATAACGTCCCTGGCCAGGTTGCGCTGTGCGATGAAGCACGTGATATGTACGTGTCTTGCGGTCAAGGCTCACGCGATCCTCGCTGCCGTCAGGGTTTGCAAGGTAAATATTTCCCTCTTTATCGAAAAAAGGTACAGAAACACCTTGCTGCCATGCCTCTAAGTAGATTTTCTCCACTTCTTGACGCACAGCCTCGTTCACCTCCTTGACGGTCTTTCCGTTGGGCAGTTCAATATTTTCCAGTTCCTTATATGTGCACATAAAAACACTTTCGTTGTTGTTTGGTCACAAAATTACTAATTTTTCTTGAGAACAGAGGAATATTCGGCGGAAATTACCAAAATTTAATAAAAAAATACTTCTCTGAAACAACGCTCAATCACTTTAAACCCCAACAGGGATTGACAGAGCGTTATCAACGACGTGCCATTGATGTGACGCTGGCTGCCAAGTTGACGCTGACGTATGGCAAGTATCATCTGGCTATGCTTCACAGACAGTTGGCCATGAGCGAGGAACAGACAACGTATCAGCAGGGCAGGATAAACTATGCGATGTTCTGCCTCGAATATCTGGAACTCAATTCTTAAGACTCGCTACGTTCATATAAGCGGCAAAGCCGAGCGGTACCTTTACGCATGATAATGGACTACAAAAGCGGCTGGGTTGTTCATCATCGGGTGTTCTGTTCTTGGTCGGGATAGGAACGGTTTCGCACTGTCATAGTGCTGCTTTCGTCTTGTTATAGTTTCGCTTTTGCGTTGTCATAGCTTTACTTTTGATGTCCGTCCAGCCCCTAGAAGTGGCGCATCCAGCCCCTGGAACGGGTCGTTTTAGCCCCTGGATACGGTCCTTCTAAGGGCTGGGTGTAGAGCATCCAGGGGCTAGACCAGAAATGATAGCTTCGGTTTTAGACTTTAGAAACGCCTCTTCTAGACTTTAGAATACGTGCATTTAGACTTAAAAACGACCTTCTCTGAATTCTAATCCCTTACTCCACAGTCTATTTTTACTTGGCAGTAGGCGTTTTTCTTGGTTTTTCGATGATGTCGTTGTAGCCATAGGCTGTTTGTTGGTTGTACTTCAGAAAAAAGGCAAACTAGTTTCCCTTTTTCTGAAGCACGATTGACAGACAGATGAGCTTGTAGCTCATCAACAACAATATCAGCGGCTTTTATGAGGTTTTTGTTATTCAACAAGGTGTTCTATAAAAACAAAAAAAGCAGACTCTCCAAATGGTAGCCTGCTTTCTTTAATTGAGGGGAGATTCCTCATTTAGTAATTAAATTCTCCAAATTCGCTCTTGATGGTGAGACTCTTCTTGCCTTCTTCGATGTGACCCACAATCTGTGCATCGATGTTGAAAGATTTAGAGAGTTCGATAACTTTTTGGGCAACCTCTGGGCGAACATAGATTTCCATGCGATGACCCATGTTGAATACTTGATACATCTCCTTCCAATCGGTGCCGGAACATTCGTGAATGGCACGGAAAAGTGGTGGCACGGGGAACATGTTGTCCTTGATGACGCGACAGTTTTCGCTGACAAAATGTAGTACCTTGGTCTGAGCACCACCAGTGCAGTGCACCATGCCGTGGATTTCGGGACGCAGCTCGTCGAGCAGCTTCTTGATGACGGGAGCATAGGTGCGGGTGGGCGAGAGCACCAACTGACCAGCATTGACAGGAGAACCGTCAACGCTGTCTGTGAGCTTATATTTTCCGCTGTAAACCAACTCGTCGGGCACTGCGTGGTCAAAACTTTCGGGGTAGTTCTCTGCCAGATATTTGGCAAATACGTCATGACGTGCCGAGGTGAGTCCGTTGCTGCCCATACCGCCATTGTAGCGTTTCTCATAGGTTGCCTGACCTGTTGACGAGAGACCAACGATGACGTCGCCAGGACGGATGTTGGCATTGTCAATGACATCGTTGCGCTTCATGCGGCAGGTCACGGTAGAGTCCACAATGATGGTGCGTACCAAGTCGCCCACATCGGCTGTCTCGCCACCAGTGGGGTAGATGCCAATGCCCATCTCGCGCAGCTCGGACAGCAATTCGTCCGTACCATTTATGATGGCCGAGATGACTTCACCCGGCACCAACATCTTGTTGCGTCCGATGGTAGAAGAAACGAGAATGTTATCGACGGCACCTACGCAAAGAAGGTCGTCGGTGTTCATCACGATGGCATCCTGCGCAATACCTTTCCATACCGACAGGTCGCCCGTTTCTTTCCAGTACATGTATGCCAGTGAAGACTTAGTGCCAGCACCGTCGGCATGCATGATGTTACAATACTCGGGGTCACCACCCAGAATGTCTGGGATAATCTTACAGAAGGCTTGAGGAAAAATACCCTTGTCAATGTTCTTGATGGCGTTGTGTACGTCCTCTTTTGCGGCACTTACTCCGCGTTGCATGTAACGATTGTTCATTGAAACTATTGATGATTTTTAGAATTTAACTTCTGGTGCTTTTTCTGCTCCTGCGGCAGCTTCAAACTTGTCCATCTTCTCGAAGCCGAACATACCGGCAAGGATGTTGTTGGGGAAACGGCGGATGTTGATGTTGTATGCCTGCACAGACTCGTTATACTTGTTGCGAGCCTCGTTGATGCGGTTCTCTGTGCCTTCCAGTTGTACCTGTAAATCGCGGAAGTTCTCGTTGGCCTTCAGGTCTGGATAAGCCTCGTGGACAGCCAGCAGACGGCTCAGTGCGCTTGACAGTTCGCCCTGCGCCTGTTGATATGCTTTGATGTTATCTGCATCAAGTGTGATACTTGTTGCCTTCGAGCGGGCGCTGACCACACCCTCCAGCGTTTCTTTTTCGTGGGCGGCATAGCCTTTGACAACCTCTACAAGGTTTGGAATCAGATCAGCTCTGCGCTGATAGGCAGATTGTATGTAGGCCAACTGTGTCGTGGTCTCTTCTTCTGCAGATACCATGCCGTTATATGTTCCTTTTACCCATATTACCAACAGCATGGTAACCACGGCAACAATGATGAGAATAACATAACTTTTTTTCATAACTGTTATTGTTTAATGATTATTTTATTTACCAACTTGAGGTGGCACCGCCGCCACCAGAACTTCCACCGCTGAAACCTCCGCCAAAGCTGCCACCGCCAAAGTTGCCACCGCCAAAGCTGCCACCGCCACCAAAGCCTCCGCTGCCAGGGATAATGACGACGGAGGGCGTCTGTCTGGTGAATGGGTTGGCTAACACATGGTGGTATGCATAGGTCTTTAGGTTCCATCCATGACGGGCACTAATGAAGAAATATAACACAGTCCATCCTATGAATAAAAGGAAGTAAAGGGTGAATATTACTGACGGCGCATCAGATTCAATGCTCTTGGCAGGTCTTTCTAATTGTTTCAGATAGGGCAGGTCCTTCTTTTGCAGAAGGTTATAGATGGCAACCGACCAATACAGCATGGCACTGTCGGGCTGCTCAACCTTCATGCAGGGTTTGATATAATCCTCTTGTAGTCTGAAGCATTCTACGTCTGTCAAGTCGGCTTCCAGAGAGCGGCCGGTATGTGTGCGTATCAGATGATCTTTGTAGGCTAAAACGAAGACCAGTCCGCGGTCGTCTTTTCCAACCTTATATGTATCAAAGATGTCCTGCGCAAAGCGGAAGATGTCTTGGTCTTTTACATGGTTGACAATGATGACGGCAGACTCTATCCCCAGTTCGTCATCCAGTCTTTTCATTTGCCTGTTGAGCAGTTCTTCTGTCTGGGGCGATATAATGTTGTCGGGGTTTGACACATAGCGACTGCCATCTGTCAGATGTGGCATCGGTATGCTTTGTGCTGTCCATTCCTTGTCTGTGGGCAGATTGGCTTCGTGGTTGATTTCTGATTGGATGATACTGTAGCTACATGCCGTCAGCTGGGCGATGAGCCCCACGACCATCACAACCTTCCATAGTCTAGAGATGGTGCGTTCGGAACCTTTTGTGTCGTCCCATTCCTTCAACACCTCTTTTATTTGGAGTGAGAGGGCTGCTCTATTTTTCAGGTATAGCGTTTCGTAGTTTTGCCTGATGCTCTCCTTCGAAGGGCTTGTCAGCCTGGTAAAAATGGTTTGCTGACTGGTGATGGACCTCAGATCCTGCTTGTATGATTGTTCGAGTGTCTTCACCTGATTGTTGAAACGAGAAGCACAAAGAAACAGTTCTTCCTTCTTTCGCTTAATCAGGGCCGTCGCATTTGCGCTCGTTTTCAGGTCTGCCGTCAGGCAACCTAAAATGATAACCGCAAATGTGCTGGCATATATTCCAAAGACACTCCAAACTTCTGCCATTATTCTATTGCTTATTTCTCACGTCCAGTCCAAAACTCCCAGCTGGCAAAGGCCTGTAACAGTAGCATTTCTAGGCCGTTCTTTACGGTGGCACCTCTTTCTGCGCCTTTCTTCATGAAGAGCGTCTCGTCGGGGTTGTAGATAAGATCATAGAGGATATTATGCTCGTCAAGGGCTTCGTAGGGCAGGTCGGGGCATTCGTCTGTCTTTGGATACATGCCCAGCGGCGTACAGTTTACAATCACATTGTACTCCTTGACCACTTCGGGTGTGATGTTTTCGTATTGAATGGTGTCTGGGCGCTGGTATCTGCTCACATATATAGACTCAAGTCCGAGCGACTTCAGTCCGTAGGCAATGGCTTTTGAGGCACCGCCAGTGCCAAGAATAAGTGCTTTCGAGTGATAGCTTTCCAGAAGTGGCTCTATGCTTTGGGTGAAACCTATCACGTCCGAGTTGTAGCCTTTAAGAATGATTTTTTTGCCTTCGTGCAAGACACGTATCACGTTGACTGCACCGATGGCGCGTGCCTCAGGACTGATATAGTCCAGAAACTCCATGACTTTTTCTTTGTAGGGGATGGTCACGTTGAGGCCTTTGAGGTCGGGATTGGAATTTAGAACTTCTGCCAAGTCGTCGATGGTTGGTATCTCGAAGTTGAAATACTTGGCGTTGATACCTTCGTCAGCAAACCGCTGGTTGTGGTAACTGATTGAGAACGAGTGTCCCAAGGGGTAACCTATAAGTCCGTACTTATCCATGATCGTTGTCTTGTTTTACTTAGTTGCTGTGTATAGTGTGCAAATGCCGAATGTGAGTCGTCTGAAAGAGGTTTGGGAAAATCCTGCTTGTCGCAGAATGTCCATCATGCGTTCGCCTTGAGGGAATGCCTCGATGGTCTTTGTCAAGTAAGAGTAGGCATTGCCATCCTTGGAGATTAAACGCCCGTATAGGGGGAGGATGGAGTGCGAATAGAGGCGGAATAGTGGCCTCATAGGGAAGCTAACGGGTGTGGTCAGCTCTACGATGCTGAGATGCCCGCCAGGTTTCAGCACGCGACACATCTCTTTGAGCCCTTTGTCCAAATCGGCAAAGTTGCGGATGCCGAAGGCCGCAGTTACGGCATCAAACGAATTGTCTTCGTAGCTGAGGTGCAGACAGTCTTCTTTCTCAAACGAGATGGTCTGCTCGAGTCCCAACCGCTCTACCTTTTCCTTGCCAATCTTCATCATGCCCTCGCTGATGTCTGTGCCTATCAGTTTGACGGGCTTCAGCATCTGTGCCGATAGAATGGCAAAGTCGCCAGTGCCAGTGGCAATGTCGAGGATGATTTGGGGGTGGTGGGGAGCCAGTGTCTTGATGGCCCTCTTCCTCCAGCTTCGGTCTATATCCCACGACAGACGGTGGTTGAGCGTATCATAGGTAGGGGCGATGTTGTCGAACATCGCCTCTACCTGTTTGGCTTTTTCTCCCTCGTGATAGGGTTTTATCGTTTCTTGTTGGTACATAACCATTCTGTTACGTTCTTCTCGATGCGCTGAGCAATGTCGCCAGTCTCGGCAGCACGGTCGAACTTCTCGCCTACGATGTGCTCGAAGAGCTCGATGTAGCGCTCCGAAACGCTTTCGGCATACTCATCGGTAATCTCAGGCATCTGTTGTCCGGGCTCGTTCATAAAGTTGTGCTCAATCAGCCACTGACGCACAAACTCCTTAGAGAGCTGACGCTGAGGCTCTCCCTTCTCCAACTTCTCCTCGTAACCATCGGCATAGAAATAACGGCTTGAGTCAGGAGTGTGGATTTCATCGATGAGATATACTTTGCCATCTCTTTTGCCAAATTCGTATTTGGTATCTACCAAAATCAGACCCTGCTTGGCTGCAATCTGCTGTCCGCGTGCGAAAAGCTTGCGCGTATAGTCCTCCATGATGGCATAGTCCTCTGCCGAAACAATGCCCTGAGCAATGATTTCCTCCTTTGAGATATTCATGTCGTGACCCTCGTCAGCCTTGGTTGTCGGCGTGATGATTGGCTCGGGGAAACGCTCGTTCTCGCGCATGCCGTCGGGCAGTTTAACGCCGCACAGCTCGCGACAGCCATTCTTGTACTCGCGCCACGCTGAGCCTGTGAGGATGGAACGGATAATCATCTCAACACGAAAACCTTCACACTTGAGACCTACGGTCACCATGGGGTCGGGAGTGGCCAACTTCCAGTTTGGACAGATGTCGGTAGTAGCATCCAGGAATTTTGCTGCAATCTGGTTCAGCACCTGACCTTTGAAAGGGATACCTTTGGGAAGCACCACATCGAAAGCCGAGATACGGTCGGTTGCCACCATAATCATGAGGTCGTCGTTGATGTTGTAAACATCGCGAACTTTTCCGTGATAAACACTCTTTTGTCCATCGAAATGGAAGTCAGTACTTGTTAACGCTTTCATTTTTTTACCTAATTTAGTTACCTATTGTCTCAATATATTGTTTGCAAAGTTACAAAAAATATGGATTCCTTCTATATACTATTGTGAAAAATATATGTTATCCGCCTTTAGCCTTCCTTGTCGAAGGCCTCGTAGGCATTCACGATTTTAGTCACCAGCTTATGTCTGACGATGTCTTTCTGGGTAAGATTGACAACCCCGATGCCTTCCACACCGTTCAGAATGTGTAAGGCCTCAACAAGACCGCTCTTCTGAGAGTGGGGCAGGTCTATTTGGGTCATGTCGCCAGTGATGATCATTTTGGTGTTCCATCCCATGCGTGTCAGGAACATGCGAATCTGCGCGGGGGTGGTGTTCTGTGCCTCGTCGAGAATGACAATGGCGTCGTTCAGTGTGCGTCCGCGCATAAAAGCTAAGGGGGCAATCTGGATGACACGCTTTTCCATCATGTCTTGCAATTTTACTTGTGGAATCATGTCTTCCAACGCATCGTAAAGAGGTTGTAGGTATGGGTCAATCTTGTCTTTCATGTCGCCGGGCAGAAAGCCGAGTTTCTCACCTGCTTCGACAGCGGGACGACTGAGGATAATTTTCTTTGCCTCTTTGTCTTTTAAGGCTTTGACAGCCAATGCTATTGATAGATAAGTCTTACCCGTTCCTGCAGGTCCTACGGCAAAGACCATATCGTTCTCGTTATAGGCGTTGATCAGCTTCTGCTGATTCTCGCTTCTTGCCTTGATGGCTCTGCCGGAAAGCGCATAAACTACTACACCTTCTGGTATCTCATCGCGTGTCCTTTTGCCTTTCACGATGTCGATAATGTCTTCTTCTTTCAGTGAGTTGAATCTCAACACGTGAAGCCTGATTTTCTCTGCACTCTCTTCGAATGAAGCCATCTGTTCCTCGTCGCCCATGATGCGCATCACGTTGTCGCGAGCCACGATGCGCAACTTCGGATAGAGCGCCTTAAGCATTTGCAAATGGGCGTTGCCAACGCCGTAAAAGACCACAGGGTCAATATCCTCTAAAACGATATGTTTCTCTGTCAAGATTGTAAGTGTTTAGAATTTGCGTGCAAAGTTAATAACTTTCGTTGACTCTTGCAAAAATTAAGCTAAAAAAATAGGCTTATTATTTTTCCTTATAGTTGTTCTTTTGTTTCGTTATTTTTTATTAATTTTGCGCTCAAAATCTACAGGGCAATGAATAGCAGGAAAAAGATAAACAAGAATAGTAAAAGATATATTCAGTGGTTTGGTATCGTTGTTATTGTATTGGCACTTGTGCGTTGTGTCTTTTTGGGCGAGTCTGTCAGTCCCGAGTTTCAGGATTGTCAAGATGTTGTAGCATCAGATGCTGTTGATAGCCTTGAAGACTCATCGTTTCGGGCGGATGCAAAAGTGCAGACACCTACAGATTCTCCTGTACCCTCGGTTTCGAAAACCATCGATTGGAGTAAGTCTCACCGCATTCGTGGCGTTGCCAGCTTCGATAAAGCCTTTCCTGATAGCAATCATGTGCAATTATTGTCTGCCAAGCAATGGGGTGTTTCGCCTGTAAAAGACCGCGAGGATGCCGAGCGTCGCAAGTGTGAGTTAGTGTATATAGGCTCTTCACCTTATTATATTATTAAGCCACTCACGTCAAGCATTCCTTATCTTGTTCCCCATGCAGCGCTTCTCCTCGAGGATATCGGTCGTAATTTTATGGACAGTCTTCAGGTGAAAGGTCTCCCTTTGCACTATATTGTCGTGACCAGTGTGCTTCGTTCTGAGTATGATGTGAAGCGCTTGCGTCGTCACAATGGTAATGCCACCGAGCAGTCGTGTCATCTTTATGGCACAACTTTCGATGTCAACTACAACCTCTATGCAAAAGTGACCGACCCGACAGAGTGTCCTAAGCCCGACTATGGCGAGGCTCGCTATAAGCAGGTTTTAAGCGAGGTGCTCAACGATTTGCGGCAGCAAGGTCGTTGCTATGTGAAATACGAGCGCAAGCAACCCTGTTTTCATATTACAGTCAGATAGGCTTAAAATTGCTTAAAACTTTTTTGTATTCAAGAAAAAGTTGTACCTTTGTTCGCTGAAAGTTAATAGGCAAAACGCGTCAGCGGGCCTTAAAATGCCCTTCTCGTTGATTTTTGTCTCAAAATAAATTAGTAAAATAAGATAAAAGTGGATCAGACTTTTGACAACGACAGAATTTTAAAGATTAACATTGAAGAGGAGATGAAGTCGTCTTATATCGACTACTCCATGTCGGTAATTGTGGCTCGTGCTCTTCCTGATGTTCGTGACGGATTCAAACCAGTACACCGTCGTATCCTCTATGGTATGATGGGAATTGGAAATACCAGTGACAAACCCCACAAGAAATGTGCACGTGTCGTAGGTGAGGTGCTTGGTAAGTATCACCCCCACGGCGACTCGTCTGTATATGGAGCTCTGGTGCGCATGGGACAGGAATGGAACATGCGTTACACACTGGTTGACGGCCAGGGCAACTTCGGTTCTGTTGACGGTGACTCACCTGCAGCCATGCGTTATACAGAGTGCCGTCTTTCCAAGATGGGTGAACATATCATGGACGACATAGAGAAGGATACCGTGGATATGGACCCCAACTTCGACAATACCCTCGAAGAGCCAAGCGTCATGCCGACCAAGGTGCCCAACCTGCTGGTCAATGGCGGTAATGGTATTGCTGTCGGTATGGCAACCAATATGCCTACTCATAACTTGCGTGAGGTGATTGATGGATGCTGTGCATTTATTGACAATCCCGATATTGACACCGAGGGACTGATGCAATATATCCCTGGTCCCGATTTCCCTACAGGCGCATATATCTATGGACTACAAGGCGTCAAGGATGCCTATGAGACCGGTCGTGGTCGCATCGTGATGCGTGCAAAGGCTGAGATCGAGAGTGGCGAAGCTCACGACAAGATCGTTGTGACCGAGATTCCCTATGGCGTGAACAAGGCCGACCTTGTGGCTTATATTGCCGACCTGGCCAACCAGCACAAGATTGAGGGTATCTCTAATGTCAACGACGAGTCTGGTCGTCAGGGTATGCGTATCGTGGTTGACTGCAAGCGCGATGCCAATGCCAACGTTATCTTGAATAAGTTGTTCAAGATGACCGCCCTGCAGAGCTCATTCTCTGTGAACAACATTGCTCTGGTGCCCATCCCTGGTACCCATGGCAAGATGCGTCCAAAGTTGCTATCGCTGAAAGAGTGCGTACGCTACTTTATCGAGCATCGCCACGAGGTGACTATCCGTCGCACCAAGTTTGACCTGAAGAAAGCGCAAGAGCGTGCGCATATTCTGGAAGGCTTAATCATCGCCGTCAACAATATCGATGAGGTTGTGCATATCATCCGTCAGTCTGCCACTCCTTCAGATGCTCAGCGCAATTTGGAGAAGCGTTTCGACCTGGACGAGCTTCAGTCAAAGGCTATCGTTGATATGCGTCTGAGTCAGCTCACAGGTCTGCGTGTTGATCAGCTGCATCAGGAGTACGACGAACTGATGAAACTCATCGCCGACTTGGAGGAAATCCTGAACAACCCTGAGCGTTGCAAGGAAGTGATGAAGAACGACCTGCTGGAAGTGAAAGAGAAGTATGGCGACGAGCGTAAGACCGAGATTATTCCTTTCGATCATGAGTTCAACGCTGAAGACTTCTATCCTAACGACCCCGTGGTGATTACCATCAGCCACATGGGTTACATCAAGCGCACACCGCTGAGCGAGTTCCATGAGCAGAGCCGTGGTGGTGTAGGTGCCAAGGCAGCTCGCCATCGTGACAATGACTTCACCGAGTATATCTATCCTGCTACCATGCACAACACCTTGCTGTTCTTCACTCAGAAGGGTCGTTGCTACTGGCAGAAGTGCTACGAAATTCCCGAGGGCGACAAGAACTCCAAGGGGCGTGCCATTCAGAATATGCTGAACATTGAGCCCGACGATGCTATCAATGCAGTACTCCGTATCAGCAAGTTCGACGACGAGGAATTCCTGAACAGTCACTATGTGATGTTTGCCACCAAGAATGGTATCGTGAAGAAGACCTGTCTGAACCAGTACAAGAACGTACGTTCTGCCGGTGTGATAGCCATCAATATCAACGAGGGCGACCAGGTAGTCAGTGTTCGTCTGACCAATGGCAACAACGAGATTATCATGGCCAACCGCAATGGTCGTGCTGTTCGATTCAATGAGAATACCGTACGCACTATGGGACGTGTGTCAACGGGTGTTATCGGTATGCGTCTTGACGATGGCGATGATGAGGTTGTAGGCATGGTATGCGTCAACGATCCTCAGACTGAGACCATTATGGTAGTTTCCGAGAATGGTTATGGAAAGCGTTCAGACATCGAGGATTATCGTATCACCAACCGTGGTACCAAGGGTGTTAAGACTCTTGCCATCACCGAGAAGACTGGTCGATTGGTAGCCATTAAGGTTGTGACCGACGAGAACGACCTGATGATTATCAACAAGAGTGGTATCCTGATTCGTCTGAACGTCAGTGAAGTTCGTGTCATGGGGCGTGCCACACAGGGCGTTCGCCTGATCAACCTGACAAAGAAGAACGACACCATCGCCAGTGTCTGCAAGGTGCAGAAGTCTGATGCAGAAGACTTGCCCGAGGAGATCGCAGAAGATGTTGATGCTTCTGAAGTTTCTCAGTCACAGGAAACGCCAGATAATGACAATGAATAAACCGTTTAACTAACAATTTATTATGAAGATGAAAAAGTTAATGACCATGGCCCTGATGGCAGCAGCTGCCACCACAGCCTTTGCTCAGGATGCCGTTGTGAAAGATGCAAAGAAGCTCCTCGCAAGTAAGGATTTCGATGCGGCTATCGCTAAGTTGGCACCAGCTCTCACATCCGAAGAGACTCTCAACAAAGAGGCAGCCTGGAAATTGCAGTCGGATATCTGCTATGATAAGTTTATGGCTATTCAAACCATCGATGCACAGAACCAGCTAACCAAGCAGAACACTCCTTACGATACCCTTGGTATGTATAAGGCGGCTGTAGGCGCATGGGAAGCTGCTCTGAAGTGCGACGAATTGGATCAGTTGCCCGACGCAAAGGGTAAGGTTAAACTTAAGTACCGTGGTGCTGCTCAGGGCCGTTTCAAGAACCACGGCATTGCCCTGGTTCAAGCAGGTCAGTTCTTCTATAACCAGAAGGACCTCAATGAAGCTCTGAAAGACTGGGAACTCTATCTGAATATGCGTAATACCTCAATCTTCAATGGTGTGAAGGACTTCCCTCAAGATCCTTTCTTCTACGACATTGCCTACTATGCAGCATTCCTTTCTTATCAACAGAAAGACTATGTGAAGGCCGAGCGCTATGCCCGTCTGACCGCCATGGATCCTGCCAAGGCCGATGAAGCAAAGGAGATTCTGCTCTTCTCTCAGAAAGAAAACTGCAAGACTGCTGCCGATACGTTGGCATTTATCAATCACTTGAAGGAGATGCACAAGGCAGAACCCGCCGAGCAGCGCTACTTCAACCTGTTGGTTGAGTTCTATGCTAAGGCAAGCAACGACGAGATGCGTGCTTTCGCTGAAGAGGAGATTGCTGCCGATGCCAACAACAAGACCGCTTGGTTCCTGAAGGGTTATGCCGACATGCAGGACGAGAAGTGGGATGCAGCTATTGAGGACTATAAGAAGACCATCGAGATTGATCCCGCCTATATCGAGGGCAACTTCAACCTGGGTGTTTGCTATAACTCAAAGGCACGTGCGCTGCAGGACGAATTGGCCGACAAGCGCACAGGTACAATCACCGTTGCCAACTTCGAGAAGGTGAAGGAGGTACTTGCCGTATCTAAGGGTTATTTGGAAAAGGCACGCGAGCTTGATCCATTGCGCGAAAAGTGCAACTGGGCATATCCTCTCTGGCAGGTTTACTATGCCTTGAAGATGGAGAAAGAGGCTGCCGAGATGGAAGCACTGAACAAGTAAAGCAAAAAAACACACTCAATGACGAAGCAAATCATTTCGACGTTGCTTCTCTTACTATCAATAACACCGTGCCTGATGGCTCAGAAGAAAGAGCTCAGTCAGGCACGGTCTTATATCAAGAGCGGCAACTATGACGGAGCAGATCAGCTGATGATGAATCTGCTCAAAGACACGGCAAATAAAAACAACGAGAAGGTCTATCTGACGTTGTACGACGCAGTGCGCGGAAAATATAATCAGGGTAACGAGAAATTCTATCTGAAGCAGTCATTAGATACGGCTGCCTTTTTCGGAAATGTGAACCGCATGTTTATGATCCTCGAGACGCTCGACAGTGTTGATGCCCGCCCCGACAAGAAGGGACGTGTGGCACCTTCGTATCGCAAGCGTCATGCTTCGCAGATGGATGCACAGCGCTCCAACCTCTTCAACGGTGGTGTGTTCCATGTGCGAAAAGGCAATTGGAAAGATGCCTTCAATTTCTTTCAGACCTACATCGAATGTAGGAATCAACCTCTTTTCACTGGCTATGACTATAATGCCCGCGACAAGAGATTGCCCGAGGCTGCTTATTGGGCCACGTTCAGTGCCTACAAGCAGCACGACCCTGAGTTGACTCTACGCTATCAGCATACGGCTCTACTTGACTCTGCACGTGCTGCATTCACGCTGCAGTATGTGGCCGAGGCCTACCTGTGGCAAAACAATCGCACTCTTTATCTAGCCACCCTCCAGGAGGGCTTCCGTCGTTTCCCACTGTTTGCCTATTTCTTTCCACGTCTGATAGATGAATATACCCGCCTGGGACAGCACGATAGGGCGCTGGCAGCAGCTGATAGCGCCATTGCGGTGAACGATAGCAGTGAGCTGTTCCTCTTTGCTAAATCTTCAGCCCTGTTGCGTCTTGAGCGCAACGAGGCATGTATTGAGGTGTGTCAACGCCTGCTGCAACTGAACGACAGTCTGCCCGAAGTCTATTTCAATGCTGCCACGGCTTATATGAACATGGCCATGACTGCCAGCGACAAAAAGACTGTCCGCCAGCATTATCAGAGTGCGCGCACCAATATGGAGACCTACCGCAAGATGTGTCCCGACGAGAAAAACAAGTGGGCGCCAGCCCTTTATCGTATTTATCTCAATCTGAATATGGGACGACAGTTTGATGAGATTGACGAATTATTGAAACAATAAACAATAAACAACCATTAGCAGTTATGAAGAAACAAATCTGCATTGTTGCCGGTGCACGTCCAAATTTTGTAAAGGTGGCACCGCTTATCCGAGCTATTGAGAAGAGTGGGGCAGCAGACTATCAGTTGATCTACACTGGTCGTGAGGACGACCCTACGCTCGAGCCTACGCTCTTTGAGGATCTGCAGATGCCACGTCCTACCGTCTATTTGAATGTGGACAGCGTCAAACTGAACGAGATTACGAGTCGTGTGATGGCCGAGTTCGATCAGTATCTGGACCGGCATCATCCCGACGTGGTTATTGTGGTCGATGACTTGGCCTCTACGATGGCGGCAGCTATCGTCACCAAGAAGCGAGCCGTTCGTCTGGCCCATTTGGTGGCAGGCACTCGTTCGTTCGACATTAGTATGCCCAAGGAGATTAACCGTCTGGTCATCGATGCCTTGAGTGACTATCTTTTCACGGCTGGTGTGAAGAGCAACAGTGTGGCCACTCGCGAACAGGGTGACATAGGACAGACCTATATGGTTGGCAATATACTGATGGACTCCCTCCGTTTCAATCACGACCGTCTGCACCGTCCGGCACTCGACGTGCAGGAGGGTGCTTATCTGGTGTTTACCCTGAACCGCAAGGCGCTGATGGCCGACCGGGATAACCTGAAAAAGATGCTTGATGCCCTTGTTCAGTCGGCTGGCAATATGCCTGTCATAGCCCCCTTGCGCGGACAAGCTGCCCAGGTGGTGGCGTCGGTGTCAGACCGCATTCAGATTGTCGATTCGTTGAATTATCTGGAGTTTGGCTGGCTCACGGCACATGCGCGCGGCATCATCACCGATAGTGGCAATGTGTCGGAGGAAGCCACATTCAATGGTGTGCCCTGCATCACGCTGAATAGCTATACCGAGCACCAAGAGACCGTCACCGTCGGTTCCAACGTTTTGGTGGGCGAAGATGCTGCCCGCCTGCAGGAGGAGGTCGGTAAGATGGTGGCTGGCAATTGGAAAAAATGTGCATTGCCCGATCGCTGGGATGGACGCACTGCTGAGCGCATCGTCAGAATACTGGTCGAAGCATAGTCTTCGATACAGACAAGTTTTAGAGCCCCCTGACTTTGATAAGGTCGGGGGGCTTGTTTTTGTGTTTCCCCACTGTTTTCTGTTCGGTTTTCTCCCTTTCGGTTTCTCTGTTCTCCTGAGTACCCATTTTTAGGTATCATATGTTGAAACTTAATTATCCGACATCTTTTTTGGGAAATTATTTGTAACTTTGCAGACTGTAAGAAATAGAACTATGAGATTATCAGAACTGAGAACAGGGGATAAAGGCGTCATCGTGAAAGTGCTGGGACACGGTGGTTTCCGCAAGCGCATCATCGAGATGGGATTCGTCAAGGGCAAAACTGTTGAGGTGTTGTTGAACGCACCTTTGCAGGATCCTGTGAAGTATAAGGTGATGGGCTACGAAGTCAGTCTGCGCCGACAAGAAGCTGAACAGATAGAAGTGGTACAGGAACAGGCGGTACCAGTTGTTAGTAATGCGGTGGCGGGAGCCCAGGGAAGTGTCGTCGAGGAGCGACGCGATGCCCATCACGAGGCACTGCGCAAACGCCGCCATCTGAACGTAGCCTTGGTTGGCAATCCCAACTGTGGTAAGACCTCACTGTTCAATTATGCCAGCGGTGCTCATGCCCATGTGGGCAACTATAGTGGTGTCACTGTCGATGCTACCGTGGCCAAGGCCGAGATGTTTGGCTACGAGTTCGACCTCACCGACCTGCCCGGCACCTATTCGCTCTCGTGCTATTCGCCCGAGGAACTTTACGTCAGAAAGCATTTGGCTGAAGCGATGCCCGATGTGGTTATCAATGTGATCGACGCCTCCAATTTGGAGCGCAATCTTTATCTCACCACACAGTTGGTGGATATGAACGTACCCATGGTGGGGGCACTTAACATGTACGATGAGTTTGAGCGTCGCGGTGACACTCTCGACCTCGACACCCTTTCTCATCTGTTTGGCGTACCCATGATTCCCACCTCTTTCAAGACCGGCATGGGCGTCAAAGAACTCTTTAAGGCCGTCATCCAGGTGTATGAGGGCAACCTGGGTCCCTCTCGCCATATTCACATCAACTACGGTCACGAGTTAGAGAATGGCATTAGCGACATTCAGACCTATCTGAAAGCCGACGAGCATATCCGTCAGCGCTATTCTACGCGCTATCTGGCTATCAAACTGCTTGAGCACGACAGTGACGTGCTGCAGTATGTCGGAAACCATCTCGAGGGCGAGAGCAAGAACGAGCAGCGTCGCCTGTTGTTGGCCGCACGTGACAAAGCCGATACACGCATAAAGGAAGAAACTGGAACCGATGCCGAGACCGCCATTATGGATGCCAAGTATGGCTTCATCAATGGTGCCCTCACCGAGTCTAAGTTCCGCACAGGCGAGAAGGAAGACACCTACCGCACCACACACCTCATCGACCGTGTAATGTCCAACCGCTTCTTTGGTTTGCCCATCTTCTTTTTCATTCTTTTCGTGATGTTCCAGACAACCTTTGTCTTAGGACAGTACCCCATGGATTGGATTGAACAAATAGTAGAGTGGATCGGCAGTTGGGTGGGGCAGATCATGAGCGAGGGCCCCTTGCAGTCCATGCTGGTCGATGGCGTTATTGGTGGTGTTGGAGCTGTCATCGTCTTCCTGCCCCAGATACTGATTCTCTATTTCTTCATCTCGCTGATGGAGGATTCAGGCTATATGGCTCGTGCAGCCTTTATCATGGATCGTATGATGCATGTCATGGGACTGCATGGCAAGTCGTTCATCCCCCTCATCATGGGCTTCGGATGCAATGTGCCAGCCGTGATGGCAACCCGCACCATTGAGAGCCGCCGTTCGCGCCTCATCACGATGATGATTATTCCCCTCATGTCGTGCTCGGCACGTCTGCCCATCTATATCATGATCATCGGCACCTTTTTTGCCGTGGAGTATCAGTCGTGGATCATGCTCAGTCTCTATGCCATCGGCATCCTGATGGCGGTGGTTGTGAGCAAGCTGTTCTCGCGCTTCGTCATCAAGGGCGAGGACACCCCCTTTGTGATGGAACTGCCTCCATATCGTTGGCCTACAGCCAAAGCCATATGGCGCCACACGTGGGAGAAAGGTAAAGAGTATCTGAAGAAGATGGGTGGCATCATCCTGGTGGCCTCTGTCATTGTGTGGGCTTTGGGCTATTTCGGTCCTCACGGAGTGGCTGATGACATGTCTCACAGCTTTATTGGTGCATTGGGTCGCCTGATTGCCCCGATATTCAGTCTGCAGGGTTTCAGTTGGCAAATGGACGTATCACTGTTGGCAGGTGTGGGCGCCAAGGAGATTGTGGCATCTACCATCGGCATCTTGGGCGGATTAGACTCTGTCGGTCCTCTTGCAGCCTATAGCTATCTGCTCTTTGTACTCATCTACTTCCCCTGCATTGCGACCATCGTTGCCGTGAAGCACGAAACTGGGTCGTGGCGATGGGCTGGTTTCATGGCTCTCTACACCACGCTGCTGGCCTGGGTCGTTTCTGCGCTGGCTTATCAGATAGGTCTTCTCTTCGTATGAAAAAGAATACAAAAAAATGCACGCGCATGATAGTTTTCTCACTGAAATTGATTACCTTTGCAGTCGAATTGTAATAGAACATTTTATTCATTAAAATATAAGTAAGAAAAAGATTATGGAAAAAAGTGCATTGCAGATTGCAAGAGCTGCTTACCAGCCCAAACTGCCCCTCGGACTTCAGGGCGCAGTAAAGGTGCAGGAGGGTGCCGCCACTCAGAGTGTTGACAATCAGGAAGAGATCAAGGCCCTCTTTCCCAATACCTATGGCATGCCTCTCGTAGAGTTCGTTCCTGGTCAGGAGACAGCCCACGAGAAAATGAATGTTGGTATCATCCTCAGTGGTGGTCAGGCTCCTGGCGGTCACAACGTGATCACCGGTCTCTTTGATGCTGTTAAGAAGTTGAACCCCGAGAACCGTCTGTTCGGTTTTATTTTAGGTCCTGGTGGTCTGGTTGATCACAACTATATGGAGCTGACTGCCGATATCATCGACGAGTATCGCAACACTGGTGGCTTCGATATGATCGGTTCTGGTCGTACCAAGCTTGAGAAAGTTGATCAGTTTGAGAAGGGTCTCGAGATTATCCGTGAGTTGGGCATCAAGGCTATCGTCATCATCGGTGGCGACGACTCTAACACCAACGCTTGCGTATTGGCAGAGTACTATGCTGCAAAGAACTATGGCGTACAGGTGATCGGTTGTCCTAAGACCATCGACGGCGACTTGAAGAACGATCAGATTGAGACTTCTTTCGGCTTCGATACTGCATGTAAGACTTACTCTGAGCTCATTGGTAACATCGAGCGCGACTGTAACTCAGCACGCAAATACTGGCACTTCATCAAGGTGATGGGCCGTTCGGCATCTCACATCGCCTTGGAGTGTGCCCTGCAGACTCAGCCAAACATCTGCCTCGTTTCTGAGGAGGTAGAGGCAAAGCAGATGAGCCTCGACGATGTAGTAAGCTATATCGCAGAGACCGTTGCTGCCCGTGCTAAGGATGGCAACAACTTTGGTACTGTTATCATCCCCGAGGGTCTGATTGAGTTCATCCCCGCCATCAAGAAACTGATAGCTCAGCTCAACGACGTGCTGGCATTGCCCGAGGCAAAGAACATCAGCCGCGACGAGCAGGTTGACTTTGCAAAGAGTCATCTGACAGCCGAGAACCTTGTTGTGTTCAACAGCCTGCCAGAGGGTGTTGCTCGCCAGTTGGCACTCGACCGCGACCCTCACGGCAATGTACAGGTGTCTCTCATCGAGACAGAGAAACTGCTTTCTGAGATGGTAGCTAAGAAGCTCGACGCTATGAAGGCTGAGGGTAAGTATGTCGGCAAGTTCTCTGCTCAACACCACTTCTTCGGTTACGAAGGACGTTGCGCTGCTCCTTCTAACTTCGATGCAGACTACTGCTACGCTCTGGGTACCAGTGCTGCTCAGCTGATTGCTGCCGGCAAGACTGGTTACATGGCTATCGTTAAGAACACCACAGCACCTGCTGCTGAGTGGAAAGCTGGTGGTGTGCCCATCACCATGATGATGAACATGGAGCGTCGTAACGGTGAGATGAAGCCCGTTATCCGCAAGGCTCTCGTAGAACTTGATGGCAAGCCCTTCAAGACCTTCGCAGCCAATCGCGAAAAGTGGGCACGTGAGACAGCATATATCTATCCTGGTCCAATTCAGTACTGGGGTCCCACTGAGGTTTGCGACCAGCCTACACGCACTCTGGCTTTGGAGCAGAGCAAGTAAATGCCTGCAAAGAAGAGATCAAAGTATAACCACAAACGCAGCAAGACGAAGAGACGTCAAGGTTTCTTTGCCTTGCTGCGTCATCGTTTACCAGGATGGACGTGGTTGCTCGGAGGCATTGCCATGATGGGGCTCTATATCTGGGGGTTCTGGTATTTCTTCGTGTCGCCCTACGGCATCCGTTGGAAAGCCATTTATGGCGAGGTTGACTATCCTGCTGGCTACAATATCCACGGCATCGATGTCAGCCATTATCAGGGCACCATCGACTGGGAACTGCTGCGCAATCGCGGCACGATAGACGAGTGTCCCATCCGCTTCGTCATGATCAAGGCTACCGAGGGTACCGACCGTCTGGACCCTAAGTTCAAGCGTAACTTCTCGAAAGCGCATGAATATGGGTTCACGCGTGGCGCCTATCATTTCTACAGCATGCACTCGGATGCGGCAGCACAGGCTCGTTTCTTTATCAAGAACGTTGACCTGAAGAAGGGCGACCTGCCTCCTGTGCTTGACGTGGAGCATAAGCCTCAGAACAAAAGCAAACAGCAGTTCAAGCACGATGTGCTCAGTTGGTTGCGCATCGTAGAGAAACACTATGGCGTCAAGCCAATTCTTTATACATACTATCGTTTCAAACAGGACTACCTGAACGACACCGTCTTTGATCAATATCCCTACTGGATAGCTCATTACTACGTGGACAGTGTCAGCTATAGGGGACCCTGGAAATTCTGGCAGCACACTGACATGGGACAGTTGCCTGGCATCAAGGGCAAAGTTGATCTGAACATCTACAACGGTTCTTACTACGAGTTGCGCCAACTCACCATTGGCAGTCAGGAAACCATCGGTGTCGATGCTTATCAGGACGAGTAAACACCACACACTTATTTAAAAGAACGTATATGGGAAAGACGAATGATATCAATAAGTTGGTTGAGCAGAATCAGGGATTCGTGATTACCACTGCTCGTCAGTATCAAGGTCGTGGTCTTGATATTGACGATCTGATTAGCGAGGGAAATGTCGGACTGATCAAGGCCGCCCAAAAGTTTGACCCTGAGAGGGGTGTGCCTTTCGTCAACTATGCTGTTGTCTTTATTCGCCAGCAGATAGAGAAGGCCCTGAAGCACGAAGGCGAACTGACGCGTGTAGAGAGCAATGGCAAGGGCATGCGCCGTTCGGTAGATGCACCTCTTGGCTCCAAGGCCAACGTCAGTCTGTTGTCTGTGCTTGTGAACCCCAACTCGCCATTGGCCGACGAACGCGTGTATAACGCGAATACGGCCGAGGCCGTAGAATATGCACTCGACAAGCTCGATGAGCGTTCGAGAATGGTGGTCGAATCCTATTTCGGTATCGCCCAAGATCACCTCACCATGTCCGAGATTGCCGATGACATGAACCTCAAGCGTGAGCGCGTCAGGCAGATTCGCGACCATGCCATCCGCCAAATTAAGAAACATTATAAACAATATCTCAGCAACCTATGAAAAATCTCTTGTTAATCGCATTGGCACTCTGCTCGCTGAATGCTCATGCTGCCAAACCTAACGGCAAGTATTACAGGCTTTTCACGCCGCTAACATTCTTTCATGGCGTTTCTGGCAGTCAGCTCTCTATTGCTTCCAGCGACCCCGACGAGGTAAGCCAGGCCATCAATCAGGCGCTGATGAATGTCTATCTGAAGCGTCCCGATCTGGTGAGGATCACTGAGACCGAGCAGCAGCATGCTGGCACGCTTCGCCAGGACATCATCGATCAGGAAATCGTGCAGACGGCCACTGTCGTCGAGCAGGCCGAACCCATGCCGTCGGCTCCCGAGGTTGAGAGCGTACAGGTGGATGTGAGCAAGCCCAACTTCTGGAAGTTCCGTGGCGACAGCTATCTGCAGTTCATGCAGAACTACGTCAGCAACAATTGGTACAAGGGTGGCGAAAGCAACTACTCGGCAGTGGGTAGTCTGACGCTGGAGGCCAACTATGACAACAAGCAGAAGTTCAAGTGGGAGAACAAGTTGGAACTGAAGCTGGGTATGCAGACATCACGAAGCGACAGCCTTCACAAGTTCAAGGCCCACGAGGACCTGATTCGTTATACTGGCAAGGTGGGACTACAGGCTGCCAAGCGCTGGTACTACACCATGCAGTTGCTGGCCTATACGCAGTTCACTCAGGGCTATCGCGCCAACGACCCGAAGACGTACTCCGACTTTATGTCGCCGTTCAACCTCAGTCTTGGTCTTGGTCTTGACTACAAGGTTAGCTGGTTGAAAGGTCGCATCACGGGAACGGTCAACATGTCGCCTCTGGCCATCAACTACCGTTATGTAGATCGCGCCGACCTGGCTGGCAATTTCGGTGTGAAGTTAGACCGCCACACCCATTCACTGACCGACTTCGGTTCGCAGCTCACTGCTTCGCTTGAGTGGCGCATCAATGATGTGGTGACATGGAAGACGCGTCTCTACAGCTTTTCCAGTTTCCATCGCGAGGAGCTTGAGTGGGAAAACACCTTTGCCCTGCGCGTGTCTAAGTACATCTCTGCCAACCTGTTCCTCTTCCCGCGCTTCGATGATAATCGTCAGCGCGACGACGAGTTAGGCTACTGGCAGTTCAAGGAGTATTCTTCATTAGGCTTCTCCTACAATTTCTAACAGTCAAGGTCCGACAACTTTATTCGTAGATATATAGGGCTGACACCTGCGTTGGGTGTCAGCCTTTTTTCTGTCGAAGTCATCGCCGTTGTCCTCTTTTGGGCTCAGTTGCAATTGCTTAGGTTTCGCGATGCTCCCAGAGTCTTGAATTGGCATTTCCAGAGTCTGGAGAGGGTCGTTTTAAGGTCTAAAACCACGTATTCTAAAGTATAGAAGAGGCGTTTCTAAAGTCTAAAACCGAAGCTATCATTTCTGGCCTAGCCCCTGGATGCTCTACATCCAGCCCTTAGAAGGACCGCATCCAAGGGCTAAAACGACGCGTTCCAGGGGCTGGATGCGCCACTTCCAGGGGCTGGATGGACATCAAAAGTAAAGCTATTGCAACGCAAAAACGAAACTATAACAAGACGAAAGCAGCACTATGACAGTGCGAAACCGTTCCTATCCCGACCAAGAACAACCCCACCACGACTCTCCTGAGGGAAGTGGTAATCCTGTTTTTTCTATCTGATTTCTACTTTAATTGATTTCTATCTAAAGAATCTGCTGAGCCTCTACTGAAATAACAAAAAGCGAAAAATAAAGGATTACCCCTATGATTTTTCGCTTGAGCCCTCTTTTGTCATCACGTTGTCCTGTTCTCTAATAGACGTGAATGGTTGTGATTCTCTTTCAAGTCACTGATGATTAAGTCAAGTCAGCCCATCGGAGGCTCTTCTTAATAGGCTAAGGAAAAACAAACCCCCTCTCTTTAGAGAAGGGGGGCTCTTTTCAGAAATAGAATAAGTAGTTTACTGCTCTTTCAGCAGGTCGGGGCGCAAGCGGCGGGTGCGCTCCATGGCTTGTTCCAATTCCCAGTTTCTTATTTTTGCTTCGTTTCCACTTAGTAGGATGTCGGGTACCTTCCAGCCTTTATAGTCGGCAGGACGTGTGTAGATGGGAGCTGCAAGCAGGTCGTCCTGAAAGCAGTCTGACAGAGCACTCTGCTCGTCGCCAATCACGCCGGGCACCACGCGCACGATGGCATCGGCAATCATGGCAGCCACCAGTTCGCCGCCAGTCAGCACAAAGTCGCCAATAGAAATTTCCTTCGTAATCAGGTGATCGCGCACACGTTGGTCTATGCCTTTGTAGTGGCCAGCCAGAATAATCAGGTTGCCTTTCAGCGACAGCTCGTTGGCCATGTGCTGATCGAAACGCTCGCCGTCGGGTGACGTGAAGATCACTTCGTCGTAGTTGCGCTCGGCTTTCAGCGCTGTGATGCAACGGTCTATCGGTTCACACTGCATCACCATGCCTGCGCTGCCACCATAGGGGTAGTCGTCCACACGACGCCACTTGTCCAGCGTATAATCTCTTAAGTTATGTAATTTTATTTCTGCTAGTCCTTTCTTCTCGGCACGCGCTAAGATGGACTCGTGCACGAAGCCTTCAAGCATTTCTGGCAGTACTGAAATGATATCTATTCTCATGTCTATTTCTCTTTGTAAAAAGCTTTTATACTTTCAATGTATTGTTCTCCGGTGCGAGTTCCCATGTCATATACCGCCTTCATTTCCTTCGGGTCGTGGGAAATGTGTCCAATCGGTATTTTCGTTTCTGGACGTATCACCATGCACCTGCCCGCAGCCTCGGCTTGACGAACATAGGCCAGCTGTCTGTTGTACATCTCGTGGCGTGTTTCCATGGCTTTAATCATGTTTGGATATTTCCTAAGTGCAATGCGCATGATGGGCATCAGTCGGTTAGGCTTTTTTACGAAGCCTTCGGGTTGCGTCAGCACCACTACGTTGCGCTGGTAGCCCAGTTTTTCGAAGTACTCCAACGGGATGGAGTCGCTCACACCGCCATCCAGCAGTTTGATGCCTTCCAGTTCGACGACCTTTGACGCAAGCGGCATGGATGCCGATGCGCGTATCCAGTCGTAGGTGTCATCGTTCACCTCGTCCAATCGCTTGTAAATAGGAAATCCAGTCTCAACGTCTGTGCATACGGCAAAGAACGTCATTGGGTTCTCGTTGAAGGTCTTGTCGTCGAACAGGTCATAGCGTGTGGGCACTATGTGGTAGTCAAATTCAGCGTTGAAGTAGTTGCCCGTCTTAAGCCACGATCCGATGCCGCTATAGCGTTTGTCCTTGGCAAAGCGCATGTTATAGCGGATGGCACGTCCAATCTGTCTCGACTTCATGTTACACCCGAAAGCCGCTCCTGCCGACACGCCAATCAAACCGTCCGGCCACACCTCGTGGCGCATCATCACGTCGATGATACCTGCAGTGAAGAGCCCTCTCATAGCCCCGCCTTCCAGTACAAGTCCCGTATTATTCATATTGAAATGCAAAGGTAACTTTTTTTTTTGAGATATGCAAATGATTACAGCTAAAAGATAATCATGTTTTCAGGGACTGATCATCCCCCTTCCTTTTGGATAGGGCAGGGTGGGGGCATGGGTGTTCTTTTATGATACGGAAAAGATGGAATAAGTAGAATCTCTTTACGCTGCGCTTATTGGTTGTGAAGGAAGAAAACGGCAAATTCATGATTAATATGAAAATAGCTTCAAGAAAAGGCAATAAAGGTGGATTAAATATATGATTTAATTTTGAATTTCGCTCATTAATTATTACCTTTGCATCCAAATTCTAAACGGAAATGTTATGGACGACAAGCAGCGTATCATGGATTTGCGACGGCAGTTGCATGAACACAATTATAAATACTATGTACTGAATCAGCCAGAAATCAGCGATCAGGAGTTCGACTTCATGATGCACGAACTACAGGATCTGGAGGCCAAACATCCAGAACTGTTTGATGCCAACTCGCCCACACAGCGCGTGGGCAGTGACCTGCAGTCCGACTTTCGTCAGGTGGTACACAAATACCCCATGTTGTCGTTGGCCAACACCTATAGCGAGCAAGACGTGCGCGAATGGTATGAGAGTGTCCGCAAGGGTCTGGCTGGCGAAGATTTCGAGGTGTGTTGCGAAATGAAGTACGACGGTCTGAGCATCTCGCTGACCTATGTTGATGGCCGGCTGACGCAAGCTGTGACGCGTGGTGACGGCGTGCGGGGCGATGATGTGACCCAGAACGTGAGAACCATCTCCAGTATTCCGTTGATACTGCCCGGTAGCGGCTATCCCCATGAGTTTGAGATTCGTGGCGAGATACTGATGCCTTGGTCATCGTTCGAACGACTCAACCGCGAGCGCGAGGCAGCCGAAGAACCTTTGTTTGCCAATCCACGCAATGCCGCCAGCGGTACGCTGAAGAGTCTGGACTCAAGAGTGGTGGCCAAGCGTGGACTGGACGCCTATCTCTACTATCTGTTGGGCGAGGAAGTGCCTGCCGAAGGACATTTCGAAAACCTGCAGTTGGCGCGTTCGTGGGGATTCAAGATCTCCGAGGGCATGCGCAAGGTGAAGACAGTAGAGGAGATTCTGGATTTCATCAACTATTGGGACACCGAGCGCAAGAACCTGCCCGTGGCCACCGATGGCATCGTGCTGAAGGTGAACGCACTGCGTCAGCAGCGCTCGCTGGGCTATACGGCCAAGAGTCCCCGCTGGGCCATTGCCTATAAGTTCAAGGCCGAGCGTGCCTGCACCCGTCTGCTGGAGGTCACCTATCAGGTGGGGCGCACCGGTGCCGTGACGCCCGTGGCCAATATGGAGCCCGTGCAACTGGCAGGCACCACGGTGAAACGAGCCACGCTGAACAACGAAGACTTCATCAAGAGCTTCGACCTGCATCTGGGCGATGCCGTCTATGTAGAGAAGGGCGGTGAGATCATCCCTAAGATTGTGGGAGTCGATGTCGATCAGCGACCCATCATAGCCATGCCTGTACAGTTCATCAAGCGCTGTCCCGAATGTGGCACCCCCTTGGTGCGCTACGAGGGCGAGGCCGCCTGGTACTGTCCGAACGACACTGGCTGTCCACCACAGATCAAAGGTCGCATAGAGCACTTCATTGCCCGCAAGGCCATGAATATCGACTCACTGGGTCCTGAGACTGTCGATGAATACTATCGTCGTGGGCTGGTGAAGAACGTGGCCGACCTCTATCAGATTGACGTACAGCAGATCAATGGTGATGGCAGTCGCACCAAGTCGGCACAGCGCATCGTCAATGGTATTCAGAAATCCAAGGAAGTACCCTTCGAGCGTGTTGTCTTTGCGCTTGGCATCCGCTTTGTCGGCGAGACATCGGCGCGCCTGTTGGCCCGTCATTTCAAGTCGATGGATGCGCTGATGGCTGCCGGACTGGCAGAGCTCCAAGAAGTAGAAGGCATTGGCGAAGTGATGGCCAAGAGTATCATAGGCTATTTCCATGATGCCGCCAACATAGACATTATCAACCGATTGCGTTCGTACGGGTTGCAGATGGAACTGCAGGCCAGTCAGACGGCATCGGCTAGCGACAAGCTGGCAGGCCAGAGCGTGGTCATCAGTGGCGTGTTTGCCCATCACTCGCGCGATGAGTACAAGCTCATTATCGAGCAGCATGGCGGCAAGAACGTGGGTAGCATCAGCGGCAAGACCTCGTTCATCCTGGCTGGCGAGAACATGGGGCCGTCGAAACTCGAAAAAGCCCAAAAGCTCGGTATAAAGATTATGAATGAAGAAGAGTTTCTGGAATTGTTGAAATGAATATCATCGTATCCGAAGAGATAGTATCCGTTTGCCCCGACTTCGTGGGCGCGGCCGTCGAGGCCCAGGTGAAGAATACACCCTTTTGCGAAGCCTTGTGGGGCGAAATCAGGACGCTGCAGGCAGAGGTGGTCCATACGTTGACTAACGAGCAACTGAAAAACCTGCCCGGCATTGCTGCCACCCGCCGCGTCTATAAGGCCTGTGGCAAGGATCCCTCTCGCTATCGTCCAGCCAGCGAACAGCTGATGCGCCGCTTGTTGCAAGGCAAGGACCTCTATCAGATAGATACCCTGGTGGACTTGGTCAACTTGGCCAGCATGAAGTATGGCTACAGCATTGGCGGCTTTGATGCCGACAAGTTGGACGGACAGACGCTGACCCTGGGCGTGGGACGCGAGGACGAGCCCTACGAGGGTATTGGCCGCGGTGTCTTGAATATTGCCGGACTGCCCGTCTATCGCGACAGGGTAGGAGGGTTTGGCACCCCCACTAGCGACCATGAGCGTACGAAGATGACCTTGTCAACCACCCACTTGCTGGTGCTTATCAATGGCTATGACGGCAACGAACAGCGGGTGGCTGAGAATGCCCGCTACATACAAGAACTACTGAAACACTATGCCGACAGCGATGGAGGTACAGTTTATATTTACAAATAACTAATCAACTATGACAATGAAGAAAACAATAGTTTGTCTCATGATAAGCGCTCTGATGGCGACGCCAGCCGGTGCTCAGTCGTGGACCGCCGACAATGGAAACGGAACGTTTACAAATCCACTGTTCTACGACGAGTTTAGCGATCCCGACATCCTGCGCGTGGGCGATGACTACTATCTGGCAGGCACCACCATGCACACCGTGCCAGGGCTCGTTATCTTGCACTCAAAAGACCTGGTGAACTGGGAGAATATATCTTACTGCTTTGACCGCTTCGACTTCGGCGATGATGCTTTCTCGCTGAAAAACCACAAGGAAATCTATGGTCAGGGCATCTGGGCACCCTGCATCCGCTATGCCAACGGTCAATTCTATGTCTTTTCAAATGTCAACGGCAAAGGGCTGCAGTGCTACACGGCCAAGGATATACGCGGCCCATGGAAGCATCATAATATGAAAGGCGACATCTACGACCTCGGTGTGCTGTTTGACGACGATGGCAAGGTGTATGCCATTCATGGCTATGGCAAGGTGAGATGCACCGAACTGAAGCCCGATATGAGCGGACCTGTAGAGGGCAGCGAGCGTGTCATCATTCCTGAAGGCAACGGTGTAGGCGAGGGACACCACATGTATAAGATTGATGGGATGTATTATCTCATCTCTACCGACTATAAACCCAATGGCCGTACCCTTTGCTCGCGCTCAAAGAGCATATGGGGACCCTATGAGACACGTGTCATCACTGCCGACGAGACCTATGGCTATCATGCCGTCTCGCTGACACAGTTGCCTCGTGGCGAGAAGTATCGCATCGGGCAAGATGGCACAAAGTTCAAGTTGGGACCGGTGGACCAGAGCGCTACCGCCTGCAGCAATGCCCATCAAGGCGGCATCGTGCAGGCTGCCGATGGCTCGTGGTGGGCACTGTTCATGCAAGACTTCCACTCGATTGGTCGCACTGTCTGTCTGATGCCGATGACGTGGAAAGACGGATGGCCCATGGTCGGACTGGAGGGTAACCTGGGACGTGCTCCGCGCACGTGGTTCAAGCCTGCCACCCAGTCAGGAGAGACCTCTGTGGTTGGTGCTCCGTATGACAGAAACGAGAATTTCGATGGCAAGGCCTTAGGACGTGTGTGGCAGTGGAACCACAATCCAGACGACCGCAAATGGCAACTGAAAAACGGGCGCCTGCGCTTGCAGTCGATGCCGGCAGAACAGCTGATGTGGGCACGCAATACGTTGACGCAACGCGTCATTGGTCCGCAGTCGGTGACCACCGTAGAACTCTTTGTCGGTGGAATGAAGGATGGCGACGTCTGTGGTCTGGGCAATATCAACGTGCCCTGTTCGTGGATCGGTGTGGTGAAGACGGGAGAGCAGCTGACCTTGCGTTGTTATGAGCAACTGACTAACGACACCATTGATCGCCCAGTCTCGTTGCCTCATGGCAAGATATGGCTGCGCTGTCATGGCTACTACGATGACGATAGGTCACAGTATGCCTATAGTGAGGACGGACAGCACTTCCAGACCATCGGGCGCAAGATGCCGCTCAGCTATCAGCTAATCTCGTTTCAAGGTTCGCGCCATGCCCTCTTCGCATTCAACAAAGACAGGAAGAACGGTGGCTATGCCGAGTTTGACAATTTCACCGTAGAGGAGCCTTGTGCCGATCGTAGCGAGAACATCCCCTTCGGCAAGACGTTTCGTATCATCAACAAGGCCACAGGCCGTCCCGCCATCTGCTTGCCTCACGGCATCCTCTACGACACACGTGCTGCCGATAAGAGCAAGAACACGCAGTTCCGTCTGGTAGACAAGGGACACGGACAGGTGCTGGTGCAGTGCTTAGACGGCCGATATATCAAGACGTATGGCGAAGGACTGCCTGGCGATGTCCGCTTCACGCTTGATGCCACCGAAGCCGAAGTGTTCCTTTGGCAAGACTACCTGAATCACGACTTCATGCTGCTGTCTGTGCGCACACACCAGTATATAGGCAAGAGTCCTACCACAGGTAGTCCTTATAGTATGGATTATAAAGGTGCAGATCCAGCCCGCAAGAATGGTGCTGTGCTGCACTGGGAAGTAATGGAATAAAATGATTTCTGTAGAAAATTTAAAAGTAGAGTTTGGTGTCAAACCGTTGTTTTCAGATGTAAGCTTTGTGGTCAACGACCGCGACCGCATTGCCCTGGTGGGCAAGAATGGTGCTGGCAAATCGACCATGCTGAAGATGCTGTGCGGGCTGGAGCAGCCCACCGCTGGACAGGTCAGCGTGCCTGCCGACACCACGATTGGCTACCTGCCACAGGTGATGGTACTTCAGGATAATACGACAGTTAGGGAAGAGGCGCAGAAAGCCTTTGCCGACATCCAGAAGATTGCTGCCCGTATAGAGCGCATGGAGAAGCAGCTCAACGAGCGTACAGACTATGAGAGTGAGGAATATATGGCATTGGTAGAGAAATTTACCAGTGAACATGAGCGCTACCAGATGTTGGGCGCCGAGGGCTACGAGGCCGAGATCGAGCGCACGCTGATGGGACTGGGCTTCGACCGCACAGACCTGGACCGTCCGACCCGTGAGTTCTCGGGCGGATGGCGTATGCGTATCGAGTTGGCCAAGATACTGCTTCGCCGACCCGACGTGCTGTTGCTCGACGAACCTACCAACCACCTTGACATCAACTCCATCCAGTGGCTGGAACAGTTTCTTAGTCATTCGCCGAGTGCCGTCGTGCTGGTCAGTCACGACCGCGCGTTCATCAACAACGTGACCAACCGCACGCTGGAAATCGCTTGCGGCAAGGTGGTGGACTATCGGGTGAAGTACAACGAGTATGTCACCCTGCGCCAGGAACGCCGCGAACAGCAGATGCGAGCCTATGAGAACCAGCAGAAGGAAATCAGCGAGATGAAAGCCTTCATCGAGCGCTTCCGCTATCAGGCCACCAAAGCCGTACAGGTGCAACAGAAAGTGAAGCAGCTGGAGAAGATCGTACCCGTCGAGATTGACGAGATCGATAACTCGGCCCTGCACCTGAAGTTTCCGCCCTGTCTGCGCAGTGGCGACTATCCTGTGATTTGTGAAGACGTGAAGAAGACCTACGACCATGTGGTCTTCGACCATGTAAATCTCACGATCAAGCGTGGAGAGAAGGTGGCGTTCGTGGGCAAGAACGGTGAAGGCAAGTCCACGCTCGTGAAATGTATCATGGGCGAGATTCCCTTCGAAGGAAACCTCAAGGTGGGACACAACGTGCAGATAGGCTATTTTGCGCAAAACCAGGCGCAACTGCTCGACGAGTCGCTGACTGTGTTTCAGACCATCGACCATGTGGCAAAGGGCGAAGTGCGCTTGAAGATCAACGACATACTCGGTGCCTTCATGTTTGGTGGCGAAGCCAGCGACAAGCGCGTCAAAGTGCTCAGTGGTGGCGAGCGCAGTCGTCTGGCTATGATTCGACTACTGCTTGAGCCCGTCAACCTGCTGATTCTCGACGAGCCGACAAACCACTTGGACATGCCGTCGAAGGATGTGCTGAAAGAAGCAATCAAGGCATTCGACGGTACGGCTATCATCGTGAGTCACGACCGTGAGTTCCTTGACGGACTGGTGAGCAAGGTCTATGAGTTTGGCGGCGGAAAGGTGCGTGAGCACCTGGGTGGCATCTATGACTTCCTGCAGTCGAAAGAGTCTCAGACACAGGTGAAAGGCGATACGATAGACGCCTATTTCGAAAAAGGAAAGAAGACCAAGGAAGTTCCAAAGGCTGCCGAAGTTTCCACTGCCAAGGGTGGCTCCTATGCTGCCCACAAAGAACTGCAGAAGCAGCTGAAAAAAGCCGAACGTGCCGTAGAAGAGAGTGAGAAGAAAATCAGCAAGTTTGAATTGCGTCTGAAAGAGCTGGACGCACTGCTGTGCGATCCCAAGAATGCAGCCGACATGACCTTGGTCACGGAATACACAGATACAAAGAAGGGAATGGACGAGGAGGTGGAGCGCTGGGAGAAACTCTCCGAGGAACTGGAACAATTACAAACTAATCAAGCATGAAGAGTTATTTTATTGATAAAACAACATGGAATTTAAAAGTTTATTTACTATGATGACATTGACGCTCATGTCGATGACAGGTAGCGCACAGGGCACGTTAAGCTCTGGTATTGATCTTGGGAATATGGACAAAAGTGTGAAGCCGACAGACGATTTCTATCAGTATGCCTGCGGCGGTTGGATGACTAAGAATCCGCTGCCTGCCGCTTACTCGCGATTTGGTTCGTTCGACATGATTGGTGAGGAGAACAACAAACGCGTGAACGGAATTCTGGACGAGCTTCTGAAGGGCTCCTACGAGAAGGGTACGATAGAGCAGAAACTGAGCGACCTCTACAAGTTGGCGATGGATGAAGAACGCCGCAACAAGGACGGTGTGGCTCCTGCAATGGCGCTTATCAAGCAACTTGAAAAAGCAAAGACCGTGGCTCAGCTCTTCCAGGTCCAGTTGTCTATGGCGCCTTATGGTAATTCAGAATTTTTCGATTCTTACGTAGGTGCTGATGAGAAGAATGCATCGCAGAACATTCTGCAAGTTTCGCAGGGTGGTATCTCGTTGGGCGACAAGAGCTACTATTTGGAGAACGATGTTGAGACTGTGAAGATTCGTGAATCTTATAAGGCGCATATAATCAAAATGTTCCAGCTATTTGGCTTTAGTAAGTCTGCTGCTGTTAAGAAGATGAACAACGTGATGCGTGTGGAGACTGCACTCGCCAAGGTGTCGCGCTCAAAGACCGACTTGCGTAATCCTCAGAAGAACTATCATAAAATGTCGTTAAAAGCGTTTGACGAGAAATACCCCAACATCCAGTTGGAAAAGCAGGCAAACGCCAGTGGACTTGACTCAAAATACTGTCAGGAACTAGTGGTGGGTCAGCCCGAGTTCTTTGCAGGCGTTAATACCCTGCTGAGCACCATCAAGGCCGCCGAGTATCGCGACTATATGGAGTGGGGGCATATCCTTTCAGCATCAAGCTACTTGGACGACAAAGTGCAGCAGGAGAACTTCGAGTTCTTCGGCAAAGTGATGTCGGGTCGTCAAGAAGATCACCCCCTGTGGCGCCGTGCCACTCAGCAGTTGCAGAGCCAGATGGGACAAGCACTTGGACGCATCTACGTGCAGAAATATTTTCCCGCATCTTCTAAAGAGCGCATGTTGCGCCTGATCAAGAATTTGCAGATTGCCCTTGGCGAGCGCATTGCCGCACAAGACTGGATGAGCGATGCCACCAAGGTGAATGCCTTGCTGAAGCTGAATACCTTTTATGTGAAGGTGGGCTATCCCGATAAGTGGATTGATATGAGCCGTTTGACCATCGATCCCGAGAAGTCGTACTTCGACAATATCCTCGCTTGCCGTAAGTTCTGGAACAGCTATCAGATAGAGCATACAGCCGGTAAACCAGTGGACCGCGACGACTGGCACATGTTCCCACAGACGGTGAATGCCTACTATAATCCCACCACCAATGAGATCTGCTTCCCCGCAGGTATCCTGCAGGGCTGCTTCTTTGACCCCGATGCCGACGATGCCTTCAACTATGGCGCCATTGGTGTGGTGATCGGTCACGAGATGACTCACGGATTCGACGATCAAGGTCGTCAGTACGACAAAGATGGTAATATGAACGACTGGTGGGCTGAGAAGGATGGCGAACTCTTCAAGGCACGTGCCAATCAGTATGCCGATTTCTTCTCTTCGATTAAGGTGCTGCCCGACTTGAACGCTAACGGTCAGTTCACACTGGGCGAGAACCTGGCCGACCATGGTGGTCTGCAGGTAGCTTATGCCGCATTCAAAAATGCCACCAAGAACGCCCCGTTGCCCGTCATCGACGGTCTGACCCCCGACCAGCGCTTCTTCATTGCCTATGCAGGCGTATGGGCAGGCAATATCACCGAGGCAGAAATCAGAAATCGCACCAAGAACGATCCCCATTCGTTGGGCAGATGGCGCGTGAACGGAGCCTTGAAACACATTGATGCCTGGTATGAGGCTTTTGGCGTGAAGCCCGGCGATGCGATGTATATACCTCGCGAACAGCGCTTGCAATTATGGTAAACACTTAACAGAAATTAATAAAAGTCCTTAAACTTTGAAACATTTTGAAAGTTTAAGGACTTTATTTTTGGTAATATAAAATTTACTAATTATCTTTGCAAAAGATTTTAGCTAAAATAAAAAACCATGATTACAAACGAACAGACGCAAGGCGGTGAAAGGCTGATGCGTGAACAATCTATAAATCAGGAGACGTCTGGAGGTAGGCTGATGCAGCAGAATGCCTTGGCGGGCGTGCCCTGTCCGAAATGCGGAACCATTAACGACCCCGATGCCATGTATTGCGCTTCGTGTGGTGCACTGATGCGCATGGACATCTGTCCAAACTGTGGCACCCAGATTGATCCCGAAGCAGACTATTGCGAGGCTTGTCACCATTATATCCGAACCGATGTGTGCTCGTTCTGCGGTGCACATCTGTCCGATTATGAAGGATATTGCCCAGAGTGTGGTTCACCCAGAGGTGGCATTGTGTGTCCTACCTGTCATACGATGAACGACTTCGCTTTCTGTAAGCAGTGCGGAATGCCGCTCACAGAAGAGGCCCGTCAGTTGGTGGCACAGTTGAAGACCATACCTGAGTATAAGGAACTTTTATCGCTGGCTCGTGAGTATAGCGAACTGGAGATGAGGCTACCCTACAACACCGAGCGCGATGCAATACGCGACAAGGAGTGTCAGGACCTGCGCGACAGGATACTGCGACTGCTGGCACAAGACGATGGCATACAAAACCCAGTGATACCCGAGCCAAAGAACCAACGCGTGAGCAAAGAAGAGCTGAACGCCATGAAGCGCCGCAAACTGGAACAGATCGCCGAGATACTCGACCAGATGGCCATCCCACCACAGTCGTCGCCCGCCAAGGTGCGCAACTTTGCTATGGCTCAGAAACCAACGGGTGTGCGACTGGCCTGGCGCTGCAACTATAAGAATGCGATGCACTCCAGTCCTTGCGGATGCGCAAAGCCCCAGATGGGTGGCAAGTGGATTGTCTTGGGACACAATTCTAAGCAGGAAATCAAAGACGACAAATGATGACAGACAACCAGTGGGACAAAACGACCCGAATGCCCGATAATGCAGCTAGTGCTGGCAATGATGCTGGCAATGCTGATGACCGAACTTTAAAGGCACCGTCTAACGTGATGCAGGCAGCTCAGGTTAATGATGATGCCGACTATGAGAGCACCCGACGCTCGGACATGTCGTTTGCTGCTCAGGAAGGCGAAGAGACACTTGCTGGACATGTGTTCATGCTGAAAGGCGAGGCCTATACTGAGGTCAAGTGTTTGAGCGACAACTCTGGCGAGGCTCAGGTGTTCCTGGTAGAAAAGGATGGCAAAGAGTTTGTGCTGAAGGTCTATTATCCCAATTTCGACGTAAATAAAAAGTTGCTGCAGACCATCCGCTCTTTCCACTTCGAGATGATTGTGCGCCTCTTCGACTATGGCAAGACTTATGTGGAAGGCAAGAACCGTAACTACGAACTGATGGAGTATCTGCGTGGCGGTACGCTGAAAGACTTGCGCGTAGAGGGCAACTTCAACCGCTTCCGCCGCTTGGTGCTGCAGGCAGCAGGTGCACTGGCCTACTGTCATAAGAACAATATCCTGCACAAAGATATTAAACCTACCAACTTCTTCTTCCGTGACGAGTCTCAGCAGGAGCTGGTGCTGGGCGACTTTGGTATCTCGTCGCTGCAGACCAACGGCAGCAATACGTTCCGCACCACACAGGCACGTACGCCCATTTATGCAGCCCCCGAGATGTACACCGACGTGATTGACGGTGAGGTCGAGATTACACCTGCCGCCGACTTCTATTCGTTGGGCATGACACTCTTTGCCACATGGCTCGGCGAGAACCCTATGAGTGCCAACGAGCGCCTGATGATGCGCCAGAAGAACGAAGGACGTCTGCCGCGTATGGACGAACTGCCCGACCAGGTGAAGAAACTGATTCAGGGGCTGACGTCTGTCAACAAGATGACGCGTTGGGGCTACGACGAAGTGGAGCGATGGTTCTTAGGCGAAGATGTGGCAGTCGATATATCTTCTCCCTTCTTGCGCTACAAGAGCTTTATCGTAGATCCCGACCGCAACCTGGTGGCTGAGAACGTGCACGAACTGGTGCCAATGTTGCTCGAGAATGAACAGCTGGGCAAGAACTATCTCTATAACGGACGTATTGTGCAGTGGCTCGAGGCTTGTGGCAACACCAAGCTATCGGCTGTCGTCAACGAGATTGTCACTCAGCGTTATCCCACCGACCAGCGTGCCGGACTCTATGCCTCGGCCTACACGATGGACTCTTCGCAACCTTATCGCGACATCAAGGGCATGGCATGCGAGGATGTGCATGGCCTGGCTCTGTCACTATTGTCACACCGCGAGGAGTATTCGCTGATACTGAAGAATGCCAACGACCCCGTGTTCATCTGGTTGGAGACTCATACTAAGAGTAATGTGGACCGCTTGCGTTCTTATTTCAATGAAGAGTGCGAGCCACGCATCTCCCTGATGCGACTCGTTCTGGAGATAGATCCCGATATCCCATTCCTGACACACAGGTCAACACTGACCATTCAGGATATTGTGGAATACTTTGGAAATGCCGAACCCACCGAAGACGAGTGGCATTCGCTGTGTGACGGTCGCTTGCTGTCGTGGCTCTATGTGCATGAAGACATGGTGAAGTGTGACAACGTCATCAAGTTGACCGAGGGAAAGGAGTTCTCCATCGACTTGGCCTATAAGGTGCTTTACACTGCCGACCGTACTGCGGCCTTCGACCTGCGCGATGCACAGACACCGCAGGCCGTTGGCGATATCCTTGCCAACCAGCTGAAACAGATGGAGCACACGGCTGCCGACGAGCTGGCCCAACAGATGTCTGCCTTTGCCGATGCCGAGAGCGGACGCTTCTATTTCTTTGCAGAGCTTCATGGATGGTTTGACCTGCTCAACGAGGCTAAGCGTTGCTTCGACATGAACTCTGAGGAAAACCGCGAACGCTTGGGAGCCTACGATTTGCGCACAGCGCTCTATCGCTTCTGTCGCTCGTTGGGTGTCATACCTACCTATCTGCTGCCCAACGGCACATTGCTGACCGATGGAAAACAGTTGGATGCCAACCAGGTGCCGCAGATGCGCTCCGAGATACGCAATGGTGCCCTGTCTCAGTGGCTGTCGGTGTTCTATCACGAAGATCCCACGCGCGACTTCCAGGAGGAATATAGCTACGAGCGCGAACTTGAAGCCTGGCTGATGGCCATCGGAAGCATTGACCCCCAGCAGTTCCACTATCGCCGTTTCACCAAAGCTCGCGAAGATACTAAGACTCGCATAGCCGAGGTGCGTCGCGAGTGGCGAGGTGCACTGTCGCGCGAGAAGACCTTCATGGCCATCTATTATGTGGCTTGCTTCCTATGGGTTGTTTTGGTGCTGTTTGTGGGATTCTCGAACAAGGACTATGTGATGGCGCATCCCTATGTGACGATCGGTCTGCCCGTTGGCGGTATGACGGCCATTATCGTGGCCACGCGTTCCTATTTTAATGGATATGGTTCGACGATAGCTGCCCTATGGGGTATCTTGGGCGCCATGACTGTCCTTATACCTATATTCAGTCTCAAGTTTGTTTACACCTCATTCCCTCAGTTCTTCACGGTGGCAGTTTTGCTGCTGACGGCAATTTATATGTTGGTGTGTCATTACACCGACTTCCGCAAGGAGCAACAGACCGATGCTAAGTTTGTGAACGACGTGCTGAAGCATGAAGACCTGAAGTCGGTGCTGATAGACCCCCTATACTATACGTTCAAGACCCGCTCTCATCGTTACAAGGGTTCAAAGTTTGGTTTGTTGGACAATGTGGCTGACCAGGTTCACTCTCTGTCGGGCGAGACCGTGCTGCACTACATCCAGTGGGCCATCATGATACTTCTGCTCGTGGGCGAGTTTGTGTTGTATAGTCCCTCGCTGATGAACATGAAGAATCCCGACCTTGGTAAGGGTTATATCAGTAATTTTGAAAATGTTGTAGGCACGGGCAACTTTGAACAATCGCTGACACCCGAGGGCCAACAGCAGGAAGGGGAGGGCGCTGAGACCAATGAACCAACAGAAAACGAAGGAAACCATCAATAACGAACCATTAAATAGCTAAGGAAACGAATAACTATGAAGTGCGAACATTGTCAGACCGATAATAGAAGCAGCGCCAAGTACTGTAAGCGCTGCGGACAGCCGCTTGTGGTGCAGAATGCGCTCGACAAGCTGGTAGGACTTGACGAGGTGAAAGCTCAGCTGAAGACGATTGTTGACACTTACTCTTTCTTGCGTACGCGCAAAGATATTGCAGGGGTGCGCCTGTCTGTCAATGCTATTATCATCGGCGAAACCGGCACGGGCAAGACCATGCTGGCCAGTACCATTTGTGACTACTTCTGCCAGCATAAGATCATACAGTCACCAAAACTGACAATGGTAGATGCTGTCGATTTCCAGCGTTTTGTGGACCATTGGGATGAGAACATTCAAAAGGCACAGGGTGGTATTCTGTTCTTCGATAACGTGCAGAAATTGTTGCCCGACAAATATTCAAACCAAGTGAACCCGCTCGACAAACTGTTTGTCGAGATGGACCATTGGAACGATGATCCCATTGTGATGATGGCTGGTCTGCCCAAGGGGCTGGACGACTTCTTGGAGAGCAACCCTGCCGTGAAGAACCGCTTCAAATACACGTTCAGACTGCCAACACCAGGCTATCAGGACTTGTGCGAGATTGCCCGTCAGGAGCTGCGCGTGAAGTATGGTATCGGTGTGTTCTCGGTCGAGGCCGAGAAGCAACTCACTCGTTTTTTTAAATATCAGATTAAGATTAAGGATGACACCTTCGGCAATGCGCATGTAGCCATGAAGACGGCCGAAGACATCTTCACATCGTTTATCAGTCGCGGTGCACAGGCTGCCTGCGTTGATCGCGATGATATCAAGGGCTACGTGCCCGAAGACCGTTCGCTGGAAGACATCCTGCACGACATGGATTCGTTTATCGGCATGGACGAGGTGAAACAGACCGTCAGAGAGATAGCCTATTCCGTACAGAACAATATGCAGCGCGTGGAGCGTGGTATAGGACTGCAAGACAAGATGTCGATGCACATCGTGCTGACGGGCAACCCCGGTACGGGAAAGACAACCATCGCCCGCAAGTTGGGCGAGATATTGGCCTCTATCGGCTATCTCGACTCGGGGCATGTGGTCGAGGTGGACCGTTCGAAGATGGTGTCGCAGTATCAGGGCGAGACGCCAAAGGTGGTCAACCAGCTCTGCGACAAAGCCATGGGAGGCATTCTGTTTGTGGACGAGGCCTACACGCTGGCACCAGTGAGTCAGTCGGGCGAGCGCGATAATCAGGGCGCGCAGGCATTAGAGACACTGATGAAGCGCATGGAGGACGACCGCGGCAAGTTTGTGGTCATCGCTGCCGGCTATCGCACGGAGATGGAAAACCTGTTCCGCGTGAACCCCGGTTTGCGCAGCCGCTTCACCTACTTCCTCAACATTGAGGACTATACCCCCGAGGAGCTGTTCAGCATCCTGTCTGTCTTTGCTCACGACAAGCAGTACATCTTTAATACTGAGGCCGAGGAGCTGACTCGCAAGGTCATCACCGACATGTATCAGCAGCGCGACAAGGACTTTGCCAATGGTCGCACGATGCGCTCGCTCTTCGATCAGATATGTAAGCGTCAGGCCAAGCGACTGCAGACGGGCGACATCATCACCATGACAAACGAAGAACTGATCACCATCTGTAAGGAGGATATCCCATACGAGGCACCTAAGGAGGTTGACTACACTGAGTGCCTGAAGAAGTTCGATGGCATGGTAGGTCTTGACGCCGTCAAGCAGGAGATTGCCAACCTGGCCTCCTACTTGAACCTGCAGGTGAAGCGTGGCGAAGCCAACACCTTCCAAGGCAAACACTATGTCTTCACGGGTAATCCTGGCACGGGCAAGACCACGGTGGCTCGCATCATGGCCGATGTGTTCCGTTCGCTGGGCATTCTCACCCGCGGACAGTTGGTTGAGGCCGACCGCTCGAAGTTGGTGGCTGGCTATAGTGGTCAGACGGCCATCAAGACCAATCAGTTAATCGATTCGGCCATCGGCGGTGTGCTGTTCATTGATGAGGCCTATACGCTGAAGTCGTCAGACGGCGACTCATTCGGTTCAGAGGCTATCGACACCCTGCTGAAGCGACTGGAGGACGATCGCGGCAAGTTTATATGTATCGTGGCTGGCTATACCGACCAGATGCACGACTTTATTGATTCCAACCCCGGTCTGAAGAGCCGCTTCACACAGACCATACACTTCGATGACTATAAGCCCGAGGAACTGACACAGATATTTGCACATCTGGCCGCCGAGAAACAGTTCACCATCGATGACGAGACGCAGGGAGCCATTCAGCGCATGTTCGAACAGCTATACTTGCGACGCGACAAGAACTTTGGCAATGCCCGTGAGGCACGCCGCCTGTTCAACGAGGCCGTGGAGAAACAGAGTCAGCGATTGGTGCAGCAGATGAACTTGCCAGGATTCCAAGAGGCAGACATGTTCAAGTTGACCATTGCCGATCTGCCGATGACGCAGAGTCGCGCAGCCCGTCCACTCGACGAGCTGCTCAACGAGTTGGACATGTTTATCGGTATGCGTTCGGTTAAGGACAACATCCGTCGACTGGCCGTGCAGAGCATGTTCGTGAAACAGCGTGCCGCCATGGGGGCTGGTAAGGTGCAGCAGATGGCTATGAACTTCGTGCTGACGGGTAACCCCGGTACGGGTAAGACCTCGATAGCCCGTAAGATGGGTGAGATACTGCAGGCCATGGACATCCTCAGCACCTCGAATGTGGTTGAGGCCAGTCGTGCTACGCTGGTGGGCAAGTACATGGGCGAGACCCCCAAGATTGTCAATGCCATGTGCGACAAGGCCATGGGCGGTATCCTCTTCATCGACGAGGCCTACACGCTGAGCGACCAAAACGATCAGTATGGCAAAGAGGCCATTGACACGCTGATGAAGCGCATGGAGGACGACCGTGGCAAGTTTGTGGTCATCGCCGCTGGTTATAAGAACAAGATGGATGAGTTCCTGATGATGAACGCTGGACTGGCCAGCCGTTTCACGCATCGTCTGCACATCGATGACTATACGAACGACGAGCTGCTTGAAATCTTCAAGAAGATGGCCGAGAAAGACCAGTACATTCTGTCGCCGGCAGCCGAGTTTAAAGCGCTGGACCTCATCAGTCGCATGGTGATGTCGAAAGACGAGACCTTTGGCAATGCACGCGAGATGCGCAATCTGCTCGACGAAACCATCCAACAGTTGTCTATGCGCGTTTCGCAGCTGCCGCCTGAGCAAATCTCAAAGGAAACATATCAGTTAATTTTACCTGAAGATATTAAAGAAAGATGATTATTTGCCCAAATTGCAAAGAAGAAATAGACGACGACTCACACTACTGTGACCAGTGTGGACAGCCTTTAGCTTACTGCGAGCGTTGCGGCAGAGTGGGGATGGGACGCCGTTGTACGGCCTGTGGCGGACTGATGATTTCTGCCGACGAGTATCAGCGCCGTATAGCGAATAACGGTATCTTCACGTCGTCAACCTCTATCAGCTACATGTCGATGTCGATACCGTCTAACAATGGCATTGGAGCACGTCCGTATGCTTCGCCTCCAGCAGGCATGTCGGCACACCCTGTGGCTGGCATACCTCAGATGGTGCTCTTCAATGATTCGCTGAACATACGTATCATTGCAGAGGATGGGGCCATCATAGGTCGTCGAGAGGGGCCCTATTCACAGCTTTTGAAGCAACAAAAGTATGTGTCGGGCATTCATGCACAGTTGCGCTACAAGGCGGGCATGGGATGGTGTGTGGCCGACCGCAACTCTTCTAACGGAACAAAGTTGAACGACCATCAGCTTCAGCCCGATGTCGAAATGTCTTTGAAGAACGATGACATCCTGACCATTGCGAATGTGAACTTACGAGTAAAAATTTATTAATTATAAAAACACGACCATGAGACATTTGTTTATTACAGCTGCCAGTCATACAGGCTGTGTCAGAAACAAGAATGAGGATATGGTTCTTGTTGGCGATTGGTGTTCGCGCAATGCCAAAGTGAGAAAAGTAATCAGCCTCGACACGACAGATCGTTACCTATGTTCTGTCGCCGACGGAATGGGTGGTTATAGTGGTGGCGATATCGCAAGCAATGAGGTTCTGAAGAACCTGCAGTTCTTTTTTAGCGATATTCCTACGGGACTTAATGATGACGAGTTGCGTAAGCTCTTCGACAATTGGTTGAGCAGTGTCTCCATCGTTGTCAGTTCGATGGGCCTTTCCAACAAGGAGTGTGCCGACATGGGCACCACGCTGGTGGCTTTTGCCTACTATCAAGGTCAGTATTATTGGATCAACTGTGGCGACAGCCGTCTCTATCTGCTCCACGATGGACATCTGAAGCAGCTGACCACAGACCACACGCTCGACTCTGCTCAGCACTCGGGCTATGTGACCAACTGCATTGGTGGCGGCAATAAGCACAGCTACATCGACATGGCCAACTTTACAGAGCTTTTTCACGATGGTGACACCCTGCTGCTTTGCAGCGATGGACTCTCTGAGATGGTCAACGAAGAGAGCATTACCCAGTTGCTCATGGACGGCTTCGATGCCGATGCACTTTGCATGGCAGCCGAAGATGCCGGCGGTATAGACAATGTCTCGGCCGTTGTCATCAGAACACAAGATTTATAATAGTAAGTATAAACTATGCCTCTTAAATTACCAGATAGACTTCCTGCTATAGACCTACTTAAGCAGGAGAATATTTTTGTGATGGATAATTCGAGGGCACATGCACAGGACATCCGTCCGTTGCGCATTGTCATACTGAACTTGATGCCCTTGAAAATAACGACAGAGACCGACTTGATTCGTTTGCTGTCAAACACTCCCTTGCAGATTGAAGTCAACTTTATGAAGCTGCGCAGTCATACGCCTAAGAACACCCCCATTGAACACATGATGATGTTCTATCGCGACTTCGAACTGCTGCGCCACGAGAAGTTTGATGGCATGATCATCACCGGTGCGCCGGTAGAGGGCATGCCCTTCGAGGAAGTGGGCTACTGGGACGAAATCACCGACATCTTCAATTGGGCGCGCACGCACGTGACGAGTACCTTATATATCTGTTGGGCAGCTCAGGCAGGTCTTTACCACTACTATGGCGTGCCAAAGTATTCGTTGCCCAAAAAGATGTTTGGCATCTTCGAACAGCACATCCTGGCACCTTATCTGCCCATCTTCCGCGGTTTCGACGATGTGTTCATGATGCCTCACAGTCGCCACACCGAAGTTCTTCAGTCTGACATTCAGCAACACCAGGAACTGCAAGTGGTGGCCACGTCGGAAGACAGTGGCGTCAGCATTGTCATGGCGCGTAATGGCCGCGAGTTCTTCATCACAGGTCACATGGAATATGCACCCGAAACGCTCGACAACGAGTACAAGCGTGATCTGGGTGTGCGAGATGATGTGGATATGCCTCGCAACTATTATCGCCACAACGATCCCTCACAGGCTCCTTTGGTGACTTGGCGCGCACATGCCAATCTGTTTTATAACAACTGGATCAATTACTACGTCTATCAGGAGACGCCCTACGATATCAATCAGATTAAATAATGAGAGCGCTCGAACTATTGGCTCCAGCCAAGAATCTGGAATACGGAAAAGCCGCCATCGACCATGGCGCCGATGCCGTGTATATCGGAGCTAACCGTTTTGGTGCGCGTGTGGCTGCCGGCAATAGTGTGGAAGACATTGCCGAGCTTTGTCGTTATGCCCACTTGTTTGGTGCCAAGGTCTATGTCACGGTCAACACTATCGTTTACGACCAGGAGCTCGACGACACCCGCCGTTTGCTCCATGAGCTTGAACATGCTCGCGTCGATGCCATCCTGGTGCAGGATATGGCAGTGCTTCAGATGATGCACGACGATGCTGTCAGGGTGGCGGTGCATGCCTCTACCCAGACCGACAACCGGACGGTGGAGAAAGTGCGCTGGCTCAGCAACCTGGGTTTCAGGCGTGTAGTGCTGGCACGCGAGTCATCGCTGCGCGACATTGAGAACATCCATCAGGCTCTGCCCGACACCGAACTGGAGGTATTCGTCCATGGTGCCCTGTGCGTCAGCTTCTCGGGGTTGTGCTATGCATCGCAATACTGCTTTGACCGCAGTGCCAATCGTGGTGCTTGTGCACAGTTCTGCCGCATGAAGTTCGACTTGATCGATGCCAATGGGGTGGAGTGGGAGCACCAGCGCCACCTGCTGTCGTTGAAAGACATGAACCAGCTGACCAACCTCGAGGCGCTGGCCGATGCCGGTGCCACGTCGTTCAAGATCGAAGGCCGGCTGAAAGATCTGTCATATGTTAAGAATGTGACGGCGGCTTATAGCGAGGCGCTCAACCAACTGGTGGCGCACCATCCCGACCGTTATCAGCGCGCCTCAAAGGGACGTTGCTCCTATACCTTCCGTCCCGACTTGAACCGCACGTTCAATCGTGGCTACACCACCTATTTTCTCGGCGACAAACGTCAGCCAGTGTGGTCGCCCAATACACCTAAAGCACTGGGTGAATATGTGGGAAAGGTGAAGGAACTGCGCGGCGGCTCGTTCAATGTGGCCAGCGTTGCTGCCTTTGCCAATGGCGACGGTCTCTGTTTTCTCAATGACCAACGCGAACTCGAAGGCTTTCGCGTGAACCGTGCTGAGGGCAACCGCCTGTTTCCGCTCAAGATGCCGCGTGGTTTGAAACCCGGTGTCGGGCTCTATCGCAGCAACGACCAGCAGATGGAACGCCTGTTGGCTAAGCCCAGTGCTGAGCGTAAGATTCCTGTGGTCATGCAGCTACAGGCTGTTGATGGTGGCTTCTCACTGACGGTTGCCGAAGTGGTGACAGGCAAGGAGGGTGACTTCTCATGGACTGCCGACAAAGTGACGGCTACAATCAAAGCCGAACATCAAGAGGCACAAAAGCCACAGCGTGATAACATCGTCCGACAATTGGAGAAGTTGGGAGGCACACCCTACGAGTGTGTCGAAGTGATGCTGGCAGACGACTTCAACTATTTCATTCCCAGCAGCCTGTTGGCCGACCTGCGTCGTCAGTCGGTAGCACTGCTCCAGCAGCAGAGTGAGCGCACAGGAAGCGCTGCCCCGCTGGCTCCGCTGCCCGTACAGACACCACCGTCCTACGAGCGCAGCTACTGCTATAATGTGTCCAACACCATGGCGCGATCGTTCTACGAGCAGCGTGGCGTCAAGCCTGAGCCCGCCTTCGAGGTCCGTCAGCCTGCCGATGCCCAGTTGATGCAGTGTCGTCATTGCATCCGTTTCTCGATGGGCTACTGCGTCAAGCATGGCGGTGTGCGTCCTGAGTGGCGCGAGCCCCTCAGACTTCGCTTGGCCGATGGTCGCAAGTTCCGGTTGGAGTTCGATTGTAAACAGTGTCAAATGAATGTGTATGCCGATGCGTAAAGTTGTTTTTTTTCTGCTTGCTCTATCACTGATGGTCGCTAGTTGCTATCGTCAGGAGGTAGAAACCCCCGATGCCTGGGAGCTGACTGACGATCAGTTGGATTCCATATCCTTCTACACCACGCATCACTACACGCGCAACTACAACTTCTTTGTGAAGGCCGACTCCGTACTGCTCATCAATCAGCAACCATCTGAATATCTGAGTGGTATGCTGGTAGATACCTTTGCCGTGATGAGAGGCGACCGCCTGGTGGTGGCCGACATCATGACCATGCCTTCCGACACGATCGACTCGGTCTGGGTGCAGGTAGCACGCGACCAGCTGACCATGGGGTGGACCCATGAGAGCGAGTTGCTGAAGGGCGTTGAGCCCGACAACCCCATCTCGCAGTTCATCGACTCTTTCTCTGACACTCACCTGCTTATCTTCATGGCATTTCTCTCTTTGGTGACTGCCATGTTCATCATCCGCCACCTCTATCGCAAGCGGGCCCGTCTGGTGCACTTCAACGACATTGGCTCGTTCTATCCCACAGCCCTGGCATTGATGGTGGCCTCGTCGGCCGTGTTCTATAGCACCATACAGCTGGTTGACCCCGACTCGTGGCGTCACTACTACTATCATCCCACGCTCAACCCCTTTGCCGTGCCTCTTCACCTGGGACTTTTCCTGGCATCGGTGTGGGCAATGCTGCTTGTTGGGTTGGCTGCACTCGACGACATCCGCAGGCATCTGTCCACCTCTGAGGCCTTCTTCTACTGTCTCGGCCTGGCTGGTGTCTGTGCCATCGATTATGTGTTGTTCAGTATCTCCACCTTATATTATGTGGGTTATCCGCTGCTGGTGGCCTACTACATCTATGCCATCAGGGGCTACGTCCACACCAGCAGGGCCAAGTATTTCTGCGGCCGATGTGGTGCCGGACTGCAGGAGAAAGGCTTCTGTCCGCATTGTGGCGCACTGAACACTTGATAAAATCCATATAAATGAGGATTTCTGAATTGAAAAAATAGTAATACCTTTGCAGCCGTAAAATATTACCTATTCTTTTTTGTTATACATAAACATGATTAGATTGTTTTTATCAGGACTTGCCCTCGTGACTGTCGCAAATGTCATGGGCAACAATGTGATAACCACACCCGAGGAGATGAACGACACATCGCGTGTCGTTGATCTTGACGAGGTGGTTGTCGTGTCACAACCGAAAGATGTGTTCCGTCTGCGCCAGCAACCCACTCATAGCACGCTCTTCAGCGAGACAGAACTGAAGCACATCAACGCCACCGACCTGGCCAATCTCTCGGCCTACGTACCCTCGTTCACCATGCCTGTCTATGGCTCGCGCCTCACCTCGTCGGTCTATATGCGTGGCACGGGCTCACGCATGAACACGGCAGCACCTTCGGTACCCATCTACTATGATAACATCCCCTTGGTGTCCAAGTCGGCATTCAATACCCATTTCTATATGCTCGACCGCATTGATGTGCTCCATGGTCCTCAGGCCACACTCTATGGCATGAACTCTGAAGGCGGACTGGTGCGCATCTTCTCTAAGAACCCTATGAACTACCAGGGCACCGATGTCAATCTAGGACTGGCCTCTGGGCTGCAGCGCCGGGCAGAGGTGGCTCACTTTCAGCGTCCGTCAGAGTGTTTTGCCTACTCGGTGGCCATGTTCTACAGTGGTCAGGATGGCTTCTTTTATAACGATGCCCTGCACGAGCAAAACGATAAGATGAGCGAAGCCGGTGGGCGCTTGCGTCTGCTGTGGCATGCCACCAACCGCCTCAATTTCGACTTCACAGCTGACTATCAATTCTCTGATCAGAATGGCTTCCCCTATGGCAAGTATGACGATGGCGAGGTGCTGAACCCTGCCACTACGACGATGAACACCTATCGTCGCAATATGTTGAACACTGGTCTCACAGTGAACTACCATGCCAACAAGTTTCTGTTCACTGCTACCACCAGCTATCAGCACCTCTACGACAAGATGAACATGGACAACGACTACACACCAGCCGACCGCATCAGCATGTATCAGCATCAGCGTCAGAATGCATTCACCGAGGAACTCAGCCTGCACAGCAAGACCGACAGTCGATGGCAGTGGACACTGGGCGCCTTTGGCAGTTATCAGAACTTGCATACAGATGCGCCTGTGTTCTTTGGCTCTGACATGAAAAACTCGCTGGCGGCCATGTTGCAGAACATGCTTCAGGGCATCATGCCACCAACGGTGCCGCATTCGTTCACACGTATGGATATTCCTCACTTCTATGTGGCTGGCTATTTCAAGACGCCAAAGTATAATGTGGGCGTCTTCCACGAGTCCAATATCAAGCTCACCGACCGCCTCACAGCCACTTTGGGCCTGCGCTATGAGTATAGTAGGGTGAAACTCGACTACCAGGCTGCCGGACGACTGAACCTCGACTACGACCTCACCGTCTTCGGACGTTCCAATAACTACAGCCAGTGGCTCAATGACACCCTGAAGAGTACATCCGCCACCACCTCCAGTCAGCTGTTGCCCAAGGTGGGACTGACCTATGCCATCGATGCCAAAGGCAGCAATGTCTATGCCTTGTTCAGCAAGGGTTATCGCGATGGCGGCTACAACATACAGGGCTTCTCGTCGATTATCCAGCCCGAGATGATGCAGAACGGGCGCAACATTCGTCAGGGCGACTTCAATGTGCCTCACACCGATGCCGAGTATGACCTGATCAACAAGGCCGTGGCCTACGAGCCAGAGACGTCGTGGAACTACGAGGCAGGTGCTCACCTAAACCTCTTCGATGGTAAGTTGCATGCCGACATCACGGGCTACTTCATGCAGGTCAAGAATCTGCAGCTCACCAAGATGGAGGGCGCCTATGGCTTCGGTCGCATGGTGGTCAATGCAGGTAAAAGTCAGAACATCGGTGCCGAGCTGTCGCTGCGCGGCAGTGCTGTCGATGACCACCTTGCATGGGCGGCTTCCTACAGTTTTACACATGCCACATTCAGTGACTACACCGACCAGGTCACAGCTGCTGATGGCACTGTCAGCCTGCTCGACTACAAAGACAACAAGGTGCCCTATATCCCCGTGCACATGTTTGCAGCCATGGCCGACTATCGCTTCGACATTCTCAACGACGAAGTGCTGAGGTCTGTCACACTCGGTGTCAATGTGGCTGGTCAGGGCAAGACCTATTGGGACGATGCCAACACCACAGCACAGAAGTTGTATGCCACCCTGGGCGCTCATGTGGCTCTCGATATGGGCTGCGTCAACGTGAACTTTTGGGGGCGCAACATCACTGATACGCGCTACCTCACCTTCGTGAGTGACATCAGTCAGGACAATTCAGGCAATTTCTACGGACAGCGCGGCCTGCCGTTTCAGTTGGGCATAGATGTCAGCTTGAGGTTCTAGGACAAGAAAAAAGAGACTTATTAATTTGCATATTCAGATGTAAATGCGTATTTTTGCACTCAGAAATACGCATTTACTTTTTTGTAGAGCGTATGCCCGTGCAAAGGCCAAATGAGCATTGCTGAGCAAAAGAGAGTATTATTATCATAACTATTAACATTATAATTAAATTATGAAAAAGCTATTGATGTCTGTTCTGATGGCTGTGGCATGTACCGCAGTCCAAGCTCAAAACGTGGTTACTGTGAAAGATGCTTCAAATATGACTGCTAAAGAACTGAAGCAAGCAGCCAAGGAGCAAAAGAAGAAGGAAAATGCTATCAAGGCCGAAGCTAAGGCAAAGGTTGCCGTGCAGAAGGCGCAGAAGAAGTATGAGTCTGCACAGAAAGCCGCAGCGAAAGCTGCCAAGAAGGCTGAGCAGGCACAGAAGGCTGCCGAGAAGGCTAAAAACAAGGCCGAGAGTGCTCGCAAAGCCTACGAGAAGGCACAGGGTAAACATGCTGATGCTACCAAGGAGTTGGTAACACCTGAGGCATAGCTCTTATAGTATAATATGAAATATGCAATCATAGGAACTGGGGCCATTGGTGGTTACTATGGTGCCAAGTTGGCACATAGCGGACAAGACACCCACTTCCTGCTACATAGCGACTACCAGTTCGTTTGCCAGCATGGCTTGCAGGTTCATTCCTGCGATGGCTCGTTCCATCTGCCACGGGTGAATGTGTATCAGTGCACGGCAGACATGCCTCAGGTCGATGTGGTCATCGTGGGACTCAAGACCACCAATAACCACATGCTCGCTGAGCTGTTGCCACCGTTGCTCCACGAAAAGACGGTCGTCGTGCTCATCCAGAACGGTGTCGGCGTGGAACAAGATGTCGAACAAGCCCTTCCCGGCATTCAACTCGTGGCAGGCTTGGCGTTTATCTGTTCTGCCAAGACCGAACCGGGGGTGGTCAACCACCAGTGCTATGGGCAAATCAATTTCGGCAACTATTCTTGTCGCGACACCCAACTGTTCAATGCCTTGGTCGAAGATTTTCGTGCGGCAGGCATCACCGCAGGAGTGGTGGACTATGCCGAGGCCCGATGGCGCAAGGCTGTATGGAACATGCCGTTCAATGGTATGACGGTGGCACTCAACACGCAGACAGACTGTCTGTTGAAGAACGCCTCCACACGTGCCCTTATCCGTGACCTGATGATGGAGGTCATCAGTGTGCCCAAGGCGCTGGGCATCCATACCATTGGCGAAGATTTCGTCGAGAAAATGATTAGAATGACCGACGAAATGACGCCCTATTCGCCATCAATGAAGCTTGATTTCGACTTCCATCGCCCCATGGAAATCCAGTATCTCTACACGCGCCCCATCCAGATTGCCCACGAGGCGGGTGTCCGACTGCCAAAGTTGGAAATGCTCGAGGCAGAACTGCGTTTCATCGACTCAATACGATAGAACTCGATTCATCATACAATAAAAGGAAGAACCACTGCGGTTCTTCCTTTTATTGATTTTCAATATCAACGTTGCTCTCCATCAGAAGGGCAGATCGTCTGCTGTACCTTCGCCTGTAGGCTCTTGTGCAGGAGGGAATGGAGCTGTGGCTGCCGAGTTGGCTGCAGGCGCAGCCTGAGGAGCAAATGGGGTGGCAGCAGGTATCTGACCGCCGACACCGCGCATCACGTTGTATGCACGTATCTCGTTAAACCATCGGCCGTTATACTCATGTGCATCAATATCAAACTGCACGGTAATCTCCTCGCCGGCCTGAATGTTAAACTGCTTGATGCGATCCTCGCCAAACACGCGGAACATCATCTTGCGTGGGTACTGTCCGGGAACTTCAATGACGTACTCCTGACTCATCCATGAGTTACCTGTGCGAGCAGAAACGCCACTATTTGCCTGAAGGATGGCGATCACTTTTCCTGTTAAATCCATTTTCTATTGTTGATTATTTTAATTGATTATAATTTTATTTGCTTATTTTGCCAAATCGCATGCGAAATTACTAAAAAAGATTGAAAACACGCAATTAATTCCCAATTATTTTGCTACTGACTAACTTTTTTTGTATTTTTGTAGTCCAAAACTGTAAACATCAAACATTATTATTTATAGTATGAGATTTACCATATCAAGTACAGCATTGAGCAGCCGACTGGTGGCTCTTTCAAGAGTAATCAATAGTAAAAACTCATTGCCTATCCTAGGCGATTTCCTCTTCGAGATTGTCGAGGGAAAACTGAACCTCACAGCATCAGATAGCGAGGTGATGATGAAGACCAGTCTCGACCTGGTTGAGACCGATGGTGACGGTCGCTTCTGCGTGGGCAACCACGACCTGCTTGAGGCCGTCAAGGGTATCTCTGAGCAACCCATCACTTTCGATGTTAACCAAACCGAGAAGCTGGCTAAGATAAGCTATCAGAACGGCATATTCTCACTGCCCGTCGAGGATGCCGACGAGTTCCCACAGGCACAAGAGGTAGGCGACAGCGCCACCACCATCACTATACCCACATCTCTGTTGGCCGAAAATATCAACCGCTCAATCTTCGCTACAGCCCAGGACGAGCTGCGCCCCGTGATGAACGGCATCTACTTCGACCTCACACCCGACTGTTTGGCAGTGGTTGCCAGCGATGGCCACAAGTTGGTACGCAACAAAATTCTGACTATCAGCAGCGACCAGCCCGCGTCTTTCATACTGCCAAAGAAGCCCGCTTCGCTCTTGAAGAACGTGCTGGGCAAGCAGGGTGGCGACGTGGTCATCCGCTTCGACGAGCGCAATGCAGAGATTAACTTTGAAGAGGGCGTTATCCTGTGCCGTCTCATTGAGGGTCGTTATCCCAACTACAATTCTGTCATCCCTCAGAGCAACCCCAACCAGCTCACCATCGACCGTCTGGGATTGCTGGCTGCTCTGCGCCGCGTGCAGCCCTTCTCTAACGAGTCAAGCAATCTCATCCGCTTCCATGTGGAGAATGGTGTGCTGCAGCTCGATGCCGAGGACTACGACTTCTCTAAGACTGCCACAGAGAAGATGTCGTGCGACTACAATGGCATGGCCATGAGCATCGGCTTCAAGGGCTCTTCGTTCATCGAGATTCTGAACAACTTCGACTGCGAACAGGTCATCATTCAGTTGGCTGACCCCAGCCGCGCTGGTTTGGTCATTCCTTCTGAACAGCCCGAGAATCAGGATGTACTGATGCTCATGATGCCCATGCTGATTAACGATTGATACAGAATTCTTTTATGAAACTGAACTTAAATAAACCACTGGTCGTCTTCGATTTGGAGACGACCGGTCTTGATTTAGTCAAGGACCGCATCATCCAAATCTCTTTTATCAAGGTGATGCCCAATGGCGAAGAGGAACGTGGCGACTATCTGATCAACCCCGAGTGCCACATTCTGCCTGTCATTACCGAACTGACTGGCATCTCCGACGATGACGTGAAAGACAAACCCACCTTCAAGCAGGTGGCCAAGACACTGAGCGACAAGTTCGTGGGATGCGACTTTGCTGGTTTCAATTCTAATCATTTCGATATTCCTCTGTTGGCTGAGGAGTTTCTGCGTGCTGGCATTGACTTCGACTTCTCTAAGTGTCGTCTCATCGATGCTTGCAACATCTTCAAGAAGTTGGAGCGCCGCAACCTCGCCTCTGCCTATAAGTTCTATTGCGGTCACCGCATGGAAGACGACTTTGAGGCGCATCGTGCCGACCAAGACACCGAGGCCACCTATCGCGTGTTGATGGGACAGCTCGACTACTATACCGAAGAGAAGCAGCGTCAGTTGGGCGAAGACCCTGAGGGACGCGTGCTTACCAACGATATGGACTGTCTGGCAGCATTCTCAAAGACAAACAATAATGTCGATTTCGCTGGTCGTATCGTCTGGGCCGAGGCTAAGGATAGTCATGGCAATACGATCTATGACAAGGACGGCAACCCTGTGCTTGTGGAGTGCTTCAACTTCGGTAAGTACAAAGGACGCACCGTTGTTGATGTGCTGCAACACGATCCCGGCTACTACTCTTGGATCATGGGCGGCGACTTCACCTATAACACCAAACAGGTACTCACGCGCATACGTATGCGTGAAATTTAATTCATCGTACATGTTACAAGGAAAGAAAATCGTATTGGGCATCACGGGCTCTATTGCAGCCTATAAGTCGTGTCTCATCATCCGCGAACTGGTGAAGCGGGGTGCTGAGGTTCAGGTGGTTATCACACCTGCCGGCAAGGAGTTCATCACGCCCATCACACTGTCGGCACTGACCCAGAAACCTGTGGTCAGCGAGTTCTTCTCTCAGCGCGACGGCACGTGGAACTCGCATGTCAAACTGGGACTGTGGGCCGACGCCATGCTCATTGCACCCTGCACCGCTTCTACGCTGGGCAAGATGGCTCACGGTGTGGCCGACAATATGCTGATCACGACCTATCTGTCCATGAAGGCGCCTGTGTTCGTAGCACCGGCCATGGACCTCGACATGTATGCCCATCCCACCACACAGCAGAACATGCAAATGCTCAAGGGCTTCGGCAATCACATCATTGAGCCCCAGAGTGGTTTCCTGGCTTCCGGACTTGAAGGTAAGGGGCGCATGGAGGAGCCAGAAAAGATCGTGGCCTACTTGGAGCGCTACTTTGCGGGAGCATCCGCAACTGCTGACGCTGCCGACCTGACAGGTCAGAAGATACTCATCACGGCGGGTCCTACCTACGAGAAGATTGACCCAGTGCGTTTCATCGGCAACTACTCCAGTGGCAAGATGGGCTATGCCCTGGCCGAAGAGTGTGCCCGTCGTGGTGCCAAGGTGACCCTCGTGTCGGGCCCCGTGTCTATCAAGGCATCCCATCCCCGCATTCAGGTGGTGTCGGTAGAGAGTTGTGTTGAGATGTTCGAGGCTGCCACAGCAGTCTTCCCTTCGTGTCAGGCAGCCATCCTTTGTGCTGCCGTTGCCGACTTCCGTCCGGCTGAGGTGGCTGCGCAGAAAATCAAGCGGGTGGGGCAGACCATGGACATTCATCTGGTGCCCAACCCCGACATCGCTGCCCATCTGGGGCAGATGAAGCAGCCAGGTCAGGTGCTTGTGGGCTTTGCTCTCGAGACTAACGACGAGCAGCAGAATGCCCATCATAAGCTGGAGAAGAAGAACCTGGACTTCATTGTTCTCAACTCGCTGCGCAACGCTGGCACCTGTTTTCAGAGCGACGACAACCAGATCAGCATCATCTCTCGCACGGGTCAGCACGACTACGAGCGCAAACCCAAACAGGCCGTTGCTCACGATATCATCGATGAGCTCAGCCGACGCATTCACTAATCCCTATTTGGTCTATGAAGTGCTCACTCATACAGTCCTTACGGCGCCTTTCTGCCGTAGCCATCACCTCGCTGTTGCTCATCGTGCCGTCTTCGGCACAGGAGTTGCAGGTGCGTATCAATATCAACTCGCAGCAGGTGCAGGGCACCGATAAGTCGGTGTTCGACAACTTGAAGCAGACGATGGAGCAGTTTATGAATGAGCATCAGTGGACCGACCTGCAGTTTCAGGAGAACGAGCGCATCGACTGTACGTTCAATATCACCGTCACCAAGTATGATGCCGCCGACAACCGCTTCACGTGTACGGCTATGATACAGGCCAACCGACCGGTGTATAACTCCGCCTACACCACCACGCTCTATAACAACCGCGACAAGAATTTCGACTTCGACTTTGCACAGTTCGACCAGTTGAACTTCAACGAGGAGGTCATCGACAACCAGCTGGTGGCGCTCATGGGCTATTATGCCTTCCTGATCATCGGCATCGACCTCGACAGTTTCTCGCCCATGGGTGGCACCGATGTGCTGCAGCGCTGTATGAATCTGGTCAACAATGCCCAGAATCTGGGCTTTGCCGGCTGGAAGTCGTTCGAAGACTCGCGCAATCGTTTTGCCATCGTCAACGACTATCTGGACGAGGCGCTCAAGCCTTTCCGCCAACTGCAGTACGACTACTACCGCACGGGCCTCGACGAGATGGCATCCAATGTGGAGCGTGGCCGTGGCAATGTCACCACGGCACTTGAGCGTGGACTGAAGAAGGCTCACGACAATAAGCCCCTCAGTCTGTTGCCTCAGATATGGACCGACTACAAGAAAGACGAGTTGGCCAATATCTATAAAGGCAAGGGCACTCAGAAGGAGAAAGAGACTGTCTATGATATCCTTTTCGGTATCAACGCCTCGCAGAATAATTCTTGGGAGAAAATCAAGCAGTAATTCAATTATCCTCCATTATCTTTGTTTTTCTCTGACGGCGACCATCATCGGTGCGCCCTCATCATGTGATTTCATCAGACTCATGAAAAATGGGTCTCGATTCTCATCGGGACCCATCACAACACAAACACAAAATCAGTGTCTTTTATATAGACGACTGTTTCTTTTATTGAATGCCGTCTTCGCGCAGCTTCTTCTGCCAGCGCCAAGCGGTCTTCAGAACCTCTTCTGTTGGGGTGTCGGCTTTCCAGCCCAGCACCTTGTTGGCCTTATCCACATTGCCCCACACTTTCTCGATATCGCCTTCGCGACGTGGTGCGTAGGTCCAGTTCAGCTTCACGCCAGTGGCTTTCTCGAAGCCCTGCACCACCTCCAGTGTAGAGAGGCCCTTGCCGGTACCGATGTTGAACACCTCTACGGCGTCGGTCTCGGGCTTGTCCAGCACGCGCTCCATGGCCTTCACGTGAGCCTTTGCCAAGTCAACCACGTAGATGTAGTCGCGGATGCAGGTGCCGTCGGGGGTGTTGTAGTCGTTGCCGAAGATTTTCAGTTGCTCGCGGATGCCGATGGCAGTCTGCGTGACAAAGGGAATCAGGTTCATGGGCACGCCGTTGGGCAGTTCGCCGATCAAGGCCGATGGGTGGGCACCGATGGGGTTGAAGTAGCGCAGGATGATGCTCTTGATGGGTGCGCCACTGTGGATGTAGTCTTGTATGATCTCCTCGTTGATCTGCTTGGTGTTCCCATAGGGTGACAGCGCCTTCTGGATGGGGGCGTTCTCTGTCACGGGCAGGTTGTCTTCCGATGGTTGTCCGTAAACGGTGCAAGATGATGAGAAGATGATGCCCTTCACGTTGTATTTTGGCATCAGCTCCAGCAGGTTAATCAGACTGGTCAGGTTGTTACGATAGTAGAGCAATGGCTTCTCTACGCTCTCGCCCACAGCTTTTGAGGCTGCAAAGTGAATGATTCCCTCGATGTTGGGGTATTTCTTGAACACGCCTTCCAGCGCCTCCATATCACAGCAGTCCACCTTTTCGAAGGCAGGGCGTTTGCCAGTGATTTTCTCAATGCCGTCAACGACATTGGCATTTGAATTAGACAGGTTGTCGATGATTACTACTTCGTAGCCTGCTTCCTGCAGTTCTACGGTGGTGTGGCTACCGATGAATCCGGTGCCTCCAGTAACGAGGATGGTCTGTTTCATGAATATTTCTAAACTAAGCGTTTTTTATGATGTTTAGTGCAAAGGTACAAAAACTTTTGGTTACCACCAAATTTTTTGATAAGGAATCATGCGTAACCGACGGTACTCTCGATTGGCTTTGGGTCATTCTCCCCCTATTGGCACCTCGATGACGAAACGGCAACCTTCGGTGTAGGTGGTGTCCAGTGTCAGGTCGCCGCCCAGGTTCTGCGCATGCCGCTTGGACAGGGGTAATCCCAGTCCTAAGCCCTCAGACAACACGTCCACCTTGGTGAAGAACTTAAATAGCTGTTCACGAGTCTCCTCGCTGATGCCCTTGCCCGTGTCTTCTACCGTAAATGTCACGGTGGTGTCAGTCTTGTCGATGATTAGCTTGATGTGCTGACCGTCAGAGTATTTGGCTGAGTTGTAGATGATTTCGCGCAAAGTCCGCATCAGGTACAGATGGTTGGTGCGTATGCTCATGTTCTGTGGCACGTTCATCTCTATGTCGATATGCACTTCTGGGAACGAGCGTACGATATACTTGATTGTTTCCTGTGCCAGTGTGTAGCAGTTCACGGTCTCATGATGGGCCGTGGTCATCCGTTCTTGCGTCATGCCCGTGTCCGAACTGTCGTAGAGCATCAGCACCATGCGGTAGAGCATCACAGCGTTGTGGAACATGGTGTCGATGATGCTCTTTGTGTCTTCGTCAGACAAATCGTCGTTCAGGGGACTGTCGGTCGTATTGATGGTTGTGTCGCTCAGCACCTGTATGAAGCCCACGATGATGTTCAGTGGCGTTCTTATCTGGTGTGTCACGTTCTGTATGAATATTGTCTTTTGCCTTTCTGCCTCCAGTGCCTGTTCTATTGCTTTGGTCAGTTCTTCGTTGCGCTGATAAGTTTGCTCAATGGTGTATTGCTCGATGCCCATGTGGATGTTCATTGACTGCACCATAGTCGCAACACTGTTTTGCAGTTGTCCTATCACGTCTGTTGACTGGCTCTTCGACACAAACACCTCCATGTTGCCGTCGGCAATGCTCTGTGTCTTCTCCAGCAGCGCATGCAGCGGTTTCATGGCAGCAGCAGCCGTCTTGTAGCTCAGTATCAGGATGAAGATCAGTCCGATGATGGTCAGCGTCAGCACGATGGCAGTCAACTGATGATAGCCCGCCAGTATGTCGTTGTCGGGGCACACGATAGCCAGGCTCCATGGCGTGCCAGGCACGGGGCGGTAACACACCAGACAGCGTTGACCATCGATGGTCACGTTCATGTTGCCCTCCTTGCCTTGGGTCATGTTGTAGGCCAGTGCGATGATGTCAGCATGTTGCTCTTTGTCGGTATTCTCAAAGATGGTGTGATGGAACAGCAGCGACGTGTTGGGGTGCACGAAGTAGCGTCCGTCTTCGTCGAGCATCATCACATACGAGTTGGGGTAGGGCTTCTCTTTCTGCATCATCATCGACAGACGCAACAGAGACAGGTCGCTCGACAGTATGCCCCACATGGTGCTGTCGTTATCGTAGAGTGGCACACCGTAGGAGGCAATCATGCCATCCAGTGCAAGTCCCAGAGTGTCGGCCTCGTCCGAGTAGGCCACCCAGCAGGGGCCTGTCATTTTGGGCATGTCGTACCACTTCTTCTTGTGGTAGTCGTAGTCCTCTTCATAAATCGACTGCACGGTGTCGTTTTCCCGGATGGTGTAAACCGACATGTATTTACCAAATTCGTTGTATTCAAATGGTTCGGCACTGATCGAGCATCCATCGACGGTGGGGTTCAGCATCACCACGCGGTTGGTGATGGCCAGCAGCGTGTCGGTGTTCATGTGTCTTTTCACCATCCACTCGTAGGCATGTGTGGCAGTCTCGATGGTCATCAGGTGGTGTTCCAGGTTTTGCACCGTTGCCGCCAGAATGCTGTTGGCACGCCCCATGGCCTCATTGCGTATCATGGTGTGCGACTTGGCAAACAGCAGTCCCAGTGCTGTCAGGAAGATGGGCACGCCCAGCAGCAGTAGCGTGATGCAGAGCTTGGCCGAGAACGATTTTCGCAGTTTAGTCATCGCAGGCCTCCTTTCTCAAGTCGTTGTCCGATATGTTTAGCATGTCGTTCAGCAACAGGGTGATGGTGCGGCTGTTGCGCTCTATGTTGTCGGCCATTTCATCAATGTTGATGGTAGTTCTTTTCTGCCTGAAGTCGGCCAGGTCCTTCATGTCGTTGAAGATAGCGTGAGCCGGCGGTATCATCTGGTTGGTCATGTTGTGCATGAAGTCCGTCATGGTCTTGTTGGCATTCTTGGCGCGTTCATAGGCAGCACTTAGTTGTTCGCCGTGCTGTCTATAGTTGTTGGTCAGCTGTTCCACCTCTTCGGCATGCTTGGCCAGTCTTTGCTGCATCTTTTGGAAGTTGGCTTGCAGCTGCCCAATCTCGTCGTGGTGACGGCTGTCGGGGATGGGCTCGTTGTATTGTCCCTTGGCCAGACTCTTGGCTCGCTCTGTCAGCATCCGCAGTGGCTTCAACTGGCGGCGAATGATGGTATAGTAGGAGGCAAACATCAGCAACAGTCCGGCAATGGCGACGACAGATGTCCAAAGTCTCAGCGTGTCGTAGTCGCCGTAGATATCAGTTCTGGGGTACACGATGCCAGCGCTCCAGTTCATGTCGTCGTTGTAGTATTCAGTAGTGTTTCTGCGTTCAAACGGCTTGTAGAACACGAAGTATTTGTTGCCGTCAACGCTGAAGGGCATGTAGCCGCTTTCGCCTGCCACCATCTTCTGTGCCGCCTTGCAGATGTTTTTGTCTTCTGCTTGGTCGTAGAAGTCAAACACCGTCTCGTTGTTCAGTCGGCTCTTGTCGTGGTGCACAATCAGCGACCCGTCGCTGTCCAGCAGCACACAGTACGAGTGTTCCGACGGCTTGGCGGCCAGTACAATCTGCGACAGCATGTTGAGCGAGATATCTACCGTGATCACGCCGTGGCGGTCTGTCATGGGCATGACATAGGTGGTCACGGGTTCCTGCTTTTTGCCCTCTTTCAGACTGCGGTTTTTCCATGTTGGCAGTCCCGACTTCATGACAGTTGCCAGCCAGGCTTGCGACAGGTAGTCTTCGTCGAAGGCGATGGTGCAACCTGTCACGTAGGGGTTGGCATCCATGATTTGCCGCCTGCATTCGCTCACTGTCTCGGGCTTGTTCAAGTAGGGTTGCAGGTTCATATAGATGTTGCCGGTGGTCTGTTCCACGGTCAGCATCATGTTGTCAATATTTGCGATGGTGGCATCCAATGTCTGAAAGGCTTTCTGTACGGTGTCGTGGTTCACCTCTCTCTTGGTGTAATTGAGTATCAATATGAGAGTAGCCATGAGCAGTACGCCCATAGATAACACGCTAATAAGACTTATCTTCAACGATAAGTTTTTTTTCACAAGGTTAGTAATTCTCTGCATATTTCCTTGGCAAATATACGAAGAATTTATTTTCTGACCAAATAAAAATGCGTTTTTTTATCTTCCAAGATGTTGCGGTACCAACATCGGGATGGTGTCAGCATGTCTGCAGCCCGGCGTTGTTACAGTGGCATTTCCAGCACGAAGCGGCAACCCTCGGTGTAGGTGTCGTCCAACCAGACCTTACCCCCCATCTCTTCAGCGTGTTGCTTGATGAGTGGCAGTCCCAGTCCCAGTCCTTCGGTGAAGTCGTCCACTTTGTCGAAGAACTTGAAGATGCGCTGGCGGTCGGCTTTGGCAATGCCTTTGCCCGTGTCTTGCACGATGAACTGCACGTGGTCTTTCACCAGTTTTACGCTCAGGCTGATGTTTGCTCTGTCGGAGTGGCGCTGGGCGTTCAGCAGCATCTCGGCGACGCTATATTTCAGTTTGATAGTGTTGGCTCTGACGTAGAACATGGCGGGCAGCTCGGTTGTGAAGGCGATGGGCACGTCTAAGTAGGTCTCTTTGACGAATGCAATGATTTCGCGGCACATCTTGTTGGGGTTCACCATCTCGTCGTTGGATGACAGTTTCAGTGCCTTCTTACCATTGTCCGAACTGTCAAACAGCATCAGCATCATGCGGTTCAGGTATTTCGAGTTCTTATACATCGTGTCGGCTATCTTCCTAAGCTCCTCGGTGGTGATGGCCGGACTGGTGTGGTTGGCGTCGTTGCTCAGCACCTGTGCAAATCCCATGATGATGTTCAGCGGTGTGCGCACTTGGTGTGTCATATTCTGTATGAACTTTGTCTTCTGTCGGTCGGCCTCTTTCACCTTTTCGGTGGCTTCCTCCAGTTCCTTGTTGCGCTTGGCGGTCTGTTCGGTGGTGTAGCGCACGCTGCCCATGTAGAAATTCAGCGAGCTCAGCATCTTGCCATAGCTGTTCTGTAGTTCGCCGACGATGTCCTTGCGGGTGCTCTTGCCGATGTGCACCTCCATGTTGCCCTTGCTTATCTCGTTGACTTTTTTCAGCATTTTCTTCAGTGGCTGGATGCTGCGTTTTGCCACGCGGTGGCATGCCAGCAGGGTGATGACGAAGCCGATGAACAGCAGTGCCGCCACGATGTGCGACAGTTGTTTGTAGCCCTTCATGATGTCGCGGTCCGGACACACCACGGCCAGTGTCCACGTGGTGCCGGGCACGGGGCGGTAGCACACCAGTGCTGGTTCTCCGTCGATCTCGATGTTCATGCGCCCGCTGACTCCCTTGGTCATCTCATGGCCCAGAGCAATGATGTCTGCATCCTTGTCTGCCGACTTGCCGCTGAAGATGGTCTTGTTCATCAGTCGGGTAGAGTCGGGGTGTATCAAGTAGTGCCCCTCCTCGTCGAGTATCATGAAGTACGAGTGCGGGTAGGGCTTAACTTTGGCAATCTTCTCCGACAGCAGGTTCATCGACAGGTCTGTCGAGATGATGCCGGCAAAGCGTTTGTTCTTGGTGTCATACAGTGGCTTGTGATACGATGCCACCATGCCGTCTAGGGTGTAGGTCAGTGTGTCGGCCTTGTTGTAGTACACCTCCCAGCAGGGCTTTTTCAGGTAGCGTGGTATCTTATATTTGATGGCATCCACCTGTTCGCACTCCTTGCCGATCACGGTTTGCAGCTGCTCGCCGTTGCGACCCGTATATACGGAGTAGGGCTTAGTGGTGGTGTCCATGGCGTCGGGTTCCATCGTGATGGAGCATCCGCTCAGGTAGGGGTTCATCCACACAATGCGCTGCGAGAAGGCCATCAGAGAGTCGTGGTTGAGCGACTCTTCCACCAGCCAGCTGTTAGCGTTGGTGGCAGTCTCGGCAGTTATCAGATAGCGTTTCAGCAGTTGCATGGTGGTGTAGAGCGTGCTGTTGGCGCGTTCCACCGACTGTTGTCTGACGATGCGTCGTGTCTGTATGAATAGCACGCCGACCGAAGCCAGAAACAGCGGCATGGCCAGTATCAGCAAGCTCAGGCTGATTCTTGCCGAGAACGATTTCTTCAGGAAATTATTCAAGGCTCTCCACCTCCTTTCTCATATCTTCTTCCGACAGGTTCAGGATGTGGTTCAGTGTCTTGGTGATGGCATTGCCATTTACCTGTATGTTGTCGGCCAGCATGGCAGCCGTCTGTTTGTCTGTGTTGCCGTCGGTCTGTTTCAGCTGTTCCACGCTTTTGTCGATATCTTGTGCGGGTTTGATCATCTGGTTGGTGATGTTGTGCAGGAAGGCCACCTTCAGTAGTTCGGCCTTACGTGCCTGGTTGTAGGCCCTGTGCAGCACCTTGTTGCGCTCGTGCAGCGTGTTAGTGTGCTGCTGCAGTTCGCCAATGTGCTTGGACAGCGACTGCTGCATGCGCTCCACGGCGTCGTGCAGTCGGCCCACCTCGTCCTGCCGCTTGTTCTTTGGCAGATGGTGGTCGTAGTGCCCCAGGGCGATGCGCTTCGCCTGGTCGCTCAGCATTCTGAGCGGCATCAGCTGTCGGCGTGTGATGATGAGAGTGAAGATGAACAGCAGCAGTAGTCCCAACACACCCAGTGCGACGGCCATCTTGAACACGCTGTTGTAGTGGCTGTAGATGTCATCTTCTGGATAGGCTATGCCGATGCTCCACCCTGATTCGGCATTGAGTCGGTAGGGTGTTTGTGCATGTACGAAGGGTTTGTAGAAAGCGTTGTAGGTGGTGCCGTTGTAGTTCAGCGACTTGTGCGATGCCTTGCCGTTGGTCATCTCTTTCACCACTTCTTTCACCGATTCGCCTTGAAGTTTGTCGGCGGTGTGGGGTATCAGGTGGCTGCCATTGGGATGTACGATGAACGAGCCGTCTTTGTCCAGCATCGCACAAAACGAGTTTGGCGAGGTCTTGGCAGCCGACACGATGTTGGACAGCAGTCCCATTGACACATCCATGCGCACCACGCCAACGATGTGATTCCTGCCGTCAGGAATGGGCATGCAGTACGAGATGATGGGTTCCTCGTTGCTGTCGTCCTCCAGTGGGTTCAGCCACAGTGCGTGTTTTCCTTCACAGACGCTTGTCCACCATTTCTGCTCGTAGTAAGGGCGCGTCTCCAGTCGGTTTTCGAAGATAATGGGCGAGTCCGATCCTGGTTGGTCGCTGGTCTCCAGTCGGTGCATATAGACCATGAAGTAGGGAGCTCTCTTGTAGTAGCCGGGTTGCATGGCAATGGCGCATCCCGTGACGTAGGGGTTCGACTCTATCAGCCTCTGACAGTAGGTGTACATTCTTGCGGGCTGCCCCAAATAGTGCACCATGTTGAACAGCATGTTGCCCGAGGTCTCCTCTACGCTGAGCAGGATGTTGTCGATGTTGCCCTCGGTGCCATGCAGCACGTACTCCGACTCCTTCATGGCGTCTTCGACAATAGCTCTTTTGGTTTGAACCAACATGACAGACAACGATAGTATCAGAAGCGTTGCCATCGACAACACGGCCAGCAAACTTATCCTCAACGACAGATCCCTATTTATCTTTCCTATCACAATATTGTTTCCTATAGAATCTTTTAATGGTTCTCTACGATGCCAATTCTTGATCGCTGTTTTCCGCTTTTCTTTTCGATTTTTCGATTTGCGGAACTATCTCTATATATTATATATATGGTATAGTGAGTGCAAAATTACAAAAACTTTTGGTGCGTTATAGCATTTTTGGAGTTTTTATGATGTTTTTAAGCCTTCTTAACGAATAAAGGTTTGCGCGTGTTGTTTAAATTTATTACCTTTGAAGGAAAATAAAATCACGACAAAAAACTAAACAAAATTAGGTGAAATATACCTGTTTTTGCAGTTTGTATTTTCTTATGTCTTTTAAAAAGAGTATGTTTGTTTGTCTTTAAGTCTGGTATTGTGTCTTTATAGCATAGGTTTTATGATCATTTTTCTAAGCTTTGTTGTTTCAATACTTAAGGTTTTGTTCTTCGTATAGGGTCTAGAATACCCATTTCTAGGGTCTAGACCTTCACCTTGGGTTTCTCACCTTTCAAAATACGTGCGGTGTAGTGCATAGACAAGCCCCGCCGTTTGACGTAGTGACTGTAGGGCAACTGGTAGATATCTTGGCTCATGCGCACAAAAAAGAACAACGGGTGTAGAAAGAATCTACACCCGTTGTCTATAAATGAAATGACTCGCCCCCACAACTTACGTGATTAAAACGCCTCACTCCTTCTTGCGGTAGCAAGCGGCCAAAGGTCGAGCGGAGGAGGTAGGGGAGGGCTGGTCTTATTCGCCCTTGATAGCTGCCACACCAGGCAGAACCTTACCCTCGATGGCCTCGAGCAGAGCACCACCACCAGTAGAGATGTAAGAAACCTGGTCGGCCAGACCGAACTTGTTGACACAAGCTACAGAGTCGCCACCACCAATCAGTGAGAATGCACCGTTCTTGGTAGCCTCGGCAATAGCCTCGCCGATGGCACGTGAACCAGCGGTGAAAGCATCGCACTCGAACACACCGGCAGGACCGTTCCACAGGATAGTCTTGGCACCCTTGATAGCCTCGGCAAATGCCTTCTGGCTCTCAGGACCAGCGTCAACACCCTCGAAACCGGCAGGAACCTTGTTGGCAGGGCAGTTGATGATCTCAGCGCCATCCTTCACAGTCATGGTACCGAAGTCGAGACCGTTGGTAGCTGTGCAGTCAGAACCCAGAACGAGCTCTACGCCATTCTTCTTGGCCAGCTCCTCCACACCCAGAGCTACATCCAGCTTGTCGAGCTCTACGATAGAGTCGCCAATCTCGCCGTTGTGAGCCTTTGCGAAAGTGTAGGTCATGCCACCGCAGAGGATGAGCTTGTCAACCTTGCCGAGCAGGTTCTCGATGATACCGATCTTAGAAGATACCTTAGAACCACCCATGATGGCAACGAAAGGACGCTTGATGTTAGACAGTACGTTGTCAACAGCCTGAACCTCCTTCTCCATCAGCAGACCCAGCATCTTGTTGTCTGCATCAAAGTAGTCAGCGATAACAGCGGTAGAAGCGTGCTTGCGGTGAGCGGTGCCGAAGGCATCCATCACGTAGCAGTCAGCATAAGAAGCCAGTGTCTTGGCAAACTCCTTCTGGCTGGCCTTCATGGCCTTCTTAGCCTCGTCGTATGCAGGGTCAGCCTTGTCGATACCTACGGGCTTGCCCTCTTCCTCGGGATAGAAACGCAGGTTCTCCAGCAGCAGAGCCTCGCCCATCTTCAGAGCCTTGGCAGCGTCGGCAGCCTTAGCGCAGTCGGGAGCGAAAGCCACGGGAACACCCAGAGCCTTCTCTACAGCCTCGCGGATCTGGCCCAGAGACTTCTTCATATCTACCTTACCTTTAGGCTTACCCATGTGGCTCATGATGATGGTGGCACCGCCATCGGCCAGAATCTTCTTCAGGGTGGGCAGAGCACCGCGGATGCGGGTGTCGTCTGTAATCTTACCATTCTCATCGAGGGGTACGTTGAAATCTACACGTACGATTGCCTTCTTACCGGCAAAGTTGAATTCGTTGATTGTCATAATGTTTATATTTAAAATAACGTTATTTTGCTTTGTTGTCAGGCGGTGGGTGCCTATATCGTTAAAACGAGAGCAAAGATACTATAAATAGATGACAAACAGTAAGGTGGGAGGAATTATTTAATACTTTTTTGCTAATCTATTATTAATAATGTAATGCAGAGTTGGCAAAAGTATTCTTTTGTTTTAAGGGTATTCTGCCCACGATGCTGACGCAGGGGCGCTTGGCGAGTTCAGAGGGATGGCTGCCAGGCTGGCCTTCGGGCACCGTCATGCCGCGTGCAGCGTAGAACTGCTGCCAGTGGTCGATGATGCGCCCGGTGGCATCGTGGAACGACATGGGCACGGGCTGAAAGACGAGCTGCCCCTGCGGATCGACAAACGACAGTTGCACCAGTTCGGAACAGTAGATGTCGTCGTTGTCGGGCAGAAACAGGAAGTCGTAGTGACGCCCCAGATAGCTGCGGGCGTTGGTCAGCGAACGCTGTAGGTCGAATGGCGTGTTGATGCGACCGATGAGATAGTAGCCGTCGTGGGGCAGCGAATCGACTGGGGTGACGACCACACCGCAGTGGGTGGCCTCGATGACGCTGTCGGCACAGACTGCGATGGCAACATGCTCGATCAGGTCGGTCCGGACCAGTGTGATGGCGGTGGGGTGGTCTTTGACGTGGAACAGCAGGTCGCCCGCCTGCAACTGCTGAGCGGCAGCACCGATGCTGTAAAGCACCGATGCTGCGGTCAGTAGGATGTGAACAATCTGTCTCATGCGCTTAGATGTTAAAACGATATTTTGCACCGATCGTCAGCCAAAGGCCCGGCTGGCGCACATTGCCGAAATCCACGCAGTGGCTGCCCAGCAGATTGTTGACCTCGGCATAGAGCGTGTAGCGGTCGGCGCTCCATGTCAGTCGGGTGTCAACGACGTCGTAGGTGTGATAGGGCTGCACGATGCCCGCGTTGGTGGTGTAGCTGCCGGCGCGCTTCTGCAGTCGGTATTTCACGTCGAGACTCAGGCGCTCGGCGAGCGGCAGCCGCAGCTGTCCCACCAGTTTGTGGCGCAGGTATTCCAGCGTGGACTGCGACTCTATCTGGCTGTTGCCAACCTTGTCTTCGTCAATATAGCTGTAGGCCAGTTGGAGAATGGCACCCTTCAGTGGCAGCAGCTGGTCGAGCCGCAGTGTGGCCGACGTCTCGAATCCCAATGTGTTGACGCGTGTGTAGTTGACACTGCGCCACACAGGTTCTGCCTCAGTGGGATCCATGATCCAGTCGATCATCTCGCGACAGTGGTTGTGGTAGATGCTTGCTTGAGCAGAGAGTAGCGGGCCGTTGTATTTCAGTCCGCCCTCGACTGCCTTCAGCTCTTCGGGTTTCAGATACTTGTCGGCCTTGTGTCCACCCACACTATAGTAGAGCTCTGTGAACGAAGGCATGCGCAGCGAGGCGTTGTAGGAGGCATAAAGTTTCCACCCTTGGCCCAGGCGTAGGCTGGCGTCGATGCCTGGGTAGATGGTGAACGGCATTTCGTTCCACGTGTTCTTGACGGCCACGAAACCCGCCGATAGCGTGAAGCGCTTCAGCAGGATGTTGTGCTCGAGGTGGAACGACAGATTAGAGCGGTTTAGTCCGAATTTGTAGTCACCGTGGGGCGTATTCAGCGGTTCGCCCAGGTTGCCGCTGACGATGTCCTCGTTGCGAAACTCGCCGCCAAAGGCTGTGCGTCCGGCAGCCCAGTCGAAATAGCAGTTGAGGTTGATGCCAAAGGCGTCGGTGCGGTGATGGTTGAACGGCACCAAGTCTTCCGACCCACGGATCAGTTCGAAGCGGTCGTAGCCACGGTTCCAGTAGATGGCAGGCTTCAGGTGCAGGCGTCCTGACGTCTCGCCCTGAACGGCAGTGAAGAACTTGAGCGTCTGCTCATACTGTTCGTCGAAACGCCCACTGTAGAACGTGTTTGAACCGAAGCCTTTTGCACTGAGTCCGGCATGCCACTGCAGCTGCATGAGATTGTCGGCATAGGCCCCCTGATAGAACACTTTGCTGCCACTGTAGTCGCTGTTCAGATGGTCGGCCTTAGAGCGCTGATAACCATCACTGCGCGTGTAGGAAGCTGACAGGGAAGAACTGAGTGCCTCCACCCCCGACCCCTTGCAAGTGGATGGGAGTGAACAGCGGCCGGCTGCCGACAGATAACCGAAGGAACCGCCTTCCAAACGCAACTGGGCGTTGTAATCCTGCTCGCCTGATGTGTCACGACTCTGGCTCGTGACGATGTTGATGGCACCCACCAGCGACGATGCGCCATAGACACGACCGGCAGGTCCCTCGAGCACCTCGATGCGCAGGATGTCGCTGATGTCGCAGGGCAGGTCGAAAGCATTGTGGCCCGTCTGAGCGTCGCAGATGTTGATGCCATTCAGCAGAATGGCAATCTGTTCGTAGCTACCGCCACGGATGCTGACATCTGTCTGTGCACCGATGGGACCACGCTGTCGGACATCTACGCCCACAGCCATCTTCAGTAAATCGTTAATACTTTGTACTGGCGCCGCCTGAATCTCTTCGCGGCTCAGTACAGTGACCATTCTCGCTGCCTGTCCAAGGGCAAGCGGAGCGCGTGAGCCAGTGACCTCGACATCGTCGAGCGTCGCCTCCTTGTCTATCGCCTCGGTGTTGTCGGCTTTCTCAGGTTTAGTGCTGACCTCGTCAGTAGCGGCTGTTGCCGACTGCAAGGTGGCAGCGCTGAGAACGCCAATGACAACCACGCGTCCCAGACATGCAAAGAGGGAGTAGCCTTTCCGCTGGAATTGGCGGAAAACGATGACCTCGCGCTTGTTGAAATTGGGTTTGTACATGATTGATAATTAAAATGAATAAAAAAAGGGAACTCAATGTTCCAGTTTTGAATCTTCTATTAGTTTTGGACAAAGATCGTTGAGTCCACATTGGTTGCAATGGGGTGAGCGCGACGTGCACACATAGCGTCCGTGGAGCAGCAGCCAGTGGTGAGCTAAGGGAATGTCTTTCAGTGGTATGTGTCGTGTGAGCTTCAGTTCTACTTTATATGGTGAGTTGTCGCTTCTGCTGACCAGTCCCAGTCGGTGGCTCACGCGATAGACATGAGTATCGACAGCCATGGTGGCCTTGCCAAAAGCCACTGCCTGGATCACATTGGCAGTCTTGCGCCCAACGCCTGGCAGGTCGAGCAGTTGGTTCATGTCCATCGGCACCTCGCCATTGTGTTTTTCTACGAGCGTGCGTGCCATGGCTGCCAGATGGCGTGCCTTGGCGTTGGGATAGCTGACGCTGCTGATGAATGTGTAGATATCGTCTTCGGTGGCTTGTGCCATCGACTTGGCATCGGGATAATGACGGAACAATTCGGGCGTTACCTGGTTGATGCGCTTGTCGGTGCATTGTGCGCTGAGGACAACGGCTACCAGCAACTGAAAGATGCTACCAAACTCCAATTCAGTATTCACCTGTGGCATCTCTTTCCGAAAATATTCAAGCACCAGTTTGTAACGCTCTTCAAGTTTCATGGTGGCAAAGGTACTAAAAAAAGGTTGAAAAGTTCTAATTAATACTGACTTTCTGTTTATTTTTCGTATATTTGCAATCTAAAACCTAATTATTAAATATAATGCTGAAACAAATTTTATTTTCAATGGTCTGCATGATGGCAGTGGGCGCCCATGCAGCGACCGAAAAAAAACCGGTGTGGATGGACCCACAGGTGAACCATGTGAACCGCGAAGCCCGCAGGGCGGCATTCTTCGCCTACGAGAACGCATCGCTGGCCATGCAGGGCGACAAATCGAAGTCGTCACGCTATCTGTCGATGGAGGGCAAGTGGCGTTTTAACTTTGTGAAAGACCATGACCAAGCACCCAAAGATTTCTATTCGCTGAAGTTTGACGACTCGCAATGGGTGGACTTCCCCGTGCCTGGATTGTTTGAACTGGAAGGTTATGGCGACAAGACCTATAAGAACATGGGTTATGCGTGGGCCACAACCTTTGAGAGCAACCCACCATATATCTCTGAGACCAACAACTACACGGGCTCGTATCGTCGCGAGTTTGTGCTGCCACAGGACTGGAACGGACAAGAGGTGTTCTTCCACGTGGGATCGGCCACGAGCAACCTCTCGCTGTGGGTCAACGGCAAGTATGTGGGATATAGCGAAGATGCCAAGGTGGCTGCCGAGTTTAATATCACCAAATATCTGAAAAAGGGCAAGAACTTGATAGCCATGCAGGTGATGCGCTGGTGCGACGGCTCTTATCTGGAGGACCAGGACTTCTGGCGCTTCACGGGCATTGCACGCGAGGTGTATCTCTATGCACGTCCCAAGGTACACGTGAAGAACATCACGGTGAACGGCGACTGGGACTGCGAGAAGCGGTTGGGTGCCATCGACTATACCATCGATGTGGCCAACCCATCGGGTGTTAATCTGGAGGTGGAACTGAAGAAGCCTAACGGCGAAACCATCTTCAAACACGACGGACATCGGTGGCCCTACTACAAGCATGAGAGTTTCATACTGGACTATAATGACGTGGAGCCTTGGACGGCAGAGACACCACGGCTGTATGACTTCTGCGTAACGCTGAAGAAGGGCGGCAAGGTGCTGGAAGTTGTGAAACAGCGCATTGGCTTCCGCCGCGTGGAGATCAAAGGCGGACAACTGCTGGTGAACGGACAGCCCATCCTGATCAAGGGTGCCGACCGTCATGAGCTGGATCCAGACGGTGGCTACATCGTCAGCGTGGACCGCATGATTGAAGACATCAAAATCATGAAGCAACTGAACATCAATGCGGTACGCACGTGTCACTATCCCGATGATCCCCGTTGGTATGACCTCTGTGACGAATATGGTATTTATCTGACGGCAGAGTCGAACCTGGAGAGTCACGGTATGGGCTACGGTGACAAAACGCTGGCTAAGAACCCCGATTTCGCCAAGGCGCACATTGAGCGCCAGGAGGGCAACGTGTGCTCGTTTGTCAATCATCCATCGGTCATCGTATGGTCGCTGGGCAACGAGGCTGGCTATGGACCTAACTTTGAGAAGGCTTACGACTGGGTGAAGGCGCAGGACAAGACTCGTCCTTGCCAGTATGAGCAGGCCCGACAGGATGGCAAGACGGACATCTTCTGTCCGATGTACTACGATTACGACAACTGTGAGAAATATGCCAAGGGCAGCAACCCTCGGCCGCTGATACAGTGTGAGTATGCTCACGCTATGGGCAACTCGATGGGTGGATTCAAGGAGTACTGGGACTTGATTCGCAAGTATGCAAAGTATCAGGGCGGTTATATCTGGGACTTCGTGGATCAGGGCATGCGCGACAAGAGTCCTGTCACCGGTCGTGAGATCTTTACTTATGGCGGCGACTACGGTAAGTATCCAGCCTCGGACTATAACTTCAACTGTAATGGTATCATCGCTCCAGACCGCCGACTGAACCCGCATGCCTACGAGGTGCAGTATTACTATCAGAACGTGTGGTTGAAGGATGTGGACCTGAAGAATGGTAAACTGGAAGTTTATAATGAAAACTTCTTTAAGACGCTCGACGACTTGGAACTGGTCTGCCTGCTGCTGCCTGGCGGCGAGACCAGTAGTGTCTATGTTGTCACGGACTTCAAAGGCTTTTCGGGCATCGCACCACAGAGCCGCAAAGTCATCGAGTCGGCACAACTGAAGGCGGCTATTGCTGAATACACGGAAAAGTTTCCTCTTCGTGAACTGACCGCCAACTTCTACTTCCGCGCAAAGCAGGCTCAGCCACTCATCGAGAAAGGACAGGTGATGGCTAAGCAACAGTTTGTGGTGAACGACTATCAGTATCCTGCGCTTGCAGACAACACCAAGACGGCTGGCGTCGCTAAGGAGGAAACCAACAGCTATGTGAAACTCTCGGCCAACGGCACTGACCTCTATGTGGGCAAGTGGACGGGATGGATAGACTATCTGACGGTAGATGGCAAAGACATGTTGCAGTTCCGCGAGAGTGTGACACCTGAGTTCTGGCGTGCACCAACCGACAACGACTATGGTGCTGGTTTGCAGCGCAACTTCGGCACATGGCGCCACCCCGACATGAAACTGCAGAACGTCAGTGTCGATGCCAACACGGTGGCTGCGGTATTCGAGATGAAAGATCAGCATGCGCAGTTGACGATGACCTATACGCTGACGGCTGAGGGTGAGGTGATCGTACGCGAACAACTCTCTACGGAGAAGGATGCAAAGGTCTCAGAGTTGTTCCGCTACGGTATGCAGCTGCAGATGCCTAAGCAATATAATAAGGTGAAGTACTATGGTCGTGGTCCGGCTGAGAACTATATAGACCGCAACCACTCGGAGTTTATCGGCATTTATGAAAACGATGTGCATGATGAGTACTTCGAGTATGTGCGCCCGCAGGAGAGTGGCAACCACACAGACGTGCGTTGGTTCCAGGTGCTCGATCAAGAGGGCAGGGGACTCTGCTTCTATTCGAATGCTGCCATGGAGGCTTCGGCACTGCCTTACACCACCGGTCAGCTGGACGACGGACAGCAAAAGGAAAAGGCCTGGGGACGCCATAGTGGCGATCTGATACCTTCGGGCATGACCTCTGTGCACATCCAGCAGCGCCAAATGGGTCTGGGATGCGTGAACTCGTGGGGTGCATGGCCTCGCAGCGAGTATCGCTTGCCCTACAAGGATTATGATTTCTCCTTCGCCATTAAGCCTGTCAGGAAATGATGGGAAGAACAATCGTCATAGTGATAGCGGTGCTGTTGGTGCCGCTATCTCTTTTTTCTCAACGCTTTCAGAAGTTTCCGCGACAGATACCTGCCGGCAACTATAGTGGACTGTGTGCCATTGGCAACGATTGCTACGCCGTGGTGAACGACAAGTCGGACGGGGATGGGTTCTATGTGATGCGGATGAAGATGGACACGGTCAGAGGCAGAATCACCGATGCCGAACTGCTGGGCTTCCGTTCGAGCGGACTGGCGAATCGTGATGCCGAGGGTATTTGCTATTGTCCGTCGTCGAACACGTTGTTTATTGCGGGCGAGCGAGACAACGAGGTATATGAATATGACATGGACGGACGGCGCACGGGGCGCCGCTTGGCGATGCCTGAGATGTTTCGGAAGGCTAATGCTAACTATGGGCTAGAGTCTTTGACGTATGACCGTGGGCGCCATCTGTTCTTCACCACGACGGAGCATCCGCTGGATGGCGATTCGCTCTTGCGCATACAGAGCTTCACGGACGATCTGCTGCCTGCACGCCAATACTTCTATCGTCCTGATGCTCGGATGGCGAAGGTGCGTCTGTGGGGCGTCTCTGAGTTGTGTGCCTTGCGTGATGGTCGTTTGCTGGTGGTTGAACGTCAGGTGCGCATTCCTAAGTTGAAGCTTGGTGCTCAGTGCATTGTGCGTATTTATGCTGTGAATCCTGGCGATAGTGCTAATCTTGAAAAGACTTTGGTTCGGGAGATAAAGACTCGTTTGACGTTGACGCGGCGTAAGTTTGCAAATATCGAGGGCCTGACAGAGCCTTTGCCCGGTCTGTTGTTGATGGTGGCAGATTCTCAAGATCAGTATAAAGGTGTTCTTCGCGACTGGTTCCTGCTGATGAAGGAATAAAAAAATAAGCCGCTAACTTTGAAAGTTAACGGCTTTCTTTTTGCTTTTGTCGAGGTGACAGGACTCGAACCTGCGACAGCCTGGTCCCAAACCAGGAACGCTACCAACTGCGCTACACCTCGTTTTTGCGGATGCAAAGGTACACATTTTTTGTGACCCTTGCAAATTTTTCCGCAATTATTTTATGATTCCTTGTTCAACAAAGATCTTTTTCAGTGCAATTACCGACCGTTCGACCTGCTCTTTGGTGTGTGTGGCCATCAGTGCATAGCGAACAAGTGTGTCCTGAGGTGCACAGGCAGGAGGGATGACGGGGTTGATAAACACACCGGCGTTGAAGGCAAGTGCGGTGACAAGGAATGTCTTATCGACGTCGCGTACATAGAGTGGGATGATGGGACTCTCGGTGTCGCCAATCTCGAAACCTTCCTCGCGGAAACGCTTCAGGGCATAGTGAGTGACATCCCACAATTTCTCGATGCGCTCTGGCTCCTGCTGAATGATGTGCAGGGCCTCCATAGCAGCAGCTGTGGCTGCAGGTGTGTTTGAGGCAGAGAAGATATAGGTGCGACAAGTGTGGCGCAACCAGTTGATGGTGTCGGCATCGGCTGTGATGAAACCACCGATAGAAGCCAGTGACTTGGAGAAGGTGCCCATGATGAGGTCAACCTCGTCGGTGAGACCGAAGTGGTCGCAGACACCGCGACCTTGACGGCCGAATACGCCTACACCGTGAGCTTCGTCAACCATGATAGAGCAGTTGTACTTGTGCTTCAGCTTGACAATCTCAGGCAGTTTGCAGAGGTCACCCTCCATAGAGAATACGCCATCGACAACGATGAGCTTGATGGCTTCCTGAGGAAGCTTTTGGAGCACGCGCTCCAAGTCTTCCATGTCGTTGTGCTTGTAGTGCAGTTGCTTGGCAAAGGCCAAACGGCGACCGTCAACAATAGAAGCGTGGTCGCGATCGTCGCAAATCACAAAGTCGTCTTTGCTCAGAAGGGCAGGGATGACACCCTGATTCACGCTGAATCCTGTAGAGAAACACAGACAATCGTCTTTACCAATGAATTTGGCAATCTCTTTCTCCAACTGGATGTGAATGTCAAGTGTGCCATTGAGGAAACGACTTCCTGCGCAACCTGTGCCATATTTATCCAAAGCCTCTTTGGCCTTGTCTATAATGCGCTGATCGCCCGTAAGACCTGTGTAGGCATTAGAGCCAAACATCAGAACTTTGTGGCCTCCCATTTCAACCTCAGTTCCCTGTTTGCCAGTGATAGCACGGAAATAAGGATAGATTCCTTTTGCCATTGCTTCCTGAGGTATGCGATACGATTTGTATCTTTCTTGTAATTGTCCCATATTCTTGTTTATAGGTATTTGCTTTTTTACAGGCTGCAAAGTTACACAAAATTCTGTAAAACGTGCCATTTTTTTTTAATAAAAGTTCTTTTTCGTGAATTTTATTATTAATTCTCCTTCTATTCTCTCTTATTTTTGTAATTTTGCAGACATGCAAGACAAGAAAAGAAAGATCGTATTCATCGTTAATCCTATCTCGGGGACTCATTCGAAAGAGGGGCTCGAGGGGTTGATATCATCGGTCATCGACAACCGCCGATTCGAGTGGACGCTGATTAAGACCGAGCGTGCAGGCCATGCTTCAGAGATAGCCAGCGACTGTGCTGCTCATGGTGTCGATATCTGTGTGGCAGTGGGAGGCGACGGTACGGTGAATGAGGTGGCAAGTGCCTTAACCGGCAAGCACACTGCGCTGGGCATCATTCCCTGTGGTTCTGGCAATGGATTGGCCAGACACATGCGTATTCCGATGAATATGAAGGGGGCATTGGAGATCATCAATCAGGGAAACATCGATGCCTTTGACTATGGGACGGTGGGCGGTCACCCGTTCTTCTGCACCTGTGGAATGGGATTTGATGCCTTCATCTCGCTGAAGTTCGCCGAGGCAGGCAAACGCGGGCTGACAACCTACGTCGAGAATGTGCTGAAAGAGGGGTTGAAGTATCATCCCGATATTTATACGGTGAGCGACGAGACGGGTACGCATAGCTATAAGGCATTTCTGATAGCTTGTGCCAACGCTGCCCAATATGGCAACAATGCGTATATTGCTCCGGGGGCATCGATGCAGGATGGTCTTCTCGATGTCATCATCATGGAGCCATTCAGTGTGCTGGAGGCGCCAGGCATTGCCCTTGATATGTTTGCAAAGACACTGCCCAACAACTCTCGCATCAAGACCTTCCAGGCTCGCCAGATACATATCCATCGCGAGAAAGAGGGGGCGGTGCACTATGATGGCGATCCCACCATGATGGGTACAGATATCGATGTGAAGATCATTCCACGCGGACTCCGTGCTGTGGTGAATCCTGCATGTATCGAAGATGCGTCGCATCCCACAAAGATGATGAATGCCATCAGCACATTCTTCCACAAGATCATATAAGTCCCTTGATAGCCATTCATAGATAATATAAAGGAACGCGAACTATATTTATTATATATCACTATGCAAGAGGTCTTGGTTTTTGTATTGCTGCTCTTGGCTTTGGTCTATGCTTCATGGCGCATCTATCGGGTGTTTGTTGACCACCGCGATCCTTGCTATGGATGCACGGGATGCGACCTAAAAAACAAAATTGAAAGAAAACAAGCCTGTGAGAAGAAAAAAGTGGTGGAAAAATTTGGCAATCCCGAAATAAAGTAGTACCTTTGCACTCGCAAAATAGCAATGGTGCCTTGGATGAGTGGCTTAGTCAACGGTCTGCAAAACCGTCTACGGCGGTTCGAATCCGCCAGGCACCTCAGAGTAAAACTCCGAAACTCCGATAAACAAAGGGTTTCGGAGTTTTTGTTTAACTCAATTTTATAAAATCACCTCAAAATCACCTCAAAATAAAATAGCAGGACCCAAATGAGTCCTGCAACAGTAACTAAACTACAAAAAAATAAGATCTGTCTCACGACACATGGGAATAGCTTTATGAATTTCATATGCAAAGATAATCTTTTCTCTTATTTTTAATTGTTAATTAATCCTAATGACGTAAGTACGTGGGTGCTGATGGAAATAATGTGAATTAATTAAACGGTCGTATAACTACCTTTGTACTTGTTTTAATCATCACATTAACTATGAATAATCTTATCATCGAACTGAAGACCCTGATTTTAACAGCAGTTGGCCTAGTGACAAGCATACTATCACCGATTGGTGATTTCATGTTGGCCATGCTGATGCTACTGACGGTCAATCTCATTTTCGGTATCGCCAATGCCAGGGCAAACGGAGAGCCTTGGTCATGGAAGAAGGCAAGTATGTTCTTCGTTTTCTGCGCCATCTTCCTCGCTATAGTGGCTTTGGAGTTTCTAATCGGGCATCTTATGCATAATGACCCTGAGGCTATCCTTTGCGTGAAATATACTTGCTTTATTGCAGTGTGGGTCTTTGGTACCAACATATTAAAGAATTGGAGAGGCATGCTGAAGGAAGGAACGGCCACGTACAAATTTGTGGACATCCTGCTTTACATCCTACAAGTTCAGTTCGTTGAGAAGTTACCATTCGTGAAGAAATACCAAGAATCAAAAGGACAAAAGGTAAATGGCTAAGAAGATATTCCTGGGCACGGCCCACTTGAATAATAGCGGCAACTCATCGCCTGATGGAAGATTGGTTGAGGCGGTGTATAGTCGTGATATGGTTAAGATGGTACGAGAGCAGTTGGAAGCTCTCGGCTATGAAGTGTTTGTTGACTACGAGCCATTGAAGCCTGCACCAGAGATGCAAGCTACAACATGGAAGGTGCAGCAAAGTCGTGAGCTGGCTTACCGTGTCAAGGTGATTAATGCGCTGGCTGACAAATACGGACCTGATAACTGCTTCTACGTGTCTTTGCATTGTGACGCTGCTGCAGGTGAGAAGGCATGGCATAACGCAGGCGGTATCACCATCTTTACAAGCCGAGGCCAAACAAATAGTGACAAGCTGGCAGAATATCTGTATGACAGTGCAGTCCATCACCTCGTTGACTATAAGGGGCTGATGGAACGAGGTAAGGAGCGTGGCATCTATGGTCGAAATCAGTCATACATACGCACGGACATGACCGATGGCGATCATGATAAAGAGGCCGATTATTATGTCCTGAAGAATACAAAATGCCCTGCTTGTCTCGTTGAGATGGGTTTCCAGGATAACAAATGGGACGTTGACTACATGCTTAGTGAGACAGGTCGTTATTCTATCTCACGTATGCTCGTTGATGGCATCATTAAATACGCAGGCACACTATGAAGTATGTTTATACGATATTAGGCATTTTTGTCCTCTTCTGTGTATTCATGGCGGGTCGTAGTAGTGTCGGTCAGCGTGATGGCATCATCAACGATACCACAATCGTTGATACAGTCAAGTATCGCAAACCTGTACCTGTTGACAGCATTGTGGTACGCTATATCACAAAGACATTACCAATTAAGAAAGACAGTCTCAACGTTGGGGATAGTATCGTCTATGACTCTATCCCTGTAGAGATACCCATCACACAGAAGGAATACTCCGATGACTCTACATATCGTGCATGGGTGTCTGGCTATGAACCTCATCTGGACAGCATACATGTTTATCGCAAGAATATATACGTTTTTGAGAAGCCTAAGCCTAAGCCTCAGCGTGGTTTTTCCTGGGGACTGCAGGGTGGGGCCGGCTATGGCCTCATCCATGGAAAATCAGACATATTCATAGGCTTCGGTGGAAGCTATTCATTCTAGTCATATATAGGTTTAGTTATAAATTAGGTTTTTAGATTTTAGATTATTGTAACTAAGAGTCCCACCGTCTGTGAAGATAGTGGGACTCTTTTTGTTACGCAGGATTGGCCTTATTATCAGAGCGAGTTGGCAGTATCTCTTTTTCTTCGATGGAAATTCTCTCCGTCAAGACATACAAGTATCGCTCCATTATATCCAGCTGCTGTTTTAATAGACTAATCTTTTTGACTGACATGTTATTAGCCGCTTGCGAGAATGAGTAATCACGTCCTTTCAGGTAGCGGTCTTTCAACTCTTTGTGTTCGATGATCATCCTGTCGAGATGACTTTGTGATCGAGCGTATGCCTCTTCAAACACCTTAGCGGGTGACCAACTCTGATACCCGTCAACGTACCTGACAAGATATCCTTCCTCGTCTTCTCGTTCATCACTGTCTTTGTAGACCTTGCGGCCAATAAATTCTTCTGCAGTCTTACGACTCATTGGGCATGCCTTAACGGTCTTAGTGCCTGTGTAATTAATAAAATTAATAAATTCCATTGTTGTTTTTGTTTAAGGGTTAATAATTATTTGAACTTGGTTGGCACATAGCCAACATTTTCTCTAGTGGCTAATTCCATTACTACATCCTCAAAGATTACCCGAAGACCGATTGCTGTTGCGCAGTCAAACTCAGTCTTACAGCCCTTGCTGTGCGTCCATCCTTGCATCATATAGATGATATCGAAAGGGTCTTCTTCTCGGCATAGCGTTGATAGATCTCTGCGCATGTGGTCGGCCGTGCTCGACTCAGGTGGCAGGCCGTTTTCCATTGGGTTGAAAGTCTCGAAGCCAAGAAACTCTAATCGCTCTTGCACTATCTTGAACTTTTCTCTTTGTTCGTCTGGGTTGTGGCCACTGATAGGGCCACTTATATAGACCCGTTGTTTTCTTTCGTTTTCCTCGGTGACCGGAAAACACCGACTTTCAAATACTCCGTTGCTACTCATATTCTTCCGTCTCTTGGTTTTAATTTAATAATATTCATCGCTTTCTTGGCTAATGCCCTGCGTTCTCGTTCTCTCCTGAGCCTCTGGTACTCACGTTGGTAAGCCTTCCGCTCTTCAATGTGGCTTTGGTAATACTTATTCATTGTTCTTTGTTTGTATATAATCGGTTGTTTGTTGGTTTTATCATTCCTTCTCGGTTCTTCCACTACTCGTTAAACCATCGTATTTCGGGATGCTTTTTTAAGTAATCTCAGTCTTAGTATTTCTATCATGTGTTGTGCGACTTTATCCCACTCCTCTTTTGGAATGTATAACGGCTCAGGCCTTACTCGCAGACCCATCGTACATGATATACTTAGGTTTGTGCTCTGCTTGAATAATTGCGACATGTCATCAGTATACTCCACACAAAACATGCTACAGGCTTGCTTGATGGTAAGATCGTTCTTGATGGCCAGCTCTAGAATAAGAAGGATCGATAGAACTTCTTGTTCTTGTGCCATCTCGTTTACAACCTTCTCCATCACAGATTGCCAATCTTTTGATACGTCAAGCTGTGCAAGGAGACCTGGATGCAACCTTCTCTCTTTATCCTTTCGGGAAGCCTCAGTTTGTTCCCAGTCACGCTTAACTCTTTCTAGCGTGCCTTCTTCCATTTGTTTTATTATCTCCTGATATTCCATATTAACGTCTTCCATATTTTCGTTCTTTATTTATTTCTCAATGGTCTTCAGTGCCGACTTTATTTCGTCTGCAAATACCGATTTTTCGTCTGTAATAGAAATTTTCTCTCTCAACATCTGTATTAGTTGCGACCGTTGCTGTTTAGATGCCACATGCATGTCTTCAACGGTGATTCTATCAGAATGGTGACCAATAAACAATTTAAAGTCGTTGCAGTTGATTACTGTATCTTTGCGATCATCCCATATAACCCATATATTATATTTGGGGGCATATAAAACATCGCCCTGCTTGAACTGTATGGGTTCTTTCTTCAAATTTTCAGATCGTTTCAATACTTCCTTGTCGTGCTCGTCGAGAAATTCGTTAAACGCTTCACGCACGGCATCCATCGTGTAGTTAGGCTTGCTGAGCCTTGCACCCGTCACCATGTCGAGCACGGTGCAGTAGTCGCTTTCCAATCTATCGTAGTCCTTGACTTTGTAGATTATTTCCTTAATTTTGCTAAGTATATTCATTTCTTCAAATCCTTAAATCGTTTCAATACTTCTTCTAAAAATGATTGCTGAGTTGGATAAATTTGATAATAATCAACATTCCCATTTACTACTTCTGCAAATACTTCGTGGGATATATCCTGCAATAGTTTCAAGTCTTCCCAAGTAAGTTCGTTGTCTTTCTCAGCTTGGTGGTAGCCTTCAATATATTCTGCGCAAACACCTTTAAGGTGCATTTCTATCCATTCTTTGCTTGCACCTTCATGCACAGGAAATCTTTCTAATGCTCTATCTTCTGCCTTGTCCATTTCTTAAACATTTATATTATATAAATTTAATCCTTACATGATTCAGATTACCCGCAAGATATACCATTGCATCATCGGTAATCTTAACACCCGCCAATTTCATATCCTTTATGACACCAGCCTTGGCAGACTCCTCGTCCTTGTATTCGCCACAGCAAATAAGCCCACGGACAAAAGCCTTTGCAACATCCAAATTAACCTGGTAACAAAATTGATTATACAAAAACATTCCATCATATCCATCATCCTCGTTGATGGTATTAAACCCATGCAGCCCGCCAGCCTTTGTTGTTCCGTCCTCAAACACACCAATAGCGATCAGGCTTGGGATCATGTAATTGCCCACTGCGGTATCACAAGCGATACCACACCCAAAATCCTGGTTTTCATTGTTACCATCTTCCCGCCAGACGCATATCACGTTCTTGGCTTCCATTACTTGTAAGTTAATCAGTTTGGGTTTCATAATTCAATAGTTTTTTCAATTCCGCAAAGTCTTAATGCATGCTGGAGTTCATGAACAAACGCAATTGGCATTTCATTAATTGTCAAACACCCCTTTTCGATGTCAATGTAATCGTATGCACCATTTGTATAGTTGGAGCTTTTAGGGTGAAAAGTTATGACCAAATTTTCGTCATCGTCAAAATACTCACAGTCGTCTTGCCACTGTTTTTCAAAACCGTTCTTTTCAAAAATCTCTGTAGTGAGAGGAATCGGGAAAATATTGAAATCTTCCGTGGTCGCAGCAGGCTTACCCCTAAACATCTGAGAAAATATCATAGGGTATATCTGCATGGGCTTGTCAATGTTTTTGTTGTAAACCCAATCATCAATCATCAATTCGTTTGCTTTCATAGTCAGTTCTCCTTAATTAGAATCACCTTGTACTTATCTCCTTCTTTTGCCAAAGGAATATCCTTGTCATAGTCATAGAGTTCCGTCTGTGGGATATACGGGTAGTTTCCTGCATCAACGTGTACTGTGACCTCTGTAGCATCTTTCATCAACTGCTCTTTCTGCCACTTAGCCCCCGCTTTGAACATTTCAACGCAATCTTTATCTGTTGGATTTCCAACATAAACATCATCATATAGAATATTACTATATAAATAATGTTTTGCCGCCTCTTCCAAGTCCTCGCTTACAGGCTCTTCATCCATTGTAGCCATAGGTACTTTCTCGCCATTCATTATTTTAAGGCTTTCCATGACGATTTTTGCATCAGTTGAATAACCCTCTACCTCTAAAGCGTCAGCCAGTTTTGCGATATATGCTTTTGCTCTGTCTGTTGGCTCAATCATTTCAAGTAGTCGAGGAATTGCCTTAAAAGCGAATCTCTCGCTTACAGGCTCTTTTTGCAAGGTGTCAATGAGAAACAAAACTGTGCGCAAAGCCTTTCGATAATTAAAAGCACCTTTTTTCCTGCGATACTCTTTGTGAAGTTTTTCAATTTCTTCACGAATTTTCTGTACTTTGTCTGTCATACCGTATTCCTCCTGTCATTTCTAAGTTTTTCTTCATCAACTGGGATATTCTGAATGTCATGCAAACGCTTCTTTTCTTTATCTGTCATACTATTCTTTAATCTAAAACAAAATTGGTAATCTAACAAAATGCTCGTTGTCTGGGGTGTTAAATGTCGTGTCCCAATAGCGGCCTATAACCTGCCAGGTGCCATCAAGATGTATATCATATTCTTTTTTGACCTCTTCCCAAAGTTTGAGTTGCTCTTCAAACACATAGAGACGATTGGTTTTGTTTGCAAAACGCTTAGGCATTAATTTCCATATTGGGGCTTTTATAAAGCGGGCGAAAGAATGATACCCGTTTCTACTCTTGGGGGAAACGTTTATACCATCAATAAATCTGTATAGATAACCGATTTCGCTTCCAGAAAAGTTGCATAACTGCAGACCACTCGTGTATAAATATAGTTTCTGTATGTTAGGGTACTGCTCACGAAGCCCTTGACAAAGCCCCGTGATAGCTCCAATACCATGAATAAGAGGTTCGCCTCCTGTGATGCATACCGTGTGGGCCTCACGTAGCATATCGGTCGTGACAGTTGGTAAGTTCCCAATGTCATAGAAGTTATTACAACACAGAGGACATTGATAGTTACATTTCTCTGTAATCAGTATGTGGTATATTTGTTCGCTCATAACTTTATTCTTTTAAGGAAGAAGTAAGCACTAAGGCTTACTATCTTCCAGTTGTCTAATTACACTACCATTGTAGGCGTTCCGTGTGAGTGAGATAAACTCATTCACCGTGTACTCACCATGCTCATAGTCAAGACCATGCTCTTCACAAAAATGCTTTCGTCCAGCAAGGCACGAACCAGTCAAGACATGGTGCCAACTGAACAGTTCCTTTGCAGACACTTTCTTGTCTCGGTCAGGATATGTTTCGTTGAACTTTACAATTCTTTCTTCAAGCGGCATGTTCTGCTCGTATTTTTCAGCTGCATCGTCAAATGCTTCTTTCAGAGTATCGCCATGAGCAAAGTAATTACCACACTTAGCAATATAACAAGATCGCGTAGTGAGGTCACTGTTAAGTATTCGTCCTTTGGCATAGTTGCTATGTACGGAATCTATCAGTGTCTGAGTATTGTCAACCCTGTGTACCACCATACCATTAATGGCCTCTATATTTCTGCCATAGCCATAGCCATAGCCATAGCCATCGCCATAGCCATAGCCATAGCCATAGCCATAGCCATAGCCATCGCCAGAGCCATCGCCAGAGCCATCGCCAGAGCCATCGCCAGAGCCATAGCCATAGCCAGAGCCATAGCCAGAGCCATAGCCAGAGCCATAGCCATAGCCATTTGGATATTCATCAACTCGCAGGAAGTCTAATACTTCCTGCCTCGTCTCAATCATTTTTTCCATTCTCTTACGCTTTCGATTGATTCAACAGCTTTTTCGGTACATTCGTGGATTTCAATCACAGAGCTTACCACAATAGATGATTCCGTAATGGTAAACTTGCAATTTGAGGGTACCTTCGTTCCATCAACAGCCAGCTGCGTAATTGAGCACGCACCATCCCAGTACCACAATCTGCGGCAGTTGAGTAGTTCAACCGTCCATTTGTCTTCACACTTCTCGACCTCATTAAGAGTGCCGAAGAATACACCTGCTCCGTAAGAGCGAATTACAACTTTCTTTCCAATTAACTTTTCAATTGCTTTCATCTTGTCTGAATTTTAAATTGTTAATAATTGTAGTTTCTTTAATTGTTCCAATATTCCGTGCAAAGTTGCATGATAGTTTATAGGATTTACGCGTAAGTCAATAACTTCTTCGAGCACTTTTATATCAGTTGCACTCGGCTTCCAAGTTGACTGAGGTCTGAGGGATTTAATCTTATTTTTAAGCCAGTGAAAAATAATGTGGGCATCCCATTTATCTGTAATTTGATACTTTGCTAAAGCATTCTTACAGACAAGAAGATATTGTTCATCCTCTTCACTCCACTCTTGCTTTGGTTGTGGTTGTACTCTTTCTTTGAGGGATTTGAGCCAATCCAATTTATCTTCATTGCCCATAAATCCAGCAAGTGCAAATATAGTTGCAGTGTATATCTTTTCATCCTCTTCACTCCAAGGCATCTGCTCAATCTTCTTCAATTCTTTCTTCTCAGCATCCCATTTGTAACCAGCATCTTTCATTTCTTGAAATAAAAGGTCACGCTGTTCTTTAGTTGCAGGATAGATTTCAGAACCTGTTGCAATATATGAATTAGTGTCTATACGGAATCCTAATTCAATATCATAATGACAATAGCATGTAGGTTTTCCGTTAGAATTCATCTTTTTAAATATAAATACCCAGTCTTCTGTTGCAAGCACATCACCATCAATTGCGTCTTCGATAGTCCATAAATGCCAATTCTCTACATCTGGAATATCTGCAGAATGAACACTAAGGTCTTTATTATAACCAAACCATCCGTGAAACTTGTTATTTTCGTTTTCGTCAACCTTGCCAATGATTTTTCCATTAGTAATAATATCGCCAACCTTAAACTTCTGCTCACCTTGCTTAATAACTACCTTGTTATCTTCTATCTCTGCGTGGTAGCCGTTAGGTATGTTGTAGCTGGCTTCTTGTAACTCGCTGTCTTTTGCACCAAAGGGAATTTCGACATCAAGAGTTGGTTTCTGCTCACCTAACTTTTCAAGACAATATTTTATTGCTGCTTCACAAACACCTTCGTAAGTTGTCCATTGGCCACTATCTTCATCATTACCACCTTCTTTTGGATTACATTTACAACTTCCATAAGGAATATTGGATATTGTATAGAGATAACCACAAGCTGTTCTATAAGGTTCGATACATAAATTATGCACTTCTCTTAGCCACTTCATTGCCATTTGGAGAGTAGAGCAACCTATAATCTCTATTGTATCACTTTTATTATTATAAACCTGACGTGGTATATTGTCATTGAAGATTGGTTCAGCATTAATCATATGAAACCAATAAGCGTTACAAGGTTCATTAAATCCTTTCTCTTTCAGCAGTTTTGCAGTTTTAAAACTAACATAATCTTCTGTAATTGTTGCCATAGCTGTTTTTTCTTTTGATAAGGACACCACCCCACAGAAGTTCAATTACTTCGTAATCTCCTGTAACAACAGTGCCCTGATGATCATTATTTATCTTCATCACTAATAAAATCTATCATGAGCACGTCTTTGGAGGTGCCTTTGATAATATTCTCTTTGTTATGCAACTTCGCATATAGCCAGGGCCATAATGTGTATAAGAGACTGCCACTTGCGGAACCATATTTGCCGTCAATCTGCAAGTTCCTGGTCTTGAAGTCATAATCTATATTTGGTTTAGATAAAAGGTTGTTGCCACCAAAGAAATAGATGTTAGGAAACCAATCTTTAATCTTGGCACACCAGGAGGCAAACATGCGCACTTCATTAATAGAGCAGTCTGTATAACTACGGATCTCATGTATAACCCTTACATATGTATCTGGATGCATGTTAAGGTAATATAAATCGCCCATCACTTCAGTTTCAGACACTTCATAATCTATGAGTCCGTGGGCGATTTTGAGCACTCCATTTGTGAATTTAACCCTGAGATCAAAACAACGTGCACCAGCTGCATACTGGTCATAGATGTTCAGCTGTTGACATCGTGCAGTGAAAGCGAACAAGCGCATCCACCATCTTTTCGGACGTAGGAACGTCCATGAGTCGTGTGATCCAATAATCATAGTTTAATGTTTTAAGTGAATAATGTTAGTTCTGTTACTTCCTTCTTTTGACGAGGCCTCATCTGTTTGTAGTTCATAGTCTCATCTGGTGTTGCTGGCTTTTCTTGATGCATCATACATTGCTGAGGCTTCGTCATCATCATTGTGCGTCTTGCGCTGACACCTTCCACCCAAAGCCTATAGAACTCCTCCAGGGCATCAATACAAAGATGATTGTGCTCTGTATCCCAATGGTTCTTTTTGAACTCCTGGAGCCTTACCCATGCTTCCGAAGGTACCTTCTGTATCAGCTTTGCGTCTTGGATAGCCCTTTCTATTGTTGCTCCTACGTTGCTAGGTGGTTCAGAATGCTTAAATTCCCCAAGAGTAGGGAAGTGCTTGGGATAATCACCACATGCTTCTTGTACCGTCTTATATACATGCTGCGGTGTGTAGAGCACGGTAGCTTGAACACCTTGAATAGGTATGCGGACGGCTGTCATACCAAACATGTCATTGTGGTTGATGATCTCTCCGGCAACCACCTTGTTATACCAACTGACATATACCTGCTCCATCATTTACAATTAAAGTATTCTATACATTTAAATCCTTTTCTTGGCTCGAACTCCTCAAAGCTGTGTGCTACGAAGTGTGCTCTTTTGTTGACCCATGCAGCCATGTCCTTTTGCCATTGTGGAATAGGTCGGTGTGGATTGTCTGGATCACGATAGGGTTGAGCAAAGGCATACACCCAGTTTCCTGTGTGATTCTTTCGAGCGTCTTGCAATCGTTGCCACCAATATTGAATGCGGTCATAGCATTCGTTCATGTCATCGTTGAGCATGGTGTAGAGGAAGAACTCTCCGTGAAATCCGTAACCGATTATCATTTCCATTGCCCGCTCACAGTATTCAATTTGCTTGTGAGTGTCACAACCAAAGCGGATGCGGTTCTTGTCGAGCCACTTGACCTTTGCAAGTAGTTGTGCCCATTCATCTGTAACGAGTCTTGCATCGAGTGCCTGGTTGAAGTCCACTCGATAACCTCTTTCGATAATCTTCTGAACCTGCTGCTTGGCATAATCGCCAGCCGCAAGGATGTTGTTATCCATGAGCACCAACTTCGTGCGCCCCTCAATGGCTATCTCGTCCACGTCCATGTAGGGAACGATGCGCCCTTCTTTCCTTGGCACCACACACCAACGGCATTTATTCGGGCATCCTCTGGTCAGAAAACCGTATGCATAGTCCTTTGGTATATTTCGATAAATGCTATAATCAGGCTGACATCTATCTATTTCTTTTGGAAGAACACTTTTAATGTCATATCCCGTTCCCCCTTTAATGACATTTCGTGCATTACTGATAATATAGCCATAGTCAGGTGAAAAGTTAAATATCTTGGACATATATACAATATCATAAGGTCTTTCTGTCCGCAAAGGATTGTACCACTCTACCGTATCACCATGGTTGCGATGCCACCTGGCAATCTTTCCAAGTGCGATGTTTGGATAGATTGTTGCGCCCCATTTTTTCTTTTTTGCATGCCCATCGACATCTATAAGCCCTATAATCATAGTCCAATGAATTTCTTGACGTACCTGTTTATTTCGTCTTCCATCTCGAAGTATTCCTTCGTTACTTCCTTCTTCGTCTGCTTGTCTATGTCGTTTCGCTTACGGGAGTCCATCCAGTTGTGCCAGCAGAAACGCCATGTTATAACGTCTCGGAAGAATTTATATCCAGGTGTTCCTTCCTTCTGTTTAAGAAGCTCTGGGTTGTGATCCAGTTGCTGGCTTATCTTGTGGTTCTGTTCGTCAATGCTCCAGGCAAGAGATTTGCATGCGTCAAGGTCGGCTCTTTTCTTGCCGTCTGCCACATACTTTTCACTTGCTTTAAGATACCTGTAGATTAGATAGACATACTCCTCTTCCTTTGTGAGGTTTATTGGCTCAACGTCAACCGTCATTCGTGCCAATGGCATCTTGTTCTGCAGGCTGCGAAGTTCTATCTTTGCATACTTAGCATCGAAGGCCGTGATATTTGGTGCCTTCTTTCCTGGTTCGTATATTTTGAATGTTACTTTGAATGGCATTTTACTTGAAAATATCTTCTTGTACGATGGTAATTACAGGTCTCGTATGTGTGCGCTTCTTGGCGGGGATGCGAAGATACCTCTTCAGCATGTGCTTCAAGGTAACTTCGCTTGTGCACTTGGCCGATATTGGCTCACGCTCTCCCGTCAGTCTGTTTTTGGCCGTGATGACGTATAGCGGTTTCATGACTTATCCATAATTACTTCGAACACATCCAGGATCTTGGTCTCGCTAACCGAAGATATGGTATAATCAATCATGGTGCCACCCATCACCTCATCAATGTTCTTGCGGGCCTCTTCTAGTGTTGCACCCTGCACCAGGTAGTTGACTGTTGTCTTCTTTTCCTTTTCTGTCTTCTCATCGATGGTGATAAACTGTAGCTTGCTCTTATACCACTTGTCGCTATTCTCCTTATCATCGAAGAAAACCTCACCCCAGGGACACCTATCAATCTCCTCGATATTATATTCACCACTGATGTATGATTGCATCTCATGGATGATGTTAGCCTCAGCCTCCGTAAAGCTAAGAGCGTTGACTACGAACTGTTCAGTTACTTTCTTTTCCATGCCGTCCTCCATCGTCTTCTCATAACGAATCTTGCAGAGGAACCAGTTTGCTGTTCTACTTCTCATGATTTCTTATTTTTGTTGTTTATAACTTTATAAAATTTCTCTCTCTCACGGTCTTCCTGCTCTTTGAGTCTGGCACGATTAGCGTCACGTATCTCTTTTCTTGTGTCATCCTTAATGCCTTTGATATAGTTTCTTATCACCTCCTGAAACTCCTCTAGGCTCCTGATAACGACATACATAAAACCTGCCGCCTCAAACATCCTTTGGAAGTCCTTCTGTTGCTGCGTCTGCTTGCCCAGCTTTGTCTTCATTTCGATTCCAAGGCCGTGGTAATGGCGCAGAAGAACTACACCCTCCTTGTAGGGTATTCCCACATCGCTTGCTGCGAATAATATCAGGTCTGCAACTCCTGCTACGGTTCCTTCAGCCTTATGGATGGCTCCCGATACTCTGCTATGAGCATTACCCTCATTGGCTACATGTGTCAAAAGCATTGTAAACTCAGGATACTCTGCTCTAAACCATGCTATACACTGCTGCTGTATTCTGCTCTCTGTATGATTCATTTATTACCTCCCGTCAGTTTTCTAAGTTTGGCTTCAGCAGTCTTGCGCTCATGTTCCGACTTGCTTAACTTTTTCTTCAGGTCTTCAATCTCATCATGCATTTTGTCATGCTCATACATGTGCTTATTCCAGTCACCTCTATGCAAGGCATGCAGGTTAAGTAACTCGCCTCTCAGTTTTTTTAGCTCGGCCTGCACGCTTTCCAGCTCTGCTACCATTGCGTTATACTTCTTGGTTGTGATAATCTTAATCATGTCTATATGTTTTTTTTGTTAAATGTTATTCTTCGTTGTCAGGTGTCCAGTATATTCCAAACCTCTGCAGTTCTCCGCTGTTGTAGGCACTGACCAGGGGTGCTCTTGCTGAACTCTTTGGGTTTGCCTTGACTAACTCTACCATCTGCATCAGAGTCTGCTTACGTTGCTCCAACTTGTCAGCGATTGATCGACTGTCTTCAGGTGGTGTTTCGATTACTCCTACACTCTTCTTCTCCTGACCTTGCCCTTTCTTCTTCGCCAGCTGCCACCGCTCCAAATACTGCTGGTAGTTTTTGGGCGAGAAGATATACTGAAAGCTGGCAATGAAGCCTGTTTTGTTGTTCCCTAAGCTGAATGGCTCTGCCAATACTTGCTCAAAGACCATGTCAATGCTCTGCATGCCATATCGTTTGATACACTCCTCAACCATCATTCTTGTCGGCATGGTCAGACGGATGCATGGAGGCAACTTTCCATCAAAAGTCTTGTTATACCTTTTTTTTGCTTCTAAGGCCACATCTCTCGCCTCTCTCTCCATCTTAGAAGGATTATTAAGACTTCTAAGATTATCTTTATATCTTCCTTCTATAGTTAATAGGTGTGTTGTCCCATCAGTTGTCTCAACGGTTGTCCCATTGGCTATCCCATTGGTTGTATCATCCGTTGCACTAAATAAGGTTTCTATACCACCACAACTATCATAATCACAAATAGTTATAACACTAAATCTGTTGTTCGCTTTAACGATAATTTCACCGTAAGCAATCAGTTTTTTCATGCAACGATCTAGCGTCATGCGCTTCATGCCCGTTATCTCGCAAAGGTCAGCTCTTGTTGTAGGACAGCTTCCTCTGCGGATGATGGTACCCTCAAAGCGTCCATCGGCCACGTATGCCAATGACTTCAGTGCCACATAAAGCTGGACAAGGGTAGGTTCCTTGAACCACTCTCTTTCAGGCAGGCTGCGCTGTTGTTTATACCATCCGGTCATAATCTTATTATCTCCTTATTTTTGAGGTTTACTACATAGTCAGAACAACTGTTGGGCCAGTTGGCCACCTCACGCTCGTATGGGAACTTTGTGTTCCAGGGTTGTGGATGCATAAGACACTCTGCGATGATGGGGTTATTACCATGCTGCAGCAGTCTCGCATGTTTACACGTAAGACAGCGTTTTACTGCCTTTGCTGTTGTGCTTTTTCCCATGACGCTATTTTAGTTGCTGTTATGTGTATTCTTCTGCATGTCTCCTCGAAGGCCAGTAGGCTCATCAAGTGACTGCGTTGATATAAGTCAGCGTAATGTTCGTGCAGCCTGGCCTTCAGTTCTCTCCTTGTTAGTCTCGGTGTTATCATTAGCGCATCATTTGTGGGTCCAATGACTGCGAATCTATCTCCGCTACATAAGTCACAGTTGTAGCCTCATCCTGCTCCATCTCGATTTGATTATACTCCAGCCTTCCTGCCAGTCCTATCAGTACGATGAATCCCATAATGACGGATACCACGAATGCATAGATCTGTATGGTCTCTTTTGTTGTCATAACTATAGGTATTTTTGTAGTTTACGATTACTCTGTAGTGCTTCTCTCACCTTTGCCTTGTCGTATAGCACTCTACGACCAATAACTGTAGGCTCTGGTATTAGTCCCTTCTTACGGTACTGCAGCAGGGTGGGGTCACTGACATGTAGGATGTCATCACGAAGCTGCTCCCTGGTGTAGTATTGAGGCTCATCACGTTCTTTAATGCGCTGCATTCCCCAGGCCGTGAAGTCCTCAAAGCATTTGCGCAGATCGGCAGCGTTGATGACCACCTGAATATTGGCAGCGTTCTCTGAATACATGATATCGTTCAGATCCATACTCCTTATCTTTATTTTTTAAGATACCCGTGTTACTTCAATCGTCCGCTGCATCCTGTTAAGCGATGTCTTGAACGTTTTCCCCCATTGAAACCCGAATGTGGAACACATTGACTTTACGCTGTTAGTCTTTGCTGCAGGAAAGCTGTGAACGGCTCCTATCTCCAACTCAGAGAGAATACCCAGCATTGACTTTTTCTGCTCTTTTCCTTCCATAAATTTTGATTTATCGAATAATTTATTTAACTTTATGGTGCAAAGATAGAATAAATTCTAATGATTGCAATAGAATAAGTTCTATTTATAAGATTAATTAACATTTTAACTACATGGATATAAAAGATAGAATTAACGAACTAAGAGATGCTAAAAACATGTCAGTAAGGGCTTTTGAGCAAGAAGTTGGTATTTCAAACGGCTTATGGGAAAAGGCAAAATCGCTATCAGAAGATGTTCTAATCAAAATTGTTGCTCGATACCCTGAAATAAACCCATATTGGCTCTTAAAAGGAGAGGGTGACATGTTTGGAGGGAATGATGATAGAAACTATTCTATAGGTATGGTGAATGCTTTGAAAGCAGAAAACGAATCTTTGAAGAAGGAGATAACTGTACTCAAAGCGATGCAGGGCAAAGATGATAAGGCTTTAGAGATTGCCATGAAACTTTATCAGGCCCTTGGCGAAGCATTTACCGCATATTACAAGCAAATGAAAGGAGAATAATATCAAAATTAAAGAAAGAATGAAAAACTATTTATTATTTATCACTGAATCAGTGAATAGCTTACCTTATATTTTGGTTGAGCAAATTATAAGTAAGGCAAAAAAGAAAGTTCAAATTTCGGATAATCTCTTCCTAATATCAACAGATAAGGATAATTGGAGGATTGACGAAGTGTGTTTCGCTTTGTCTAACGAAAGGAAGGCTGATGTTCTCGTTGTTGAAGTAAATAAAGATACTATTATGTCTTGGAGTGTAAAAGATTCAAATAGAGAAAACGAAATAGGGGATTTTTTTGAAAATAGATAGAGTATATTTATGAACGAATTACCTCAAACATTATTAGCCCGCATAGGAACTGTTGCGGTGGGAATGCAACACTTTTTTAACGAAAAAGGATTTATAGAAGAAAACAGAAGTGACAGGGCTATCTGGAACAACAGCAGTTTTATTATTGCGTTTTTAGTGGAATTTGGAATATGTTCTGTTGTTGATCAAGTTCATATTCAACTTGGTTTTAGACGTTTTTATGAAGATGAAGACGAAAGTTTTGCCTGTGATGTATGGATAAGAGAGGGTGTATCTTTTTATCGTAAACAAATTAGAGATATGAAGAATAACACTCACCCACTTCCAGATGTCATCGTGTTCAATCTGCTTCATCCAAATGTGGATAAAGTTCCATTCGAGGATTTACCACTATTCGAAATAGATATGTTTACAATAACAGAATGTTGGGCTTACATCCTTGACATTATCGACAGTTTCTTCTTAAGTGACTCAAACATTAAAGAACTTCCAAGAGGATGTTAGTGGTGTGACGAAAGGTTTCTTGAACAGCCTCAACATAAATTATACAAACAGGTTATATCAAACAAACAATAATTATGGATACAAAGAAATTTTCAAAGGAAGAGAGAATTACATTTGTCAAGCTCTACATAGATTTGACAAAGATAGTTGTTAACGACATACTCATTGAACCTGAGTTTGCAAGCACTCAGATTGAGAGGATTACAGCCCTACTCAACAGCCTTGCCCTCTCAAAAGACGAAAAGGCAAGGTACACCGAACTGATAGAAATATTCGCCAGTTTCGCCAGGCGATAGTCCTATAGGTCAAGTTCCACGCTTTCTGCGTGTAGCCTTTCAAACTCCCTTGGATTTGTCTGGCTCAATTCACTCATGACTTGATCATACACCGGACGTGTCTCTTTCAGGAACTGCCTGATAAATGTTTTGCTCTTTTCGTTAAGTTTCATAGGATAAATGTTTTGCTCTTTTCGTTAAGTTTCATAGGATGTTTCTATATCAATGGCAAACGAGAAACTCCAGAAATCGAGACGGAGATTGTATATTGCATCTCCACCCATCGGGAGTTTTCCAACGGACAGCCTTGGAAGGAGTTCATAGTCCCACCTATTATTCAACTGTTTGTAATGATAAAAACCCACACAAATTCCTGTGTTTTTTGTAATCTGGAACCACTTCCAGTATTTTCCAATACCTGTGATCATATTTTGTGATGATATTCTTTTCTGCAAAAATAGCAAATACAACAATAATCAAATCTTAAAAAAAATTAAAACAATGATATTTATTGGCTGAAGAAGGAGGCAGCATCCACCATTTCACAACTAAACCCGAACGTGGAAGTGGTAATGGTTGTTGCTACACCATTTTTTCAGGGGAAGGAATATACAGAGTTTGCAGTCAATGTCACATTAGGACCTGAAGACAAGTACGTTTTAAGGGTGGGGTGTCCGAACAGAGACTGTGATACAAAGATAATTGATATTAGCAATCTGATTTTTGAGGCTGTAAAGTCTGGTTCCGTCAAAGATGGAAAAATGAACTGCCATGGGCATTTGAGAAAATACGGTCATAACAGAAGTAGTTCGTTTGACTGTGATACCTACGTAGAATACAGAATAGAGCCTGTTTCAAAGAAAAAAACATGATTTCCAGCCATTCTCTCTTGTGCATTTCAAAATATCTTTGTACCTTTGCCCCGTCTAAATTTTGATGGAAATAGGATTCCGCAGGTCGCACATAATGGCCTGTGGTTTCCGACATAGCAGTCAGAACACTTATATTATAGTGTGAAGATAGCCGCAACCGTGTCGGAGAATGGAAACATCTTCGGAGTCACCATCAAGACTTAGACAACACGTAGTGCGGCTTTTTCGTGTCTATGTGTTTGGTTGATTTCCTATACTGGCTTAGTGCAATGGCCAGTTGTTCGATATTAGCGTGACGGTGTTAGCTGTGAAGCTGGTACACCGTCTTTTTTATTTTCCTCCACAACAAGGACAAGCAAGCCTTCTTATCATGGGCGCCATCCGTCTTCCAAGGTAACCCTGAGTATATGCTGGTGGTTCTCCGTAGTTCATGATGTCATAGGCACGTATAATGTCATCTGTGACGTGTCTAATTTCATGGAGCACTGTGTCAAAGAACTGCTCCCAGTTCTCCGAGCGACCAATCACCATCACGCTCCTGCGTAACCGAGGATTGCTAAAGGTGACCCCTTTGTTCCATTCCTCTGTCAACAGCCTGCATGACTCCATAATATCCTTGTCTGGGCATCCAATTCTATCCATGATCTGAACCATGGTGTTCATATCCTCCTGACGTGGTAGGTATATCACCGTCACAAGCCACCATCCGTCTATGTCTATCAGTTGTACTTGCATGGTTACATCACCTCATCCCATGGAACCTCTACTCTCATGACACACACATCCATCAGCCAGCGAGCAAAAGCGATGCCCTCATATCCGTCAGGATCGTCAATCACGTTCTTGATATACTTAGCCAAATGCTCCAAATCTGGAACACTCTCACCCAGATAGTCGGCCAATCCCATGTTTGCCACGAAGACAGTGTCGTGCTCCTTGGCATGCTTCACCTCTACGCCAAACTCTAACAGCAGCTTATCTACGTCTTCTTTGGTCATCGGTGTGATCTCGTTGCCATCTTCTCCTTTCATTCTGCCAACAGCAAAGTCAGCAAGTCCTTCGGAGAAGTGCCTGCCATGCTTTCGCTTATATTCCCTATATCCTTCCGGTACAAGGTCTAGTTCATCATCAAACAAATCTTCCATACTATTATTGTTTGTGCCAGGAAGAGGGCTGCAGACAAACTGCAGCACCACCTCCTGGACGTTTTACAAGCTATGACGCAGTTCCTGCATCATACGATCAATCTCCTGGAGCTTCTGCTCGTTCTTCTTGCGAAGTTCCTCACGCTCTTCCCAGGTACCTTCGTTGCGATACATCGGTGAATCACGATGGTAGGCACGTCCCATTCCGGCACGATAGTCAGCGCCATTGTTATGATATGATGGGGAATAGCCATCATTACGATAGTTCGCTGTACCACCTTCACACAGAGCATCCACAAAGCTGTCACCATGAGCCTTCAGTTCTTCGGCCATCTTTTCAACTTCAGGGCCACAATCTTCACTGATACTGTCAATGAAGTCACGAAGTTTCTTCTTCACCTCACGGGGTGATAGCTTCTTCGTCTTGATAATCATGAAATTCTCGCTCATATCTCTTTTTTACGTTTTAAGTGTTTTGTACATTGCCACATTACGGCAATCAGGATTACTATACCTTCGAAGTTTTCTTCAGCAAATCCAGTATTTCTTTCTGCGTAGCCTGAATATTTTCATTCTGTGATTTAAGTTCTCCATACTGGTTCTTCAGGTTCTCTATCGTCTCGTCGCGTTCTTGCTCATGGGCAAACTTCGGACTGATCTTCTTCCTGATATCTACATACTCACCCTTGGCTTTCACGTGCCACGGATTCTTAGCTATGTGCTCATCGCTAATCCTCTCCAGCTGCTGGATCTCAACATCCATCAGCTCCAAGCTCTCTGTGATTACTGTCGAGCCTCCACGGTCAACGACGCCCTGTGCCGGAACATTCCTGAATGTCCTCTGACCGCTGGACGTGCCTATAACCAAGTCAACAACGACCTCCTGTTGCTGGCCTAAAGCTATAGCTTGTAGAAACTGACCGGGTTGCGCATCCTTCACATGGGGCTGGCTCACATCGGTTACGATACCCTCTGAGTAAACGGGACCATTGTCACTAAGGTCAAGCATGAAGACCTTACTGCCTTTCGATAAACTCTGAAACATAATCTCCTGTTTTTGATACTTTGTTAATAATCTCTTTGATGATGGATAGCAGGCGACGGACTATCCGTCGCCACCATCCATCTTTAGCGTGCAGACTGGGTGGGTGTGGTGCCTCCGCCTGTGTCGGTGCCCGTACCTGTCCCAGGAATCAGCCCAAATAGACGTGCTACCAGCAGTGTGCCGATAAAATCGCTGCCAATGTTAGCGATGCCCGTTGGCACAGCCTGATAGCGATTGTCGGGAACGGTCAGAACTGGAGTCTGACAACGCTTAATGGCATCAACCTCTGTCTTCACACCTCCAATCTGAGACTGGAGTGCAGATTGCATCTGTGCCATACCGCCCATCAGCAGTTGGTTCTGCTCAATCTGACTAATCTTTCCATCCTTCGCCAAAGCTAGGGCTGTTAGCTCGGCTATCTTCTCGTTCTTGGCCTCCAGTTTGTCATTGTACATCTGCTGGAGGATAGAGCGGAACCCCTCGTTCTGAGAGTCCACGATGCGCTGGGTGTTGCGATTTCCCTCAGTAACTAGCGTGTTCGTCTGCTGACACATAGCCAGTGCCTGATCTTTGCAACAGCTGCAGAACTGCAATGCAATGTCACTTTGCCCCTTTTGTAGTGCCATTTGCAGCTGTGCTACACTCATGTTGCTCTGAGCTGCGAAGTTGGCCATGGCCAGACTAACGTTGTTCAAACCTGCCTGTACGGCATCTGTCGAAACACCGTATGCCGTAGCGAGTTCTGCCACTCGGTTGCCTACGCCTGTAATCTGTTGCATCAGCAGTTGCTGTCCGTTGCTGTTGGCCACGACGTTGGCCAGTGCGGCAGAGATGGCCTCGTCGTTGCAGTTGCAGTTACCGCGGTTGTTGTTCTGGTTGCCGTTCCAGCCGAACATGCTGCTGACGATGCCAAGACCAAACAGGCCGAGCACTCCGTCCCACATGCCATTGCTACCAAAGATACCGCCATTACGGTTGTTACCCATCACGGCAGCGAAGTCGGCAGGACTCCATCCGTTGCTACGACCACCGAAGCCGTTAGCATCTGAGCCGAGACTGATAAATTTCTCTTCTGTCATAATAATAAGGAATTGATGTTAATACTTTGTTGATTATCTCCGTCATGCGCATTGACATCACAAAGATAGATGACATTATGCTTGAAGGTGATCACCAAGCTTTATATAATAACCTCAATGTGTGATGCTATTTAACAGTTGGTCAGTTCCTTTCCCAACCTTGATACTGCACGTTCAATGGTTGCCCTGCCTACAGAGTAGTCTTCAGCAAGTATCCTCACCGCCTCAGCATACTTCATACCATGGCTTCTCATTCTTAGATACTCCTCATACATAGTCACAAACCGCCAGTCGTCACGGCATATCTCATTCTCTGAGAGCATTTTTAACGCAGGAGAGCTGATTTTTAGCAATTCTACAACTTTCATAGTGCAATTTTTTTGTTTGTTCGATATTAATTCTTATCTTTGCATTCTGAACCACCAACATACAATAATCTCTGCACGTGATGCAATCAAGGTCTATACTCCCTCGACAGCACTGCATGCAGGGCGTTTTGTGATAAGTTGGTGGTTCTCTTATTATAAAGTCGGGGGAGTTTCTTCCTCAGGCTCGATAGCATCCAGTCGCTTGATTTCGTCCTCAATCTCGTTGATGCGGTCGCGCCACGCCTGGTGTTTAGCGTGCAATTCTACAGGATCATAAGGATAAGGTTTGCCTGCTTCCTTGTACTCAGAGTTCTTTTGCGTTTTGTAGTCGTCGCTGTCAAGCTGCGACTGAAGTGTCAGCTTTTCGCTGTCCAGAGCATTTTTCTGCTCGATGATTTCTGATTGTGTCATAACATTTTAAATTTAAATGATATTTATCGTTTAGTCTTTCGTTAGGCGAATCGCCTTGTTTATATGTGATACATTTCCGATTGTAGTCCCACTCTAACCACTGCCACCATTCTGCTGCCACAGCGTCGCGCAGGCGGCAGATACGACGGAACGATGTGCGGTTCTTTAGCAGTCCCGTGTAGGAATTGACGGTACTGACAAATCGGTCAAGGTGGTAGTATTTCTCGTTGTTAGGAATAGCGTTGTATTCCTTAATACGTGCAATAGCACGCGCATAGGTCACGTCATTTAGGATGATACTCCAGGCGCGGATATGCGATCCCAGAAACTCAAGGCCGTGCTGATAGGGCTGATCGTAGAATTTCTTCTCGTTCATGCGCACACCCTTTGCGGCCAGACGCCTGCGGAGTTCGGGAAATAACGACAGCGCATAGGAATGCAATCGCCCAGGAACTACCATCACGCAGTCATCCATGAAGAGTGTTGAGCGGATACCGCATTCGTCGTTGAGCCAGCGTACCTCATCGTTCAGATACAGCCCCATTCCCGTCTGCGATGTCATGCGCCCGATGTGAGCACCAATGCCCGGCGGCTTACTGAACAGCGACTTCTCTGGCTCGATATGCTCTTTCCACAGCCGCCACGGTGTACGTAGCTCATAGTGTGTCTGTGGCCGGCAGTGAATAATGACCATTGCTAGCCATTTCAGGAACTCCGGCGTTTCGTCGTCAAAGCTACTAACAATATCGTCGGCATGACGGTCTATCAACTCACAGAACAGTCTGCACATTACATCAAGGTTGGCATTTGGGAAGAATCCTTTTAAGTCCCATTTGATAATACGTGCAGGCTCACGGTAGCCTCCAGTCACCTCTGCGATATCTTCTATCACCTGATTAATAGCGGCCTGTGAACCTTTGCTGACGCGATTGTTGAATGTGCGCGAGTGTAGCTCTTGCTCGATGTAAGGAGAAAGCGAGTCGCACAGCAGGTGGTCTGCCATGCGACCCTGAAATTCCGTGGCGAATATCTCTCGCCACTTAGGAACGGAGGTAAGGAAGGCGTAGTTGCGCTCCACACGGAATGAACGAGTAGCGAGTGCGTGAGCCATGCGACGCAATTCCGGCACCCATCTGCGCTCGAAGTCTATAGAGTCGCGGCCATATCGCTTGTTTTTGCGTGCGGCGTACATGGTCTCAATGAGCCATTTCGTTATGTATTCCTCAGTCATCATCTGACTTTATGCGTCTTAATCTGTTTTCTTGTGAGCCTTAGTAAATTCGTGACCGCCTGACAACGATTCCTGTTGTTCACGTTGTTGTTGTTCAGGTTGCCGTTGTTGCCGTTGAAGATCCAAGCGTTGTTCACGTTGTACCTCTGAGCAAACCAACGGTTCGTGGAGTGTCGGAATGTCATACCCTCCGAATTGCGGCTGGCGTGCCGCACGGTTGCGGGTTGTTCTGCTATTAATGATAGCCGCATTCCCTTTTACTCTTACCCATACTGACAGTGACCTCTTGCACTCATGCCGTCTGCGCCTGCTCCGACTGGATGCCGGCCGCTGGCGTGTCGTGGACGGTGCCGACCTGCAGCTGCTCCTGACGATTAAGCGTGCGCGATGCGTTGCGCCATCTCTTAATACCTTCATCTATCCGTTCTAATATAGTTGCCACGCGCACCTTGTCGCTGTCGGTCATCAACCCCTGCACGATGCAGGGGTCAAAGTTGGCGAGCAGGTGACCATAGCAACCAAACATCTTATGAATCTCTTGCAAGCGCACCTCGGGACATTCTTTGGCTATTGAGAACGACTCAATAATGCCGTTGGCGGCACGCTTCATCTCCATTGGCGCACCCTCTATGCGCTCTATCTTCGGCATTCGCTGGATGCTGCCGTAGAGAACATAAAGCAGGTTCTTCGTGTCGGCAAGAATGGAATCTTTATCCCGCTTTGCCTTATTGCCACGAGGTTTCTTGTATGTATTCATGTTTCTTTTTGCAGGTAAATGCGAGGCGCAGGGACGCGCCTCGCAAAGGTTATCCAATATTCAAAAGCGTGACCGCCTGACAACGATACCTGACGTACACGATGATGCTGCTCAGGTTGCCGTTGTCGCCGTCGAAGAACCAAGCGTTGTTCACGTTGTACCTCTGAGCAAACCAACGGTGCGCGGAGTTATTAATTGTTGTTGTACCCATCTTGCTGATGCTCGGAGCAAGTGCAGCAAGTGTGGCATCAGCCATCAGGTAGCAGCCCTCCAGCACGCCGGGCAGGTGCCAGTCGCCGAAGTCCAGACCGTCCACACCGAACGACTTATTATAGCCGTAGTAGAGCGCAGGGAACTTGTATTTTTCACCGCCAGCCTTGGTAGGCGCGGACATGCGGGCGTACTTCTCGGCCATCGCCGCGCCGTCGGGCAGGGAGAATGCGCCGAGGTGCTGAGGATAGACGACATGATACTCCTCGTGGATGTAGTTTTGATAGGTGCCGTAGGCGTCGCGCAACGCCTTGCAGTAGGGCGACGTCTCGAACGCGGTGCGCTTCACAATGGTGCCTGCGGCCTTCAAGGGTACATCGGCGGCAGGTTCTGCACCGTTGTTGCTATAGTAGGCTGCACCTTGGGCATCGTTCATGGTTCGCTGGTTGCTGGCGCGGCCGCTGGCGCGGAATCCTGTGTTGTTGCTGGCCGGCATATCACCCCAGGTGATGTGTGTCATCCCCGAGCAGTTATAGAATCGGTAGTCGGTACAAGCGTCGCGCTGTACAATGACACGTCCATTCTCCTCGTCGGCATACGCCCACCACTGGTCGATAGTGGTCTGTGGCGCACCGAGTTCAGTCAGCTTCGCTTCGATGGCGGCGGTGCAGGCAGCAGCAGCCTCTGCCAGCGTCGTGGCAGTGTAGATGAAGGTGATGCTGGTAGTCGTGTCCCAATTAGGCAGTCCGAATCGCAGACCAATGGTCTTCTCGTGCTCAGCACCGTCGAGTACGGCATCTGTCCATGCATACTGCGAAACGTCGAGCCACTTCTCGTCGGCACCCGTTTTATGGATGATTCCCACCTGCTTACCCTTGCGGAAATAGACATAACCGACGTGCGTCCATGCAGCGGGAATGTTCGCCTTCTGAATCCATGCGCCACCTTTCACATAGATGACTTTGTTCTGATCGTCGAGGAACACCACATCGCCAACGATGGGCTGCGTGGTAACGACATTCACACCGTCCACGATGATTTCGCGGGTTGTCTCAATCATGCTCACCTGACTCTCGGTGGTGGGCTTCACGGCTGCCTGGTAGTCAGCCTTGCTGTTGTATGATTTGATAGCCATAACTTATTACTTTTTAATCTTGAAACATGAGACTTGAAACTAATTCAGCAGTACCCAGTCGCTGATGGAACCTGTCACACTGAATGCCTCGTAAACCTTCTTATTGGTAGTGTCGTGATAGCGTTGGCCTACCATGGTTGGGAGGATAGGCGATGCAGGCGCACCAGCGGCTTCGATAACCATTGGCTGACCGCAGAAACGCGGCAGGTTGCCGAAGTCAATACTGTCGGCACGGGTCTCGCCGAGGTCGGAAAGCTGCGCCTTCAATCCGTCGATGGCAGCGAAGAGCACGGCGAAAGCCTGTGCCAGCACCGATTGACCAGGAGCACCTACGAAGTTGGTGGTGATATTCTTGAAGATACCCCATCCGACTACCAGCGCAGTGCCGCCGCTAACGGTTGCCGTCAGTCCTGATACGACCACCGTCATAGCTGTAGGACTCAGATAGATATAGTAACCCGTTGACGGCATCGCTGCGACGGCCTGCTTCATCAGCGGCTCATAGAACTGCTCCGACACCTCACGGGTGGCAGGCAGTTTGGTGTAGGTATCTCCGTTGCGCATCCATCCTGTCAGTACCGGCGTGTCGCCGCTCTCGTCATATACGGCAGTATATACCAGCGTAGCGTCGTAGTCAGCCGTTGCCGTTGCAGGCAGTTCGGGATGGTCCTCGCGGTAGGTGTAGATATAGACAATAACTTTCTGATAAGTACGGTCAACCATTCGTGCCACCACACTAACCGATGCCGGCACAGCCTGCGCACTCGGAATCAATAGAATGTCGCCCGCGTTCAGTGTGATTGGGGTGCTGATGCCATAGCCCGTGGCGGCACTCTCGCCTCCGTCGGTGTTCACATACTTACCAGCCTTTGCCTGCTGGAGCGTGATTTCGCGCTCGCCGTCGTACTTACCGAAACTCTTCTCCATGAACAGCACTCTGTCCTTTATCTCCCGCTCCGCCGCTTTTGCACGGTTTCTCTCCACCGTAAGGTCTGTTTGCGAAGCCTTTCCTGACAGGCTGATGTTGATAATCTGTAACTGAGCGTCAATCTCTGCCTTGGTGTAATACGAAGCAAGCTCCGTAGCGATTGCCGTCTGCATACGCTGGTTCAGTTCTGTATTGGTTGGCAGGTCGGTGAGTTTTGTTACCAGTGCCGCTGTGATGCCGCTCTTGATGGCCGCCCACTGTGCAGCGGTGTACGATGAGTTGTTAAGGTCAAATTCCCAATGCCAGTCTCCATTTGACCACTTATAACGCATATACACGGTATTACCGACACTGTCATTGTCAATGACATAAGCATAGTCATTGCTGTTACCCACTACTTGGCGCAATTCAGCCAGACTATTATAAGTCCCTTTAAAGTCGGCTGTTGCAGTAGCAATGCTACTGTTGACAAAATCTTTGTCTGCTAGTTGGTTATGCCTTCCAGCCTCAGTTGGAAGGCATTCTTTGATTGTCTCGATAGAATAGTCTATATTGCCCAATCTATGGTTAAGTGTCGGGTATCCACCTTTAGCTCCATCTGCCTGATTTTTGGCATAGTCTCCTTGGTTTTTGGCATAGTCTCCTTGGTTTTTGGCATAGTCTCCTTGGTTTTTGGCATAGTCTCCTTGGTTTTTGGCAATGACAGCATTATCGTTAGCAAGTGCTGCAGCATCTTCAGCTTCCTTGGTAACATTGTTAAGTTCCATAATTGCTGATGGTGCAAACTTGTCTTTGGTGATTGTCCCTGGTGCTATATTATCCCCATTTATACTTCCATCCTGAATCTTCTCTGTTGTTACAGCACCAGGGGCAATCTTTTCACTTGAAACAGCATTATCAGCAATCTTACTACTACCAATGGTATTGTTGGCTATTTTCGAACTAGTGACACTTCCATCCTGCAACTTATCGGTAGTAACAGCTCCATCTGCGATACCATCATTACCTATGGCACCTGGTGCAATCTTTTCTGAGGTGACGGCACCAGGTGCTATATGTATACTGTGTATCGCACGAAGCGCAATATCTTTGGCCTGTGCTAGAACCCTATAGTCACGGATGTTCATTACAAATTCAAATAGTTTCATAGTTCAATCGATAATTATGCATTTGGTTACTTCCACCGGAGTTGCCAAACGGATGGTGGTTTGGTGCAAAATATTAAGTTTAACTCGATAATTGTCGCTAACAGATGGTGTCTGCCCATAGTTGACATATTCTCCATCTGTGTCTAGTTTCATTACTACAACAGGGGCTTTGCGTACTAGCGATATTTCAACAATGGATGATGCGAGCAATGTGATTGGTTCACAGACGTAACCGTTAAGATCTGCATCGAATGTGAATGTAGGGACTATCATTGCACACCTCCTTCTCCCTCATAACCTAAATAACGTGATGCAATAGTCATCAGTTTGTCGGCCACCTCCTCCCTGAAGGCCGTCATTACAAGTCCTGCTAGATGGTAGATGTAAGCACCTTCTAGCTGTATCGGTACGGGGACATCGCTATTTACTGTAGCCAATGATGGCTTCACTACACCAACAAGCGTTATGCTGTCCTGCCGACTTTTGGCACTGAACATCTCTAGGCCTCTTGTTGTCCATATTGTCACAGGTCTATCCCAACTGCCTCTCGCATACTCGTCAAGCTGCATCAGGTAGGCCTGCGACTGTTCTGTTTCTATTGCTGGCGATTGTGACCAGGATGATAGTCTGGCCGTCACAACTCGTAGCACATTGGATGGCAGCGTCACATGTGCTATAAGGTCTTGATCTATAGCGAGAGCAAAACCAGCCTGAGTGGTGAGATCGGTTAAGACACTACTATCTAACTTGCTCGCAGGTGCCCTTTCGATGATGTACTGTAGAGCATAGACCACCTTGTCCTTAATGATGGCATCAAGCTCCTCTTCGTCAGCGTTTTCATACTGCAGATTGGTGCCTTCCTGCGACATCTCATCGATAGCCGACTTTACCCTAGTCACAATCTCCGACAATATCATATCTTATCCTCTTTTGATGGTTGGCTGAATCTGGTGCTCCTTCAGGAAAGCACGGGCCTCAGCTTCACTCTGTACCTGCACCTGCCAGTTGGCCGCAATATACTGAATGGCCTCACCAAGGTTGTCGAAGGTCATCTTCTGCATACCATCGCCACCTGGGTCTTCGTCATCAACCGTTGGAGTAGGAGTAGAGGGAGGAGTAGGAGTAGGGGGAGGAGGAGTCGAATTACCCAAATCGGCCTTTGCCGCTCTAGCAGCCGCTTTAGCAGCCTTCTTAGCAATATCACTAGCTTCCTCCACCTGACGCTCCAGGATAATCTCCTTGTTCTTATACAGCTCACTGGCTTCGATGGCACGCTGCTTGAACTCGTCACGGGTATAGCACTTGGCGGGTGTTCCATTGTATGTGTTTCCGTCAACGAACTCACAGCGCACAGAGACGCCACGATACTTGAATGTCACATCGAAACTGTTCTGATTGCGTCTTAGCTGATATACTTTAAGCATAATCTTATTCTTTTTAAAAGGTTATAGGTAGCCACTGCAATAGTGCAGAGGCTACCCTTTATGATTAGACGTTACCGGTGAACTCTACCCATGTGGTACCGTTCCACTGCCATGCCTTTTCATGGTCGAGAGTAGTGTCATTGTACTCCATATCCTCATCAAAGCTGATGATCATGCCGTTGTATGGATTATCGGGCAATGCATCAACAATATTGATAGGATTGGTATCCTGTGACAGGTTCTTCTCTACAATGCGGTCAGAAGGACCGATAAGCATGCTGTTCTGTCCACGCAGTGCCAGAGCTGCAATTTCGATGTAAGTCCATCGCTGTGCCTCACGAGCCTCATCACCAGCCTTGTTAAGGTCAATGGTGGACTCCTTCTTAACCTTGTGGTAGTAGCGTGCAATCTGCAGAGGCACGGCCACACAGAAGTCCTCCATGCCCAATTCATCCATCATAGGCGCATATACCACATGCAGCGTTCCGAAATTAGATACCAGGTCACGTACCACGATGCCGTAGTCAGTCTTGTGGTGACTATATTTAGCCTCCATCTGCTTCTGGATCTCCTCCATGTTGGCAATCTCGCCTACCTTGTTCTTACCGCAGAGCAGGTATGCCTCAGTGGTCTCAGCGAACTTGGTGAACATCACCTTACCAATAGCAGTGATATGCATGAATTTAAACTTGCCTTCAATACCTAGGGTGTTGGTCAGCTGGCGAAGGATGCCCTGAGAGGTATATACATACTCCTCGTTACCATTCTTGATACGCACAATGAACTTCTTCTGCTTACCATCCCACAGGTCACGCTCGAACTTCTTGCTGAAGTTACCGATAGCCTGGTCTTTCATATCATCGAAGCCCCAAGGAGTCTTCTTCAGGATCTCACGCTCATGGTCAGTAACCACGATGTTGATGATACGCTTCTGCAGATAGACACGGGTAGAGCGTGGCTGGCTGTTGTCGGGGTTTACTATCTTCTGCGACTCAGAGCCTGCATAGCTCGACACATACAGCTCGGTGTTGGCAGGGATAGCGGGCACCAGGTAGTCACGCAGGTGCTCAGAGATCTGTCCTTCAACCTTGGCCTTACCATTGATCGGACGCAGAGTAATCTCGTCCTCGTTAGCAGCACTGACGAACAATACCAAGTCTCCATCGGTCTTGGTGGTTGAGCCATCAACATAACCATTGACACCCTTCACGATGACGGTTGACGATACACCTAGCTGGTGGATGTCACCGCTGACGTTGCTCGTTGACAGCTTGATGGTCTCACCCTCTGCAATAGCAGCAGTGGTGCGCAGTACCAGGTCAGCCTCACCGATGCGGAAGTGGTCAATCTCATAGCCCTTAACAGAACGCTGCACAGCAACAGTTCGTGCCAGGTTCAGCAACACATACTTAGCGGCATTGTACTTGACTACGTCAGGGTCATACTCCTCCGGAACGAGACCACCACGACGCTCCTGCGTTGCGCTGCCCTGTGTGCCAGGAAGATTCTGACCTGCGCCCTCACCCGTTGGGTCTGCCATGTTGTTGGTATTGGGATTTACAGGGTCGGGGTTGGCGGGGTCGGGATCTACGACTGCAGCACCTTCTGCAAGAGAGATACCTGCGCCACCGAACATGACCGCCATCACGATAAGAACAAGACTGACCATCAGTCCATGTCCTCGAAGATAATTGAATAACTTTTTCATTTCTTTCTTTTTTAAGTGGTTATATATAGTGTTAATTAATCAATCAGCTTAGCACGTCTTAGCTGTGTTACCGACATCTGGGTACCAGGAAGGTTTACACCTGCATTGCGCCCTTCGGGCTGCATGTTACTATCTTCAATAACTACAGGGTCGGGGTGCAATGGTGCGGGGTCATAAATAGGACAGTCCATCATGCTTAATCCTCAATGCCAAGTGATGCCTTAAACGACTCTAAGCTACCATTGTCCTTCTTAGGCTTACGCTCACCACGGCCAGCACCGCCTGAAGGCATAGACTTAGGCAACCCCGTGCTATTAAAGTCACGCAGCGGGTTCTGAATCTTCTCGTTGAGAGCCGATGCTCTTGCACGCTCCTCAGCAGCGGCAATGTCCGATGCGTAGTTACGAGCATTGAAAAGGGCATCCCACATATCCTTGGTGACCACACCTTTCGAGGCCAACTGCATCCAGCTCTCCTTGCCAACAGGGTTGCCGTCCTCATCAACCTCACCGAAAAAGTCCTTGGCCATCTTCACACACTGCTCATCGCTGAGACCACGTTCCTTCTGTATCTCTTTCAGTGTCTCGAAGCTCTTGACCATATTCTCACCTTGTTCCTTGCGTGCCTGCAAGCCCTGCTTCTGCTTATCCATGAATTTCTGCAGGGCCTCACCCATCTTCTTCGAGAAGTCAGGATTTTTAGCCAGCTCACGGATGTCCATGTCCGGACCTACATTCTCAGCCAAATATACAAAGGGGTTCTCGCCATTCTTAGCTGCCATAACAAGACCTCCCAACAGCGGGGTCTCATCGAAGGCCTTACCAAGAGCATCATTGCTCTCACGGTAATTTTCAAGTTCATCCAGGTTTTTGTTTGCCTGGTCATAGAAGGCATCCTCGTTGTCGAGGTCGAGGTCAGGATGCTTCTCTTTGTAGCGTCCACGATATCTCTCCTTGGACGTTAGCTTAGGAGCCTCTTTTGTCTGTTCCATCTCCTGGAGAGGCTTTTGCTGCTCCTGCGTTAGATTCTTTCCATCTACTTCTGCCATAATATATTATTGTTTGTATGAATGATTTCGAGCGTAAAATTACGAGATTGTTTTTGGGTATTTTTCACGTTTTTTCCTTCCAAATATCGGGGGTATCTATAAAAGCAGGCAAAGGGAAAAAACGTGAAAAGTGAACGTTTTAGATGGAGTATCTTTGCAGGAAAAAGAGAAGAAGAATGACACGACCGTTATTGACTCTTAAAGACGTTGCACCATTGGCCAAGGGCAACAGGAAGTCATCCATCCAGGAGAGGCGAAGACGTAACATGCAGTCCGAGAAATATGATCTTGGACTGCTGTCGGAATGTGAACGTAGCTGGATGAACAAGGAGAACTTCCGTCAGGAGCGTGCAAGGGTGCTGCGGTATCTCTTCGGTAACCAATGGGGAGACATTATCAACGTAAAAGGCTTAGGAGATATATCGGAGGAGAAGCTGATACGTATGAATGGTAATGTACCACTGAAGAACAATGTCCTTATATCGCTGTGGTCTTCGGTGTTCGGTGTTCATGCTAAACAAGAGACAGAACCTGTATGCTATGCACGTAACCAGGCAGCTAAGGAACTGTCGGATAATATGTCTGCAGCCCTACAGACAAACTGGCAGAATACCTATATGTCGGAATTGCTCGACACCACCTTTGCCGAATACCTTATCTCAGGTGCTGCCTTCACGTATGAAGTATGGGAGGAACGTGACGAGGTCTATGACTCTTACACCGACTATCAGAATCCGTATTACATGTTCTGGGAAGGCGGCTCTGACCCTACCCATCGTGATATTCGTCTCATTGGCCGTCTCTGTGATATGTCCCGTGAAGACCTTTTCTATCGGTTCGCCAAACGTGAGTATGGGCTGACTATCGAAGAGCTGGAGGATATCTACCACCTCGAACAGGGACAAGGAGGCTCGTCAACACAAGTCAACGAGCTGAATGACATCGATAATGTGTCCTTTTTCCGTCCTTCTGACATCAACCTTTGCCGTGTCATTGAGGTGTGGAGACAAGAGATCAAACCACGCTACCAGTGTTGCGACCCGCTATCAGCAGACCCAATAAGCAAGTTCTTCCGTTGCGAGAAGAAGGACCTTCCCGCTCTGCGTAAGATTAATCTGGAACGTAAGGCGATGTATGATGAGCAGGGAGTTCCTGAAGAGCTGCGAGGCTATATCACTGCTGTAGAGATTGTGGATAAGTATTGGCAGTGTTACTATCTGGCACCCAATGGCCGCATCCTGTACGAGCAGGAATGTCCTTATGACTACAAGACCCATCCATTCAGCGTATCACTCTATCCTTATATCAATGGAGAGATTCATCCGTTCATGTCGTTCTTCATCGATCAACAGCGTTATATCAACCGCACAGTGATGATGGGTGATATGGCTATGAAGAATGCCGCCAAGGGCATGACCTTCCTGCCATTGAGCATGAAGCCGGATGATATGACCGTCGAGGAGTATGCTAACCAAAAGACCAAGTTCGATGCAGTGTTCGTCTATGATGACACTAAGCCAGGACGCTCAGGAGCTAAGCCTGAGTTCTTCACACATAGTGCCATGAACATCGGACATACGGAGATGTTGCAGCTACAGATGAACATGCTGCATGAGGTTTCAGGTGTGTCAGGTGCTCTACAGGGTAAGGAACCTAATGCAGGTACGTCATATGCCCGCTACGCATTGGAGGCGCATAATGCCACTACCACCATCTATCCACTCATCAAGAAGTTCAACGGCTTCGAGGAACGATGTGCCATGAAGAAGTGTATCACCATGCAGCAGTATTACGAGGAAGGACGTGATGTGACACCAAGACGTGCAGAGGAACAGATCTTCTTTAAGGCAAATGCATCCCGTGACGTGAAGTATAATGTCGCTATTAAGAACTCTGCCAGCTCAGCAGCCTTCCTGCAGCTGGGTAATGAGATGCTTGACAAGCTGCTTGACAGAGGCTACATCGACCCACGTACATATCTGAAGCACTATGACGCTCCAGGTGTCGATAAGATTCTTCAGGATGTGGATGGTTATATGTCACAGCTACAGCAAGGTCAGATTCCTTCTCAGCCTGTGCAGATACCTGGCGCCAACCAAGAGCGTGCAGCTCTCGCCTCACAGCTCATGCAGCAACCAGGTCAGTTGTTCACACGTCAGTCTCCTAATAGTCCGTTAACAAGAGCAGAAGCAACATAATATGGATATACTATTATCATACAACACCCTCTATGATACAGTGGCTAGGTCTCTGGGTATCATTGGCAAGCGCAGCATTGACGAAAATGGTGTGCCACTCTTCAAGGATATCACCATAGGTTCCAAGGAGAGAGGCATCATCTTTGACTATTTCGACAATGCATTCGTAGATATCTGTACGGAGATGGATAACTTCATCACTGCAGAGGTGCATCATGATCATTATAGTGATGCCGACGTAGTCATACAAGGATGGTGTGATAGTATGAATAATGTTTATGGCTTAATTACTGACGTTGACCAGTTTTTCTATTTGGCACCAGCGCGCAAGCTCTTTATCTCAACAAAATTCGTTCATCAACCAGCAGAGAGAGACATCTACTACGAGTGTGACGGATACTACTATAAGTATTCCTTGATCGATAATATCCTGCAAAGACAACCTATTCCATCAATTGAGGAGAGAGATGCAGCCGTTCATCTTCTGAGTGTCAATTTAGATCCTATTATGGCACGGTCATATCAGGGAACATTCTCTTTCTTCTGGAACGGATCCATATACACCTCTGACGGGTACTATCATGTGGAGGAAATTGATATGGACATAAACACCTTATATATATATAATGGTGAAAGCTATGTCTATGCAGGCGACGGCCTCATCCGTGATAAGTATAACATCACTCAGGGAGCACAGGTTACCCTCACGATGCCTGACAACTGGAATGCCGCCCTGCTGCCGTCCTTGAAGCTGGCACTGAAAAACTATTGTGTCTCTTATGCGCTCCATTCATGGTTTACCATTACGGCACCAAAGTTGGCAGAGAAGTATGCGGCTGATGCTCAGCGTCAAATGAAGTCCGTTATGAGGGCGTTACATGAGAAGAAGGCTCCATCATCGCAGGTGACTTATACTGATATCGAAGCATATATGCAAGATGTAGAATAAAATAACATGGAGGAATACAATGGCTAAGAAGAATATCAAGTTTACGATTATCAAAGAGCTGGTCATCAACACGGTCAAGAATATGACGTTCAAGAATGGCCAGGTTGCTAAGGGTGCAGATACTGCCAACACTGTTAGTGCATACCATCAGCAGGCAGGTGACGAGGATTACCATGAGCGTCTGCTAGATAGAGGCTACTATACCAATCTGGAGAGCCTGAAGGCATCACTCTCTGACTATATGGTAGGAGATGGCAACTTGACCGAAAATCCACTTATCGATGACACGGAAGCGGACGGTGTCAACACTATTATCCTAAGCGTTAATGAGCGTTTCAATGATGGCTATGTGAAGACACTTGCACGCATGGCAAGTAGATACATAGAAGACAGCATGCTTAGCGATTGGTATGGTGATAGCGATGCAACTAAAGCCAACTACTTCACTGCTTTGGCAGCGAAAGACTTGGATTCTATCCGCAGGACGTTCAGTAAGACTCCACCCAAAGCACCATCATATCTGTATCCAACCAAAATCACACTACGTTATCCTATCATTCCTGAGCGTGACGGACACCCTGGCATGGCTAGCTCATCAGACGAGACAGTGATTGGCCCGCAACAGCTCTTCTTTAACCCGTGGTGCATCACCCGTGGCGAGACTTCTGAGATATCATATACTCTGGAAGGGGAGGGTGGCAAGATGCCTATTGATGATATATTGGTGCGCTGTGATAATACCTATTGTAGTGTAGAACTTGATGATAACGGCAACTGGCTGCTTCGTGGTATGGCAGCAGGCGGTACTCTCGTCACGTTGTTCTCACGTCATAACGACAATGTTTTTGCTAAGTTTGCGGTACAAATTACGGAGGATTAAGTATGCCATATCCATCACAATTACATAAGGGACGATGTATCCCTGGCGAGATACTTGCTATCCCGCATGATCAAAAACTCGTTATTGAGATTATCCTGCTTAAAAACGAAATAGAGCACGATATCCATTCAGAGGTGGCACGTGTTGAACGCAGCAGAAAGTTGACAGATACTCCCATTCTCACCAATGATGATGCCGACAAATATACCATAGACAGATCCATCGATGATGCCATCAGTACGGTGGTAGGACGTTGTCAGGCATATATGCTTATGCCGTCACCTTTTGTCCATCGAACAATCACTAATCACGTCTACGAATGGCAGGAGAAAAGTATCTACCTTGCATTCCCTTATAATTTCCCTCCTGGCTGTGTCGAGAGTCTGCGCATGGCCATCCACCGTTTTATTGTCAAGTCGGTGGTTTTTGAACTGTTGACATCTGCACTACCAAACGATCCTTATACGCAGATATGTAGTAATTCCATTATCGCTACCGATAACGAGATTAATGCGCTGCTTAACGCTCGTCTTGGTGCAATAGAGATTCATCCTACATTTCTTGGATAATGGCAAATAAGGTAGGCCGTCCACCAGGCTCACAAAATAAGGTGGGAAAAGACCAGAAGGAGTTTATTAAGGGACTCCTTGGTGATACTCAGGAGCAGTTCCGTGAGGCCTTTATCTATTATGCCAACTCAGCATCTAGCAATCCGGAGAATCGTTCTAAGTTTATGAACATTTATACTGATTTGTCTAAGATGATTGTCCCCAAGCCTGTAGAGGTAGATGCCTCAGTCAACGAGTCAAACTTCAAGAACTTGCTAAACATATTCAACCAGTGGGATGAGGATATCGACTAAACATCAGCCTCAGTGCCTGCACGCATCGTATATACATTTGTGTCACCTTCCTTTATCCATGCTGGAGCGGCCATCTTCGTCTGGCTGATATATAACCCGATGCCTGTTGACATCACGATATCATCATGGGCATCGTTTCCTGCTGCATCCTTACCTTCTACGTTACCGATGCTACCATCCTCATGTCTCTCGTATATGGTCATTTCATCATAGCACTGCACATCAGGTTCTTCATACAGCTGGTCATCGACATAGGCGATATAGTTATCTATGACATATTGCTTCGTCTGTCTGTTCGTTTGGAAACCATACTTGTTGACCCGCTTCTGCGTGACGCTGTCAACGCTGGTCTCACGGATATATAGATTACGATAGCTATCGGCTATCTCATCAATGATAGTTCCGAAGTGATCTCCCTCGGTATCCATCTTTCCTTTTTCAGTCTCCGCAGTATTACTCTCGAAGACCAGTAGCGCATCTTGATAATAATGCGCCAGCTGTGCCGCTTTCCATGCCAACAGGTCGTGACGGATATGACCTCGCCACCTGGCCACCACCTTTGGCTTTCCTCCAAACATCATCTGGAAGCGATCGATGACGGTCATCACCGTGAAGTCACTCTTCTTTCCTGCGCCACCGATATCCACCGATACAATATATCTATTGCTCACCTTCAGACAGTCAGGCTTCTGCCATATCTTCAACACCTGACCATCACTTACGTATGGTTCGAAATGTGCTGTCTTGATAGCACGTAGCCCCTTGGCATAGTCACCTACGATGTTGCCCACCGCAATAGGTTCCTTCTGTCCCAACTTCTCATGCCTGCGCAAGGCCTCAACAGCATACATGTCGAAGATAAGGTTACCGCTGGCACGGAAGGCTTCAACATCATCACTTGGTGCCTCGGTGGCAATGTAGGTATGACTGCGGAAAGTGTTTCGTCTGTGACGATACCAGTTGATAGCCTCAAAGGTGGCACCTTTCAGCCATAGCTGCCAAAAAAACTTACCTGTCTCCTGCCATCCTTCAGGACAGTTGTCGTTATCTTTGTTGTCATACAGCCACTTGGCGAAATCTATAGACAGTTCCTTATAATGAGCGTCTTCCTCTACCTTGCGCCAGGGAATCCCCTTACCGAAGATGTTTGGCCACTTGTTATCCAGCTCCTTGCGGTCGTTTTCAATCTGAAAGAAGGCTATGAAGATTGCTCGCCAGGCAGACGGAAGTGCTGGATCTTTTGCTCTGCGATACATGTCGGGGAAGAAACCTGCAGCACTGCGTCCTGATGACTCCATAATCTCTACAGTGTCAGGCTCCATAGGAATACCACCATCGATAGATGACAGCACCTCTTCTGGTTCCTTCTCAGCGGTCTTCTTCCAATAGGCCACCTCCGAATAGTGTGCCATCTTGGTATCGGCAGATCTTAGTGAGTCATATTTCTCGTATGAGCCTACTGAGATAAGACGGAAGCCAAGTTCTTCATCTCGGTTGTTCTTAACAATGAAGTCCGACTTCGAATCTTGATAGCTGCCTAACTTCAGCTTGTCGTTTTTATCGGCAATGCTCCATCCAGGCTGGTTCTGCACCATCTTGGTGAACATTGCCTTAATACGCTTGGTGGCATCCTTAACGTGTGCCAGGATGACCATACCCCAACCATTGGGATGACGGAAGTCCTGCATCCACTTCTCATAACCTTCTGACAAAGTAGAGCCGCCCCACTGACGGGCTTTCAGAATGATTAGACGAATAGGTAGGCCCTCTGCACGCATGCCCTCCAGCTGGTCCAGCACAAGACGCTGCGGGTAGTTCAGCGAGAAAGGCTTCATTTCACCCGTTATCTTGTTCTGTATTTTGTAAAAGGTAATAAAGGCAAAGGCAGGATCTTCCGTGCTTCGGATGCGGAAGATCATATATACGACATCCTGGAATAGCTCATCACTATACTCCGTCTTCAGGTCTAACTCTATGTATTTTCGGATAGACCGTCTCTTGATGATCTTACGCAGTTCGATGTTCTTTTCAGCACACCTTACTGGCATCAGCATCTTACGCAGAGGGCAGTCTTCAATGACCACCTTCTTGCGCTCTCCTGGACACCCTTTGCCCGTGACCGGATTGAATCCCTCAAAGATAACACGATTACGCTCCGTATTCTCCCTGACAAGCGCAAGGTATGCCTGTAGGGTTATCTCCTCAGTAGTGAAGGAAGTGGTGGTCTTACTATCATTAGCCCTTACATCTTCCATAGGCAAATCCGGCTAACAAACAGTAGGTATGGATGCACCAGTTTAGGTGTGGCACAAAGATACCGATGAGTGAGAAGGGTAGGGCACGCATGAAGAAGGCACGGTATGCTTGGTGTTTGTTTCTTGATCGATGACAGAAGATGCCATACTTGGTGCCTGCAATGGCGAAGAGTACACCCGAAAAGCCCATTGTGACACCATCGATAGGCCATACCACACCGAAAGATGGAATGAATGATGCAAAGATGGCTATTGGGACTGACGGTAATAGATAGTGGTTTCCTTTGATCAGGATAAAGACAAAAAGGTTACCTGCAAGATGCCACATATTGGCATGACTAAATATATATAGTAGATGACTTGCTATACTACTGTCATCATTATATCCCACCTTGGGCATCACCAGGTAACATATAACCATCAGCGATGCTACTACAATCTTTTCCAGTGTCTGTCTAGTCATGACGCTTTATTCTTCTCTTTTCTTTCCATATCTGCTCCATACGTTTCGTATCTATGTAGAAGCGTGGCGCAGGCTCCAGTATAGCGTACTGCAAGACATAGTTGAGACTCTTGCCGTAGTATTTGTCTTCCTGCCATATCCGCATGACCGTCTTGAACAATTCCTGATACATCTCTCTCTTCAATGGCGAGAGCTTATCTATCTTGCTGGTGTCTCCTCTTAACATTGGGGATATATACAAATGCGCTCTCCTGCTATCAATATAGAAGCGTGGTGCCTCATGGGTGACAACTTGCCGCCATGCCTCCCTGTTGTTTCTGCACTCATAACTGCTGCAGACCTCTCGGAATACCTTCATCAGGTCTTCCTTCATCTGTTCTCTGCAATACGTACTTTGTCTCACAATCATAGTCTATCTTAACTTGTTGGTCCTGCGTTCCTGCACTTCGAAGGTCGTTCCTGTGAATGTGGCTGCTGGTGTCAGATTAGCAAAACTATATGTTAGGCGATAGTATTTCCATGGCCTCCCTCTCAAATGCCTTAATACAAACCAATGTTCAAGGTCGTTAGATGCTTCTAACTGTATCGTTAGTTCTCCACCATCTAGGTCGTAAATACTCTTCATCCGCATGATGGTCTTCAACGCTTGGCCGTTATCGAACTTGATGGGTCGTGTTTGAAGGCCCACGACATAATTATTATCCGGATCTTCATTGATGTTGTCTCTGGTCAACAACGAATAAACCTTCCCGTCGCCGATGCTAGACTGAATAAGCGTGTCAGGATAATTGTTGATTACATGTGAAGGTGCAATCTGCCAATAATATAGGTCTAAGTATATGGCAAAAGCTCCGCTCTTCATACTATAGACCCAGTGATATTTTACACCAGGAGAATATTCGTGGTTAGGATTGATAATCCACAGCAGACTGTCTCTATAGTCATATGCGATGAAGGCATTACGCAGATATTGCTGAAAAGAACCAAGCTCCCCATTCTTACCGTTGAGTTGTTCAGACACACATACCACATCACGGCCTGTGATTCTCATCAGTCCTTTCTCGGACGAGAAAAAGACAGCATCATCCGTCTGCGTGATACTCAGCGGATTGTTGCAGATCTCTCGGCCGATGGGCTGGTCAACAGCAGCGAGATACCCTTCATTGTTGATAGCTACAGGCCAAATAGCGTCATCCTCAAATACAATGACTGGATGCTGACCGTATTGTCCCTGACTAAGAGCGTGGGTATTGACGGTGATTCCTAGTATTCTGCCTGTTCCTACCTTTATATATCCCTTAGCAAAGAATACGAATGGATTATTCACTTCTGACTGGAGTATGTAGTTTTCAAGCCACTCGGTATTGTTATTAACTGGTGGAGTAAGAGGGATGTATCCTGTGGCGTACACAAATTCTTCATATATTTCGTCTTCAACATCAACCTGCAAGTCAACTTCATCTTCGTTTGTTAGCGTGATTTCCTTGAATGTTACAGGCATTCCATGGAAATAGTATGCACCATTTAACCCTTTGTGCTCTACCAAGTCAGTGTCAAGTATTAAATCTGCCTCAACTCTATCGCCTTGTGTTACACCTTCGTGTATCCGATATATGCACACATGCTTTGCTCTTGGGTCCGGATAGTAAAAGTATAGTCCTTGTCTGTTACCTGATTTCTTATCTATCGAAACCGTCTCTACCCCGTGCTCTGTTTCAATAGTGACTTCGTAACGATATTTGTTGGTAACAGGTGTGACCACAATTTCTCGATGGTCATGATCCTCAAGATATGATACATTACTGCTACTGAATGAACAGAAGTCTGAATATCCTCCAAAAATACTTCTTCTTACGGATGTCATCAGTAATCGTGAGTTGTATGATGTGAGATTACTAGGTATCAACTGTGAATGCGAGAAATAATCTATGTTATTAAGACGATCACTAGTTGTAAGGTTTTCTAAGGTGGTTCGTCCAATATGGTCTTCTACTTTGAAGTTATTTACAGGAGAAAGGCCAAGTGAGCATAGTTTATAGAATACAGAAGTGTTCTTGATTTCCTCTTCGACTTCCGTAATCTTTCTTCTTTCAAGCGGCATAGAACTTCTGATATGTCCTATTCGATGAAAGTACGTTTCCGATGGGCTTGTGGAAGAGCCATTAGCAGATATTCCCCACATTGAACACACTGTATCACGTGGTGTCTCCCTTATAAATGAGGTTTCATACAATTCAACTCCTTTTGAGACAAATAATACTACGTCTTTTACAATACCCTCGTAAATGGTATAATCGATTGATTGATTAATGCGCAGTTCCTTTCCTTCCAGAATAAACGTGGCTTCTGAGGCTTCAATTTGTGTTATAGTGTTATCCTGAAATGATGGAAACAAAAGATATGGTTGTGAAATCATTGTATAGCTTCCATCTTGTAGCTCTAAAGCAATGACAGCAAAAAATGGTTCGTAAAAGAGTCCCCTTCGGTCAGCTACTCTCTTTACGGCAGCATAACCACCAAGCACAAAGTCTGCATTATTTAATGGGTTCTCAGGAACATCCCTAGTCGTATAAACCACGGTAGCACCAGCTCTCGTTGAAGGAAGATACTCTTCTAACCGTGACCACCATTCCCATTGTCCTCTACTGTCGTCCGGCAAACTACCTTCCATCCATATATCAAACGATGGTGCTGTTAATGGCGGTATATTCGTATATTTATCTTGTGACCACTTAAAATATTTGATACCCGTATTATCAGTGATAATCACAATCTTACCAATAGATGTAACATTAATATCGCCAGTTGGCTCAAACAGCTTATTGTTTGTTGTGTCAATATTGAAAGAGTGGGTCTGCTCGTTACATGTTCCCCAATAGACCCCATCAGAACAACTTACTATATAGCGTGTATCAGTATTCCACTTGTGCACATAAAGCAGCTTAAATGACCTGCTATCAATATGCATACTTTCAATCGCCTCCTTTGGCCTCTGAACAACATGGTAAGCATCATCATGGAAGACCATTCCTGATGCTACAGATAAAGCATTATCGGGACACGCTGCATCATTGGGGACATTGGTGATTCCTAATTCGTAGTTAAGACGGTGTTGCTTATTCATACGCATAGATCGTTTTATGCAAAATTACCGCTTAAAGTAACGCTGATTTGTTAATAATCTATAAAAATGAAGGATAAGACGTTATAGAAGCTGGCAACCATCCTCACGGACAGCTGCCAGCCACATCTAAAACAATAAAACTAACTATATAAGAACTAATTACTTCTCATCATAAGCTCCAGGGCCTCCTTGCGCCATCTACGTATATTCTCCATAGCCTCCTGACGTGTTTCCTCGTCAGCATCGATAAGCTGCTTTTTGCCTACCTCCATGACAGGCTTGGTCTTACTAGCTCTGCCTGAAGGTGTGGCGTAGCGTCCATCACGTATCCAGTCCATAAGCTGGTCAATGCGTTTTTTGGTGTCTTCATCAGTTATGGAGTCCTTGCCATTAAACAGCAGTTCATCCTCCTTGATATCATCGTACTGCATCAGACGCTGATACTCCTGCTGGTATGGATACTTCGTTGCCTTTTTGCCATCGACACTGCTTGTTGACAGACCTAGGCGAGAATGAATCACCTTGGCATACATCCTACGCTCATCCAGACTGCTGCTGCGTGCCACGTTATGCATCAGTTCCTTGTCAGTAAGACGCTCCATACGCTCGATGACAGCATCATCAAACTGCTCCTGGATCTTCTCTATCTTAGCATTGCGGGTCTCTTCGTCTCTCAGCCATCCCATGACAGGTGCGTCCTTCCAGTGCTTGTAGTGAGCATAACGCTTAGCCATCTCTTCGTAAGGCAGCTTCTGGGCATCCTCGGCATTCATACCAAGCTCATCAATGTACTTGTTGCGCCAGCTGCTTGTAGGAGCATTCATTAGGCGCATAATGAACAGTGCAATTTCCTTTGGTCTCTGCATGTTCTCTGTGTCGAGCTTGCTGGTGCCATCCCATGCAGGTGCTCCATAGTCCATGCAGGCATTCCACATGTCAGTAAAGGTCTGTGGGTTGACACCAACACCACTTTGCACGCAGATATTAAAGAGATCCTGAGCTGCAGCGAACTTGTCATAGCCCATCTTACTAATCATTCCCTGGATGTCAGCCATAAAGGGCAGAGGGTTAATCTCATAATCGCCAGCTTGTTTTATGGCTGCATCTACTGCAGCACCCCATCCGTCAGCTTTCAGTGTCTTACGGGTTTCTTCGCTTGCAATCGATCGAGAGATAATTTCGGATATAATATTTCCTGCAGCAAAGCCTTCTATTGGCCCGGCTACGAAACCTCTGATGGCAGCATCCGTCAGCATCTCCTTCTTTGTCTCATCATCATCACCAATCAGCAGGTATGGCAGAGAGGCACCGAGGTTCCAAGCGATGGTGACACCAAACATCATATTCAGCATCTTAGCAACTTCATGGCGGCCAGCTTTTGCGTACTCCAGTTCTGCCGCTCTGCGTGCCTGGTTATCATCAAGGCCAAGCTCATCCTTGTACTTAGCTGTCATATATAAAATAGCATCCTGCTTGTATCCCTTCTGCATCCGGTGCTTCAGGTTGCGTGATGCATCCACCCACTGTCGGGTGTATGCCATTGATGAGTTACGGAAGATGCTGAGCATGTTAGCCATGGTAGTGCGGTCTTTCTGTATAGCAGAGACAAAGGCACCATCACTTGACTGCTGTGTCAGGTTGTAGCCTATCTCGGCATCCTGAAGGGCACGCTTGCGAGCCATCTCCTCTGTTGCACCATACTCCAGATATTTCTTGTACCTGCTCTCAAAGATTGCTCTTGCACCTACTGCACATGTAACACCATCGACTAGGGCATTGGGAGACATACCCATACGAGAGGCCAGCTGTACGATATCGTTTTTCCACATCTTCCAGTCTGTCGGGTCTTCCATCAAGCGGGTATCACCAGCTTGTCTGCTCTTCCATCGCTTACGGAAGACAGGCATGTTCTCCATTGCCCACTTCCAGGATCCATAAGGATTGACGGAATACTTGGCAAAGTCAGCAAGGTCCACATCATGCAGGAATGCAGGAGCCGATAGTATCTGCTTGAAGGCTGTGAAACCACGGAACGCAATCTTTGCTTGTGTCACACCTTTAGCGATATTATTGATGGCTGCGTCTGCACTACCACGCTTAACCTTCGGCTTATATACACCAGCAGCCATTCGTGCGGTATCCTTGAAGGTGTTCCATAAGGCATCACCACTACCATAGATAGTCTTCATGTTCTTCACCTTGTTACGGAAGGTGGTATAGCTCAGTAGTGTGTTCACGTCCTTGTTGAACTCTGCCGTTGCTGCCCAGCGCTCCATATCCTCTGCATGTTCAATAGCAAGACTTAGTGCATCGGTATGCAGGATATCAAGCGGCAAGGTGTTCTTCCTACGTTTGATGATATTACCTGTAATGGTAGATGGTAGTGTGTCACTATCTGGCACGTTTACATCCTGCTCCTGCACTCTTGCATCACCAAGAACCTTGATGGGGAAATAGTGGTCTATAGCTGCCATTGGAGCACCAAACATGCGCTCATGCACCTTATTGTAGGCTTTACGCTTCTCTGGTAGGTATTCCTCCTGCAGCCAGTCACCAAGTTCTACAAGACGAGGATCAAGGAAGTCTTTAATTCCTTCTACAACATCTTCAGTGATACCCATCTTCTTCAGCTTCATCTGTCCGTCAGACATCTTGTTGGCCATATAGATATACAACAGGTTACCCTGGGTCAGTTTGAATGTCTTACGCTCATAGCCATCAATCATATCCACATCCATCATTGGTAGTCTGCGGACAATGTTGTAAAGATCACTCCACCGCTGCACTTTATCACCGAAGACCTCACGGGCTTTAGCATCCAGCTCTTCCTTGGCACGCTCCTCGCCAATATATGCTTTGTCGGTAGCGTCCATGTAAGTACGCATGAAGTAGTCGTACAAACGTCCTTCACCCGTTGCATAGTTTGCGCCAAACTGTTTCAGCATCTGCTCAAAGGTGGCTAAGGGCTGCAGGAAGAAATTAGCGGTCTTTCCTCTGTTGTCCATACGCATAGCTCCTCCCTCCTTACCGGACAAGTCGCTATCGGCCAACGAATGAATCATCTCTACACGCTTCTTCTCTCTATCACGGAACTCTTTGGCTCCCTTCAGGCTTTCATCAATGTTACCCTGCAGACGGCCGATGATATCACCGTACATACCGATACGCTCGATTTTATTTTCCATCATTGCCTTTTCGAGAGAGTCGAGGTATTCCTGCTGCTCCTTATAGGTTCGGCCACTGGCACGGTAGTTCTTTAGGGCTTCTTTGTATTCTCTATCCAGTTCGGCCCAGTCCTTACGACTTGCATCTATGTTGTCAGCATACTGCAGGGCTATAGACAAGCCTTCGTATTCCTGCTCATACATCTCTGCTTCTTCACCGCCAGCAGTCATCTTCTCGGATACATTATAGAGACGTTCACGAATCTCATCTGCAGTGAGACGTTCTTGACGAGCCTCACGGAATGACTGTATCATACGCTGGCCCTTTAACTCCAGCTTACCCTGGTGCTCTACACCTTGGGCCGTCAGCCTCAGCTCCTTGATAGACGAGAGTTTTGTTACTTGTGCGTCAAGATTACGAAGCTGGTTGTTCACAAGGATATTCATGATGTTGTCAACACTCTGTTTGACGGTCTTTGCACCAGTAGCATTCTTTACTGATGAGAGCATGCGTTCCATTTCGCTACGTCCCAAGTTATCACCAAAGCCCATCTTCATGAAGTCCTGTGTGAAGTCTGTTACGGCCTTCACAGTAGCTTTGTCGTATTGTTTCTGGTCGCTCATAGCATGACGGATGCGCTTCATTTCGGCAGCAATACGTGCTCTCTTGAAGCTCTCGCTGTCAGGATACTGCCTCTCACGCTCCAGAGCCTCTTCTACGTCAGCATTGTCCTCTGCTTTACGCTCGTAAGCCTCTGCTTTTGGTGCAGTATCCCACAGACTGCGACTTTTTCTCCATTCGGTAAGACGTTTAGCAAAGTCAAGAGCGTTCTCGCCAGGTCTGAACTGAGGCTTCTCCATTGGCCCAGTTGCATTCTCTGGAATGTTGTTTGCTTTCTTCCACTCAGCCATCGCCTCATCATAGGTCTCTGCAACTTTTTGGAAAGTTGGTACGTTGGTGTCAGGGAAATCATGTTCAACGGGTAAATAATCATATTGACCACCCAAATCTCTAGTGTGTAATTTACAATCTGCATCGATCACACGGATGTTACCATTAGCATCCTTTACTACGTTACTTTTCTGAAGGTCAGCGACAATTATCTCACCATTGCTAAAAGCGGTCTTCTTATCGTTTATAGGATTGAATCCTATGTTTTTCATGAACTCGACCCGCTCATCAACGCTTAGAGGTTGACTGTTTGCAAAATCAACTGCAGGTTGTTTGAGTATGCGCACAAATCCTTTTCCGAAATCTCCATAACCTAAGATGTCGTATGCAGAATTTGGAAAAAGATAATTGAATAATGGAATATTGTCAATATCCGGACGGAAACGTTTGCCTTCTGGCTTCCCATGCGAGAGTTTGATAACGTAATTAGAGTCTTTTGAAGCGTACACATCACTGTCTGTACCAGAACCGATAGGCTTGGTATCGGAAACGAAATCATTGATATCTGTATGCCAGTTTCCGGTTGCTTTTGCCCACTGCTCTAATAACTCTTTCTTGCGTTCCTCGATTGCTCTTCTTCCTGACGGACGAGTTCGTTCATTCGCAGGGATTGCGCTCTCAGATATTCGGGAGTAAAGTGCATCGATTTTACCCTTTCGTTCTCTGCCATACAGCGATCGTTCCACTCTCTGTGGAAGTCGTTCAGAAAGTCTTCGTCCGTATGGGTTGAATGGTGTAACATCGTCTATATAATTATTAATCTGCTGCAAAGTTACATCATTAATGTCACCCGACAAAACGTTTTCGTATATTTTTTTTGCCAGATGTTTCCTATCCGTTTCTCGTTCCTGACGTTCACGATGGATATCCTTCAAATCTCTGCCAGTCACAAATGATAGTGCTTGCTCTATAGTGCTGTTTATCTTTACTCGTTTAGCCCTACGTTCCGAATCTTTCTTCTGGAACATTGGTGCATTATCAGGCTCGAATACTCCTGAAAAATAAGCACTGCGGTCAATATTGATAGCATCAATCATATTGACGTTCCTTCTCCTGAGAAGACGGCTCAATTTATTTATTGCTTCATCCGTCTTACGGCCCTCTGATCCGTAGCTACCATAGACAACACATCTGATACCGCCCATCTGGTTGACATATGAAGCTATCAGTTGTGCGTTCTCAGGCTTGCAAGCATCTTCCATCTTCGTCCATGGTAAGAAGATGTTACCTGTGATATGGCCAGCTGTGTCCGTTACAATGAGACTCAGTTTATCATGTTCGCCTAATCGGTGGCTGCTTACAAAGGCTGCAATATCATTGGACGTGGCTCCCTTGAAAGCAGTTTCGGGGTTCCAATCCTTGTCAAATACCTGCTGTGAGAAGTTGAACACCTTAACAGGTATCTCGGCATGAGTCAGCTTTTTCTCCTCCGACTCCCACTGCGTACCTCCCGACATATACTCGGCATATTTACCACTCTTGGTGTTGATGATGATAGCTGGTCGTGCTTTGTCACGGAATATCTCTACCACCTTCTCTTGCAAATCGATATCTTGCTTGCTTGGTATCAGATTTCCTGATGGATGGTTATGCAGGAACACCACTGAGTCGGGCTTGATCTTTTCGACAGCGACAAACGTCTGCTCTATAGGCGCAGCAACACCGTTGTATGCACCGATGCCCAGGTGAATGACAGTGGGCTGTCCGTCCTTGATAAGTACCATGAAGGCATTCTCTACAGCAGAGTTTTCCAGCTCACGGAAGATGTATGCCACGTCTGCGGCACTCTCGATACGCTCATCGCCTGTGAACGAGAAGCTGTTATTCTCGGTGTAATGTCTCTCTACAAGACAGCTCTCATTCTCGCTAAGTTCACGCATCTTCAGCTTTGTGAGGTCATAACCATGAGAGCGGACATCTTCCTTCTGCTGCTGATAGTCGGCAGCACGCTGCTTGTCTTCCTCCAGCTGCTCATCTTCATTACGCATCTCCTCGTCAATCTTCTCTGACTCCAGTCGTTCTACGTAGTCTTCTAAGGCATCAATCTGTGCCATCAGTCGGCTGCGTTCTGCGCTCTTATAACCACCTTCGTTCCATTTCTTGGATACCTCGGCATACATGCCGTATGCATCTTCCAGGGAGGTACTTTCCTTTTCAAGCATTTCCGTGTAGCTATCAACAAACTTGTTGTACTCTTCACGGTGACGGCTGTCGTATTCGTCAATAAAGAAATCCTTGTCACGGCTTGTGTTGGTCTCCATGCCTCCAAGCAGCTCGTCATCAGAAAGGGTCTTCAAATCAACGGGCTTCTGCTTGATGGTAACCACTTTTGCTGCTTGTGCGTCTTCCAAGAAGTTAAGCGTGCCTTCCTTTTGGTTCATGTCAGGGAACAACTCTCCCTGAACTGCACTTCTTACCTTCGGGTGACGTGGTTGTATGCTGATCTCGGCCTTCGACAAGCTATCCTTGTCAATGATGCCCACACGAAGACCATTCCTTACAAGCATAGGCATAACCCTGTCAAAGTCATTGGATGAAATCTCCAACGACTCCATGCCACGCTGATTTGAAGATGACCCAATACGAGTAATCTTCGCTACCGTATCAGCGTCATTGCCAAAGAAAATAAAATTGTCCGTTGTTGTGTCATGGTAACAGCCTATTGTGTTGTTACCACCCTGCGCCTTGATAACTGAAAGACGTTGTCCTACAGGGTCATTCTGGTTCAAACCAAACTCGTTTGAACGGGATAGGGGAATGACTGCCGCTTCGGAAGCAGATTCTATGCCTGCTTCGCCTTGCGCTTCTGCCTTAGCTGCCTCCCTATCTCCAGTGATCTCTGAGCGTCCTCGTGAAGTGACTTGATTTCCTCGTCCGTCAGCCAATACGAGGATTTCTTTTGCTTCGCTTCTTGTGAGGCCTTCGGGGCTGTCTGCGATGCCAAGTTCTCTGAGTTGTTCATTTGTTACTCCTTTATTGTTTAGTTGTTCTATCTGCTCATCGGTAGGTTTTAGCTTAGTGCCTCCTGCGGATGCTGTCAGCGTGCTTACGGCCACCACCTTACCTCCTTCACTCTCGATATAGTCCTTCAGGTCCCTCAGGGTGCCACCCATCGTGACATGATCATCAACGATGATGTATTCGGCACCTGGCTCAACGTTTCCATCAAAGCGTGCTCTGCGCAAGAACCTTCCGACACGGTCGCTACCCGTATGTGCGGGCTTGTTGATTTGTACGATGTCTGACAACTGAAGGCCAGCATCTTCAAACTCCAATGCGTATTGCCCTGGTATCTGATTGTACCCTGTAGCTTCTTCTGCATGCACGAATGCCACCTTGGCATTGGGATATTTCTCGACAAGAGCTTTAACCTTTGCGGGCTTCACAATGGCAGCGACAAGTTCGTCTGCTGCTTCAATGCTACCTGCTTTTGCCTTAGCGTGAAGGTCGGCATACTTCTTTTTGATGGTACTGAGCGTGGTATGGATAACCACATCTTCCATGCCGTCTCGCCATGTTGCCGTTTTAGGCATCGTGGCCTTTTGTTTGTCAACCGCTTCACGGTCTGCATCCGACTGCAAAGATATAAAATTATCCCCTAACTTGTAGCTATTTCCTAAATTATTTTCATGTGCCTTTTGGAACATCGGTTGTCCTTGCATCACACTCTCCTTCATTTCAGGAGTAACATCAACACTCCACATCTTTCGTGCGGACTCCTCCAGCTCAGGCAGATTTACTTCTTCCACCTTCACACCCCATTTTTTGCCATACTTGTTCATGAAGCTGGGCAGGATCTCATCGTAGAAGCCCTTCATACCTTTACCACCGATATGCAGACCGTCACCACTAAGTTTGTAATAAGAAAAACGTGGAAGTTTTACCTCCTCTCCATCATCGGACATAATCTTGGAGGCAAGTTCTTTTCCTACTAAGTCAGAAAGGGGCTTTCCAACAAGTTCAGACTCATGGAGATTGTATCTGGTCAGATTCCTAACAATCCGTCCATCTCCATCAACAACAAATCGGTAGGCTTGTCCGGCTGAGGTATTCTTCGCATCAATGTCTATTTTTTTGCCATCTTTTGTGTTTTCCCATATAATTTGTTCAACTACCTGCCCTATTTTGTATCTCTCGGCCTGCTGCTTGCCCGTAGTCCATGCCACCTTATCGTAGTCGTTCTCGGCTGCGTATCTCAGCATACGCTTCATGGCCAACTCATGCCAGTTCTTCTCGAAGGGAGCATCAGGAACAGCTTTGCCAATCATCCAATCGTTTGTTTTGTTAGTATACCCTTTCTCACGACCATCCTGGTGACGCTTAGACTGTATCTCGTCAATGACAAGTACCTTTTGCGGAATGTCTTCACCAGATGTTACCTCTTTGTCGGCCACATCGTTTTTATATGCCTCAACAGCATCTTCAAGAGTTTTGTGGGCACTTATTAATTTCTCATTGATAAAGAGTGTAAAGCCATTTTCGATGCCTCGCTGTTTAGCCAGCTCGCTCTTGTCAACAATATATGTCCTGTTAGGCTTGCCCTCATATGGAGTATAAAGGATATCACGATATCCGTCCTCTTTGCCCCATTTGCGCCAATCTTGTGCGTCAGGGATACTCTTTCGCACAGCGTCCTTTGCGTCCTCGATTTCCTGGCCACTCTTCTCTCTGTGATTGTACGCTGTGGCATCACCGAAGCGTACCCAGGCAATAGCACGACCACCTCCGGCATCACCAAAATGTATCTCGTCAAATTGATTATACGGCTCAATGTTTGGAACCGTCAAGGCAATCTCACGTTTGTTGTCCAAACCTTCGGTAGTGTAACTTAGACGTCTTGAATTAATAGAATTTTCATCGCCATAAACGCCCATACCAAGGAAATCCTTAGCTTGATCAGACAACTCGCCATTCCAATTCAATAAAGGTGTTAATCGGGTGTCCGTACCAGTGCCTTCTCCAAGTTCAAAAGCATCTCTGAAATCATCACCATAACGATCTACCATCTGATTATAGGCCCAATCTACCCAATCAGAAGTATAGATGCTGTTTGTTTCTTCTTCACCTTCCAAGATTAGTTCTTCAAACTCCTGATTAAACTGATCGAGCTTCTTTTGTGCATCTTCTGGCATGCCTTCAGTATAGTGGGTTTCCTCAATCTGTATCTGATTACTCTTAATAAAGTTCATCACCTCCTCTTTGGTCAGTTTGTCATTCTTATGCTCATTGAGGAAGTCGGAGAGGCCTAACCACTTGTCTTCACCAGCTTTCAGACCACCATTCTTCTTAATCATGGCCAGCCATTGGTCAGCGGTGCCCTTCTCTTGCTTGATGTCCTCAACGGCCTTCATGGCATTGGAGATAAAGATGGGTGCCTTTTGGAGGGCAACTCTCTTGGCTTTTGCTTGCGGGTCAACACCGTTAAGCATGTCAGCCATGATGCGGTCTGCAATCTGATTGGCATTGGTATAATGCCAGCCCATGATATGTGCCACACCTTCCCAGAAGCGGTTAATGATGTTCTTCAGTCGCTGCATAGCGGTGACGGCCTCAGCCTTACCGAATACACCTCCATTCTCTGCTGCCACCTCGTTAGCAATCTCACGCAGACGCTCAGCACCACGCTTACCTGAGAACTGGGTGATGACCTCTTCCATGAAATCATCCTCCTTACCTTCCGTGGTCAGCTCTGGATACTCTGCACGTACCTTATCGATGATGGGCTGCACCAACTTGTCGTTAAGCACGATATCCTTGATGTATTCCCATTCCTTCGGGCTGTTCTTACGTACTGCCTGAATCCAAAGGTGACCATACTCATGAACAGGTGTCTCAGCAGTAGCAATACGTGGGTCAACATAGATTTTACCATTCCAGGTGAAACCGTATGCCTGACCGTCAGAGGTCTTAAAGAACTTCATCTTATTGGTTATCTTAGCATCGGCCTCATTGAAGATGACATAGTTAGTTGCACCATCACCACCTCCATAAATAGTTCCAGCGGGGAACTTGATACCCGTGATACCTACCTTGTTCAGGAACTCGCTAGCTGCCTTTTCAGATCCCAGGGCTTCCTGAAGCTCTGCATACAGGTCTGCACCAGACTGGTTCTCTGTGAGGATTATCTGCTTCCCATCCTTGGTGAACTTAACTCGGCTGTCTATCTCCTGACGTTTCCACCCGTCAGCAGCAAGCGCATTGTCAACCATTTCCAGAGTATCCTTCTGAGCACCCATCTTACCCTTGTAGTCGATATAGTATGCCTCCTTATCATCAGGAATATCAACAGTATATAGGGTAGGTTCAGACTTCGTAATAGAATAGTCCTCCTTCTCGGAGGTCTTGATAATATCAATAACTCTGTTCCACAGTTCTATGCGCTCAGAATTGTTGGCCTGGCTCTTTTGGAATCTCTCTGCAAGGCTGATAGCTTCTTCACGGTTATTGCTGCTCTCCCACACTTCAGCGGCCATCCTATGTACCTTATCGTCCTTAGCTATCTCGTTACCGTTGTGATAGTGCTTAATGCCGGAACGGACATTCAGATACCCCTCGGCAACCTTCTGCCTTGTTGATACATAAGTACCCCATCCGAACGATTGGCTTGCAGCTCCTTCTCCCATGTGTGAGTGGTCAAAGACATCAAAGTCAGCACCTGAGCCGTGATAAACCTTTTGCATTTTTATCTGCTCACCATTGAACCTATCCAGGATGCGCTGTCCTTCCTTCCAATCATCAGACACCTCAATACCCTTGCTCTTCAGATAGTCCACCACATGGTCACGTAGTGCTTGCTCCTGCTGCTCAGGTGAGTTAGGCATCCAGTCCTTCGGTCTGCGCACCATGCTCTCACGGGTATAGAAGTCAGTGTTGCGGCCTTTATTATCCTTGAGGCCAAAACGCTTGTAGAACTTCTTCAGTCTGCTTATTGACGAAGCACCAAAACTGGTGTCAGGAGTGAGTGCCAGTGTCCATCCCTTTTCGTCTGCAAGCCTTGTCAGGTCTTCCATGAAGCGGGTACCGTTGCCTTGACCTCTCTCATCGACAATGAAGTCAGTAAGTGTCACATGATCGCCCGTGCGTGACAGTGTGACATGTGTAAGGCCGTACTTCTCCATCAGGGTAGGGTCATCGATGCTGATTTCTCTTTCATCAAGTGCCTTAATGGCACCATCGAAATTCTTCACCTGGCTCTCTACCTTGTGCTGTACGATACTGTGGTCCGCAAACTCCTTCACCTTGCGGTCTGAGCTATCCAGCCACTTGTCAAAGGTCTCCTTATCAACTCCCGTAATCTTACCAAGACCCTTCCAGCCCTTCTCATAGTTAGCAAGATAAGCCTCACGGGCCTCAGCCTCAGAGCCAAAGCCATACATCACCTTGTGCTCATCGAACTTACCTGTCTCAGGATCAATCTGGTCAACGACATAGACGGTACCATTCCAGTTGTCAAGGTCAGCCTTATCGTTGATGAACATATCCAGATGGTCACCATCTTTACCTTTCTTGCCAAGGATATAACCATAGGTGTGTTTCATTTCACTCTCCCATGCCTTACCATTGGCATCGGTACCTCTGCGCTTGCCGCCAGCAGGGTTCTCGATGGTATAGTGGTAGCCACCGAAGGACAGATGTCCCTTCTTATAGTTACCTGCTTCCTTCTGTGCCTCGCTAGGCTCAGTGTTGGTTTCATTAACGGCCTTTTGGAGACGTGCAGAGAAGCGTCTGCTTTCCTCCACCTTCTGGTATGATACGCCTGCCTCTACCCAATTATCTTCCTCTCTGCGTGCTGCTTGCTCTGCCAGTTCAGCACGGTTACGTAGGATATAGTTAGCAATGTCTGATGGCTTTTGTGCACTTGTCAGTACCTCTAACAATGCGTTGCGCACATCTTGGTCGCTATACTGCTCCTTCATTGACTCGCTAAGGTCTTCATGTATGCGCTCTGCCATGCGTTGAATACTTATACCCTTGCCCTTGGGTGCTAACCACGGATTGAAGCCCTTGATATCGCCACCAAAGCTGCGGTTGCTAAAGCCTGTCTCATCCTGAAGGCCTACGACTCTAGAATCACCTTCGCCATAGGTGTAGTATGCAATGGTTCCTTCACCTGGCTTGGGCACGTCACCAAGGTAGTCGGCAACAAACTCTTCCAGGCTCTGCGGCTGCATTGACTCGTCACTAAATACGTCAATAGTGGTGTTATAGCCTTCATATATTTTTCGGAGGTCTTTGAGCTTTTTCGTGCGGGCACCAGATGCCAATATCTTCTCTACATCACTGATGCGGTCATCCTGCATTTGACGAATAAGGTCCTCAAAGTGTTCCTGGCGGTAGGTATTATACATATTCTCGAAAGCCTCTCCGTCAGCGTTGTCGTATGCCTGCCAAAGGTCATCGATTTCCTTTTCCGTCAGTACATTGATAACACGATCGGCACCTATTCGCTTTTTCATAGCCTCACGCAACTTTTCTTCGGTGGTCAACTCTTTCTTCCAGGAACCATTGATAATGCCTTCTCCAATCTTTACCGCAGGATATTTCACCTCCCTTGCTTCTCCAATGGGCTGTCCGTTTGCGTCATAGTCTTGGCGCATCACTGACACTTGACCATCATGCAGCACTGTGCTCTTAATGGTAATCTCGGTACGCTTACCCTGCTGGTCGGTATAGCTGAAGGTTCGCCCTGTGTTGCTATCTACGCTGCCGATATAGATCTTAGCCTTCTTTGGTGTGATACCTGTTGGCTGTTGAGGAGTTTTTTGCTCCTGAGACGCATTTTTAACACTATTTTCTTGGATGGTATCATCTTTTTCTCTATCTTTGCCCACAGGAAGACCGCTTTGGCCTGGTGCGCTGCCAATTTGCTCTCCGCCTTGTTGGGCATCACGGGTTGTAACAGGTTCAGTTGCGGAGTCTGTAGAAGGGGTAATAATCGCGCTCCCTTCCCAAAGCACAGGTCTTTTGTTTAGTCTTTCAACACTCTCATATCCCGATGTTTTGATGCCGTAATAATCTCCGTTATCTGAGCCAAGCAGTATGGTGATGGCACGCTTACCTGTCTTTTCTCTACCATTCTCTATGGAGAATATAAGAGCGCCATCATTTCCTAACCGGATATGGTCAAAGTTCTTTACAACATCAGTGATAAACAAGATAGCCTCTTTTTCGTTGGTTATCTTTGTCTCCTTACCATGTCGCATTTGAACATGTTTTAGCATGGAAGGTGTCAAACGTAATGGCGCCTTGGTGTAACCTATCTTATCAAGCACCTCCTGTGGAATATCTACGAGATCGATGTTTCCATTAGCATCTTGGTAGAACTGCTCTCCGTTCTTTGCTCTCTTCTCGCTAAGAGACCATCCATCTGGAAGCTGTCCATTGTTGATAGGTTTTTGTTCGTTATTGCTTATCAGTCCCTTCCAATACTGTGCTTTAGCCTCAGCAGCAGCTACAGCCTCTTCATGGGCATCCAGCTCTTCCATGTCGGTGATTGCAGATGTGTCCTGATTACGCAGCTCTTCAGCTTGCTTCTCGGACGCTTCTGCAATCTGCTTGATCATGCGCTGTGCCTTCTCTTCACCATGCTTAGCAGTCAGCTCAGCAAGTGTATCTTCAGGTTTAGCCTGCTCATACAACTTGTGTCCCTTCTCATCAACAGGGATGCGGGAAGTGGTGGCAGGCAGCTCGTTTGCTCCAGTCTCACTTTGTGGACTTGCCTTGCTGTCTGCCTCTTCCACCTTATTATCATCGGCAATAGGCTCTGTGATAGCCATTGGTTGCTCTTCTGCGGGTGTTTCTGTAGCGGGTGTTTCTGCTAATGCTTGTTCTAAAGAAGTCTCTATCTGCTCTCTGCTAGCAGCATCAAGCATGTCGCTCTTTGCCTGCCGATATTCTGCTAGGTCAAGTGGCATTACTTCCCCGATTGGGTTGCCTTCTGCATCAATCTCTACCTTAGCCCAAGTAATGGTGCCGTCCTCATTTTGTGTCCCTGTTACCACATACTGCTTACCATCTGCACCCGTGAATGTCTCTCCCATCTCCTGGGGTGTCTCAGGTGCTTCAGGATTGATGTCGATACTCTTGTCTGCTTCCTGTATTAACTCTCCACGGAGTCCCTTCATGCTATCGTTGGCATCAATGAGCTTCTGGGGGTCATGAATACCTGTTACCGTTACTCTTGATGGGTGCATCACCGATATCTCGCCCGTCTGCTTGTTACGCATGATGACCATACCCGTGTTGTCGGTTGGTACGATACGTCCGTCTGCGTCTAGCTGGAAGTGGCCAGCAGTGATATAATAGTCACCATCCTCTGCAGATGCCTCGATGAGATAGCCAGTGTCAGGGTGCGTGTTCTTCTTGATATAAGCGTTTGATGCAGCCACCTTGTTATCGATATCTGCTACAGCACCTTCGATGATACCATTAACCTTGGCCCTGCAGTTGTAGTAGTTTACAGCGGCAACAATCTGCGGACCTGTCACCTCTCTGCGTGATGCCAGCTTCACAATGGTCTCTTCTGGGTTGTCGGCTCCTGCAATCACCTCTTCAGAGAAGTCTTCACCAAAGGTATCCAAAGCCTCTTCTGCTACCTGCAGGTCTACCTTGGCATAGTGACGCTCTTCCGGTGTCATCTTACGACCTTCGAAGTATCTGCGCTGTGTGTCTAGCTGGTCAGTGGGGTAGGCATTACGTGTGATAGTATCAAAGACCTTATTATAAATGTCACGGTCTAGCTCGCTATTGGTGGGGTCGAGAGCCTTAGAAACATACATCGTGGCCTCTTTCAAGTCGATACCCAAGTCGTCTGCAAGCTGCACAATAGCCTCAGCACGTTGTCCGTCATTCATTTCGCTCCATGTGTTGACGGCATCATTCATTGTCATTTCGTCCTGATGTATGCTGCGCCACTCGTCAGCCTCACTGAAAGAGTCGAATGGTAATTCTTGGATGCAGTTGCCGTCCTTATCTCTTGTCTTTAGCAGGACGGTACCATCGGCATTGTGCTCAATGTCTGTTGTTACCTCCAGCCCTGGCTTATAATAGCCACCGAAGACCTTAGCAACCTTCTGCTTTAGGGAAGCGGGTATCTCGGCATCCTCCATAAAGGTGTCGTACTTGTCGGCTAGGTTCAGGCGCATAACCTCCCCTTGCTTTGAGAACTTCTTTTTACCATTGAACTCATCAAAGGCAATGTCAGGATGCATATTGGTAAGAGCATCAATGAGATTCTTACCATTCGTTGAATTGATGATATAAGATACCTCCTGGTCACTGAATGGCATGCCTTGGTAGTTCTTGCCAAGTAGCCCGTTGAAAGTATCCTTTAATCCTTTCTCACTGATGTTACCTAGTGTGTCGTAGATCTTCTTCAGCATGTGGCCTCCTGAGAGCTTGATGACACCTAGTTTCATCACTGCCTCAGCACTGCCTTCCAATGGGCTATCGAAGGTCTCTCGACCGTGCATCATCTTTGCTAGCTCCTCGGTGGTATACATTGTCTCTGCCTCAGCGAGATAGCCAGCAACACCTGCACCAATCTTATAGACACCCGTAAGTGGCTTAGCAAGAGCAGAAGAGACTGCACCTGTGACACCGAAGGCTGCACCGGAGAAAAGACCCTCGGCAAAGCTGCCGAAGACATTCATGATATTCTGATCATTATCACGCAGCTGCCGTGCCACCTCTGAGGTTAGGTTATATCCTCCAAGGGTCGTCGAGCTACTGATAATGTTCTGCATGAGATAGGTACGCATACGGTAGCCGACACTCTTGTCAAGTGCAATGTTTACAAGGTTACGTGCTGCACCTTCCGACATTCCCTTTGCGATGAATTTCTTCACCTGACTCTCGATGGCCTGCTTGGCTACGGCACCAGATACTCGTCCGTAAAGACCAAAGAAAGGTGCGTCAGCAGCAAAGGACACACCCATACGTGTAAGCTGGGCACCCGTGCCTGGAGTATAGTAGGGGTTCTTGCCTTCCTGCGTATCCATATCAGCCTGAACGGCAATACGGTTGGCCATGTCGCTTCTAGTGGCATAGTTAAAGAGCATGGCAGCAATGTTGTCTTCCGTAAGACCTTTCATTACATAGTCGATGGTGCTCTTTGGTAACTTGCGCTTGACAGCTTCTGTCATAAACCTGCGCTCCAGGGCTTCCTCCATCACTGGGGCTACGAACTTATTCAGATAGTCGTTGATGTCGTAACCTGCATCGTTGGCACGCTTCCATATCTCATCAAAGGTCTTAGAGTCCTGCAAAATGGTTGTTGCAGCACCTTGCATGTTAGCCTTCAGGCCTTCTAGAATCTTTTCAGGCTCCTCCTCGTTGATAAGATAAGCATCACCTGTGGTGTTAAACTGACCGTGGAACTTTGGCTGATTGGTCTGTAGAGCGTCTAACTTAGCCTTTTTGTAAGCCTCAGCAGCATCTAGAGCATTATTGATAGATGCAGAAAGACTATTGCCAATCAAATCAGTGACCTCAGCACGCTCTACATTCTCCAAGTGCTCCTGGCTGCTTCTTGGTGTCACATCCTTGACAAGTTGCGCCAAGGCTTTCTTGGATGATTCAGGCATGCTGCGTCCTTCTCCCAACTGCTGCTCAATAGCATCACGCAAGGCACCATAGTAAGCATCTGCGTCCTCCTTAACAAGACCTAAGTTCTTCTGATCATCAGCGATGGCCTCTCGCATGTTGCGGGTGTTGATGGCAGCAGAAAGACCATATTCGTTCCCTGCTTTCTTAATGATGTCTTCAGCACGTTTCTTGGCCACCATTGGGATATAGGTGTTACGCACCATAGCAGGTATCTGGTTGATCTCTTCAGGACTACCGAAGTTATACTTTGCAGCTTCCTCCTTGATAGACTGATAGGCACGGGGATTCTTGCCGTACCACTGATAGAAATACTTCTCGCCAAGGGTGTTGATGGCCTCCTGACGTGTCATGCCTGCATAAGGGTTGTCTGGTAGGTCATCGGTGATGGTCTGCTGACTCCATGGCACTTCTTGCTGCTGGGGGTGTTCTAATGACGGATCTTGCGCCATCGAGTCTATCTGCGCCTCTGTGAACTCCATCGATGGTGCCTGCTGAGGCTGCTGCACCGTCTTCTCATGCGCTTCAGGGTTGACAGATGCCGCTGCGATGTTCTGTGCCGTCTTAATCTGTTCAGGGTTTGGTAACTCCGGCTTGGGAGCTATCAGCTTCTCAAACTCGTCATAGGTGGCACCTACGTTATAACCATGCTGCTGGGCTGTCTTGTATGCCCACTCTCTACTTTCTTTGTTGGCATCCATGAGGCTGTCGAACTCATCATAGTCCTTACCAACATTATAGCCATTCTTAGTTAGCTCATTGTAAAGCCACTCTCTACTTTCGTTCTTCATATATTTAGTTATTTCTTGCTTCCTACACCAGGCATCGTTTTCTTACTTCCTACACCAGGCATCGTTTTTTCACCCTTCTTACCTTTATTACCTCCAGACTGATACTTGTCAGCCCTCGTCTTATTGGCTGCGGCATTGGTTGCTGCGGCATTGCCTCTTTGTTGTTCCGACTTAGCACGTGCCCTTAGCCATGCAACATAGTCAGGGTCTTCAGGGGCAATCTCCTTAATCTCACCAGTATTGCCGTCATGCATGATGACACCACCGTTTTTAAGTGTGATATATTTGCGTCCTTTCTGTTCAGCGGTGGTGTTGGCGGCATTCTCCTTACTGTCGTACCAACGAACCTTAGCTGCGGATTCAGCGGCCTGCAGAGCGTCCTGCTGGCCTTGACGCTGTAGGTTATATATAAGTTGTGCGTATGATTGTTTGTACTTATCCAACTCATCGGCACGCTGTCTGTCTGCCTGATAGTTGGCTTCTATCTGCTGATAGGGGTTATCTGTATACCGTTGAGGCTTCGCCCCCTTGTATGCGTAATAAAGGTTGCCAAGATGCCTCAACCCATCGAATAACCCCATCCAGCCCGCCATCTTTGCCTTTGAGGTGGCCATCTGCCTTTCACGTTCAACACGCTCTTCAGGTGACGGTCCTAACATCTCGGCAAAGGAGCCTATCACATTACTCTTATTCACCCGTGGCTGCTGAGGCATTGCGGGAGTTGGTACGGTTGCTCGCTGCTCTGCATTGACTAACGCTCCATTCATGTAGTTAGAGACCAATGCATTCTTTATTGCGTTTCTTAGACTCATAGCTACCTCCCTCCTTGATGCTCAAAAAATGACTTTATATCAAATATTCCTCCGTTGTTATGGAACCATGAGTTACTGCCCTGCGTTGTGCCTCCACTTGTACCTAACCAGGACTGTCCCAACTTTGTTCCACCAAAGGTGGATAAGGCTGCGCTACGAAGATCACTTGCCGCCCCTGCAGCAGTCTGAGAGATGGCATCTGCATTGGCACCCTCGGCCTCAATCTGCTGCTGCGAGAGACGTGCGATATCTGACCGATAAGAAGCGTCAATGTTGTCCTTACGTGCTGTGTCCTGTGCTGCTATGTTCGCTACCGTATCAGCAATCATGTTGTTACCCTGTTCCTTAGCCATCGCTACGGCTGCATCAGTGGCACCACCGACTGCTGCTGCTCCTTGCTCTCTCTTCCACATCTTGTCTCGCTCCTGGCGTGCAATACGCATCAGGTTCTGTCCCGCAGCAGTGTCGAGATAGTCTTCATTCTGCTTGCGAAGACGCTCTGCCTCCAGTTTGGCCTTCTCGTTGGCAATCATCCTGGCTTGTTCACGGGCTGCTTTCGCTGACTTTGCGCCACCAAAGATAGAAGACACAAGTGATGCTCCGGCCATCGCAAGTGGTACGGCCAGAGGTATCGGCATTTCTTTTTTAATTGAATGTCCCGTAGGTGATATGCCTAGGGGATAATGTAGTAATCTCAGGTTCATAATACGTATTTTGAATATTCGGTTTCAAAGATACGCATTAATCAAAGCTCGTTTTTCACGTAATTTCCTTTCGGAAAATTTATTCGATTATTTTATTGGTAGAAGATTAAAAAAGTGTTTAAATATAAATAGCGACAAATAGCTTTATCAATCGCTACTTATCGCTATTTCAAATAAGAGTTATTCTACAATCTTCATTTGTGCCTTACGATGCTTCAGGAAGTCGGCAGCTGCAATGATGGCACGTTCCTCGTTATCCAGCTTCAGATACTTACGCAGCATAGCCTCCGAAGAATGTCCTGTGACAGCCATGATGCTTGACAGTGGGACACCATCCTTATATGCATTGGTGGCGAAGGACCTACGAGCTGTGTGTGTCTTGATGCCTTCGTAGAACTTCTTACCACTATCGTACTCTAACAGGCCTCTGCGCTCTGTGATGTCTGCAGATTCCGTCCATCCAAGCAGCCAGCCAACAATCTTTATTCTCTCGTTAAGGTGTTGGTCATATACCTTTGGTAACTTGCCGTTGTACTTGTCCAGAATAGCTTCTACTCGCTTGTCTAGTGGTATATAGATATTCTTGCCTGTCTTTTCCTGCTGCAGGCTGATATACTTTGAACCGTCACGTAGCGTGACTATCATAGAACTGTCGATACGCTTATAATCACTGACACGCTGACCAGTGAGGCATCCTACCACAAACACATCCTTAGCCTCAGCAAGACACTTGCGCTGCTGCTCCTTGGCGATATGCCTCTTTAGCTCTGCTCTGTCTTTCTTGGCGGCAATATCAATGGCATGCTTGATGGCTGAGAGATCGGTAGGGTCGAAGTCATACATCTGTTGTATGCGCTCTTCTGTAAGGTAGATATTGTCAACATCTTCATGATCTACAGAAAACCTGCTGCTCTTCCATTCAGTGCTCGTTGTCAGCTTCATGTCATCAGCAGCGAAAAGAAAGATCTTCAGGTTCTTAATATGTCTGCCTATGGTGTTGGGGGAGTAGTTCTTATCTATAAAGAATCGCTTCCATGAGTCATAAAAGTCCATTGTGACATCATCGAAGTCAATCTTCCTATGCTTCTTGGTTTGAAACTCTATGAGCTGTGCCAAAGTACCCTTATAGCTCTTGATGGTGCCTGGAGTCACCTTCTTGGTGCTTTTCTTTTTCAGCCTCTCACCTGTCTCACACTGACGTATGAACTCTGTTATCCATGCCTCCAAAGTCATGCGCTGTGGTGTAGGCTCAGGCTCATTATTATAAATAACGGTTTGACACTCTTCAGGACGTAGAATATCATTGATTACCTTCTTAGCTATTTCTTTGGTTAATTTATTAGCTTGATACAGGGCATCTATTGTTTTAATGATACTCCACAAATTTTGTTTAAGACCTCCATCGACCTCAAAATAGGAGCCTCTTCTGTAAGCCTTAGCGTAGTATTTGAGACTCATATTGATAATGTCCCATTGTTCTTTAGATACTGCTATATCAAGGGATATTGTGTTCTTAATATCGGGAGTCGCTAAACGAAGCATTAATCTTAGATCTGCACTTTTTGCAAACGACCGTGCTATAATAGAAGCCACCATTTTATTTTCTTGTTAAAGTTAATACTGCGCTGCAAAGATAGTAAATTATTAAATCACCTCAAAATCACCTCAAAATTATTTTAACCACCTTAACTTTATTTAAATATAATAATTTTTATGTCTGCTTGTAAGTGGTTGATATACAGTACGTAAGGCATTCTTTGTAATTGTGGATTAGATAATAAGAATTGATGGTATTGAGGTCCGCCAGGCACCTCAGAGTAAAACTCCGAAACTCCGATAAACAAAGGGTTTCGGAGTTTTTGTTTAACTCAATTTTATAAAATCACCTCAAAATCACGGCTCAAGCGAAAAATCATAGGGGGTAAAGGACTGGATTCCCACCTCCCTCTGGAGGGGCGGGGAGGGGGTGTTCTTGGTCGGGACAGGAACGGTTTCACTCTGTCATAGTTCTGCTTTCGTCTTGTTATAGTTTCGCTTTTGCGTTGTCATAGCTTTACTTTTGATGTTCGTCCAGCCCTTAGATGTGGCGCATCCAGCCCCTGGAACGAGTCGTTTTAGCCCCTGGATGCGGTTGTTCTAAGGGCTGGATGTAGAGCATCCAGGGGCTAGACCAGAAATGAAAGTTTCGGTTTTAGACGTTAGAAACGCCTCTTCAAGACTTTAGAACACGTGCTTTTAGACTTTAAAACGACCCTCTCCAGACTCTGGAAATGCCAATTCAAGACTCTGGGAGTATCGCAAAACCTAAGCAATTGCAACTGAGCCAAAATCATCTCAAAAAAAAAGCAGGACTCTTTGCAAGTCCTGCTCAGTCGTTGGTCGGTGATATTGAGGGGAGCCTACATGCTCTCCTTCAGTATTGCAGTCACGTCATCCTTTGTCAGATTCAGATAACCGGCGGGATAGACCACGGTGGTCTCGGTGATGCCGGCTATCATATCGTCAGTGGCACCAAGTGCGCTGATGGTGAGTGGCAGACCAATCTCCTGCATCCAGGCTTTCAGGGCCTGCAGACCAGCTTCGGCAATCTGCTGGTCGGTCATGCCATCGCCCTTGATGTCCCATACGTTCTTGGCGAAGCGCACGAACTTAGGCAGTCCGTTTTGCATGGCCCGACGATAGTAGGCCATCGAGACAGAGGCCAGCGCATAGCCGTGGGGGGCATGTGTCCAGGCGCCCACGCTGTGGCCAATCATGTGTACCATCCAGTCTTCCTTTTTGCCCAGTCCGATAAGTGTGTTCAGAGCCCATGTGGCTGTCCACATGATGTTGGAGCGAGCCTCATAGTCTTGTGGGTTCTTGACGGCGATGCGACTGCTGTGGATGACCGAGCGCATCAGTCCCTCGGACAGATAGTCGCTGGTGTTGTCGTCGAAATCGCTGAAGTACTGTTCCATGATGTGGTTCATGATGTCGTAGATGCCCGCCTTCATCTGGTTCTCGGGCACGGTCATGGTGAACCTTGGGTTGAGGATAGAGAACTTCGGCATCAGTCGGCTGTCGAACACGTGGCCCACCTTGAAGGTGTGTTCGGCATCGGTGATCACCGTGCCGGCGTTCATTTCAGAGCCAGTGCCTGCCATGGTCAGGATGCAGCCCACGGGCAGCAGTCGCTGGTTTGGGCTGGGATTCTGCTGCTTCAACCAAAATTGATCCCAGTAGTCGCCCTCGTAATAGACAGATGCAGCCACCGCCTTCGAGTAGTCGCACACGCTGCCGCCGCCGAGCGCAAGAATCAGATCGACCTCGTTTCCGCGTGCAATCTTCACGCCTTCGTGCAGTTTCTCCAATGTTGGATTGCTCATTACGCCTGGGTTCTCCACAATCGTCTTGCCAGCCTCCTTGAGGATGGCCACCACCTGGTCGTAGATACCGTTGCGCTTCACGCTGCCGCTACCGTAGTTGAGCATCACTACAGGACCGTAGCCCTTGAGTTCGTCCTTGAGGAAGTTCAAAGACTCGTCACCAAAATATAGTTTGGTGGGGTTATAATAAGAAAAGTTTCCTAACATGATAGTAATCTTTTATTTGTAATGATAGTTTGTGACTCCTTCTTGGGCATGTTGCCGGATGTGTTCTTTCTGTGTTTGCTGTTGCAAATATACGATTTATTTTTCATATTGCCATCAAGATTAGGCAGATATTTCTTTTCAGCTTTATTGTGCACTTGAAGTTGCAACCGAATGACCGTTCATACTACTTTTTAGGTGGAAAGGGTGCGCTATTTGCACAAAAATGCGTATCTTTGCATGGTTTAACGAATAAAATGGAAACTTATGAAGCTTAGAAACATGCTGTTGATGACAGCTGTTGCAACAGCAACGCTGACGGGCTGCGGCAACAAAGAAACTGGGACAGAGGCCAGCGATGGCGTGGACGACGTGAAGGCGGCTCTTGCAGATAGTGGTCGGATAGACCTCGGCAAACTGCAATGGACGCGAGAGCCAGCAGGGTTTGAAGTGAAAGGTGACACGATCTGTGTCACGACGGCTCCGCATACCGACCTGTGGCAGCGCACCTATTATCACTTTCAGAACGACAACGCACCTGTGTTGCAGATGAAGACGCGCGAGAAGTTTTTCAGTTTTGTGGTGAAAACCGACTTCACGCAGAGCCATCATCGCTTCGACCAATGCGGCATAGTGATGTATCTCGACAGCGAAAATTGGTTGAAGGGTTCTGTGGAGTACGAGAATGAGTCGTTTCAGCATCTTGGCAGCGTAGCCACCAACAACGGCTATTCCGACTGGGCCACGACAGCCATTGCTGCCGATGTGAAGACGATGTGGTATCGTTTCTCTCGTCGTGAGGACGACTACTGCATAGAGTGCTCGAGCGATGGTGTGACGTTCAGTCAGATGCGCGTTTGCCACATGTATGCCGCTGCCGATGAAATCCAGTTTGGCATCTATGCCTGTTCGCCCGAGGAGTCGTCGTTTACGGCAGTCTTCTCCGACCTGAAGATTACCGAGTGTGCGTGGAAGGCCCACGACGGTCAGCAGCCAGACCAAGAATAATTGAAGGCAACCATAAAAAAAGTCGGGAGGCTACGCTGGTGATCAGCAGTAGTCTCCCGACTTGTTGTATGATGACATTACAGGTTGTGAGCAAAAAACTCAGCCAGCTTGTCCCAGGGAATCAAGTTCTTGGGCTGTCCCTTGCCAGCCTTCTCCTCGTAGCCGCCATCGTAGAGGTCGCAGTGAGTGGCATTGGGGATGATGAGCAGCTCCTTGTTCTCGGGATTCGGATTGGGCTCTCCTGTGAACTTATAGCCTTCAGCCTTGCCGTCCACCATATAGTGATAGGCAGCCTCGCCAAAGTAGCGCGAGTGAGCATCGGCACCGTGCATTATGAGGACGGCCGAGCGAATCTCATTGATGTAGTAGAGGAAGCGACTGTTGGCATAAGCCTGCGTGCCGACGACGCGCCAGCCATCGTTGGAGTTGCCCGAACGCTGATGATAGCCACGAGGCGTTTTGTAGTAGTCGTAGTAGTCGTGCACGAAGTTGGGTGCCTGTGGTGGCACTGAGTCGATCACACCGCCAGCCATGGCTTGCGGGTCGGTGAGTCGCTGCTTAGACAAGTTCTCACGATTTCTGTGGCGCCACTGTTCATCGTCGAAGGCATCGTTGTAGTCGTTGCCACTGATGCGCGTCATGTCATACATCGTAGAAGCCACAGTCGCTTTGATGCGAGTGTCGGCTGCTGCCGCATTCAGAGCGATGCCGCCCCAACCGCAGATGCCGATGATGCCGATGCGCTCGGCATCGACATAGTCCTGCTTTGAAAGGAAATCGACCGCTGCCATAAAATCCTCGGTGTTGATGTCGGGCGAAGCCGTGCGCCGTGGTTCTCCGCTGCTCTCGCCCGTATATGATGGGTCGAAGGCCAGTGCCACAAATCCACGCTCAGCCATCTTCATGGCATAGAGCCCGCTTGCCTGTTCTTTGACGGCCCCAAACGGTCCGGATACGGCTATGGCAGGTAGCTTGTCTGCCCCCTTTGTCGGCAAATAAAGGTCTGCCGCCAATGTCAGTCCATACTGCGTTTCAAACGTCACCTTGCGGTGGTTCACTTTCTCGCTCAGAGGGAACACCTTGTCCCATTCCTGTGTCAGTTCCAATTGCTGTTTCATGTCGTTGTCTGTAGCTTGTTTGTTTGTGCAGCCAGTGAGCATGCCGCCCGCCAAGGCTACAATTAAATATAGCTTTTTCATCGATGATATGTTATGTTTTCGTTGGCAAAGATAAACAAATTATTTGTATTACGTATGACCTATAACAGCAAAAAAGATACCAAAATTACTTAAAATGCGTAAAAATTGTGTATCCTTTGACAGATGGCCCAAGAAATATCATTTGTTTTAGGTATTGTCGCAAACCCATTTTAATCGTACCTTTGCCGGCGAAATTGACATGTATAAAGGAAAGCATGAAAACATTATTGATGACATCTGTGCTTGCGCTGACATGTGTTAGTGCTGCAGCACAAGAGAAAAAACTAACTATTGGTGGCTATGGCGAGGCCGTGATGACCCGCAACTTCTATAGCCAAAGCTTTAACCGTTATAAGAAACCAGAAAACTATGCCAATGACAACAGTCATGGACGCTTCGACTTGCCCCATGTGGTGCTGAACTTGGGCTATGACTTCGGTCACGGTTGGACCATGGGTTCGGAGATTGAGTTCGAACATGGCGGCAACGGTACCGCCGTCGAGATTGAGGCCGAAGAGGCAGGCGAGTATGAGGCTGAGGTAGAGAAGGGCGGCGAGGTGAACATCGAGCAGTTCTGGATCAACAAGGCTTTTGCTGGCGGCAAGTTCAATGTGAAGATGGGAGAGATCATCGTTCCCGTGGGCTACAGCAATGCGCACCATGAGCCCAACCAGTTCTTTGGTGTCTATCGTCCAGAGGGCGAGGCTACCATCCTGCCCAACACGTGGCACCAGGTGGGACTGTCGCTGTGGGGCCGACTGAAAGACTGGCGCTACGAGGCGCAGCTGCTGTCGGGACTGAACAGCGAGAGCTTCACTGCTGAAGACTTTGTACACTATGGTGCCACCAGTCCCTACGAGTTCAAGGTGGCCAACAACTACGCCGTGGCCGCGCGCGTAGATAACTATATGGTGAAGGGCCTGCGCGTGGGATTGAGCGGCTATTATGGCTACACCTTCCGCAACACGCTGCGCACGCCTGGCACAAAGTATGACGACGTGCACGGCGCACTGGGCATTGTGGCACTCGACTTCACCCTGAACCGCTGGAACTGGATGGTGCGTGGCAATGTGGACTATGCTCACTTTGCCGATGCCGACGAGATTTCAGCCTACAACCAAGCCAACTGGACACACCATAAATACCAAGACGGCAACCCCCATCACTACTCAAATATTGGTAGTCATGCCCTGGCCTATGCTCTGGAGGCAGGCTACAACCTGATGCCGCTGGTGTCTCAGCGTCAGGCTGGGGTGGGGCAGTCGCTGTGGCTGTTCGGTCGCTTCGAGCATTACAACACAATGGCATCGGGCACCTATGCCTCGATGTATAAGCACACCAAGCGCTATCGCTGTGCTGTCGGCCTGAACTACTCGCCCGTGAAGCAAATCACCTTGAAGGCAGAATATGCCTACCGCTTCTTTGAGAAGCCCGACAACCACGGCCTCTCTGCCGACAGTCCGCTCTATAAGCAGCCCTACAACAACGAGCCAAGTCTCAGCCTGGGCGTGACTTATACCGGATGGTTTCTGTAAGCCAATAATCTTTCTAATTTAATAATAGCATTAACAATGAAAAAAAACAATCTTTTTAAAATGGCAGTGATGACTGCCGTCATTTCTACAGGCTTCACTGCTTGCTCAAGCGATGACGAGGCCGATGTGACAATCGTGGATGGTACGCAGGCCGCGCTGAACCAGGCTTGTGATGACTGGAAGGTAGCTCGTGCCAATTGGGAGAACACGGAGGCATTCCTCTTTGGCGCTGCTGATGTTTACTCTATCGATCCTCATACTGACACATGGCCTGTGGCTGCCAACGACCTGGCTGACGTGCTGCGCGACGCTGCTGCCATGGGCAATCTCGACAACTTTATCAAGACTGCCAACTCAGGTATCTTGGGCTATCACGGACTGGAATATGTGCTCTTCCGTCAGGGCGCTCCACGAGATATCAACCAGATCACCAACCTGGAGTACAACTATATCTGTGCTGTGGCTAAGGACCTCTATCAGGCTACTGCCACACTGGAAGCTGCATGGGACTCGAAAGAGAGTAATGCTGAGCGCCATCAGATAGCACTCGACTATGTAGCTACACACAATTCTATCAACGACGACGGCGATGTGGAAGGCGCACTGGATGGCTTCCAGAACTTCGGACGTGCCTTCAAGACTCCAGGCACCGGTGATTGGGCCACCGCTCTCGATGCCACACTGGAGATCATCTCTGGTTGTCAGGACATTATCGGCGAGGTCGGCGATTCGAAGATCGGTCTGCCTTACACCGGCGAAGATGCCACCTATATCGAGTCACCCTATGCCTACAACTCTATCACAGACTTCTACGATAACATTGTGTCGTGTAAGAACGCACTCTATGGCAGCATGAATGCAGTGATGCCTAACGAGAAGTCGGTCATCTACTTCTGTCAGAACGCCGACAACGCTACCCTCAAGGCACAGGCCAACACGGCTGTTGCTAAGCTTGACAACGCACTGGCCAAGATCAAAGCAATGAAGGCTCCTTTCGCCCTCTACTACTCTGACGCTTCGAGCAAAGCTGCCATCGATGCTCTGGGCGAACTGGACGAGGCACTCGAAGCCATGTCCGAGACCCTGAAGGGCTATGCAGGCAACAGCACCGTTGAGAATCAGTGCAAGGTCATCAACGAGAATTATGTGGACAACGTTGTGCTGGCTACCTATCGTACACTGGCCGACAATGCTCAGAAACTGTATAACAGCATCGTGAAGATTAAAAAGTAATTAATATTATAATCAGTAAAACATGAAGAGAAAACTATCAGTATTTGGTAGTGTGCTGTTTTTTATTACCATCACTGTTGGATGCCACAACAGTGATGGTTCCGTTGAACCACTTACGTGGGAAATCGGCGACCCGACAGCCACAGACTACCCAGAGGACTACTATGCCGGTGGACAGCTTGGCACCACTGCCGTGAACACTGCAACTGCCTTCGAACAGCCCACCAAGGCTGTCGTTGACGCAGGCATGATGACTGCCTTCAATGAGGGCGAGTATTTGTTCGAGAAAGACTACAACACCAATACCGACGGTGCCTTCCACGGATTAGGCCCCGTCTTTGTGCGTCGTGGCTGTCTCTACTGTCATCCAGGCTATGGCCACGGTGCACGTCAGACCGAGTATAAGGCTGACAACCACCGCAACGGCTACCTGTTGGTCATCTACGACAAGACCACCAACGCCTATATCCGTTCGGTGGCAGGTATGCCTCAGACGGTTGCAGTGAAGCCTTTTAAGGCTCCTATCGACGAGAATCAGATCAAGATTGCCTGGAAAGAATATACCGACGAGTGGGGCAACAAGTTCCCCGATGGCGAGACCTACTCGCTGATCTATCCCGAGGTGACCATTCCCTATAGTGCCTACTATGCTCCTGTGGCAGTGGGGCGCGGTGGCAGCGACGTGATATTGTCAGAGGCAGAATACAATAACGATGTAGATATCCGACTGGAATCGACCATCGGTATCTATGGCACAGGTCTGACTGACGCCATCTCAGATGCTGACATCACCGCCCAGTGGGAGAAAGAGGGCAAATACTTCAACAGCATTGGCAAGACCGATGCTCTGAACCCCGCCATGTGGGACCAGGCCAACGGCAAGTGGAACAGCTACTATTCCAACTCGTTGCAGGGCGACGGCACCAAGTATGTGCGTCGTTACACCTACGCCATGTCGCGCGGACCGCTGCTCGATGCTGCTGGTATCAATGCTATCTGGAACATCACCAACGTGACACGTTCGGACCGTCGCTATCATTATCTCGACCTGGCAGGTACCTACTATGCTACCCAGTCGTCTAAGGATCCCGATGTGCAGGCTGGATTCACCGAGTATATCAACCGACTGGACCCACTGAAGAAGCATCCCGAATGGCACACTGGCAATCTGGAGAAGGATATCTACACCTACCTCACCAGTAAACAACAGGATGTAGAAATGACTGACGATCAGTTTAAGAACTTCGCCATCTGGCACCGCGGACTGGCTGTTCCGGCAGCCCGCAACACCACTACCGAGGACTTCAAGAAAGGCAAGGAACTGTTCTCACAGATTGGTTGTGCCGCTTGTCACCGCCCATCATGGGTGACTGGCGACGACCACCTGCAAGACCCCAACAAGTTCTTCAAGGACGACAGCGAGCTGCCTCGCTATCCCCACCAGAAAATCTGGCCTTATACCGACTTCGTGCAGCACCGTCTGTGGATGAAGAACGACATACGCACGGGCTGGTGTCGCACCACACCACTGTGGGGGCGCGGACTGGCAGCCAAGTGTGGCAGTGGTGTAGAGCGTCTGCACGACTGTCGTGCGCGCAACGTGATGGAAGCCATCATGTGGCACGGATGTAGAAACGAGGGCGGCATTAGTGATGCTTACAATGCCGTTACGAAGTTCCGCAACTTGTCGAAGAAGGAGCGCGACCAGCTCATCTTCTTCATTGAGTCGATCTAACCAACATTATGAAAAGAGCACTCATTCTTCTATACCCTCTTATCATTGTCTGCATTGCAGCAGCCACCATCATCGAGAAATACCAAGGCACCGAGTTTGTTAGCCAACATATCTATGGCGCCTGGTGGTTCTCGGTGCTGTGGGCCGTGATGACTGTGGTGGGCTGCGCCTACATGGTGCAGCAACAGCTTTACCGCCGACTGGCTGTGATGCTGTTGCATGTGGGCTTTGTGGTGATACTTGTTGGGGCGCTGGTGACTCATCTCACGGCGCGCCGCGACACCATCCACCTGCGTATGGACACCCCCTGTGAACTGACTGCGGATAAAAAGATCACGCTGAAGTCATTTCGCATCGTGAACTATCCCGGCACCGATGCTCCACTTGACTATCAAAGTGTCATTACCTGTGGCACAGAAGAAGTAGTCGTGTCGATGAACCACATCGGTAACATTGATGGTTACCGTCTGTTTCAGTCAAGTTACGACTCCGACGGCGAAGGTGTCACGCTGGGCGTGAGCTACGACCCCTATGGCATCGCCATCACCTACAGTGGCTATCTGCTGTTGTTGGTTGGCATCATAGCCACGTTGTTCTCGCGTCGCACACAGATGCGCACTCTCTATCGCAAGGCCGTTGCCACCATGGTGCTGCTGTTAGCCACTGTCACAGTGAGTGCCGACGAGCCTCTGCCTGTGGTTGACCGCGACATAGCCCAACGCATGGGCACCATCCAGGTGCTCTATAACAACCGTATCTGTCCGATGAACACCGTGGCCACCGACTTCGTGATGAAGCTGACGGGTAGTGCCCGCTGGAACGGCTACACCGCCGATCAGGTGTTTACGAGTTGGATGATTTATTACATGCCTTGGGAAGCAGCCATGAAACCCTATCTGGAGTCCGGCGACAAGCCCATGAGTGCTAAGGAGAAGAAGAAACTGGCCGAGCGCCAGGCCGTGGTAGAGATGTTCTATAGCGGTGAGTTTATCAAGATGTTCCCATATCGCATTGGTCACGATGTGAACTGGTATATGCCCGGTGCACATGGTCTGCCACGCGCCATTCCCGTGAAAGAACAGTTTTTTATCAAACAATCCATGGACTTCTTGACCGAGGCTATCGTCACTGGTCAGCACGATCGCGCTGTTGAGATCATAGCCAAGATCAAACTGTTCCAGCGCGAGATGGTCGGCGACGTACTGCCTTCCGGCAGCGATACCCAGGCCGAACTGTTCTATAACACGCTTCGTGCCCAAAAGTGGCCCATCATGCTGTCGCTGACACTGAGCCTGCTGCTGTGCATGGCCATGCTCTTCACAACAAAGGCACGCCGTCCGCTTAACATTGCTTTGTGGGCACTCCATGTGACACTGCTTTCCTATCTCACGCTACAGCTTGCGCTGCGCTGGTGGCTCAGTGGTCATGTCCCTGTGAGCAACGGTCCCGAGACGATGTTGTTCATGGCATGGGTGGTCCTGCTGCTTTCCGTAGCCCTGCACCGTCAGTTTGCCGTTATCATGGGCTTTGCCCCCCTCATAGCCTCGTTCTGCATGCTGGTAGCCATGATGGGTGGCAGCAGTACGCAGCTGACTCCGCTGATGCCCGTGTTGCAGTCGCCATTGTTGTCCATCCATGTGATGACAGTGATGTGTGCCTATGCCATTTTTGCGCTGCAGGTGCTGCTTGGCATCTATGCCTTTTGGGCGCACGACCTGGAGCGCATCACGGCATTGTCGCAGCTGTTGCTCTATCCCGCTGTATTTCTGCTCACCATCGGCATCTTCCTTGGTGCTGTCTGGGCCAACGTGTCGTGGGGCAACTACTGGTCGTGGGACCCCAAAGAGTCGTGGGCATTAATCACGATGATGGTCTATGCCGTGCCGTTGCATAAAGCCTCCATACCACAGATGCGCAATGCCCGCTTCTACCATCTGTATATAGTGGGTGCCTTTGTGGCAGTGCTTGTCACCTATTTTGGTGTGAACTACCTGTTGGGTGGCATGCACAGCTATGCCTGATGCACTTAATTTTTTAAATCAGTTTTGTCGTCTATAAGAAAAAATGTGTAACTTTGCAGTCGGAAAAAAGAACAATAGTAAGACTGCACGCAAGGATGACAGACAATCATAACAAATGGGTGGCTTGCTGGGGCAATGCCACCTCTATCACCGACCGACGTGAGGCCCGCTATGCTAAGGACCTCACGTTGCGTTATCCCATACAGATGCCTTTCGATGGCTCGCAACTGCGCTTCCGTTTCTCGAACCTCACTGGCACGGAACCCGTGACGCTGACCAAGGTCTTTGTGAACCACACGCCCATCACCTTTGATGGCGAACAGAGCGTAAGCCTGATGCCTGGCACTGAGACCCAGAGCGATGCCATCACCTTGGCTGTGAAGAGCGGCGACATGATCACGGTGAGCCTGTATCTTGCAGACTACACCCAGATGAACAGCGGCACGCTGATCACCGGACCACTGTCGCACGGCTACTATGCTTATGGTGACTATGCCGAGCAGGACGAGTTGCCTTTGGACCTGTCGCGTCGCACCAACTGGTTCTACTTCCTCAACACTATCGATGTGTTGACCTCAGATCGCTGTCGTGCCGTGGTATGCTATGGCGATTCTATCACGGCTCAGTCATGGCCCGACTATTTGGCCCAGAAACTGCTGGGCACTGAGGTCGCCGTCATTCGTCGCGCCGTCAGCGGCACCCGCATCCTGCGTCAGTACGACTGCATCACCTATCAAGCCTACGGATTGAAGGGCGCTACCCGCTTCCCCATCGAGATGCGTGTCAGTGGTGCCACAGACGTCATCATCCAGCACGGCATCAACGACATCATTCATCCCGTGGGCACAGACGTGAATCCCTTTCGCCCGTGGAGCGACCTGCCCACCGTCGAAGAACTGATGTGCGGCGTTGAAGATATCTACGTGAAGCCCGCCAAAGCCATGGGACTTCGCGTGTGGAGTGGCACCCTGCTGCCCATCGAGGGCTGGCGCACGTATAACGACCAGCGCGAGCAGATGCGCCAGCAGTTCAACGAGTGGCTGCGCACGTCGTCTATCTTCTACGGTTGCGTGGATTTCGATGCTGCCGTGCGTGATGCGGCCAACCCCAAGGCCTTTGCTGCCGGCTTTGACAGTGGCGACCACCTGCATCCCAGCGAGCCAGCTTACGAGGCTATGGCCAGTGCCGCTATTGCAAGAATGTTTTAATCAGAGAGATATATTCCGCTTTGTGCTCCTTGTAGGAAAGAGCATGCCCGGCACCCTCGGCAATCCATAGCCTCTTTTTGCCTGATTTAGCTTCGAAGAGCGAGTGCACCATCGAGGTGGGCACAAACGTATCTTTGCTGCCATGAATAAATAACATGGGGTATGGGCATTTAGCCACCTGCCTCAATGCCGATGCCTCGCCAAAGCTCCATCCGTAGCGCCACTTGCAAAGCAGGCTGGTTGAGTACATCAAAGGGAAGGCAGGAAGGCCGAATTCTTCTTTTAATTGGCCAGCAAACTCATCCCATACCGATGTATAACCGCAATCCTCGACAAAGCGCAGTTCCTTGATGCCTGTCGGCATCTGCTCGCCCGACAACATCATTGTTGTTGCCGCGCCCATCGACACACCATGGACCACCATCGTGTCTGTCAGGAAAGCCGTCATCCACTCTTTTACATCGAGTCGGTCTTTCCACCCCATACGAATGGCATCGCCTTCGCTCTCGCCGCAAGCATGCAGTTCGGGCATCACCACATTATAGTCTAACTCATGTTCATAGATGCGTGCCAACCACAAGAACTTGATGGCACAGTCGCGCCAGCCGTGAACCACCACGGCCGTCTTCTTGCACCCTTTGTCCACGTAGAAGCCGTGCATCCTTCTGCCGTCGCTCATAGTGAGAAACGTGTCGCGCAGCGCATCCACCCGTGTCAGCGAGTCCACCCACAGCTTGCTCTCCGGATAGCTCTCGAACTGCTGTCTGAAGCACGAGTCGCGGTCGGTCCTGTTGGCATCCGGAGCAAGTGAATAGTCGAGCATGTAGAAGCTGCCGCCCACCACAACCACAAACAGTACGGTTGCCACAATCGATAGAATAGTGATAGCTTTTTTCATTTTGAGTCTTATTGTGTAGGTTTTAAAATCTATTGCAAAGTTACAATTTTATTTTGAAAAAAGAATCAGATTTAACTATTTCTATAGTCAAAGATTATCTTTGGAAAAACGTTTTGTTATTTACTAGAAGGCATGCTATTAAACTGTTTCAGAATTAATGTGTTATAAAGATGTGAAAGATTTTTTTTCTATTTAATACTTTCAGCGCTTTACAATGTTTATGCAAATAAAGTTCGTTGAAAAGATTCGACCGTTGATTGAATAAAATGTGGTGGAACAGCAGGAATCAATATCTTTGCACCAGATTAATCATAAAATGATAGAAAACAATGAGGACAATAAAACAGAACATCATGTTATGTACCCTGCTGCTGATGGCAGTAGCCTGTACGACGGAAGATCCATTCTTAGACTATAATAACAACGGCACTAACTGGAACGACGGTGGCAGCATGCCCAACGGCGGGACTTCGACTACAGAGGGCAGTCTGGCCACTTTCGACATTGCAACAGAACAGGATGTCGAAGAACCCACCACCACGGCACAAGCATATTATCCTGATGCTGAAGACCAACTGGCCAACAACTCCTTTGGCACCACCGTGACCATCGACATGAGCAATCCAGTGGCTAAAACGGAAAATGGCGTGGAGGTGACCGTCAGTGGTGGTCATGTGACGGTGAACCACGGCACGCAGAAAGGCATCTGCTATGTGGTCAGTGGCACCACCACCAACGGGTCGTTGACGGTGTTGGGCGAGAAGAAATACCAAGTGGTGCTGAACGGTGTCAATATCTACAATCCCGATTCGGCTGCCCTGAACCTGCTGAGCAGCAAGCGAGCCTTCGTCAGCCTGACAGAAGGCACCACCAATCAGCTGACCGATGGCGCCGATGGCAGTCATAAGGGCACCCTCTATGCCAAAGGCAAGCTGTTGTTCAATGGCAGTGGCACGCTGGTGGTTGACGGCCACACTAATAATGGCATTCATTCGGCCGATTATATTGTGTTTAACCATGGCAACCACATTACGGTCACCACGACCGTCAATCACGGCATCAAGGCCAACGACGGCATCTTTATCAATGGCGGTGTGCTGAACGTTGAGGTGTCGGGGGCTGGTGCCAAAGGTATCAACAGCGAGAGCCATATTGTCATCAATGGTGGTCGCACCACCGTCATCACTACTGGTAAGGGCTCGTACGACAGCGATACTAACGAGGTGAAAGGTGCAGCCGGCATCAAGGCCGACAGCACATTGACTATCAACGATGGCGACGTGCTTCTGAAGAGCACTGGCTATGGCGGCAAAGGTATCAGTGTGGATATGGATGCCAACTTCAACGGTGGAAATATCTATGTTGTCACCACTGGTGGCAAATATACCAGCAGCAGTGATTCCACTTCGCCCAAGGGCATCAAGGCAGAAGGCAATATCAACATCAGCGGTGGAAGAATATGGGTGCGCACCAGCGGTAATGGAGGAGAAGGTATTGAGTCGAAGCAAGAAATCAGTATCACTGGGGGCGACGTGGCAAGTTATGCCTACGATGATGCCATCAATGCCAAGAGCACAATGACCATTGCTGGCGGCACAGTTTATGCCCACGGCCAGCACAACGACGGACTGGATGCCAATGGCAATCTCTATATTAAAGGTGGGGTGGTGTATGCCATCTGTTCAGGATCACCAGAGGTTGCTGTCGATGCCAACACAGAAGGCGGCTATAAGTTATATGTGACAGGGGGCACCCTCGTTGCCGTTGGCGGACTTGAACGTGGGTCACAGCTGTCGCAAGCTTGTTATCAAGCATCGTCGTGGACGCCTAATGCTTGGTATGCCATGACAGTTGACGGTCAGACCTTCTCGTTCCTGACTCCGGCAAGCGGTGGACAAGGCATGGTGGTATCGGGCAGCGTGCAACCTACGTTGAAACAAGGCGTCACGGTGACGGATGGCAACACGTGTATGGGTGGCATTGGTGTGACAGCTGCTGTCATAAGTGGCGGCTCGTCTGTATCGCTGTCGAGCTATACAAGTAGTAGTTCGGGGTTCGGTGGCGGCGGTTGGCGCTGAAACAATAATTCATAGTTTGGGCACGTTATATATGATGAGAAACAGAATGATTTGGATGAAACAGTCGCGACAGGAGAATATGATATACCTGGTAGTGTGGGGCATGCTGTTTGCTGTACCACTGCTCAGCAGTTATGTGCGTATGTTTGGCGACAACCATGCCGAATTTCGGTGGCACGAGGTGCTGTTTGTGTGGCACCATTTTTCGATTTATCTGTTGCTGTTTGTGGTTCACAATTTCCTGCTGGCCCCCCTGTTGATACATGCTCGCAAACGTGTCCTCTACTTTGTGACGGTGGCAGCCGTCGTGGCGTTGTTTGCCGTCTATCAGCACAACACCAGACCTATGATGAAGTTCCACGAACGACCGCACCACGAATGGCGTGAGCCCCTGCGCGACGACCATTGGAAGAGAGAGCGCAACCATGAGTTCAGACGACCACCATTGGTCAACGAACGCAACATTATGTCGCTGACCGTAGTTATCCTGATGTTTGGAGCCAATCTGGGTGTGAAGGGCTATATGCGCGGTCGCGACGACCGTAGGCGACTGGCCGAATTGGAACGGCAGAACTTGGAACATCAGTTGGCTTATCTGCGCTATCAGATCAGTCCGCACTTCTTCATGAACACGCTGAACAATATCCATGCTTTGATTGACATTGACCCAGAGAAAGCTCAGGAAACCATCGTCGAATTGTCGAGGATGATGCGCTATGTGCTTTACGATGCCGACAAAGAGCGTGTGGCTCTGAACAAGGAATTGGACTTCGTCGAGACATACATCAAACTGATGCGACTGCGCTACACCGACAAGGTGCGCATCTCGCTGACATTGCCCGCAGATGTACCTGATAGGCAGTTGCCGCCACTGATGCTGATATCATTTGTGGAGAACGCCTTTAAACACGGTGTGAGCTATCAGCATGACTCCTTTATCGAGGTGAGCATGACGGTGGCTGACAATAAGTTGACATTCCGTTGTCGTAACTCGAAAGCTGAAACGCCCAGCCAAGAAAAAGGCGGGGTGGGCCTGGCCAATGTGCGTCAGCGGCTTAACCTATTGTATGGGGACCGTTATTCGCTGCGCATCAACGAAGGAGCTAATGATTATTCTGTCGAACTCAACATACCATTATCATGATACGCTGTATTGCCATCGATGATGAGCCTCTGGCTCTGCAACAGCTTGTGGCCTATATCCACAAGGTGACGTTTCTTGAACTTGTGGCCCAGTGCCAGAGTGCCATCGAGGCACGTCAAGTGCTGGAGAAGGAGACGGTGGATGCCATCTTCTGTGATATCAACATGCCCGACCTCAACGGCATGGACTTCGTGAAGTCGTTGGCAGTGCCGCCACTGGTGGTGTTCACGACGGCCTATGCTGAATATGCCGTCGAGGGCTTCAAGGTGAATGCCGTTGACTATCTGTTGAAACCCTTCGGACTGCAGGAATTCCTGCGGGCGGCCAACCGACTGAAAGAACGGTTGAAACCAAGTGTCGTGGATAGCGAGTCGGCCTCCGATGTTCTGTTCCTGAAAACAGAGTATCGCATCGTGAAAGTAGCCATCTCTGACATCCGCTATGTGGAAGCCATGAGTGAATACCTGAAGGTGTATCTGCGCACTAGCACGAAACCTATCATCACCCTGTTGTCGATGAAAAAGATGGAAGAACACTTGCCCAGCAACTTCATGCGCATACACCGCTCGTATATCATCAACCTGAGTGAAATCAAGGAGGTGAACAAGTGCAGGGTGGTGATGGACGAGAATACCTATCTGCCTATCGGTGATATGTATAAGGAAGCTTTCATGCGTTTTCTGGACGATAGGTTCTTGGGTAAGTAATGGTTTTACGTAACTGTGAATAAAACTTAAAAGTGATAAGCCTATAGGTCACAACCTATGGAATAATTTTGTAATTTTGCACCCGATTTCAGGAAAAGGGGTGTGTTCCCCGTCACTTTTAAACAGTTTTAATGACATTGAAAAGCATGACGCTCCTGTTGGCTGTAACCGCTGTGATGGTGGTAAGGGCTCAACCGGAGCGCAAGATGACAGTTGACGAATTGTTTCAACTGGTGGAAAGCAACAGCAAGACTCTTCAGCAAGAGAAGATAAGCGTAGAATTTGCTAAGAAAGGGATAGCGGCGGCGCGTTCAGCACGGCTGCCCGAGTTGACAGCATCGGCATCGGTATCGCTGAATGGCGATGTGGTAGTGATGGATCGTGACTTTACTGATGCTCATGGATTTGCTGCTCCACGTTGGGGCAACTCGCTAGCGGTAGAGGCACAACAGGTGGTCTATGCCGGTGGTGCCATCAATGCTGGCATTGCTTTGGCACAGTTGCAACATGAGCGGGCTTTGGTGGGCGAACAACAGGTGCGCCAACAGCAACGATTGATGGCTCTTGGACAGTATTTGGAATTGTTTAAACTGACGAATCGCGAACAGGTGGTGAGACGGCATATCGTACTGACTCAACATCTTGTCGATGATATCAACGCAAAGCACCAGCAGGGAATGGCACTGAAGAACGACGTGACACGTTATGAACTGCTGCTGGAGACATTACAACTGACACTGAGAAAGTTGCAAGACCAGTGTGACATCATGAACTATCAGTTGTGCAACCAATTGGGCGTGGAAGGAAAGATTGTGCCACAACTGAATCTGAACGACACTATCGTAGCTCCGTCAAACGATGCTTGGATGGAGTCTCCCAGCATTCTGCAGGCACGGATAGGCGAGAAAGTGGCGCATCAAGAACTGCGCCTGGCAAAGAGTGAACTTCTGCCCAAGGTGGCACTGGTAGCTGCCGACAACCTGAATGGTCCGTTCACTTACGACCTGCCACCAGTGGACAAGAATATCAACTTCTGGTATGTTGGATTGGGTGTGAAATATTCGGTGAGCTCGTTGTTTAAACAAAATAAAAAGGTGCAACAGGCTCAGGTGCGCACTCGACAGGCGCAACAGGTCAAGGCTGTGGTGAACGAACAATTGGATAACCAGTGGCATCAGGCTTACACCGTTTATCAACAGGCTTACGTGGAATTGAAGACCCAGCAGAAAAGTGTGGAACTGGCACGGCAGAACTATCAAGTGGTGAACGACCGCTATCTGTCGCAGCTGGCACTGATCACCGACATGATTGATGCCTCGAACACTAAGTTGGATGCAGAGCTTGGTGAGGTGGATGCCCGCGTCGGTATCGTCTTTGCTTATTTTAAACTAAAATATATTTCAGGAACACTATAAAACATAAGGTGACAATGAACAAGAGAAAACAAATATTACGTGCATATAATATAGTAGTAATCACACTGATGGTGCTAGGTATCGGCTATGCGCTGAGCCGCTTTGTGCATTGGGGCTCAACAGAGTACACAGACAATGCCATGGTGCACCGTCATCTGACACCCATAAACACCCGTGTACAAGGATTTATCAAGGAAATAAGGTTTGAGGAGTTTCAATACGTGCATCAGGGTGACACACTGGTGGTCCTCGAAGATGCCGAATACCGCTTGGCACTGGCACAAGCAGAGGCCGGTGTGAAGGGACAGAAGAGTGGCTCGCAGGCCGTGACTGCTGGCATGAACTCTACGGCATCGAACGTGCGAGCAGCTTCGGCAGGCATTGACGAGGCACGCATTCTGATGGAGCATGCCCAGAAGGACTTTCAACGGTTTGAACAATTGATGTCGAAAGATGCAGTGACGCGACAGCAGTACGACAATGTTAAGGCACAGTATGAGGCTGCACGCGCACGCTATGAAGCAGCACGGAACCGTCAGCAAGCCACTAGTGGCATACTGAGCGAGCAGCGTCAGCGACTGGGGCAGTCGGAGGCTGTCGAGAGTGTGGCAGAAGCCCAGTTGAACCTGGCGCGACTGAATCTTAGCTATACAGTGATTACGGCTCCCTGCGATGGCTTTATCGGTCGTAAGGATATCCACGTGGGGCAGCTGGTGCAGCCAGGTCAGTTGTTGGTGAATGTGGTCGATCAAAACAGCGTATGGGTGATAGCCAACTACCGCGAGAGCCAGATGCACCATATCGCTGTGGGCGAAGCTGTCACGTTTAAAGCCGACGCCATTCCTGGTGTTACGTTCAAGGGCGAAGTGAAGAGCATTTCGGCAGCAAGCGGTTCTGCCTATAGTCATATGCCGGTAGATAACGCTACGGGCAACTTTGTGAAGGTTGAACAGCGCGTACCCGTACGTATAGAACTGACGGCAGATAATGATGCCGAGGATGTGAAGAAGTTGTTGAGTGGTTTGAACGTGGAATGCGAGGTGGACTACTAATCATCAGTTAGACTATGTCAGATGTAATGATAGGGCGTCCGTTTGCGATGCCCATGATCAAGTCGTTCGTGCCCGTCGTGCTGCGCCCCTGGATCTATCTGTTGTTTGCTGTTGTCTTCCAGATGGTGAATACCACCTACATGGGTACCATGCAGCAGATGATGGGCGACATGAGCCTGATGCGCGAAGACGTCACCTTTATATTTCTTTGTGGGGTGATCGGTGTTGCGATGCCTTTCCCCATCCTGTTCAGATTGAAGTTCAGATTCACCAATCGCTCACTGTTGTTATTCTCTGTGTCAGGTATGGTGGTATGTGTATTGTTGTCGCTTTGCATCGAGTGGGTGCCAGCCCTTTGCGTGCTGTCGTATGTGTGTTGCTTTCTGAAGCTGATGGCCACTTTCGAATGTTTCAGTAATATTCAGTTGTGGATGACACCGAGACGCGACTTCAGAATCTTCTTCCCGTTGCTGTATATTGTTGTTCTGGGAGACATGAGTGTCAGCGGCTGGTTGTCGCAGCAGCTCAGCTATTACTGTGACAATTATCATGCGATGCAGTATATGATCGTAACGGTGTTGTTACTGATACTGTTGTATGTTTATACTTGTACACAACACTTCCGATTTATGCGTCCGCTGCCTTTTCGATCTATCGACTGGTTGGGATTGTTGCTATGGTCTGCGCTGCTGCTGGAGGTGATATGGTTGTTTACCTATGGTGAATATTATAACTGGAGCGACTCACAGCTCTGGTGCGGGGTGGCATGTGCAGTGCCCGTCACAACTGTGTTTGCCTGGGGCCGTATGACCCATATCCATCATCCCTATATCGACCCCAAGGCATTTCGCTATAAGACACTGTTTGTGATATTGTTCTTCTTTGTGGTTGAAGAGTGGATGAACTCAACGCACAACTCGCTGGAGAGCGTGTTTACGGGAGCCGTCATGCACTATGGCATGCTTGTATCGTCGCGTTTCAATGTACTGGCATGGGTTGGTGCTGTCAGCGGTTGCTTATTCTGTCTGTGGTGGATGAAGATGTTGCGCTTGCGCTACACATCACTACTAACCATTGGCTTTGCACTGATGTTGAGCTACCAAGTACTGATGTACTTCTATATCATGCCCGAACTGAACATCGAACGACTCTATCTTCCTACATTCTTGCGCAACTTTGGTTATGCAATATTCTTCTGCACGTTGACGGTCTATCTGCAAGATCTAATGCCGTTTCAGCATTTTTTTATGGGACTGACCATTGCGGGTTTTATACGTAATGGCGTAGTTGATTCAATCAGTGGCAGTACCTATAGCTATTTGTTACGCTATCATGTGGCCGACAATATGGCCCGTGCCCTGCAGCCTATTGATGTGCCGCAGAGTATGATGATGGCCGTTAAGTACCTGTATGGCGCCACTTGTCTTGTGGGCAGTCTGTTCCTGTTACTACTGATGTTGTGGCATGTTCAGCCGGTTCGTTCAACGCTGAAGCACATACCCTACTGGAACAAAATAGGAAAGGAGATTAGAAAAGAAATGGGGGCAAGCGAAAAATCATAGGGGTAAAGGACTGGATTTCCCCCGACCCTCGGGAGGGTCGGGGTGGGGTTGTTGGTCGGGATAGGAACAGTTTCGCACTGTCATAGTGCTGCTTTCGTCTTGTTATAGTTCCGCTTTTGCGTTGTCATAGCTTTACTTTTGATGTTCGTCCAGCCCTTAGATGTGGCGCATCCAGCCCCTGGAACGGGTCGTTTTAGCCCCTGGATGCGGTTGTTCTAAGGGCTGGATGTAGAGCATCCAGGGGCTAGACCAGAAATAATAGCTTCGGTTTTAGACTTTAGAAACGCCTCTTCTAGACATTAGAAAACGTGCTTTTAGACTTTAAAAACGACCCTTTTCAGACTCTGTATTTGCTCGCTGTAAGTTCGGTGAGATATTCTTTATTTCATCTTTTCCCCAATATGATGTCGAGTACGTCACCAAGCTACTCGCCATATTTGAGAAAGACGGATTGGTTACGCGTATAGCCAAAAGAGTGTATGTTAAGGCACGTAAGACACGTTTTGGCATCCTTTACCATTCGGCTTACGAATTAGTGAAAGAAATTGCTATTTTTCTGACTACCGGATCTGGGCGAAAATTGAAATTAGGGAATCGAACAGTGACACTGAAACTTGGGGCTCCCAAGAACTTTGCATTCCGAGGACGTTTGATGCCAGAATTGGTACAGGCATTACGCAGCATTGGTGAGCATAACATCACTCAGGATGTTGAAGCGAGGATTGGACAACTGTTCACGGAAAATACGACGAATAGGTCAACAAAATGACTTAAAATAATCAAATATCTTATGCTTTTCCGTCAAAACTCTTGCGGAAAATCTCAAAAAGGTGTATATTTGCACCGTGTAAAATCTCAAAAAGGTGTAAAATATGGAAGTCCAGAAATCGCAAAAAGGTGCGGATGACATCATTATGAAGCGTAAAATATATCAGCAACTTTATGGGTCACCTGTATAACCGCGTGGATTAACCAAAAATCTTAACCAGTCTGAAGATGAAGAATTTCTTGTCAATAACACCTCTTAGCTGAGCCCTGAAGTCCTTGATTTTTGCATTGAGCGATTCTGCCGATGCATTGGCCGACCTGTTGACAAAGTAGTTGAGGATTTCATCCTCTCTGTCGTACATGGCTGTCGCTTTGTCATCGTAGATGCTGTCAACCAGCCGCAAGTTATTGCATTCTATGAGAAAAATTTCTTTAGATCTCTAAAAATAAATATTATGATGATAAGTAAAATTTTGAGAGACAGTTTTAGGAGGATACTTCCTGCATCCTTTGTGAGTAGGTCTGCTATAATGCTGCTCGCCACACTCCTGCTCACCATGACCGCGCAGACGGCGAGGGCAGCAGACCTGACCATCACCACAATTGATGGTTGGAAAAATTTTGCACGCGCTGTTGCTGACGGCACAGACTACAGCGGTATGACCGTAGCGCTGGGAGCCGACCTCGACTTTACAAGTACAACCTTCAATGGAGACTACTCAGTTGGCTTCAATTTAGGAGGCGGTTGGGGACAGGATTCAAAACCTTTCAAAGGCACTTTCGATGGCTGCGGACACACCATCAAAAACGCTACCATCACAGACATTAAGATGATATATAACTTCAACTGTCTCGGTGCCATCTTCTGGATTAACGAGGGTACAATCAAGAACACCCATTTCGAGAATATCACCGTTAACGGCCAAGGTAGTTATACTGCCATTGTGGCAAAAGAAAACAAGGGTACTATTGAAGACTGCACCATTTCGGGACGTGTTAATAGGCATTCGGGAAATTACAATAATACAGGTGGCGTGGCCTATAGTAATAGCGGAACTATCCGCAACTGTGTTGTGAACATTATCAACCCTACTGGTGGCATGATAACAAGCGCTGGTAGCGGTGCCATCACCAATGTTTATACCACTTCCGACAGCCAAGGCTGGGAGCAGGGCACTCGAATCTACAAGTTTGTGGCGGTAGAAAACGGCGGCGTGACATCCATTACGCCTTCCACCGAAGCAGTCGGAACCTTCAGCGGCAATAAATACTATACCGCAGGAACAGAGGTTACCTTCGCCGTGGCGGTTGAGTCAGGAAAAACCGCCGACCCGATATTTTGCAACGGAACAGCGGTCGGCAGGGGAGCGGGCGGCGCTTATACATACACCGTCACCGCCGAGGACATAAAGGTGCAGACAAAGGAGTCGTTGCCTACTCGGAGCATCAACATTGCAAGTGTCTCCGGCGGCACTATGTCGGCCAATCCGCCAAGCGCGACAGCTTACCAAGAGATTACCCTAACAGCATCGCCTGCCAGCGGCTACTTGCTGAACGGAGTAACGGCATCCGACGGGACCAATCCCGTCAGCATCAGTTATCAGCCATGGTACAAGCAAGTGAATACAGCCACATTTATCATGCCCAATGCCGACGTTACCGTCACGCCGACCTTTACCGCAATTGCGAATACCAACAACGAGTTTTCTGTCAACATACCAGCAACGGGGACGGAGACAGGAACGATACCAAGCGGCGTAAAGTCATTCAAGCTTTATGACAATGGCGGTGCCAACGGCAACTATTCCAACAACTGCAATGGAAAAATCACACTGACAGCCCCATCGGGATATGCTTTTGTAATCGAAGGAACGGTGAAGACATGGTATCATTGTGGAATACTCAATGTCTCTGATGAAAACGGGAGTGTTTTGAGTAATGTATATTCTACAGGATACGAGGGCCCAGACGTGACCATTCCACCAACAATGATTACAGGCCGCCAATTGACGTTTGAGTTTATCGGAGACAACCAAACGCTGACCACACGCGAAGGCGTTGACCTCACAGTGTCGCTTGTTGACGCCAGTCAGGAGTTTTCCGTGACAATCGCGGGCACGCCAAATGGCACAGTGAATCCATCGAAAACGAGTGCTAAGGCTGGAGAGGTGGTAACTCTGACCGCTGCTCCTAATAGCGGATATCTGATAAAAAGCGTTGCCGTGACCTACGATACAGACAAGAACATCAGCGTCAGTGGCGGCTGGTGGACGGGAAGTTTCTCGTTCACGATGCCTTATGCCAATGTGACCGTAACGCCCGTGGTGGAACAAGCCAATGCCGACGGAGGCCTCAATATCAGCGGTCTTACTTATGTTCCCCGAGATGGAGACAATCCAGGCTATTATGCTATTGACGGAGCCAATGCTCTCAATGCCCTTGCTTCTTACGTCAACGGCGGGGGCAGAACAGTAGATATGCTATTTAAGCAGACTGCTGACATCGATATGAGCGGTGTGAACTATACGGCAATCGGCAGCAGCAATTCATTTAACGGCACGTTCGACGGCGATGGATATGTAATCTTAAATCTCAGCCATTCAACTACGGGCTTCGGTGAGTCTGGCTTATTCGGAAATCTGGAAGGTACGATAAAAAATGTCAATCTGAAGGATTGTAGCTTCACTGGAACAAGAGCAGGCGGTATTGCAGGTAGTATGTCAAGTGGCAGTATTATTAACTGCGCTGTTATTGGCGGTACGGTCACGTGCGGTTACGGCGGACAAGCTGGTGGAATTGCGGGACATTTCTATTCAGGTACGATACAAGATTGTTTTACGACGGCCACTGTCAGCAAGGTTGGAGATAGTGCATATATGGGGCCAATTGCTGGAGGCAGTGACAATATCACGAATTGCTACTATACCAACGAGCCAGCAAACAAGTATTACACCAACGGCACGAAGGTCACCGTCTATAACATCACGCTCGCCGACGGCATCATCATGACGGGCAACATCCGCACCGTCGGCCACACGGCGGCTAACACCTACCACTTCGGCAGGCAAGACGATAACATCACATTCACTTCAGAGGCTCCTACCACGGGAATCAAGAAGTTCACCACGACGGCAGGAACTCTTGCAGAAACTTCGGCAGCAGGAACTGTGTCGCTGACCATGCCTGCAAGCGATGTGACGGTCAGCCTTTCCGACGTGACGCCAGAGATTGCCGCCATCGACGCACAAACCTATACGGGCAATGCCATTGAGCCGACAGTCACAGTCAGCAATATGACGGCAGATACGGACTATACAGTAAGCTATTCCGACAATACAAATGCAGGAACTGCCACCGTGACCATCGCGGGCAAGGGCTTCTATTTCGGCACGGTGATAATGACATTCACCATCACCAAGGCCACGCCGACTATCACAGCCCCGGCAGCTGTAACCAATCTCATCTATAACGGTTCGGAACATGCACTCGTATCAGCAGGTACAACCGACTTCGGCACAATGACCTACAGCCTCGACGGTACGAACTATTCCACCGACATTCCCACGGCAACAAAAGGCGGAACCTACACCGTATATTATAAGGTGGAGGGGAGCGACAACTGGAATGCGGTAGATGCGCAGACGGTCAGCGTGACCATCGCGCCCCGTACCTACACCGTTACCTTTGATGCCAATGGCGGCGAGGGCACGATGGAGCCGATGCTGCTGACCTACGACGGTGACTGGGCGGCACTGACCGCCAACACGTTCACCCGTTCGGGCTATGGCTTCAGCGGATGGAACACCGAGGCCGACGGCAGCGGCACAAACTACTATGACGAAGAAGAGGTATATAACCTGACCGACGAGGCAAACGGCAACGTCATGCTCTATGCACAGTGGGGATGGGACATCGCCACTTTCGAAATCAAGGGCACGCTGGAAGCCTACGATGACGGCTATGGCCCCTACTATCCACTCAGCAACAACGTGGAGGTGTGGAATGGCAATACGAAGTTGACGTTCGAAACGGACTATACCATTGAACTCGACCCCAACATTGGCACCTACGACTATGTTGTTGGAGAGCAATATCAGGCCACCGTCAAAGGTACAGGCGACTGGGGCGGCAAGAAGACCTTCACGTTCACCTTTGTAGCGCTGCACCATACCATCGTGTTCGATGCCAACGGTGGCACAGGCACGATGGACGATGACACCGTGGCCAACGATGATGGAAATGCTGGTAGATACTATCTGCCTGCGTGCGGCTTCATCGCTCCCCTAGGCAAGGTGTTCGACCACTGGGTGGCCAGTTGCGAGCCTGACGCAGAGAAGCAGCCCGGCGACTACTTCACCGCGCCGTATATCTGGAGCGAGTACGATGTGCAGACCATCACAGTGACGGCCTACTGGAGGGATGCGCTGATTCTGCTCGATGATGACAGTGCTCAGCCCGAGGGAAGCAAGAACGCCGACATCATCGACAGCGCATCGGGCGACGGCAAGCAGTATGCCGTGACCCTCAGTGGCCGCACGCTCTTCAAGGACGGCTCCTGGAACACCCTGTGCCTGCCCTTCGACGTGATCACGGCGAGCGGCATCCTCAGCGGCGACGGTGTGCAGGCCATGACGCTGAACACTACGACGAGCAACTTCGCCGACGGCACGCTGACACTGAACTTCGACGCCGCCACGACCATCCCCGCCGGCACACCGTTCATCATCAAGTGGGACGAGAGCGGCACGGACATTGAAAACCCCGTCTTTGAGGGCGTCACCGTCAGCGATGCCAAGCATGACGCCACCATCGAGGGCGTGCTCACCTTCACCGGCACTTACGCCCCCGTCAGCATCGGCAGCGAGGGCGACAACACCAAGCTCTACCTTGGCAGCGGCAACACGCTCTACTATCCCAATGCCGCCATGACCATCGGTACCCACCGCGCCTACTTCCAGCTGGCCGACGGCATCACCGCCGGCCAGCCTGTGTCGGGCAGCAATGCGAAGCAGATTCGCGCCTTCAATCTGAACTTCTTTGACGAGCAAAGCGGCGAAGCCGAGCGTGGCGACGATGAGGCAACGGGAATAGTCAGTGCGGAAGCAAATTGGCTTTCCCCTTCGGGCCGCCGAGCTGAACCTTCTTCACTCTTCACTCTTCACTCTTCACTTTCAGAGTGGTACACCCTTGACGGTCGCAAGCTCGACGGGCAGCCGACGCAGCGTGGCATCTACATCCACGGAGGCAAGAAAGTAGTAGTGAAGTAAACTCCTTAGAATAAAAATAAATTCTACGGACTCTACGGACTCCAAGGACAGTCTCGAAAGTCCTTAGACAAAAAGAAACAATAAATCATAGAGAACAATGAAGAAACAAGAATATCAGAAGCCCACCATAGAGGTGGTCAAGCTACAGCAGCAAGGCATCATCTGCACCAGCGATGTAAGAAGTGTCAGCGGCAATGCCGGCATGGACTATGACGGCGGCGGCAACGGCCCCGCCCGTGCCCGCCAGCACAACCCTATCGTCTGGGATGATTGGGACGAAAAGGACGATTGGGAATAAGTAACGATAAAAATCAAAATAGTATGCCTCCCCATCTGTTTGCAACCACAAGCGATGGGGAGGCTCTTGTAAAAACGCAATGCCAAGAACTGCGACACGATGCCGCAGTTCTTTTTATTTTGCCAGTCGCTTGCATCTGTTCTCCCACAACCTTTCAATCTCCCCTTGATGTTCCGACTCATCGGTGTAAAGGAACTCGGTATAGTCTGCCTTGTCAGCCCATTGTGATTATCGCAACGAAGGAATCTTGCCTTATATCCGCATGAAGGGTAACATACTCTATCGTGAGTCTGATGTCGAAAGAGTTCTGAGGCGCTGTATAAAAGGCAAAATGACGCTGCAATCGGGTTAAAAAGCGCAAAGTGTTAGGTTTTTTTGGCGAAAATTGAGTACCTTTGCACACGAATTATGGCAAACTCTATACATATATAATAATAGTAGCGGCCATTGTGCTATCCATAAAGAACCGTGCGCGTATCTACAGTCAGACAGCGTGGAGCAAATGCTAACAGCCCATCTGGCAGAATATGAATTCCTGTATGCTGCGGCTTCCCCGTGGGGGCAACAGTTGCATTCCTATGATGGTCGTGCTCCCTGTGTGTTTGAGGTCAGCCCCGAGAAGTCTGTCCTGACATTCAATGTCGAGGGAGAGAGAAAGACATACTCCTTAGAAGGAGCAAGTGAGCAGTTATTCAAGAAGTAAATAATTTAAAAGTCAGAAAGATGATGAGAAAAATCATGCAATGGATGGTGGCTGCCACCCTGACAAGCAGCCTCTTTGTATGGACATCCTGTTCGAACGATGACAATGCGGTGATTCCGCAGCCCGGCCATGAAACGGAGTTCGGCGCACTGCTGAAAACACTGGACTGGGGCACGGACACATGCTTCGTCTATGGTCACAAGACACCCGACGTGGATGCCGTCACCTCGGCCTTGTCGTATGCCAGGCTGATGCGGCTGATGGGCTACAACTGCAAGGCCAAGGTGTCGAGCGGGATGAACCGCGAGACGGCCTATATTGCTCACGTGTTCGGCTTCGAGCTGCCCGAACTGAAGTCGAGCGTGGTGCCGCAGACACGGCTCATCCTGACCGACCACACCGACTATGCCCAGTGTGTGGACGGTGCCCGTGAGGCCGTTATCCTGCAGAAGATAGACCACCATGTGGAGGGCGACATAGCCGACAGCGGCATCCCCTTCGTGCGCCGCGAGATGATTGGCTCTACCAACACCATCATCTACGAGATGTATAAGGAACAGGGCATCACCATCGACGACGAGACCGCCCGCATCATGCTGGCAGGCATCATCAGCGACACGCGCAACCTGTCGAAAACCACCACGCAGGCCATCGACTCCACGGCATTACAGGCCCTTGCCGCACAGTTGGCCATCAGCCCCGACTCTGTGGTCAGCCTGAACCGCGGCATGGAGGATGCCGCCACCGACTATACCGGCATGACCGATGCCGAGATTTTCCTCTCCGACTACAAGGAGTACGAGATCAGCGGCCATCAGCTTGGCTTCGGCAGTCTCGTCTGCAAGCAGAGCCAGATGGAAGCCTTCATTGACCGCATGCTGGCAGTCATGCCCAAAGTGATGCGGCAGCGAGGACGGCAGATGCTTGTGGCAAAGATCGACAACAAGGTGGAGAACACGGGTGACGACCGTGCCGAACGGCCTTACGTGGAGAATGGCACCTATTTTATATACTATGGTGAAGGCGCCAAGCAGATGGCTGAGGCCATCTTCGGAGCGTCGTTGCGTGAGGGCGTCTGCTATACATCCGAGAAACTCTCACGCAAGCAGATTGTGCCGCGCATCACTGAAGTGCTGACTGGTAATTAAGTATAGAATGTGGTTGATCTAAAGTATTTGTTTCGCAATGCGTTTGGCCAATGCCATGATGGTGAGAATGGGGGGCAGACCAAGAGACTGAGGCAGAAGAGAGGCATCGCAGACATAGAGATTGTCGGGCAGATGTGGTGAATGGAGTGTTTGTGCTTCGGCTTCGGTGAGTGGCAACATGCCACCAGGATGTCCGGCATTGAGTGTCCCCAGGAAAATGTCTTGTTCCGTTGTAACCAACAAGCAGTATCTTAAGAGGCTGGCCCTCTGTGTACTCCTCGTATTGGTAAAGTCCTAAGCGTGACAGCGGTTTGGCGAATTTCGACAGCCACACTATGATTCGAACAATATAAGATAATAATCGATCCAAAATTTGTACTCCTTATTTCTTGAGCGTATCAATAATCGCGTCAAGTTCCTCTGCCAGACGCTGATAGTCTTCGAGCTTGAGAGGGCACATACTCATCTCTTCGCTCATGCCAGTGGGGATGATTCTGATGGCTTGTTCCTCCATATCACGCCCTTTCTCGGTCAGACTGACAATCTGCTGGCGCTTGTCTTCCTTGCCACGTTGTCGTATCACTAATCCTTGTTTCTCCATGCGTTGGAGCAGTGGAGTGACCGTGTTGGTCTCAAGAAGCAGCCGGCGAGCAATATCGTTCACCGGCTGACTGTCGTTTTCCCACAGCACCATCAGCACCAGATATTGTGGATATGTGATCCCCATCGTGCTAAACATCGGCGTGTAGGCTTGCGTGATAAGCCTGGCAGCCGTGTAAAGTCGGAAGCATATCTGATTCTTTAGTTGTAATTCTGCGTGCATTTTTCTCTTTATCGAAGCATTTCTTCTATATCTTTATCGAAGTCTTTTGGATCGGTGGTGGGCGCAAAGCGTTTGATGATTTCACCATCCTTAGAAACTAGGAATTTTGTGAAGTTCCACAGAATGTCACTGTCTTTCTCTACGCTAGTGCTCAGCTTTTTGAGTAATGTGCGTGTAGCCTTGGCTTTGAGTCCTTTGTACTCCTCTGTGGGAGCCTGCGACTTGAGGTATTCGAAGATAGGCTCTGCAGCATCACCATTAACATCGATCTTCTTCATGATCTGGAAAGTGACACCATAGTTGACCTGACAGAATTCTTCTATTTGGCTATCGTTGCCAGGATCCTGTTCCTTGAACTGGTTGCAGGGGAATCCAATGATGACGAGTCCCTGATCCTTGTACTTCTGATTCAGTTCTTCGAGTCCTGCAAACTGTGGTGTGAATCCGCATTTGCTGGCTGTATTGACAATCAGCAGGACCTTGCCTTGAAACTGTGCGAAATCTATTTCTTTGCCTTTGCTCGTCAGAGCCTTGAAATCATAAATCTTTTTCATCGTTTTAATCATTTAAATAGTATATATAAACCATTAATTCCCAGTAAATCTTTGTTTTTGTGTTATTGTGCTTCTGCCATGCGCTTGCCGGCTTCGTATGCGCTTTGTAAATCTCTCTCCCAGTGCTCATCGCGCCACTGTTGCTTGCCCTCTTTAGAGAACATCGCCAACTCGTAGTTATCGTAGTTCTTCACCTGACAGGTGTTGTAGGCTACAAGTTTTTTTGGTTGTCCGAGTGCTACGCTGAGACACATTTCTTTTGCCCCAAAACCTTGACTGTTGTTTTGCTCGGGTGTACCATTCATTGTCTCCATGAGTACTACTGGCATCTTTTTAGGTGCTGTGAGACTGTAGTCGTTGTATGAGAGCCAAGGGAATTCCAGACGCTCAAGGAAGGCATGCATCTCTGCTGTAACACCGCCAAAGTAAATGGGGGATGCCAATGCTATTCCATCGGCGGCAGCTATTTCTTCAAGTACTGGTGTCAACTCATCTTTGAACTTACAGATGTGGGTGGCTTTGTCTTTCAGCTTGCAAGCCATGCACGACATACATCCTTTAAAATTCATTCCGTAGAGTCTTACTACTTTCACCTCGGCTCCAGCGTTTCGAGCTCCCTCGGCAAATTTCTCACACATGGCGGCCGTATTCATATTTTTACGTGGACCGCCGTCAATAACCATTATTCGTTTCTTATTAGTTTCCATTCTCTTTATTTTGTTGTTTTTGTATCAGCTGTTTGCAATATTTCCATCCACCGGTTGACCACAGTGCCCATGCAATGAGGACAGGTTGGAATAATAGACGAATGAATCGGGCATTATCGGTGTTCAGATTAAAAGCATCTATATGATTCACGTACTGATTGATATTGCCTGGGAATATCAATATATAGAATAGGGCCAGCATTACACCTACTATGGGGCGGTACTTTTTGAACATCAATATCATGGATAGTCCTAGTGCTATTTCAATGGCACCAGAGGCTAATACCACAAAATCAGTGAATGCGGGCGTAAACTGAATCCATGTGGGAACCTGTGCCACAAATTCCTGACGTGCTATTGTTAGGTGGGCTGTGCCTGCATAGGTCATAAAGAAACCTAATACCAAACGAGCTATAAGTTTTACATATTTCATATTCTTTAATCTTTAATTGCGTTGAACTTCTTGATTGCGATGCAAAGATATGAAATTATATATATATCGCAAGCGATTTAAATTGATTTTTATAAGTATTTAACAAATATCGCTCGCGATATATTATTTCCAACAAGTTGTATTAAAAGCACTTACTTGGAGATATTGATAGATGCGTTGTTTCTATTTGAATGGTCATATCAAACCTTTTTATATATGTTCGTATGCCTATACATACGTAATTTAAATAGATGTATTTTTTGTTCTAATACGTATGAGTTGAGGTTTCTACGACTATTTCTGTGGTGTTCGCCATATAGCAGCTTTTAAACGTTTGTATCCTTCTACCCCTAGGATAGTGAGTCCACCGTATTGGCATGTTTTGGCCATTCCAAAGAGTACGGTCCACAGGATGCCTTTGGCTGTTACGCTGATAGGCAACAGCATTTGGGCGAAAGATAGGATATAGAAAGGAATGCAGCTTAGCAGTACAATGACGCCTGTTCGAAATGACAATGACTGTAGCCAGTTCCTGATTTTGTAAATTGTTTGCTTATGAGTTTCTTTCATTTTTGTATGTTGATCAATTTGTGTTTGTTATTTGATTGCAAAGGTATGAAATTTAAATTAATATCGCTAACGACATTTCATAAATAAAGTGAATAGTGCCAATTATTCTTGGATTATTAGTATCTTTGCATGCGATTAGGCTGGTAAGTATAAATTGAATCATATAATAATGAAGAAGATAGTATTGATTACTGGTGCAACGAGCGGAATTGGGCAGGCTTGTGCCAGAAAATTTGCAGAGAATGGTGACAAACTGATTCTTACTGGGAGAAACGAGGAGGCGCTGAAGGCTATCCGTCAGGAACTCAGTTCCAAGGAAACTGAGGTGTTGACAATGACTTTCGATGTGCGTGATCGTGAAACAGCAAAAAAATGTATTGAGGCATTGCCTGTTGGATGGCGCGATATTGATGTGTTGGTGAACAATGCAGGATTAGCACTGGGACTTGAACCCGAATATGAAGGTAGCCTTGACGACTGGGAAACAATGATAGATACAAATATCAAGGGGTTGCTGCTAATGACTCGTCTGGTGGTGCCAGGCATGATAGTGCGCAATCGTGGTCATGTCATTAATATTGGTTCGGTGGCTGGCGATGCTGCCTATGCTGGTGGAAATGTGTACTGTGCCACTAAGGCTGCTGTGAAGGCTCTTAGCGATGGATTGCGTATAGATGTGGCAAATACGTCTGTCAGAGTAACTAACCTCAAGCCTGGGCTTGTAGAAACAAATTTCAGTAATATTCGTTTTCATGGCGATACCGATAGGGCGGCAACAGTCTATCAAGGCATTAAGCCGTTGACAGGCAATGATATTGCTGAGGTAGCTGTTTATGCCGCCAATGCTCCTGAGCATGTGCAGATAGCTGAGGTGTTGATATTGGCAACGCATCAGGCAAGTGGCAGCGTGATCGTTAGAAAGTGATGGTGTTTTTTTTAGCCCATCACTACATCCAGCACCATCATCATCACAAAGCCAACGGCAAAGCCGATGGTGCTGAGATTTGAGTGCTGACCACTTGAGGCCTCGGGTATCAGTTCCTCTACGACTACATAGAACATAGCACCTGCGGCAAAGGACAGCAGATAGGGCAGTGCGGGCATCAGCATGGAGGCGAGCATCAATACAGCAATGGCTCCAATTGGTTCTACTGCACCGCTGAGCGAACCTATTAGGAACGAGCGCCAGCGGCTGTTGCCAGCCGCACGCATCGGCATTGAGATGATGGCACCTTCTGGCACATTTTGAATAGCAATACCAATCGATACGGCAACGGCACTTGCTAGTGAGATGTTGGTTATATTGCTATCGGCTCCGGCAAATACTACTCCAACGGCCATACCTTCTGGCAGGTTGTGGATGGTGACGGCCAGTGCCAGCATGGCTGTACGCGACAAGTGTGAGCGCACACCTTCGGGCTTGTCGGTACCTATATGTAAGTGTGGGGTCAGCTCGTCTATTATGAGCAGGAAGCCGATGCCCAACAGAAATCCGATGGCTGCAGGCATAACGGCCCACTTGCCGCTGTCAGCCTCCATTTCCATGGCAGGTATCAGTAGTGACCATACGCTGGCTGCTACCATCACGCCCGATGCAAATCCCAGCAGTGATTTCTGCAACCTTACAGACATGTCTTTCTTCATGAAAAACACGAATGCCGAGCCCATCATGGTTCCTAGCAGTGGTATCAATAGTCCTATAGTAATTGTCACCATCTTATTTCCCTCCTTTATGATTCGGTATAGTTGTGATCTATCACGATGTTCACTTTTATATCGGGCACTAACAATTTCATCTCTTCGGTCAGACGTTGGATGAATGCCGCCTCATCGTGTACGTCTATATCGGGTATTACATCAACCGACAGCGAATTGTCTTTCTCCGAGAAGAAAAAACCGTGTACCTGTACGATATCTTTGTGGGCAGCCAGCGATTGCATCACCTTTGACTGCAGTTCGGTATGCCGGTTTTGTCCAGTGGCTATAGCATAGATACCCACAGTGACGATGATGCCGTAGTGTTCATACAACTGTGAGGTGATGCGGCGGGTCAGTCCGTGAATGTCGTGTGCCGACATGGTGTCGAAGACGTTGACATGTAGTGACCCTATTTTTACCTCCGGACCGTAGTTGTGTAGTATCAAGTCGTACACACCGTGGACCTCTTCATAATTTGACACCTCTTTTATAATCTGTCGGGTCAGTTCGGTAGGAATACTTGTGCCAAGTAGTTCGTTGATGGGTGAGGCCAGCATGTCGAAACCGGCTTTGATAATGACCACGGAAATCAGTGCCCCCAGAATACCATCGAGTGACACGTCCCATAACAGCATGATGCCAGCCGATAAGAGTGTGGCAAGTGTGATAACAGCATCAAATAGGGCGTCGGATCCTGACGCTATCAGGGCATCGCTCTTTAGTGACTGTCCCTTACGCTTCACGTATTGACCCAGTATCAGCTTTGCCACGATGGCTATGCTGACCACGATAAGTGTCTGCGTAGAATATTCAGGCTGGGTGGGAGAGAATATCTTTTTGGCAGATTCGATCAGTGATGTCACGCCTGTTGATAGTACGATGACTGCTATGATGATGGCACTGAAATACTCTATGCGTCCGAACCCAAATGGATGTTTGCGGTCGGCTGGTCGCTGAGACAGTTTGGTGCCGATAATAGTGATGACGCTCGACAGCGCATCGCTCAGGTTATTGATGGCGTCCATCACGATAGCCAACGAACTGGCAAGTATGCCGACAGCAGCCTTGAAGCCTGCTAGCAAGACATTGGCTATAATGCCAATCCAACTGGTCCGAATGATTTCTTGATTGCGATTCATTATTAATTATTTAACATTGGTCGTTGAACTCTTTTTTGCTCTTATCAATGTACGTCCTACGTTTGTTGTAACTTTTGAATAAACTATAATTTTTGCAACGAGTACTTTAATTCGTTTTTTCGATTTTCTGTTTGTCTGTTTTTGCCGTCACAAACCTAAGTTAGTAGCTCACCTGTAATTGCACAGATCACGAAACTCGGCCATCGCTGCATCATGGACGTTGGGCGAGTGCGGTGCTTTTTTCTATTCCAATATCTGCTCCATACCTGTTTTCTGGATGCTCATTCCCATACTTCGGTAGAATGCCAGTGCTGAAAGGTTGCCATCCCATACGTTGAGTGTGATGTTGTGGCATCCAATCGATTTGGCATATTGATACACATATTCATAGAGCGCTTTGCCAACGTGCTGTCCGCGTGCTGTTTCATCTACACAGATGTCATCGATGTAAAGTGTCTTGATGTCTTCAAGCAACTTGTGATTTATTGTCTCTGTTACCTGACAGAAAGCATGTCCCAACACTTTGCCGTTGTCGAATACGAAGATCGGTTTGCTTTGGTCGTCCATCAATTCTGCCAGTTCTGTTTCACTGTATTTTGTGGTGTGGGGTTTAAACAGGTCAGGGCGCAGGTTGTGATGCACCATGTTCACCTGGTGCAATAGCTCGATGATTCGTCCTGTGTCTTTTCTCTCAGCTTTTCTAACCATACATTTTCTCTTGTTCTGTTGATGTGTATATAGAAGATAGCGCTTATTCTTCAGTAGTTAACATTTTCAAAACATCCAATGTCTAGGAAGCAAAAGTTACTTTTGCACGACAGCATTCGGTACCATCGGTGCGAACAATGCGAACGCAGAATTCATTCTCGCCCGTCTGCTCGCGATAGAACGACAGTGTGTCACCAGCGTGCGACTCTGCCACATAGGCTATCTCGAAACGACGGATGGCGTGCGCCTGATACCACTCAATGGACCATAGGTCGAGCACGTGTTCGATATACTTCACCGAGTTGATGTGACCGTTGATGTCCACATCATTATAATAGGTGTTAATGGTGTGTACGAGTTGAGCGTCGGCGCTCATCTTTACACGTCCTCCCTTGTCAATGGGGCAGGGGTAGTCTGCTTCAATCCAGTTGTTGATGGCACCGTTGTCTATTGCAAAGATGTCTGTAGGCTGCCTGCTCTCAGTGTCTATCATGGCCCAGATAGAGCGGCCGTAGCCATAAACGTGGCCATTGTCGCCCACGACCTTGAAGTTGCGGCTGGTAAAGAACTTCATGGCATTCTCTACCCAGGTTTCTACGCTGAACTTGGTGTACTGGCTAGGCATCTCGGTCATCTCAATGGCTAAGCGCGACAGCACCCACGAGCGCTGGATGGTCATGAGATATTTCATGCCGAAGCCACGAGCTGTCGAGTGGAAGTCGGCAGCATTAAGCATGTGATTGCCTAGATGCCCCATGAAAAGGTGTCCACTGAAGTCACAGTGGAAGGGTTCTGCCATAAAATCGTATTTTCCTATTTTCTCCATTTTATTTATTAAATGTTGAACGTTGACATGGCTATTCACCATTGTCCATGAATGCGTTGTTGGTGCAAGTAGAATGTGAGATGTGAACGCTTTGCTAAGTGTTTTCACTCTTAGTTTGCGCTATAGGCATGCTCTCTTTCTTCCAGGAACTCGCTCACTTGCTCTTGTGTGCCACGTGTCACTGCGATACGACCGCTACGTGTGTATTGCAGTACACAATCGAAGGCGTCGAGTGCGCGGAATAGTTCGATGATGGCATCCGTCTGACCGCTCTTCATGACTATGGTATAGGTGGGGTTTACCTCCGTGATAGTGGCATCATAACGGCGCACAGTACGCGATATCTCGGGGTTGGCCAGCACCTTTTCTGTAGAGAGCTTGTATAGACCTGCTTCACGGATAAACAGCTGGTCGTCGGTGAAATAGTTGGCCTTGACCACATCAATCTTCTTCTCAATCTGATGAGTTATTATCTTGATCTGGTCTTCGGTGCTCCAAGCGGTGATGGTGTACTTGTGTACACCCTCAATACTGCTGGCCGAAACGTTTAGACTCTCAATGTTGACCTGTCGGCGAGTGAACACGGCAGTGATCTGGTTCAGCAGTCCCGCCACGTTCTCGGAATAGACTAGGAGTGTGTAGAGTTTACTCCCCTTTATATATTCTTCATTCTTCATTTTCTTCTCCCTTCTTCGAATTAGACCTCCAACTTCATCTGTTCTACACTCATGCCTGGCGGTGTCATTGGCAGCACGTCATCGTCTTCCTTGATGGCACACTCCAGAATGAAAGGACCATCGGTGGCAAACATCTGACTGATGGCTGCTTCAAGGTTCTTGCGGTCGGTGACAGCTTTGTATGCAATGCCGTAGCCCTGCGCAATTGCCTCGTAGCAGGGATTCATCATCTTCGTGAACGATTTGCGGCGCATCCAGAACATGTCTTGCCATTGGCGTACATTGCCTAAGTAGTGGTTGTTCAGCAGTATCATCTTTACAGGAGCTTTCTGCTCCATAATGGTGCCCAGTTCCTGAATGTTCATCTGGAATCCTCCATCTCCCATGAAGCAGCACACCTGTCGATGAGGGGCACCGAATGTGGCTCCGATGGCAGCAGGCATTCCATAACCCATCGTGCCCAAACCGCCACTGGTGCAGATGCTGCGCTTGTGATGGTATTTGAAATAACGGGTGGCAAAGAGTTGATTCTGACCGACGTCGGTGACCAGCACGGCATCGTCTTTGGCCTGCAGAGCCACTGCGTTGACCACCTCACCCATTCGTAATGGTCCGTCGGTGGGATGAATGGCTGGTTCTATAACTTTCAGGCGCTCTTTCTCGTTGAGTTCGTGGAACGAGGCGCGCCAGTCTTTGTGGTTGGCTTCCTCTACCAATGCCGTCAATGCGGGTAACGACTCCTTGCAGTTGGCCACGACAGCAACGTGGGTCTTCACGTTCTTGTCAATCTCTGAGCGGTCGATATCCAGATGTATAATCTTAGCTTGTTTGGCATAGGTCTTTAGACTACCTGTAACGCGGTCGCTGAAGCGCATGCCAATGGCAATAAGTACATCGCACTCTTGCTCCTTCAGGTTGACGGCATAGTTGCCATGCATGCCCAGCATGCCCACATTCAGCGGGTGATTGGAAGGCAGGGCCGAGAGTCCCAGCATGGTACGGCCAGCAGGGATATCGGCTTTCTCAAGAAAGCACTTAAGTTCCTCTTGCGCGTTGCCAAGTTCCACGCCCTGTCCCACCAAAGCCAAGGGTCGCTTAGCATGATTAATAAGGTCGGCAGCCTGTCGTACAGCTTCTTTGTCTAATGTCGGATAGGGCACGTAAGAGCGGATAAAGTTGCACTTGGCCGGTTCCCAGTCTGTCAGTTCGGTTTGGGCATTTTTCGTGAAGTCGAGCACCACCGGACCGGGGCGGCCTGTGCGAGCAATATAGAATGCACGACTCACCGCCCATGCTACATCGGCCGCATGTCGTATCTGATAGCTCCACTTCGAGATAGGTTGCGACACGCCAACCAAGTCCACCTCCTGGAAGAAGTCGGTACCCAGTGCACTTGTTGGTACTTGACCTGCGATGACAACGATAGGTGTGGAGTCCATCATGGCATCGGCAATACCCGTCAGTGTGTTGGTGACACCAGGACCACTCGTAACTAAAACGACACCCACCTCGCCACTGACGCGGGCATAGCCCTCAGCGGCATGGGTGGCACCTTGCTCGTGGCGCACTAATATGTGATCGAAGCATTTCTTCTCGCCTCGAGTATAATCAAAAAGGGCATCATAGGTTGGCATGATTGAACCACCTGGATAACCGAAGATGGTTTTTACACCTTCGGCCTGTAGTGCGCGCATCAGCGCCTTTGCTCCTGTTATTCTGTCTTTCATCGTCAAAGTCTGTTATTTGAGGGGATCTAAAAGGCGAACGCCACCTTTATCGGCTGACGAAACACTTTGTGCATAAGCACGTAATGCTTTGGAAACTATTCTGTTGCGTCTTAATGGCTGCTGCTCACGTTTGGCCAATTCTTCGTCGCTTAACTTCACGTTGATGCTACGCGAAGGTATGTCTATCACAATGATGTCACCGTCTTTTATCTTGCCGATGTTGCCACCGCTAGCAGCCTCTGGCGAGATATGACCGATGCTGAGTCCGCTGGTTCCACCAGAGAAGCGTCCATCGGTAATCAACGCACATTCTTTTCCCATATGCATTGATTTGATATAGGAGGTGGGGTAGAGCATCTCTTGCATGCCTGGGCCACCTTTAGGACCTTCGTGAGTGATAACCACACAGTCGCCCTTTTTTACACGACCACCGAGAATGCCCTCGCAGGCATCTTCCTGTGAGTCGAACACCACTGCGGGACCTTCGAAGTGCCACAATGCTTCGTCCACGCCAGCCGTCTTAACTACGCAGCCATCCTGGGCTATGTTGCCAAAGAGCACAGCCAGACCGCCGTCTTTCGTATAGGCATGCTCAAGGTCACGGATACAACCAGCAGTGCGGTCGGTGTCGAGTGTTTCATAGCATTCCGACTGCGATCCCATCTTTGTCGAGAAACGATTGCCGGGAGCCGAGTGATATATGCGACTGGCTTCTGTATCGACAGAACCGTCAACGATTGAATATTTTTTAAGAGCTTCGCCCAGCGTCATTCCATCAACGCGTGGTGCACTGGTGTCAATGAGGTCGCCCTTGTTCAGTTCGTTTAATATGCCTAAGATGCCACCAGCACGGTTGCACTCTTGTACGCTGTATTTCTGCGTGTTGGGGGCAAGCTTACACAGACAAGGCACACGACGGCTCAGTGCATCTATATCCTTCATGCTGAAGTCGGCTTCGGCCTCCTGAGCCACAGCCAGCAAGTGAAGCACTGTATTGGTAGAACCACCCATGGCTATGTCAAGTGCCATAGCGTTCATAAAAGCCTTGCGTGTAGCAATGTTGCGCGGTAGCACACTCTCGTCGCCATCCTCATAGTAGGCAAGGGCATTCTTAACAATCTGGCGTGCTGCCTGTTTGAATAACTCTATGCGGTTGGTATGGGTTGCCAGAATGGTACCATTGCCAGGCAGCGAAAGACCGATGGCCTCGGTGAGTGAGTTCATGGAGTTGGCGGTAAACATGCCCGAACAACTGCCGCACCCCGGACAAGCACAGTTTTCAATCTGGGCCATCTCTTCATCGCTGACGCTTGGGTCGGCTCCTTTCACCATTGCGGTGATGAGATCGGCATTCTCGCCATGCCAACGACCTGCCTCCATAGGACCGCCAGAACAGAATACTGCGGGGATATTCAGTCGCATGGCAGCCATCAGCATGCCAGGTGTCACCTTGTCGCAGTTTGAGATGCAAATCATGGCATCGGCTTTATGCGCATTGACCATATATTCTACTGAGTCTGCAATAATGTCGCGCGAGGGCAGCGAATAGAGCATACCATCATGGCCCATCGCGATACCATCGTCAATGGCTATCGTGTTAAACTCGGCTGCATAGCAGCCCATTTTCTCAATCTCTTCTCTAACAATCTGTCCTATCTCGTGGAGATGGGTGTGACCTGGTACGAACTGGGTGAATGAGTTGACAATAGCAATGATGGGCTTGCCAAATTGTTCACGCTTCATTCCTGTGGCCACCCACAAGGCGCGGGCACCTGCCATTCGTCTGCCTTCAGTGCAGACGCTACTTCTCAATGGATGCTTCATCTCTAGTTAGTTATATCGTGTAATAATTGTTTTTGTTTACTGTGGCATATCGCCAATATTAGTGTTGTGCCCCTCTTGCTCCTCGTCAACAGGTGTCATGTCGTCCTCGCTGCCACATGGATTGAAGCCTATAGGCAGGTCGAACTGATCCTGTTGTGTGTAACCCAGTTCGGGAGTGGCATAAATCTTATTCATGTAGATGGCGAAGATGGGCAATGCCATTGAGGCACCTTGACCATAGGTCATTGAGTCGAAGTGGATATCGCGATCGTCGCCGCCAACCCAGCAGCCCGAAACCAGTTTCGGGGCAATGCCCATAAACCATCCGTCGCTATTGCTGTTGGTGGTACCGGTCTTGCCGCCCAATGGGGCAGTGATATTATATCGGAAGCGCAGACGTCCGCCAGTACCGCCATCGATGACCGCACGCAGCATGTCGATCATTTTGTCGGCACTCTCGCCGCTGATCACCTCGTTCATGCGTGGCTTGAATTCGGCTACCACATTACCTTCGGAATCAACTATACGAGTGACGTAGAGTGGTGCCGAGCGTACGCCGTGGTTGACAAATGCCGTATAGGCACTGACCATCTCGGCCACCGTTATCTCACATGGTCCCAGACATAGTGCCAAAGATGGAACAATCTCTGGATTGCGTATGCCGTAGCGCTTCAGCAGATCGGCAAAGTTTCGGGGCCCCCAACGGTCTATTAAATAGGCCGAAATCCAGTTGTTTGACTGCTGCAAACCCCACTTAAGGGACACCATTTCTCCATAGCGCGAACGACTGCCGTTGCGGGGTGTCCATGCTTGTCCGGCATCGGTATAGTAGGTGCGTTGCTCGTTGGGAGCCTCGGTACATGGTGTCATGCCGTTCTCCATGGCCAACGAGTAGAGGAATGGCTTGATGGTAGAACCTACCTGGCGGCGACCTTCGGTTGCCATGTCATAGGTGAAGTGCTGGAAGTTTAGACCGCCCACATAAGCTTTTACATAACCATTCTTCGGATCCATACTGAAGAAGCCTGTGCGCAGAAACGTCTTATAGTAACGGATAGAGTCCATTGGGGTCATAATTGTGTCTTTCTCGCCACGATAGGTGAAGACGGTCATTTCGGTCTTTGTGTTGAAGGCCTGGTCTATCTCCTTCTGCGAAGCCCCTGCAGCTTTCATTGCACGGTAGCGTTCGCTTTGACGCACGTTGCGCTGCAGGATGCGTTGTACTTCCTCTTCAGATAGAGAACTGGAGTAGGGCGCATTGCGTTTATACTTGAGCGACTGATTGAATGCTGGTTGCAGGTAGCCTACCACGTGCTGATAGCATGCGTCTTCGGCATATTGTTGCATACGCGAGTCAATGGTGGTATAGACCTTCAGACCGTCGGTATAAATGTTGTAGTAGCTGCCATCACGCTTTTTGTTTTTGTTGCACCAGCCAAACAATGGGTCTTGTTCCCAAGCCAGCGAGTCGAGATAGAAGTTCACATATCCCCACTCGGGATAGTTGTCGCGTTGGGGTTTCTTGGCCATCATGTAGCGGCGCAGGAAATCGCGGAAATAAGTGGCGCTTCCAGCATTGTGGTCTGCAACGTGGAATCGCAGGCTCAGTGGTACCTGACAGCAGCTGTCAAACTCTTCTTCGGTGATATAGTTCTCCTTCAGCATTTGTCCCAGCACGACATTGCGGCGCTCAAGACAACGCTCTGGATAGCGACGAGGATTAAAGTATGAGGGATTCTTGCACATACCCACCAGTGTGGCGGCTTCGGTCAGCGTCAGTTCTGATGGTTCTTTTGAGAAATAAGTGTTGGCTGCCGTCTTAATACCAACCGCGTTGTGCAAGAAGTCGAAATAATTGAGATACATGGCGATAATCTCGTCTTTCGTATAGTATCGCTCCAGTTTGACGGCTATCACCCACTCAATGGGCTTCTGGAAGGCGCGTTCCATGCTGTTCTTGGCTACATCGCTGAATAGCTGTTTGGCCAGTTGCTGGGTGATGGTCGAACCGCCACCAGCGTTCTTCTGTCCTAACAACCCGCGCTTGATGATGGCACGCCCCAGTGCATAGAAATCAACCCCTGAGTGTTCATAAAAACGAGCATCTTCGGTGGCTACCAATGCATTGACAAGTGTTTCTGGTAGGTCGGAATAGTTGACCATGACACGATTTTCGCGGCTCATACTCCATGTTCCCAATAGTTTGTTATCACAAGAAATTACCTGTGTGGCATAGCGGCTGATAGGATTTTGAAGGTCTTCAATGGGGGGCATGTAGCCAATATATCCATTTGATATGGCCCAAAAACATGCTGCAGTTGACAAAACAATGAAAGTCAACGCTGACCACAAGGTGATTACAAACCTTTTTCTCATATCTTCTTTTCTCTGTATTCACAATCGTTTCAGCCCGCAAAAATACTAAGTTTTTCCGATATAAGCAAATTTTAGGCTTAAATAATAAAAAGAAGGGCAGTGATGTTTTTTCCTACATCACCGCCCTGTTTGTGGGTTCCTATTCCTCTTTGAAGGATGTTTTACTGCTCTTCGGGAGTAATCAACTTGTATCCCTTGCCGTGAATATTGATGATTTCAATCTGTGGATCGTCTTTCAGGTGCTTGCGCAGTTTAGTGATGTAAACGTCCATAGAACGTGCATTGAAATAATTGTCGTCAATCCAGATTGTCTTCAGTGCAAAGTCGCGCTGCAGGATCTCGTTGGCATGCGAGCAAAGCAGTGCTAACAGCTCGTTTTCCTTGGTGGTCAGTTTCGTCTGTTTGTCACCCATCGTGAGCAGTTGCTTCTGGGTGTCAAACAAGAAGTTGCCGATGTGATAGAGTGTTGACTCTTTTGTCTTTTTGCCATGTACGCGACGTAGGATAGCCTCAATACGAAATACAAGTTCTTCCATAGAGAAGGGTTTCGTGATGTAGTCGTCGGCGCCCAACTTAAAACCTTCGAGGATGTCTTCTTTCAGGGTCTTTGCCGTCAGGAAGATGATAGGCATGTCGGCATTGGCGCTACGAATTTCCTGTGCCAAAGTGAAACCGTCTTTCTTTGGCATCATCACATCAAGCACGCAGATGTCAAACTTTGTTTTCATGAATGCTTTAAAACCAGCATCGCCATCAGGACAGAGCTCAGCTTCGAAGCCTTTTGCTGCCAAGTACTCGCGAAGCAACATGCCGAGGTTTTCATCGTCCTCGCAAAGCAAGATTTTCAGTTTGTCTTCCATAATTTTCTTCTCTTTTTGTCCCCTATGTGGGGGTGGGGGAATGAACGTATGTCCCTATCCTCCGAGTTAATACTATAATATTTGTTTCTCTCTCTTTGTTTCTTTGCACCTATATAGAAAGGACTAGTTAGAACTGTTTTCTTTCAATACGGGTAATTTGACGATAAACTTGGTGCCTCGTCCGATTTCGCTCTCACATTTGATTTCACCATCGTGCAGATTGATAATCTTTTTGACGTAGGCCAAACCAAGGCCAAAGCCTTTCACGTCATGTACATTGCCTGTATGAACGCGATAAAACTTGTCGAACACTTTCTTCACGTTTTCTTTCTTAATACCAAGTCCGTTGTCTTCGATGCTGAAACACAGCAGGTCGCTACCTTCGTTCCATGTGCGGATATGGATATTGACGGGCTCGTCGGGCTTACGATACTTGACTGCATTGTCCATCAGATTGGTTATGGAGTTCTGGAAGTGCACCTCGTCAACATAGATGGCAGAGTCGATGGCTTCTATTTCTGTTGTAATTTTACCTCCGGTATGCTCTACGCGCAGGTTGAAACTGCTGGCTGTCTGCTCAAGCAGTTCGTTGAGGTCCAGTTCCTTCTTTTTGAAAGAGGCCGTCTTTCTGTCGAACATTGACATCTGGAGCACTTTCTCTACCAAGAAGCGCAGTCGTTTTGACTCGTCGTTAATCACACCGCTAAGGTGCTTCATCATGGTTTGACTCTTGGTCACACTGTCGTCGTTCATCATCTGTGCGGCCAGCGAGATGCTCGAAATTGGTGTCTTCAGCTCATGTGTCATGTTGTTGATGAAGTCGTTTTTAATCTCTGTGTAACGCTTCTGACGGAAGATTACTACTATTGTGAAGATAAATGTGAGCAGCAGTACCATGGTGAAAATCAGAGCCGGAATCATGAATCTGATAGACGAGAAGATGTATGAGCTCATGTCAGGGAAGTGGATCTTCACCACGCCCATTCTCGATGATGGGTCATTGCGGTAGAGCGTCTGTGTGTAGGTGTATTCGTCGCCTTCATCAGTATAGTCTGGACAGCGGTAAATCTCTCGTCCATCGGCCGTAGAAACGGTGAAGTGATAGGGGATGCTGATGCCGTTGTTCATAAGCTCAGAACGAATGTCCTGATCCAGCAACTTGAAGTTGATGCGCTCTTTCAACGGTTTCTCGCTGGCTGTGTACAGGATATTATAAACAACTTCGTCAAGCAGTGCTTTTTGATAGACATATCGATTGCGCACTATTTCCTGTAGTGTCTTGGCTGCTTCCAATTTCTGGTTCTTGTCCGTGTGCATGATCATTGCCTTTGGTACGGAGGCTGGCTTAGTGGTGAACGTCTTGAGTTCGAAAGCCGAATAAAAAGTTCCGTCGTCGGCAGAAACTGAGAATTGGTGGGCTTGCTGAATAGAGCCATCAAGGCTGTTCACGATGATAGAGTCTTGTGTGACCGCTTTACGCTCTACATCGTTGACGTCTTTCTCCAGATAACGCAGCGTCTCGTTCAGTTCCAAGTTGCGTGATGCCTGATAAAGACTTCGTGTTACGCTTTCATCGAACTGTTCTTTCTTCATCTTCGCCATCTCTTCGATGTAGGAGATCTGCAGAAAAAGCAGTCCTAAGAACGAGGTCACCATGACGGCAGCTATGATCCATATTGTAGATTTCTTCATCTTCTCTGCTGTTTAATAACGTCGTTGCAAAGATAACTTAAAATCCTAATCGTGATACTATTTAAGTTAAATATTTCCGTTAAATTTAACGATATTAACTAAAAACTGATTATTTAGTTTTATATATTATTCTTGATATTGCAAAATCGAATTTGTTGTGCCACATAAGAAAAGAGACTTTAAGCTGTTCAGCCTAAAGTCTCTTTGTTCAAAAAACTTATTCGATAAATGAATGTCAGTCTTCGTCCTTGGTTTCTGCCTCGTGCTCTTTGATGAGTTGCTGCTGTATGTCGTTTGGCACAAGTTCGTAGCTTGCAAACTTGGTGGTAAACGAAGCACGACCGCCCGTGATAGAGCTCAGTGCGATTGAATAGTTAGAGAGCTCTTTCAAAGGAATCTTGGCAGACAATTTCTGATAGCCAGCCTCAGTATCCATGCCCATAATAATGGCTCGGCGTCCTTGCAGGTCACTCATCACATCGCCCATATAGTCGGCAGGAACATAGACCTCCAAGTCGTAGATAGGTTCGAGTACCTTTGGACCTGCTTCGCGGAAAGCTGCTGAGAATGCATTGCGTGCTGCGAGCATAAATGAGAGCTCGTTAGAGTCAACGGGGTGCATCTTGCCGTCGTAAACAATCACGCGTACATCGCGAGCATAAGAACCGGTCAGTGGGCCTTGTTCCATGCGCTCCATCACACCCTTCAGGATGGCAGGCATGAAACGCATATCGATGGCACCGCCTACTACAGAGTTGATGAATACTAGCTTGCCGCCCCATTCCAGATCAATCTCTTCTTTGCCTTTAATGTTCATCTTGAACTCTTGGCCGTTGATTTTGAACGATGTCGGATCGGGCATACCGTCAGCATAGGGTTCTACAATCAGGTGTACTTCGCCAAACTGTCCGGCACCGCCCGACTGTTTCTTATGGCGATAGTCGGCACGAGCCATCTTGGTGATTGTCTCACGATATGGAATCTTGGGCTCCAGATATTCAATCTTGATTTTCTCGTTGTTCTCCATACGCCATTTTAAAGTGCGCAGGTGGAATTCTCCCTGACCGTGGACAATAATCTGACGCAGTTCCTTCGATTGTTCTACAACCCATGTGGGATCTTCCTGACGCATTTTGGTCAGGGCAACCATCATTTTCTCGGTCTCGGCTTCATTGACAGCCTTGATGGCACGCGAGTACTTGGAGTTGGGATATTTAATGAAATCGTAGCGCCACTCGCAGTCTTTACCGTTCAGGGCATTGCCGGTCTTCACATCTTTCAGTTTCACGGTGCAACCGATGTCTCCAGCTTTCAGCTCGTCAATGGGTATGCGGTTGGCGCCTGCACATGCGTAAATAGTGCCGATACGCTCCTTAGAACCACGGTCGGCATTGGTCAAGTCGTCGCCACTCTTTACAGAGCCGCTCATCACCTTGAAGTATTGTACTTCACCAATGTGAGGTTCAACACCTGTTTTGAAGAAATAAAGTGAAGTAGGACCAGTGCAGTCGGGAGACACTTCTTCGCCACGTGTGTTGCGCACCTTTGGCATCTCACTGACGAAAGGCACAACGTTGCCCAGGAACTCCATCAGGCGACGAACGCCCATATCCTTGCCTGCACATACGCAGAACACGGGGAAGATGCTGCGGGTGACAAGTCCTTTGCGGATACCTTCGCGCATCTCGTCTTCTGTAAGGTTCTCACTTTCGAAGAATTTCTCCATCAGCGTGTCATCATTGGCGGCAGCAGCCTCAACGAGAGCAGCATGAAGTTCTTTGGCTTTCTCCATCTGGTCGGCTGGAATATCCTCAATGATAGGAGCACCACCTTCGGGCTTCCATGAGTATTTCTTCATTAGCAGCACATCGATAACGGCATTGAAGTCTGGACCTGTTGTGATTGGATACTGTACGGGTACGCATTTCTCACCATAGATTTCCTTCATACTGTTCAGAATGGTGTCGAAGTCGCAATGCTCTTTGTCCAGCTGGTTCACTAAGAAGATGACAGGCTTCTGCAACTTTTCGGTATAGCGGAAAGCATTTTGTGTACCAACCTCGGGACCATACTGACCATTGATGAGAATGACGGCCTGATCGGTGACGTTCAGTGCTGTGATTGCTCCTCCAACAAAGTCGTCGGAACCCGGACAGTCGATGATATTCAGTTTCTTATTGTTCCATTCTACATGAAAAACAGTAGAGAACACCGAGTAGCCATATTCCTGTTCGACGGGGAAATAATCGCTCATGGTGTTCTTACCCTCTACGGTGCCGCGACGCTTAATGATGCCGGCCTCGTAAACCATTGCTTCGGCAAGAGTAGTCTTGCCGCTACCCGCACTGCCAAGCAATGCAATGTTTTTAATTTCGTTTGTCTGATAAACTTTCATTAGTGTTACAGGTTTTAGTTATTAATATTATTTGGTAATTCTTTTTCTCACCCTTAGGTTTGAGGCCTCTAAAGTACGCATTTTCTGTCTAAATACCAAAAAAAACTTTTGAAAATTAAACAAAATTAGTAATTTTGCAACTGTTATGGCAGGACTATACATTCATATTCCCTTTTGTGCGAGTCGTTGCGTGTATTGTGGTTTCTATTCAACCACACAACTTGAACTTTCTCAGAGATATGTTGATGCACTGTGCAGCGAGATGCAGAGCAGATCTTCTGAGCAGGATGTTTCCACTGTTTACCTAGGTGGAGGCACACCCTCACAACTTTCTTTTCAGCAATTAGAACAACTCTTTATATATATATATAAGGTGTATCGTGTGGATCCTTTGGCCGAAGTGACGATGGAGTGTAATCCTGACGATGTTACCCAGCAGTTTGTAGAATCTCTGGCTGAATTGCCTGTTAATAGGGTTTCGATGGGGGTGCAAACGTTCGACGACCGGCGTCTTCACTTTTTGTGTCGTCGTCATCGTGCTGGTCAGATAGCTCCTGCCGTTGACGCATTGAGAAGTTCTGGCATTGGCAATATTAGTATTGACTTGATGTATGGATTCCCCAACGAAACACTCTCGGAGTGGCATCGTGATGTAACCGAGGCCTTATCGCTCGGTGTAGAACATATTTCGGCCTATGCTCTCCAGTACGAAGAAGGTACAGCACTCTATAGGATGCTGGAGAGTGGTGAGGTGAGTGAGATTGACGAAGAGTTGGAGCGACAAATGTACTTCGACCTAATTGACCGTCTGGCTTCTGCGGGATACGAACATTACGAAATCAGTAACTTTGCTCAAGCAGGTTATCGCTCTCACCATAATTCGAACTATTGGAATCAAACGCCATACATTGGGCTTGGGGCTGCGGCTCATAGTTTTGATGGGGTTGACAGACAATGGAACGTGTCAAGTATTTCAGAATATATCAAGGGAATAGAGAGCGGTAGTCCACGTGTGGACTACGAGCGACTGGACGAAGCTACGCACTACAACGACTTGGTGATGACGGCATTGCGCACCTGCGACGGCCTCTCCTTGCAAGGGCTTAGACCACAACAGCGGGATTATTGTTTGCGAATGGCTCAAAAGTACCTTTCATGTGGCTGGCTACAACAAACTGATGACCATCTGAAACTTACGCGTGATGGTCTGTTTGTCAGCGATATGATTATGGCTGAACTGATGATGGTATAGCTATATGCTCATCAGAATGGTGCTCCTTCTGGCGGGGGGGGGAGAGGACTCCCTTCAAATGGGTCGAAACCATCGGGAATATTGCTTTCACCGTTGACGCGTGAGCCCAAAATTTCACCACTATCCTGTGGGGCTCTGTTGCTAAGGTGGGTGTCTTCTGGATTTTCAAAGCGTGTATATTCACCGCGGAAGGTCAGTAGCACATCACCGGTGGCACCCTTACGGTGCTTGGCAATAATAATTTGGGCCATGCCATGAAGATCGCGACCATTGTCGTCTTGGAAGATGTGATAATACTCAGGACGGTGAACAAACAACACCATATCGGCATCCTGCTCGATGGCTCCAGACTCACGTAAATCGCTCAGTTGCGGTCGTTTACCTTCCAATCCTTCACGACTTTCTACACCACGGTTTAACTGAGACAGAGCGAGGATAGGTATATCAAGTTCTTTGGCCAGTCCTTTCAATGAGCGTGAGATGGTTGACACTTCTTCCTGGCGTGATGAGAAACGCATGCCGTTGGCATTCATCAGCTGAAGGTAGTCAATCATGATAATCTTTACGCCATGCTCGCGCACCAGTCGGCGTGCTTTTGTGCGCAGTTCGAATACAGAAAGACCTGGGGTGTCGTCAACATAGAGTGGTGCACCCAGCAAATCGTTGATGCGCTTGTCAAGACGGTCCCACTCGTCAGGTTGCAACTGTCCGTTCAGAATCTTCGAACCTTGAATCTCACAACAGTTAGAAATTAGGCGGTTAACCAACTGCACGTTTGACATCTCAAGAGAGAAGAATGCCAAGGGTACTTTGTAGTCGGCTGCAATATTCTTGGCCATAGAAAGGGCAAACGAGGTCTTACCCATTGCAGGACGTCCTGCAATGATGACCAAGTCACTGGCCTGCCAGCCGCTGGTCATGTCATCCAATTTGTGATAGCCAGTTGGCACACCCGTTAATCCGTCAGAATTAGCCGCAGCTTTCTGGATAGCCTGCATCGCTTGACTGACAACTGGGTCAATCTGGGTGTAGTCCTTCTTCATGTTTTTCTGAGAGAGTTCGAAGAGGGCACCTTCTGCGTGCTGCATCAAGTCGTCAACATCGATGGTCTCGTCAAACGCCTTTGTCTCAATATCGCCGGCAAACTGGATGAGCTGACGTGCCAGAAACTTCTGAGCAACAATGCGTGCATGGTAGTCAACGTGGGCAGACGAAGCAACACGTGAGGATATCTCTGCAATATAACCAGGTCCGCCTGCTTCTTCCAAATGTCCGTTTTTGGCCATTTGTTCGGTGACGGTCAGTACGTCCACGGGTTTTTCGGCCATTGCGAGATCGCGGATGGCCGTATAAATCATCTGGTGACGTGGGTCATAGAAACTCTCAGGGAAGAGCATCTCGCAAACCACCGAATAAGCATCTTTATCAATGAGCAATGCTCCCAGCACGGCACGTTCTATGTCGAGCGCTTGTGGCTGTAGGTGTGCATAGGTGTTGTCAACTGGCTGTTGTTTTCTACTACGTCTGTTCGTTGTATTTTGTTCTGGCATAATTTGAAGCGTTTGAGTTGCAAAGGTACGTATTTTTTTCGATTTGATTTGTCTTTTTCCTTGAAAATGATTACTTTTGCATCAATAAATGAAAGAAAGATGATCATTTTTCCTATCGCAAAGATAAACCTTGGTTTAAATGTGGTTGAGCGTCGTCCAGATGGATATCATAATTTGGAAACTGTGTTTTTTCCTGTAGCGCTGCAAGATGCACTTGAAGTGACGGTGATGGACGAGTTGTTTCCTTCTGACTTTGATTGCGACTTGAAGGTGTCGAATTTTAAGATAGAAGGTGATGAACGAAAGAATCTGGTTGTAAAGGCTTATAACTTGTTGAAACAAGATTTTCCCAACATGCCTCGCGTGCACGCTCATTTATATAAAGCTATTCCTACACAAGCAGGAATGGGCGGAGGCAGTAGCGATTGTTCAGCAATGTTGGTGCTACTGAATCGCATGTTTGGACTAGGACTCACCGAGCAACAACTCATCGAATATGCTGCCCGTCTGGGAGCGGATTGTGCTTTCTTTGTGTTGAATACGCCTGCATATGCTGAGGGTATAGGTGAACGGTTGACGCCAATTGATGTGAACTTGAAAGGTTACTGGCTGGCTGTGGTGCGCCCTCAGATTCCAGTGCCAACAAAAGAGGCCTTTTCGCTGATTACTCCTTCTCGTCCAGAAAAGAACTGTAGAGATGTCGTCATGCAGCCTGTCAGTACATGGCGCCAATATTTGAAAAATGATTTCGAGAAGAGTGTTTTTGCGCTTCATCCAGAAATTGGCGCTATCAAACAGCATTTTTACGATATGGGTGCTGACTATGCTGCTATGAGTGGCAGTGGCAGTGCCGTATTTGGCATATTCAGTCACAAGCCTTCTTTAGAATCGGAGTTTGATGGGATGTTCAAGCAGACGCTTAAACTCTAATCCTCAATAATGCCTGCCTTCTGCCATTGTTCTATGAGTTGACTGACATCTAGCGAGGCTTTTTCTTTACTGACCTCGTATTCGTCCAATAAAAGTTCTATAAGGGTGTCGGCTGTAAAGTCGATGCCCTGAATTTTGTTCCACAGGTATGCAGCCGACTCATTCATGCTGATGATTCGACTGAAGTCTATATTTTCGATACCCTCGGCAACAATTATATTTTCGCCGCAGATGGTGCGGAGTTTAAATCCTTTCTTCGTCTTCATATTCTTAGATACGTTTATTACTCAATACAAATATTTATTTCCTCCATCTTTGTGGAATGTGTGGATGCAGAGCAAACAGCACATATCGTCTGATGGGGTAGAGACGTGTCCACCACCAAGAGTAGATACGCCATTTCCGACCTGTCGTACTTTCTAGTTTGTTGCATCCTTTGCGGTAGAAGCCGATGGCTATGGCTTGAATATCTGTCATCATGCAGTTTTCATCGTTTAAATTGCCATCCCCCCTGAGTGTTACCTCCTCACCGTTAATAGCGATGATGCGATGTAGCACAAAACAACCTTTGGATATTTCTGCCAAAACAACATCGCCAACATCATAGTGGTCGGCTATCTTCAAGAGTGCCTTGTCGCGTCCGTCTTCCAAAAATGGTCGCATGCTGCGTCCACGTAGTGACAAAGTGGCCGTATGACCTTCCTTCAGCAGACTCACCATTTGAGGAAGGAACTGACAGTTGGCCATCTGGATGGTTCTTATGTTACAATCGTCTTGTGGCATAGTCTTGCAGCTTCTTCGTTTGGCAGACAGTGAAGCGTGTAAATGGGTAGCTGTTCAATCAGATGTGTGAGATCCTCGCATAGATTGTTGTGAATCTCTGCATCCCACATCATACTTGAACAGGCTGGCAACAACGATGCAAATGCACGTACTGGGTCTAATCTTTCAATACTGTTTTCTAATGCCCTGCTGATGTTGGTGATGGCAGCCAGCCTTACTTTCATATTACGGTAGCAAGGAGTCTTTCCGCTCCAGGGTGAGCCGTAGATAAATGCCTGATCATTGATGATGCGTATGATGGGGTTGTCATCGTTCAACAGCTCAGATCCTTCGATATATTTCAACCAGAGTGACGTGTGAGTGCTCTTACCTGTGCCACTCTTTGCGGTGAAAGGAAATCCCCATGAACCATATTTTATACATGATGCATGTATCAGGATAGTGTGATGAAAGGCACCGGCAAAGGCATAGATAAGCATCAGTGCATCATTCAAGCCGAACGAGCGCATAGTCCAATCACCATTAAGGGCACATTGGCATTCTGTGAATCTGTTGTTGCATATCAGCAGGCAACAGTCGCGATTGTGTATGTCGCGTATGATGTATTGATAGCCTCCATCAACGAGCTTGTAAACAAGCGTATCGCCATTGCCCGTATCAAATTTCCGCACCAGCGTTTTCTCTTTTCTCGGCAACAATGTGTCATCGATGGTTAAGGTGAAGAGCATTTGACCTTGTGGCTTTTCTGCTTTGAACTCATTGAACGAAGGCAAGAGTTCTATCGTGTTTTCCTGCCCGTCAGCAAATCTGATGCAGATGTTGTGTTCGGCTATTGTGAAATAGTGACTATTTCTCATCTTCGCTGGCATCGTAGGCCTTAAACTTGAAATCACTGCTATTCAGGTAGCGCAGGTCGAAGTGTGCTTTGCCGTCTTTGCCCGGCATGTATAGACGTTTCATTTTGAGATATTTTTTCTCAAGTTTGGCGCGCTCCTTATTATAAAACACTATGCAGGTGCGGTGTGGCATCTGATGTTTTTGTTCCATATAGTCGCGCATCTGATATGAGTAGCTGTCTCGCCCAACCAAGAAATTAGTCTTCTTGTCTATCCATGCACTGTCAACCTCCTGAATATTCGTAAAGTGAACAATAGTATCGTTAAACGATGCAGCAATGCCAAAGACATACATCTTTGGTACAACCACCTTTTTGGCTGTAGCTGTTGTGGCGGTACTAAAGACTGCTGCCAACAACAGAATGAGTGATATGTGTTTCAAAACTTTCTATTTGTTGTGTGTTAATATTCTATCGAAATCGCTACGCCCCCAAATAGCTGAGCAACACTTTGTTCCTTGAGTTGCAGCGCAGACGGCGGATAGCCTTCTCTTTAATCTGTCTCACACGTTCACGAGTCAGACCGAAGTGTGCGCCAATCTCTTCTAGTGTCATCTCTGGCTGATCTATACCAAAGAATGCCATGATGATGTCGCGTTCGCGTTCGTTCAGCTCTTTCAGCACATCTCTTATCTCCGACTGTAACGACTCTTGTAAGAGTTCGCGGTCGGCCGATGGCGAACTGTCGTTTACAAGTACATCCAGTAGTGAGCTTTCCTCACCGTCGGCAAAGGGAGCATCTACCGATACTTGTTTTCCGGAAATATTGATGGCTTCATCAATTTTCTCCATCGGCAGATCTATGTGTTCTGACAACTCGCGGGCCGAGGGGCGGCGTTCGTTCTCTTGTTCAAATTTGCTTGCTACCCTGTTTATCTTGTTCATTGACCCCACCTGGTTAAGTGGTAGTCTCACAATGCGGCTTTGTTCTGCAATGGCTTGCAGTATGCTTTGTCTAATCCACCACACCGCATAGGATATAAACTTGAAACCACGCGTCTCATCGAATTTCTCTGCGGCTTTAATTAGTCCCAAGTTGCCCTCGTTGATGAGGTCGGGTAGGGATAGCCCTTGATTCTGGTACTGTTTGGCAACTGAGACAACAAATCTCAGGTTTGCTTTTGTCAGCTTCTCTAGCGCCTTCCTGTCGCCTTTGCGAATCAGTTGTGCCAATTCTACTTCTTCCTCCGTGCTAATCATCGACTCTTTGCCGATTTCTTGGAGGTATTTGTCGAGAGCTTCGCTCTCACGGTTAGTGATTGATTTGGTAATTTTAAGTTGTCTCATCAGGTACCAGTGTTAAAGTCTATTGGGTACAAAATTAGTAAAGAGAAGGGAGGAAAAAGTATTTTGTCTTAACTTTTTTCCTCCCTTTAGTGTTTTTTAACAGAATGATGTCGTTACTCGCTCAACTGAACAACGAAATAACCACGTTTGCCTGTTGGGAAGAGACCCTTGATGATGAGCACTGGCTCTTTAGATGTAGAAGCTTCTTTAACGATTTCTTGAAGGTCTTCAACAGACTTTATCTGTTCGTCATTAACTCGCTGAATAATGAATCCCTTGGGTACACCGGCTTCTTTCATTTTTCCAGCATTCACCTTCAGAACTTCCAGTCCATAAGTAATTTCAAGTTGTTCCTTTTGTGCTTTTGTGATTTCGCGGAAATCGGCTCCCAGCACATCTATGTCGGCATTCTTCACAATCTTTGTATTGCCTTGCTCATTACGCAGTGTGACGGTTTTTGTTTGCTTTTTCTTGTTGTGCAGGTATGTCAGCGTGACCTTGTCACCAGGTCGTTTCTGTGCTAGTAATCCCGACAACTCACCAAACTTTGTCAGCTTCTTACCGTCCACCTCGATGATGATGTCGCCTTTCTCGATACCAGCTTCAGCGGCAGCACTTTCTTCCATGACCTCAGCTACATAGATGCCTTCCATAGTGCCATAGTCGGTGGGCTCCTTTCCTTCCTCTTTCTCGTAGTCCACCTGAGACTTAACATCTTGTCCGCTAATGCCAATCATAGCACGCTGTACGGTGCCGTACTTCTTCAGGTCTTCCACTACTTTGTTCATCATTGTCGTAGGAATGGCAAATCCGTAACCACTATACGAGCCAGTTTGCGAGTATAGCATGGCGTTGATGCCAATCAGTTCGCCGTTGGTGTTGACCAAAGCGCCACCAGAGTTTCCTGCGTTGATGGCTGCGTCGGTCTGTATGAAGCTCTCCACACCGTTAGCACGAAGTGTGCGAGCCTTAGCCGAGATGATACCTGCAGTCACTGTGTTGTTCAGGCCAAGAGGATTACCGATGGCCAGTACCCATTCGCCAACTTTCACATTGTCGCTATTGGCAATGCGGATGGCAGGAAGGTTTTTGCCGTCAATCTTGATGAGAGCCAGGTCGGTGGTTTTGTCGGCTCCGATGATGCGTGCCGAGTATTCCTTGCTATCCGAAAGGGTGACTGTTAGTTCATCGGCACCATCCACCACATGGTTGTTGGTCACGATATAGCCATCGGGAGAGATGATGACGCCGCTACCAGTGGCTGTCTTTTTTGGTGTCTGCACCTTCTGTTTGTGTGTGCCACCTTGTCCACGCTGTCCTCGTCCGAAGAATCCACCGAATGGATCAGAGAAGAAGTCTTCAAATGGGTCGCTCTGTACCTCTACGGTCTGAATCTTTGAGTTCTGCACATATTTAATATGTACAACTGATGGCAGAGCCTTTTCTGCGGCATATGTTAGATCTACGGGCTGTGCGGCCGGCAGGTTGGATACTTCGGTGGTCTCTGGATTGGCAGCCTGTATGTTGGCTGCGTTTGTCTGGTTGAAGGCTGCTACCGAGAATACGATGGCCGTCAGGCTGATGGCCGGGATGACATAATTAGCAATCTTTTTCTTATCCATAATCTTCATATTAGTGTTAATGTTTATATTTTCTTTTAAACCTTTGATGCAAATATATTGCAAAAGTTTAAAAACTGACAAATTGTCCGTTCTTTTTGTCTGAATTTAACATTTCGAAGCATCTCTTTAATGTCCGTTTGCGGCTGCTAATAGATTTTTTACATTCGTTTAATTCTTTAATTTAAACAAAAATTAGCACCATTTCAAAAAAAAGTATTACCTTTGCATGCGCGAAAGCAGCGTTCTGGCTTGCCGCTGGTGTTTCTGAAAGGAGAGACGAGAGGAAAGTCCGGGCAGCATAGGGTGCTCCACTTCTGAAAGTAGAAGCAGTTGGTAACAGCTGGATATGGAAGAAGAAAACAACCGCCTATTATATATAATAGGTAAGGGTGAGAAGGAGGTGTAAGAGACCACCAGCCAGCGGGTGATCGTTGGGCTGTTCCATCTGGAGGCTGCAAGTTCATGTAAACCATCGACATGTGAGGGTTGCCCGCCCGAGTTCCTTTTGGGGATGCGATGGAGGGTAGGACGCTAGAGACGTTTGGTGACATACGTAGTAGATAAATGGCAGGCGCTGACTATTTGTCAGTACAGAACCCGGCTTATAGGGACGCTGCTTTCGTTTTTTTTCTTTAAACTACATGATTAACCTCGATGAAGTTAAAAGTTAGAAACCTTCAACAGTCTTCCGTCTATAAGATAGCCTATCTTGCTATTCGCTTTTTCACTAAGGAACGAGTCGTTAATCAGGCTTCGGCTCTGACCTACAGTACACTGCTAGCCATTGTGCCCATCATGGCAGTCATCTTTGCCATCGCTCGTGGTTTTGGTTATAATCGCTATATAGAGTTATGGTTTCGCGATGCTTTCTCGTCGCAGCCTCAGGTGGCCGATGTCATCATTGGTTTTGTGAATAGCTATTTAGTACACACCAAGAGTGGCATTTTCTTGGGTGTCGGTCTTATCTTTATGCTCTATACCGTGATGCTGCTGGTTAATCACATTGAAATTGCCTTCAATGAGATTTGGCAGGTGAAGCGGAAGCGCAGCATCTTTCGCACAGTGACTGATTATTTTGCCATGTTCTTCCTCTTTCCAATCTTTATTGTTATCTCTACTGGCATTAGTCTTTTTCTTGCCACGATGGCCAATTCGATGACTGATTTCCTGCTGCTGGGGTCGTTTGTTCGCAAACTTATAGACATGTCGCCCTATATGCTCATGTCGTTAATGTTTATTGGTTTGTATGTGTTTATGCCCAATACGCATGTCAAAGTGAAAAATGCCATTATTCCAGGCATTCTGTCTGGCATTGCCATGCAGTTGGTACAGTTTTTCTATATTCATTCTCAGATGTGGGTGACGGGATATAACGCCATCTATGGTTCGTTTGCTGCCCTGCCAATGTTCATGTTGTGGGTGCAGATATCGTGGAACATTTGTCTTTTTGGTGCCGAACTAACTTACACATCGCAAAATTTTGACTTCTATGTCTATAATGGACGTACCGAGGATATCAGTCATCGCTACCAACTGATGCTTTGTGCCTTGCTCATGAGTATCGTGTGTCGTCGTTTCGCCGATGGACGCAAGGGACCCACTGCAGAAGAACTGCGACAAGCATCGGGCATACCTATCCGCATTGTCTATGATCTTTTGTATCGATTGCAAGAGTCTCACCTGCTGATAGAAATCACTCCCGATGAGAAAGGCGACGAGTCGCGCTATCTTCCTGCCGAGAGTCTTGACAATTTGAGCGTAGGTGTTATGGTAGATCGACTTGAGGCTCAAGGCCGATGGCAGTTAGACTTGCCTGTGACCAACTTGTTGACAGATGAGTGGTCAAGAGCCATCGTGCAACGAAATGCCTACTTGCGTCGTTCTCGCGACATTCGTCTCGAATCTCTCTATAAAGGGGAATAAAAACACTCGTGCGACGCATCCTTTTCTTGGGAGGCATCGCACACTGTTCACATAGGAAAGTAGCTTCGTATGTAAAATTTGAGATAAAGATAGAGGTTATATTAAACCACTATATTTATTGCAAGCAGCCTGACACGCGCGTGCCTTCAGTTGCAGAAATACTAACTACATTAAGGGTTGATTTTATAATTAGTTAATAGTGGTTAGGTCCATTTGCTTTGAATACTTTGCAAAGGTATGAAGTTTTTTGCTATGTGCCAAATTATCTCTCATTTTTCGGGGGCGTAATATCAAAAAGTGATGAAAGTAAATAAAATGATTGCATTCCTTTTAAGTGGGGATGCAGCGTTTTCATTAGTGCATCCCCTCTATTTCAATATCCCCGATGCGGATATATCCGTCGGCACCGCCATTAGTGACGTTCAGTCGGACGTATCGTGCTTGTCTGGGAGTGATGGTGACATCGGTTACAGGAGCCGTATTGCCTGTGTGTGTGCCGATTGTGGTCCATGTTTCACCGTCCATGCTGATCTCCATGGTGAAGTCGCGAGTGTTTAATTCTGCATCGAGCCCCGAAGTTTCTGCATGGCGTATCACATAGCGGCTGATTTCGTAGGGTTCTTTGAAGTCCATCAGAATCCAGCTCTGCTGATTTGCCATACGAGAAATCCAGATGTTGCCTGTCGAGGGCGAGCCGTCGGCGGCATATCTTGCTGGTGTCTTTGCTGCAGAAGAGGTGATTGTCATGTCTTCCAACATGGTGATGTTGAAAGGCATGTGATTGGCTTCGCGATAGTAGCTAAACCAGTGGTCTGCACGCACAATGCTGACGTTGCCGGGTGAAAGTGTGTTTAGCTTCTCCTTGAGTGCCACTAATTTGTCGGGACCGACGTCCCACACGGTGACCTGTCCGGTTACGAACATAGGTTTCTTGCCATCGAAGTTGCTGATGTCGCGATTGAAGAAGTCGTTGACCACATCAGCGCTATTGGCATAACATGGGTAGAGGGGTGCAATGGGCAAGCTCCCAGATTGTATTTTTCCAGTCAGTCGCCCGTTTTGTCGTTCCCAGTCGTTGATGGTTAGTCCGTAGAGATAAGAGCAGTTTTTAGCATAACATGCTCCTTGGTTATTACTGATATTGTCCCAGATGGTGATGATGCGTAGTCCTGTCTTCTCCAGATAGCGTTGTGTAAGTTGGGTGTATTTGTCAAACAGTTCAGTCTTGAGCATATGACTATAGTACACCTTGTTGTGGGCATCGTATGGCATAGCATAGCCCAGTCCAGACGGTCCGCAGACAAAGCAGTCGTTGGTTGATGCCTTGCCATAGTAGTAGTTTAGCATGCCAGGAGCAATGTCGGCTAGTGCAGGGCTGATGGTCCAGTTCATGGGCATCTGTCCGCGACCTCCTTGTTCGAAAATCTTGGCCATGGCGTGCTGACAATATTGTATGTTGTCGCCATCACTGATATATACGGCTGCATAGATTTTATTCTCTAGCTTGGGGCGCTTGGGCACCGGAGCAATCTTGATTGGTTTGTTGACGGCAGAATAGATGGTGGCATTCTCGAAGAAGTCCGCTGGGACGGTTGACAGACCGTATCTTGTTGCCTCGCCCACGCCCGATCGCTCTTCGGGGTACCATCCTAACACGATGTCGCGTCCGGGAGTCATGTCGGCCAGCATTTTGTCCAACACGTTTCGTTCACTCTGTATGCGTGGGTCCAGCCAAACACATGCAGATCCGCATGCAGCACCGATGTCGTGTACGTAGGGGATGGTAGGGTTCAGGCTTATTAACAATCGATGGTTGCAGCGCTTCCAGTAGTTGTCGTAGAGGTAAGTATAGATGTCGGTGGCTGTACTCATGGTGAGTTGCGTCAGATCGACCTTTACAGGCAGTTGAATGCCATTGGCCTCAAGTTTTTCTTTCACCTCAGGTGTCACGGGCAATAGTCTGTCAAGTCCGCCAATGGTAACAGCCAGGTTGGCATAATGGTCGCTCAACTCATTAGTGTAGAGCACTAGTCCGTTGAGCTCTTCCATATAAGACTTCACCAGTTCGTAGGGATTTCCTGTTGAAATGGCACTCGTTCTCAGTCCGTTGGCAGATGGCCATGTGCTTTGTGGCTCTTCATTGTGGTTATAGAGCAGAATACGCGGACAGGTGCGGTTGACGATGCCTTGCAGTGTGCAGAACATCACGCGTTCGGCATTGCCCAGTCGTGCGGCAGGCATGTCGAGCGTCTTGATCGTAGAGGCCGGTGGTAACAGATGTGGCAGCAGTCGATCGTCGGGCCAGAATAGCTCGTCTGTTTCCAGAATGTGCTGTCCCATACTGTTGGTATGATAGAGCGTGTCAGCAAACGAAATGTCCTTCACCTCGTCCACACTGGTGCGCATCTGTGCACCGTTGATCAGTTTCATGATCATGGTTGCAGGCTGGCTCTGGGTTTCACTCGAAGGTTGTTGCAGATGGTTAATGTCAAATGGTAGAAACTTGATTTGGTCTAGTTCTGCTACTCGTGTTTTACTACTGCTACCGTTGGTTTTCAGTATGCTCATCACTTTTTCTTGAGCCTCTATACTATTTAAGGCTCCTAGCAATATAGCAACTGTGATAATGGTTGTTCTCATTTTGTAATACTATTTAGTTAGGTTGGTGCAAAGGTACGAAATAAAAAGAGAAAAGTGCCACTTTAAGAGAAGAAAAGTTTCGCTTTTGCGTTGTCATAGCTTTACTTTTGATGTCCGTCCAGCCCCTATGTGTGGCGCATCGAGCCCCTGGAACGGGTTGTTTTAGCCCCTGGATGCGGTTGTTCTAAGGGCTGGATGTAGAGCATCCAGGGGCTAGAGCAGAAATGATAGCTTCGGTTTTAGACTTCAGAAACGCCTCTTCAAGACTTTAGAATACGTGCTTTTAGACTTTAAAACGAACCTCTCCAGACTCTGAAAATGCCAATTCAAGACTCTGGAAATGTCAATTCAAGACTCTGGGAGTATCGCAAAACCTATGCAATTGCAACTGAGCCAAATTTAGTGCTGGAGATGCTGGATAAGAAAACAGATTAAACGAAAGAGAGAGACAATAAATGTCTCTCTCTTCGTGATTCCGTTGGGACTCGAACCCAAGACCCACAGCTTAGAAGGCTGTTGCTCTATCCAGCTGAGCTACGGAACCATCATTGCAAACGAAGGCGTACTACCAGATTTTGCGGGTGCAAAGGTAACTATTTTTTATGAAATAGCCAAATTTTACACACTAAATCTGATATATGAGCGATCGTCAAAAGAGTTGTTACCCTCCATGAAGGCCTTGGTTGCCTTGAACTCACCAATGTTGAGCGGGTCGTTTTCTTTCTGATTTTTCAACCGATCTTCCGATTCTTTCAGCGTGGGGCAGAGAAATGGATAGCCATCCGAGGCCAACACAATTTCCCATGGGCTAAAGTCGAGTGTTATGATCTTTACTTTGTTTTCTGGAATGCGGAAACCATCGACCACGGCATAGGTGATATTCTGGTTCTTCATCGTCTGGAGCATGCGTGGGATGATATGCTGTCTTGCCGTATCTTCGCGAAGGAACTCAACTTGTGGCTTTTGACTCTGTTTAATCATTTGGGCCCTTTGCTCGGCCAGTTCATGCTCGTACGGTTTGGGATTGTCGTAGTAGGTCCCGCCCACCAGACATTGGCAGTCGCCCACCATCCATATTTCGCGTCGGAGACGACTAAAGATGATGACGCTTGCTGTGAGTCTTTCTTCTGGGTGCTCTATGAGATGATTAATCTCAGACTTCTTGTAGTGCTTCGCCAGATAGTTGGTGACGCCTACGCAAAACTGATGACAACTACAGTCTTTTTCCATCTTGCCAATATAGCGTGCTATCAGCTTCATGGCATATCGCCCGTTGGAGCTGAACAGACTATAGCGCCTATTTGTTTTTGAAGTTGAACCATCGATGACGGCAACGAAATTATCTGTTACGACGATGCCGTCCTCGTTTTTCTTCTTTGGGCTTTTCGCTATGCTTATTTGTTCTGTTATTGTCATGATATGACGATATGTTCCTGTTAGCGTTGTGATAGGGTGAGGGTGTATAACCACCAGTGTTGGGGAATAGCTTAGGAATGAGATCAGTGCGCCCTATGCGTCTCAGACTTTGCTCGATGCCCCTGCGTTCCTCTGGCTTATACCAGAAGAAGTATTGGCGTTGTGCCAATTTCTCTTTAGGCGTTTTTGCCGAGAATACGGGCTCTAACGTATAAGGATCATACCCTGTGTACCAGGTCTCGGTAGCTATGGTCATGGGTGTCGGGGTGAAGTCTTGAACCTGTTCTAACTGGAAATCGAGTTTCTTTGTGAGAACAGCAAGTTCTGCCATGTCTTCCTCGTGACAACCTGGATGGGAACTGATAAAATAGGGGATAATCTGTTGTCGAAGATTACCTTCCTTATTGATCTTGTCGAAGATTCGCTTGAATTCTTCAAACTGGCGGAAAGAAGGCTTGCGCATGAGATAGAGCACGCGGTCGCTGGTATGTTCTGGGGCCACCTTTAATCGGCCGCTTACGTGATTGCATATCAATTCGCGTGTATATTCCTGGGCAGACTTGTTGGCCTCTTCGTCTTTACCTCTGTGTAATAACAGATCGTAGCGGACGCCACTGCCAATAAAGCTTTTCTTGATTTCGGGAAGCGCATCCACAGACCTGTAGATATCAATCAGTTTTGAATGGTTCGTGACCAGGTTAGGGCATATCTGTGGATGTATGCAACTGGGGCGCTTGCATTTCTCGCAGGCCTTGGTGTTTCGTCCGTGCATGCCATACATGTTTGCAGACGGACCACCTAAGTCGCTGAGGTAGCCTTTAAAGTCGGGCTGCTGGCAGACCTTCTTTACTTCTTTCAGGATACTTTCTTTAGAACGACAGGCGATAAATTTTCCCTGATGAGCTGATATTGTGCAGAAAGCACATCCTCCGAAACAGCCGCGATGAATATTCACGCTGAATTTAATCATCTCGAATGCAGGAATACGTTTCCCTTTGTATTTAGGATGAGGTTGACGTGCGTATGGCAGGTCGAACGATGCATCAATCTCGTCGGTGGTCATGGGAGGATAGGGAGGATTAACCACCACATATTGGTTTCCCACTTGCTGGATGAGTCGTTGTGCATGCATCATGTTTGACTGCTCTTCGATGTGTCTGTAGTTTTCTGCCTCGGCACGTTTGTTTCTCAAACATTCCTCGTGCGAATTCAGTATGATGTCTGATTCCCTGATACCTCCTTCTATATTTTGCTTGTTGGCCAGATAAACGGTCTGAGGTATGTCCTTAATATCCTGAATGCTTTGTCCGGCCTCTAGCCTACGTGCCAGTTCTACGATAGGCTTCTCGCCCATACCATATATAATAATGTCGCCACCCGAGTCACAGAGTATGCACTTGCGTAGTGAATCCTGCCAGTAGTCGTAGTGCGTAAGACGACGAAGCGAAGCCTCGATACCGCCAAGAATGACGGGGACGTCGGGATAAAGCTCTTTGAGTATCTTCGAATAGACAATCGTTGGGTATTCGGGGCGCATGTCGTGGCGTCCGTCTGGCGAGTAGGCATCTTCTGACCTGAGTCGTCGGGCAGCAGTGTATTTGTTGACCATCGAATCCATACAGCCAGGCGATATGCCAAAGAACAATCGCGGACGCCCCAGCTTCTTGAAGTCACGGTAATCTCCGTGCCAGTCGGGTTGGGGTACAATGGCAACCTTATAACCTGCAGCTTCGAGTGTGCGCCCGATAACAGCAGCTCCGAACGATGGGTGATCTACATAAGCATCGCCTGAGAACAGAATGATATCCACATCGTTCCATCCTCTAAGTTCGATCTCTTTTTTGGTAGTAGGTAGAAAGTCAGTCAGCTGTAGGCTCATTCACTTGTTTCTTTTTCCAATCTATATATAGGTTGAGAAGATTCTGGAGTCCGATGGCTTTCATGTTAGGGTGATAGATCACGTCCAGACATAGATCGAGTAGTTGTTTGCTGTCCTCGCCTGCATTCGACTCAAGGAGTGAGCGAATGTTGAGTCTCAACTTCTCTAATACTTGTTCATCGACGTAGCCATTAGAGTCGATAAGGTCACGTAATAACTGATACTGGTCGATGGTGATCAGATGCTGTTCGGATACTTCAATGCTTCTTGTACCTGAAGCGTTTGCTTGTATTTTGTTCATATTCATAGATTTATTTTATGAGGAAAGACATAATTCCTTTCATGATTCTGGCACGAGCCAATGAATCCGTGATACACTCAAATGGGAATCCCATGGTGAAAGCGTGATAGTCGTTGCCGTTGTAGGCCACAGCAGCACTCGACTCGTCGTGCTCGTAAACCATTGCGGGAAACGAGAATGATGAGGTAGGCAGAAGCACATCGGTGTGTGTGGCGGCATAGTGAGTCTCATTGAGAGACTTATAAAAGTCGAAATGAAGTCCCAATCCGCGTACAGCAGCAGAAGAAGTGTTGACGCCGGCAGCCTCGCATTTCAGCAGTTCGGAGAGCATCAACTTCTCATCGTCAGTGGTCTGGTCGCTGCCTATGTAGGCACCGCTGACCAACAGACTTCCACCATGATTGGTGTATTTTCGGAGTGCCGCTTGCATGGTGGGGCGCAGTGTCTTGTAATAAACCAGGCTGTGGCCATCGTCTTTTTCAAGACCAAGTACCAAATCCACTACATGATAATGGTCCAGTTTCACACTGCCGTTTTCTACAGCTTTCGAAGAACAACTGACAAAGCTGAACCGCGTATCATGGCGAAGGGCTTCGGCATGGGTAGTGACGTAATTGAAATCGTTGCCAGCAATAATCTGTCCTGCCAATTCTTCGCCACTGAATCCAAGGCCAGTGGAATCTTCAATACCAATTTTGTCGGCGTCGAACACTTGTTGATATCCCAGCCATCCTGCCGTTTTCCCGTATGAGACCCCGGGATCCATATTCATGTCAAAGCCAAGACCCGTGGCGCTGATGGCAGGTGACGACAGACGGTGGAATCCATTGACGATAATAGCTTTGTATGCAGCCTTAGGCTGGTAAATAGCGGAAAGCGTCTCTGTAGGGAAACTGCGTCCGCCATCGTTGGTTGCTATCACTTTGAAGTGATACAAGACGCCCGGTGCCAATCTCACGTTACATGACGTTCCCTTTAGTGGTGTTCCGTTGTCAAATCCGTTGTTCTCTTGTGCGATATAAAGGAGATAGCCTGTGGGGCGCGAGCTTGGCTCCTGTCCGTCGATGATGCCTTGCCAGCTGATGCGAACCTCACCAGGCTTGTTGGTGAACTCAATATGGAAATTGTCGGGCGCCAGAGGCTCTACAATATATTCTTCATGATGATGCGAAGTGACGTATTTCAGAATGGTCTTGTATATGGAGCGTGCGAGTGTAAATTTGAAGTCAGGGTCGTGTCCATAGCGCATGTCACCGAAGTTCTGGTGCGAAAGTGTTTCGATAATCGAGCTAGGGACAATGGGCAGGCGTGTCTCAGAATAGTTCCTGTCGTATAGCTTACGTTTAGACCACTGGCCGTAGCGGTATTGCAGATCGGCTGTGGTGTTGTTGAGCAAGTCTGATGCCAACTCATGAGATGCCTCGCGGCTCATACCCGTAGCCAGCAGACTGTCACCATAATGTGTGGTGCATATGCTCAGTGTGCCGTAGATGCCTTGCCCAGTGGGAGTATGCCCCGCATCGCTATGTACGGCCAGCGACAACTCGATAGGCACCTTTCGGCCAATGGAGTCGGGCGCATAGCAAGAACCGCCAGCCAGCAGATTGGTAGATAGTGAGCGCACGTTGATATCGTCTGCATAGTCGTTACTGCCTTGGCGGGTGCTATATACCCGATAAGGCATACCAGCCCATTGGGCATAGTAGCGTGCACCCTCTAAGCATCGGGGCAACCCGCTGACCTGGTTGTGACGCTGAATGTTTCCCATGCCTCCACCGAATCTGACTGCATCAGTCGTCACAACACCCTTGTGTCTGCTTAGGTTGCTTACGACAACGTGATTACGTTCGCTGTTGCCTTTTTCAAATTCGAAAGTTCCTAGATAAACCCATGTGCTTCCACCCATCTGCTGGTTGACCCTGAACTCGGTGCTCTGCCCCTTGTGACAGACAATATAGCATGCGTCATCCACACTCTCTGGTGTGGTTTGATAACTGACATAGACAGCGTATTTGCCATCTTCCGGAATTTGAGGCTGATAATAAACTGTGCTCTGGTTGTTGCGGTTGTGGGTGGTTTTTGCCATACGTGCTGTACCTGCAGTAAAGGGATTTTCGTTGTCGCTATAAGTGCCAGCATGTTGTGCAAATCCACTAGAAGGTGCGTTGGTCCAACTCTCTTTATGATTGGTTTCGCGATAGGCGACCATGGACGTATGGTCGTCGTTGTCAACGATCACCTCATTTTTCTGCCAGTCGCGTTCGCGTGGAGTGAAAACCACGGCACCAGCATTCTCGAGCATGGGTATGAGGTAGGGCACCACAATAGTCTGGGTGAAGAGGTCTTCGTTGGTGCAAAAAAGTGAAGGGCGCTGCCAACACCATTTACCTTTGTTTATGTCGAAATATCGTCCATGGCTGGCCCATACTGAGAGATGATGCCCCTCCAGACCTTTCTCAGCTATATGTCGTCTTGATATATTTTTTACCCATGGCTCGCCCTCGTGATGGGTTTCGCCCCAAGACGTCTGGCCAGCTATGGGTAATGACGCGATAATAGTAGTGAGTGCAATAAGAACTCGTTTATACATTGCCAATGGTGAAGTTTTCTGGATTCTTCCCTTTGAAATCCTTGAAATATAGTTTTATTTCTCGCATATCTTTCTCAAGGTTACCAGAGGGAATGATGGTCTTTGTACATGTGATGAGCTTCTTCTCGTAGTTCAATCCGTAAAGAAGAATGGGGATACCCGCCTTGAGGGCAATAAAATAGAAACCCTTCTTCCACTCTTCTACACGTGAACGGGTTCCCTCGGGAGTGATGCATAGCCGGAAACTGTCGGCTGTTTTAGCCGCCTCGGCAATAGAGTCGGTCATGCTTGTGTGTTTCTGCCTGTAAACGGGGATGCCTCCCATTTTCTTGAATAGCGGTCCCAATGGCCAGAAGAACCATTCTTTCTTCATCATGAAGTTGCTATTCAGTCCAAAAGCTTTGTTATACAGCTGTCCGTAGAAGAAGTCCCAATTGCTGGTATGAGGCGCCAGACAAATGATAAACTTCTTCGGGTGGTTCTCAGTTACTTCAATCGTCCATCCAAGTTTTTGGCAAAGTAACCAATAACAAAATCGTTTTAACATTGATAATACCTGAATCTTTATTCTTTTCTCGTTAGAGATTATTAATTTGATCTATAATCTCACTTGCTTGTGCAGTAAAATCTTCTCTCAACTTCTTATAATAAGCTTTTGGCGTTAGTCCTGGCTCAGGGTGCGAAATACGGCTGACAAAATCGGCCTGCATCTTTATGATGGCATAAAGCACCCCATCAGCATTGTCGTTATTTACCTGATTACCATAAAGAGATGCAGCAATTGCCTCTGCAAATAACTCCTTGCAGACCATATTAATTGCATGTTTTAAAGATCTTTTGTTTGCCATAGTCGTGATTTATTTGATTTACACGCCAAAGATACAAATTATAATTGAAACCTCCAAGTTTTTATTGTAAAATTAACAATTGGCGCGATTACAACATGCCCTTTGTTGATGGAAGTTGATAGTTGTAGATGTCTCTTCTGATGGCCTGGCGTAGCGCTCTTGCTAGTGCTTTGAAAATTCCTTCTATCTTGTGGTGTTCGTTGGTGCCTTCGGCGTGGATATACAAGTTCATGCGGGCAGCATCCGAGAGACTTTTAAAGAAGTGGAAAAACATTTCTGTGGGCATGTCTCCAATCTTTTCTCGCTTGAAGTCCGCTTCCCAAACCAACCATGGTCGTCCTCCGAAGTCGAGGCACACATGAGCGTTACAGTCGTCCATGGGTAGGGAAAAGCCATAGCGCTCAATGCCTCTCTTAGTACCTAAAGCTTCGTAAATACATTGTCCTAAAGCTAATGCTGTATCTTCGATGGTGTGATGCTCATCCACGTTCAAATCCCCGTTGCACTTAACCTTTAGGTCAATCATGCCATGTTTGCCAATTTGCTCCAGCATGTGGTCAAAGAACCCCAGACCGGTGCTGATCTCGCATTTTCCCGTTCCGTCGAGTGCTACTGAGATATCGATATCTGTCTCTTTGGTGGTTCGTTTCACGCTTGCTTTGCGTTCACCGTCGAATATATTCTCTGCCACCTGTTTCCATGATATGCCATTGCCTAAGATCATAGACTTGCACCCGATGTTGCGAGCGAATTGAGCATCCGTCTCTCTGTCGCCAATCACATAGCTGTTGGCAATGTCGTAGTCCCCAGAGTCAATATATTTCTTTACCAGTCCAATCCCGGGCTTTCTTGTCGGGGCATTGTCTTCTGGAAAATGTGAGTCTATCAGAATATCATCGAACTCAATGCCTTCGCCTTTAAGTGCGTTGAGTATGAACTGATGGGCAGGCCAAAAGGTGTCTTCGGGGAAGGAGCTTGTGCCAAGTCCATCTTGGTTGCTAACCATCACAAAGACAAAGTCGGTCTTCTCTTTCAGAAAACCTAACCATCTAAATACCCCTGGTTTGAATGCTATTTTATCAAGTGCGTCAACTTGTTCGTCATGTGGTTCTTCAACAAGTGTTCCGTCGCGATCAATAAATAGTATTTTTTTCATCGTTAAGTCTGTTATTTGTTTTTAATGCTGATATATATGAAATAAAAAGGATAAATCATGAATATAAGCAGGTAGCCCTGAATAAATCCTGAAATGGAGAACAGTAAAGGCTCCAGCCAAATCATATAGTTCGGCATGGTTGCCGCATCTCCCATCGCAATGTCCCGATTGGCTATCATGTTTGCAATTATCAGTATTGTCTGTGGCAATTGCAGAAACTGTGTGATGACAAAGACGCCAATGGCGCATAAGAGAAATGTACCTAAAATGGTGGGCAGATGGTGGAGTCCCTTGAGGTATGATTTGCCATATGCAGTCGTTAGCTTTGTTTTCTTGTCCAGTATGTATTGATACTCACTATAACAGAAGGGTAGGGTGAATAAAATAAGGATGAACATGGTGATGCAGCCAACAACAACGCTCAGTATGAGCCCAAGTGGTCTTGACAGGATAAACATGGTGGCTGATAGTATGCTGACGGCCAGGAAGGGCAAGAGCATACTGAGATTGAATTTGAAGATTCTTCCAAATGTTTTCAAATTAAACGTGCCATACCAATGCCTACTTGCAGGGATGGAACCATTCTCATGATAGTCCACTAAGGTGGCAAAACCCTGCGAAAGCATGGCTGCTATCATGACGTAAAATAATATTGAGAACGTCCCGAGAACTAAAAATCCTGCGTTGTTTACGATTGCCGTTGTGTAGGCTCCTGTCACTATCGCATATAGTATGCCTGTAGTCCAAGACCTCTTAAATAGTCTTGCGAAATTGTCCATATAAAGTTTGTTGCCATCCTTTAGTGCTTCAATGGGACCGCGTGATTTTACTGCTGTTGAAGTATTTTCAATCATAAAATCTGTTATTATTTTAATATTTATTGCAAAGGTACAGACTTTTTTCGTAACTTTGCATGATTTAATTTGAAAATTAATACAATTTATGAAGATATTAAAGTGGGGATTCATTGGTTGTGGCGAAGTGACTGAGAAAAAAAGTGGCCCGGCTTTTAGCGAGGTTGCTGGCTCACAGGTAGAAGCAGTCATGAGTCGCAACTTGGATAAGGCTAAATCCTATGCTCTGCGACATGGCATAAAAAAATGGTATGACGATGCCCAAGAACTAATAGACGACCCAGACGTAAATGCCGTTTATGTGGCTACACCTCCATCAAGTCATGCTACTTTCGCAATCATGTCTATGAAGGCCGGAAAACCTGTCTATGTTGAAAAGCCACTAGCTGCCAGTTATGATGATTGCGCTCGCATCAATCGTATCAGCGAGCAGACTGGTGTGCCCTGCTTCGTGGCATTCTATAGACGCTATCTTCCTTATTTTCAACGTGTGAAAGAAATCATTGATCAAGGTGCCATTGGAAAGATTATCAATGTGCAAGTCCGTTTTGCAGTACCCCCACGCGATTTGGATTATGCACATCCCGAAAACTTGCCATGGCGCCTGCAACCAGATATTGCAGGTGGTGGCTATTTCTATGATTTGGCTCCGCATCAGCTTGATCTGCTTCAACACATGTTTGGCGTGATTTTGGAGGCTCGTGGTATCTGCGCGAATAGGGGCAATCTATATTCTGCAGAAGACTCCGTGAGTGCTGTTTTCAAATTTGAGAACGGTTTGCCTGGTAGTGGGTCGTGGTGCTTTGTGGGTCATGAATCTGCCAAGGAAGACCGTATTTTGGTCATTGGAGAACAAGGGTCGCTCAGTTTTTCTGTTTTCAGCTACGAACCCATCACACTTCACACCAGCGAAGGGCGCCAGCAGATAGCTGTTGAGAATCCTCCATACGTGCAATATCCTTTGATCAAGAATGTTATCGAACATCTTCAAGGTTTGTCTGTATGCCTGTGCACCAGTGTGTCGGCAACGCCAACCAATTGGGCAATGGATCGTATTTTAGGAAAGATTTAAGTTGTGATGGGAGTCTGTCGGAATTTATTTGTCTTAGGGGCTTTCTTCTGCTTCTCTCTTTCTGTGTCGAGTCAGGATACCCTTGAATTATCAGATTCGACTGCCAAACCTCGGAAGATTAGTCTTCTTAGGAGGATTATTCGTGGGTTTGACCGTTTGGATACGACTTATATAGAACCTCAGCATTATGTATTTACCGCCATGCTGCAAGCCACACATACTTATGATATGTATATGCTTCGCAGTCGGGGGCAAAACGCCCAGGAGTTTACGTTTACTCCAGATATGAATCTGAAGTTAGGTCCTTATTTCGGATGGAAGTGGTTCTTTGCGGGCTACACGTTTGAGTTGAAGGATATGAATATGAAAAACTTGAAAGATGAGTTCACGCTCAGTATTTATAGTTCTCAGATTGGCATAGACTTGTTCTATCGCCACACTGGCAATAACTATAAGTTACGCAACGTGTCGTTGGGAAATAGCCTGAATACCAGTTCACTTGAGAATGTGCCGTTCTCGGGTGTCAAAGCAGGTATTACAGGCTTCAATCTCTATTACATTTTCAACCATGGTCATTTCTCCTATCCCGCAGCTTTCAGTCAGAGCACCATACAGAAAATAAGTTGTGGTTCATGGATGGCAGGTGTAGGATACACTCAAAATTCCATATCCCTCGACTATAAGAGTTTGCAGAGTCTAGTAGATGAAAAGTTGGCGAGTTCAACTGTCAAGCTCGACGAGGGGCTGATGATCAACGACGTTAGATACAAAGACTTGAAAGTGTCGGGTGGTTATGCTTATAACTGGGTGTTTGCAAAGTCTTGGCTTCTGGCAGCCAGTCTGCAGGCAGCACTGGCTTATAAATATACTGTTGCAGATGCCAACGAAGGCAGAGATAATGGTTTTGATTTTAAGAATGTGAATATAGACGGAGTGGGGCGTTTCGGTTTGGTCTATAACAATATGCGTTGGTTTGCTGGTATGAGTGTAATCTTGAATTCTTACAATTATCACAAGCCTCGTTTTGCTACTAAAAATATATTTGGCTCCATGAATTTGTATGTGGGGTATAACTTCGGTTTGAAAAAGAAATACAAGAAGTAAATATGGGTAAATGTCTGGTTTCTATTGTTTTGCTCTTCCTGTCGATAACCTCTTTTGCGGCGAATTATGCACCAGAAGATAGTGTCTTTGTGGAGAGAATGTTAGCAAGTGGTAATGTAGAACCGTTGTGGTTTGCTAAGCAGTTTTTAGGACGTCCGTATGTGGCTCATACGTTGGAGGTCAATCAAGAAGAAGCGCTTGTGGTCAATACGCGTGAGTTAGACTGCACAACGTTTGTCGAGAATGTGTTGGCTCTGGCCATGTGTAGCAGAAGAGGAGAGAGAGGCTTTGTAGATTTTCAACGGCAGCTGCAGCTCTTGCGCTATCGTCAAGGCATGTTGGAGCGCTATCCGAGTCGTTTGCATTATTTTTCAGATTGGATCATAGACAATGTGGCCATGGGACATGTTGTGGAAATACAGCATCCTGCTAAGTTGTTTTCAGCAGTTCAAACCGTGAAAGTCAATTGGATGAGTACCCATTCTGGTTCATATCGTGCGCTGCGCGACAATCCTGATTTCTGTGCGGTCATCAAGCAACAGGAACAGAGGCTCACTGGCAAACAGTATCATTATATTCCCACGCGAAATATTCTTAACAGCAAATTGATGCGTGAGGTTGTGCATGACGGCGATGTGATTGCGATTGTCAGCACTAAGAAAGGTTTAGACATAGCTCATCTCGGCTTTGCCATGTGGAAGAATGGGGTGCTCTGTTTTCTTGATGCCTCATCTATCCATAAAAAGGTGGTCGTAGAGCCCATAAGTCTTTATCAGTATCTGACAAAGAGAAAGCAGGTTAGCGGCTTCCGACTCATTCGCCTGAAGTAGTCGTTCTGTGCCCAAAATAATATTGTCCTCGTTTGCGGGTGATTCGACCATAGTTGATGGCATGTCTGGGACAATGATGGTAGCAAGCCAGGCAATTGGTGCAACTGTCGTTGTGCTTCCATTCTGGCACACCTTCCGCAAGGCGTATGTCGCCCGTGGGGCAGACCTTGACGCATTTTCCACAGCTGATGCACATATCCGGGTCCACACGAAACTTTTTGTCGGTAATCATTTTGGCATTGAAGTAGGCACCGATTACGTGGCTGAAAGTCCATGGAAGGGGGCCCTTCTTGACAAGAAAAGTAGTTCTTTTCCTGCTGCAAACGATATTGATGGCTGTGTCAAGGTCTTTAGATGCTTGCGCTATTTTTTCTTCTTCTCGCTGTGGCTTGTCGGTGTACATGAACGGCAGACATACGTATGATTCAGGCATAATCAGGCTGATGGCAAAATCAATGCTTATGTTTTTGGGGGCCAAGTCGCTATTACACATTTCAATGGTCTCTCCTGCACTGTCTCCGCAGGTTATTAATACGTAGCAATAGTGCTCTCGAATATCAGATGATGGGGTACTGAAGGTGATCTTCTTTAGAAACTCCCGGACAATATGCGGGGGCTGCCATCCGTGGACGGGGAAGCAAAAGCCGATGCGCTCGCCAACTTCTAATTCGTAATGGCACGAGGTGGGCAACTCGTTGGGGATGAAGAAGAGCCGCTCTGCTGTAGCCTCTGCCATTTTTTCTGCTGCCCAACGTGTGTTTCCTGTTCCTGAAAAGTAGAATATCATGTTCTATTTCTTTTTAAATGTTAGGGTATTAGGAAGTTTCAGCCACTTGCCGTTCTTGGGGACCTTTAGAGCGCTGCCTTCTAAATGCTGAAAAACAAACGTACTATCGTCTTGCATCGTGAGCTTGGCTGTAAAGTCTTCGCTGCCATAGTCGTTGCTCACTAGTAGTTTGGCAGATTTGGGGTTCGTGATGTCGGCAGCCACAAACAGCCAGCAGTAGTTTGTGGTTTCTCTGGAAAGATAGCCCGGTACTTGTCCAAACAGCTCTTGGCCTGGGACAATGATATCCTGATCGTATAGATTCATGCGAATATACACATTGTAATCGCTATTAAACAGGTAGCCCTTGAATGGTTGCTGTGGTTCTTCTGCCCTTACCAGAACACAAGCCGATAGCCATACAAAGAAACACAGTATTGATTTTTTTATCATTTTTTTGTTCGTTGAATTCAGTACAAAATTACTTGTTAAAATCAATAAATTAATTATCTAATGATTTTTTTTGGGAAATAATTATTTTATTTAAAAAATATTAAGTATCTTTGCCAACGTATATAAATCAATAACATGACAAAGAGACAGTTAACTCCGGATTTTATCTTCGAGTCAAGCTGGGAAGTTTGTAATAAAGTAGGCGGTATTTATACTGTTCTTTCTACGCGAGCAAATACTTTACAGAAGACTATTCAGGATAGAATTATTTTTATAGGTCCTGATGTATGGAAAGAAAAAGAATGTCCTTATTTTAGAGAGGATAAGCAGCTTTTTGCCGAGTGGCAATGGTTGGCTAAAGAACAAGGACTTCATGTCAAGATGGGACGATGGGCTGTTCCGGGAGACCCGATTGCTGTTCTTGTGGACTTTACACCTTATTTCGAAAAGAAAAACGAAATCTATGGATGGCTGTGGGAGAACTATCAAGTAGATTCTCTCCATGCTTATGGCGACTACGACGAAGCTTCAATGTTTTCTTATGCGGCAGCTTTAGTGGTCGAGAGCATGTATAATTACCTCAAGAGCCATGGCGATCTGTATCCGACAAAGCACGTGATTTACCATGCTAACGAGTGGATGTGTGGTTTGGGCGCCTTATATATTAATAATAAGGTGTCTTCGATTGGAACCATTTTCACCACCCATGCCACCAGTATTGGTCGTTCGATAGCCGGCAACCAAAAGCCCCTCTACGACTATCTGTTTGCTTATAATGGCGACCAGATGGCTGTCGAGCTCAACATGCAAAGCAAGCATTCTATCGAAAAGCAGACCGCACACTATGTGGACTGCTTTACCACGGTCAGCGACATCACCGCCAATGAGTGTTTAGAGTTGCTCGACAAACCCGTTGACGTGGTTCTTCCGAATGGTTTCGACAATCGTTTTGTCCCCCGTGCAGCATCCTTCGACAAGAAACGAAAGGCAGCTCGCCAGCGTATGCTGACGGTGGCCAATGCGCTGCTGGGCGAACAATTGGACGATGACACGATTATTATTTCAACCAGCGGACGCTATGAGTTTCGCAATAAGGGCATCGACGTGTTTGTGGAAGCCATGAACCGCCTGTTGCGCGACCATGACCTCAAGAAAAAGGTGCTTGCATTTATTGAAGTGCCTGGTTGGGTGGGCGAGCCACGCCAAGACTTGCAGGAAAGACTCCGTGAGCCTTTGGCCCATTACGATACTCCCCTCGAGGTGCCTCAGGTCACGCATTGGCTCCACAATATGGGTCACGACAACGTGCTGAGCATGATGAAATACTACGATATGCATAATCGTCGTGAAGATAATGTCAAGGTCATCTTCCTGCCTTGCTATTTAGATGGGCACGATGGCGTGATGAACCTCACTTATTACGACGTGATGCTTGGCAACGACTTATGCATTTATCCGTCTTATTACGAGCCTTGGGGCTATACCCCCCTTGAGGCTATTGCGTTTAAAGTACCCTGCATCACTACCGATTTGGCTGGTTTTGGGCTCTGGGCTAACAAGGTCTTCGGCCATGCAGGCGAACTGAAGGATGGTGTGAAAGTGATTCATCGCACAGACTATAACTATTCGGAGGTGGCTGATATCATCAAAGACACGGTTGCCGATTTCTCTAACATGACACGAGATGAAATCGATGTCTGCCGCAGCAACGCCGAGAAACTCTCGAAAAAAGCCCTCTGGAGCAACTTTATTAAATACTACAACGTGGCCTACGACATTGCCCTCAGAAAGGCAGAAGCCCGAATGGCACAAAAAGAAGATAACAACAATCAATAATTGTCAAACATAAAATTACAAGACAATGAAAATTAAAGCAGACTACACAAATGTTCCTCAATGGAAAGAACTTACTGTAAAATCACGTCTTCCCGAGGAATTAAAATGCCTTGACGAGATTGCCCATAACTTGTGGTGGGTTTGGAATTATGAAGCACGCGATCTCTTCCGTGACCTCGATCCCGCTCTCTATCACGATGTGAAGCACAATCCTGTGATGTTACTTGAGCGTCTTTCTTTTGCTCGTAAAGAGGAAATCGTAAAAGACAAGGCGCTTATGAAGCGTATCAAGGATGTTTATAAACTCTATCGTGCCTATGTTGATGTAAAGCCCGATAGCACGCGTCCTTCTGTAGCCTACTTCTCAATGGAGTATGGCATGCACTCTGCGCTCAAAATTTATTCTGGTGGTTTGGGAATGCTGGCTGGCGACTATCTGAAAGAGGCATCCGACTCGAATGTCGATATGTGTGCTATAGGTTTCCTCTACCGTTTCGGCTACTTCACGCAGTCGCTTTCGATGGACGGACAGCAGATAGCCAACTACGAAGCTCAGAACTTCACCTCTCTGCCTATTGAGCGCCAGCTCGACGAGAACGGGAAACCGCTGATTGTCGATGTGCCCTACATGAACTATACCGTTCATGCCTATATCTGGCGCGTCAACGTGGGTCGCATCAAGCTCTATCTGCTCGATACCGACAACGAAATGAACTCTGAGTACGATCGCCCGATTACTCACTCTCTCTATGGTGGTGACTGGGAAAATCGTCTGAAGCAGGAAATACTGTTGGGCATTGGCGGTGTCCTCACACTGAAGAAACTTGGCATCACAAAAGACATTTATCATTGTAACGAGGGACATGCTGCACTCTGCAACCTGCAGCGTCTTTGCGACTACATCGAGAGCGGACTGACCTTCAATCAGGCCATGGAGCTGGTTCGTGCCAGCGGTCTTTATACTGTACACACACCAGTACCCGCAGGCCATGACTACTTTGACGAAGGCCTGTTCGGTAAGTATATGGGGGGATATCCTCAGAAGTTAGGTATCTCTTGGGACGAGTTTATCGGCATGGGTCGCACCAATCCCGATGATCACAATGAGAAGTTCTGCATGTCAACCTTCGCATGTAACACCTGTCAGGAGGTGAATGGCGTGTCTAAGTTGCACGGATGGGTATCGCAGCAAATGTTTGCTGATATCTGGAAGGGCTATTATCCCGAAGAGAACCACGTGGGCTATGTGACCAACGGTGTTCACTTCCCGACATGGGCTGCCACCGAATGGCGCAAGCTCTACGCTAAATATTTTGATGCCAACTTCATGTCCGACCAGTCGAACCAGAGCATCTGGGAAGCCATCTACAATGTGCCCGACGAAGAAATCTGGGCCACACGTATGGCGCTGAAGAACAAGTTGGTTGACTATATCAAAGAGCAGTTCAGTGACACATGGCTGCGCAACCAGGGGGATCCTTCTCGCGTGCTCAGCTTGTTGGACCGCATCAACCCCAATGCACTGATCATCGGCTTCTGTCGTCGCTTTGCTACCTATAAGCGCGCTCATCTGTTGTTCACCGATTTGGATCGTCTGTCAAAGATTGTCAACGACCCCGAGCATCCAGTGCAGTTCCTCTTTGCCGGCAAGGCCCATCCTGCTGATGGTGCAGGTCAGGGACTTATCAAGAGAATCTATGAGATTTCTCAGCGCCCTGAGTTCCTGGGTAAGATTATCTTCCTGGAAGATTACGACTTCCTGTTGGCTCGTCGCCTTGTCTCAGGCGTAGATATCTGGATGAACACACCGACACGTCCTCTAGAGGCCAGTGGCACCTCGGGCGAGAAAGCCGAAATGAACGGCGTTGTCAACCTCAGTGTTAAAGATGGCTGGTGGCTTGAAGGCTATCGCGAAGGTGCCGGATGGGCACTGACAGAGAAACGCACTTATCAGAACCAGGGCTATCAAGACCAACTCGATGCAGCCACTATTTATTCGTTGCTTGAGAATGAGATTATACCTCTCTACTATGCCAAGGATAAGAAGGGTATCTCTAAGGGCTGGATCAATGTGGTCAAGAACTCTATTGCTCAAATCGCTCCTCACTACACCATGAAGCGTCAGCTCGACGACTATTACGAGAAATTCTATGTAAAAGAGGCCTTGCGCTTCAAGCAGATTTCTAAAAACAACAACCAGTTGGCCAAGGAGATTGCACAATGGAAGGAAACCGTGGCCGAGCGTTGGGATCAAATCAACGTTGTTTCAGTAGAGTGGGATATTCCTTCTACAGGACTCGAGACTGGACAGAAATACACCCTTCGCTACGTGATTGACGAACAAGGACTTGATGATGCCGTAGCCCTTGAGAAGGTTAACGTCTTCACTAATAAGGATGGCGAAGAGCGCATCTATTCTATCGAACCCTTGAAGATGGTGCGCCGCGAGGGTAACAACTTCGTCTTCGAGGCTTCGCTGGCTCCACAGCAAGCTGGCGAATATAAGAGCGCAGTTCGCATGTATCCCAAGAACAGTAATCTGCCTCACCGTCAGGACTTCTGCTACGTGAAGTGGCTGGAACTGCCTCAGAACGTCAGATAAAAGGTAGTCTCAGGTAATAACAAAGGCCTTCCATTCAGTTAGTGGAAGGCCTTTTTTTCTTGCCAAACGTGCAAGACTACACCGCCAACGATTAGTAGCAGCGGGATAAAAAGCAGCCAATTGATAAACGTCAGATGTACTATGTGAAGAACGGTCATCAGCACAATTCCGACAAAAATCAACATGATTCCAGCGTTTTTTTTAAGTCTTTTCATTATAAATCGTTAAAAATCAGTGCAAAATTACAAATTTATTGCTATTAAAGAGATGTGATTTGAAAAAAAATGTGTACCTTTGCACCGCAATTTGCAAAAATAACATTTATAAACAATTAAAAACGTATTATGAATCAGTACGAAACCGTTTTCATTTTGACTCCCGTTTTGTCTGACGATCAGACAAAGGAAACGGTCGCTAAGTTCAAGAAGATCCTCGCTGATAATGGAGCAGAGATCGTGAGCGAAGAGGCTTGGGGTTTGAAGAAACTGGCTTACCAGATTGAGAAGAAGAACTCAGGATTCTATTTCTTGATTGAGTTCAAGGCAGAGCCAGCAGTCATTAAGACACTCGAGACGGCCTATCGTCGTGACGAGAAGGTCATCCGCTTCCAGACAGTGAAGCTCGAGAAGTATGCTATTGAGTATGCAGAGAAGCGTCGTAAGAAGTATGCAACTAAATCAGAGGAGGCTTAAATTATGGCAGAACAGAGTGAGATTCGTTATTTGACAGCTCCTTCTATTGATACAAAGAAGAAGAAGTATTGCCGTTTTAAGAAGAGCGGTATCAAGTATATCGACTACAAAGATCCTGAGTTCCTCAAGAAGTTCTTGAACGAGCAGGGAAAAATTCTGCCCCGTCGCATCACCGGTACTTCACTGAAGTATCAGCGCCGTGTGGCTCAGGCCGTTAAGCGTGCACGTCAGATTGCACTGCTGCCTTACGTAACCGATTTGATGAAATAAACAAAGGAGGACGCAAGAATGGAAATTATACTGAAAGAAGATATTATCGGTCTGGGTTTTAAGAACGATATTGTAAACGTAAAGTCTGGCTATGGCCGTAACTACCTGATTCCTCAGGGAAAAGGTGTTATCGCTTCACCTTCGGCTAAGAAGATTCTGGCAGAGAACCTGAAGCAGCAGGCTCATAAGATTGCTGCCCAGAAGGCTGCTGCCGAGGAGCGTGGAAACGCTATCAAGGATGTAACATTGACCATTGCTGCCAAGGTTAGCGCAACCGGCCAGCTCTATGGTTCAGTGACAGCTAACATGGTAGCCGACGAGCTGAAGAAGTTGGGTCACGACATCGACCGCAAGATTATCACTATGCGTGACATTAAGAAGGTTGGTGAGTACACCGCTCTTGTTCACTTCCACAAGGAAGTTATCGTAGAGGTACCTGTTATCGTTATAGCTGAGAATGCCGAAGAGCTGAAAGCAGAGAAAGAGGCTATGAAGGCCGCTGCAAAGCCCGCAGCCACTGAGGAGCCTGCTGAAGAAGCACCTGCTGCTGAAGAGGCAGAGGCACCCGCTGCTGAGTAAATCCGCTGTAAAGCAATATCATTGATATTATAACGGGAATCCCGACCAACGCGTGTGGTCGGGATTTTTTTTGTTCTGTCCGCAATACTTTTCGTCGCAAAAAGAGATGCTTCCCAGCTCTCTCGGCTCTGTCGTTTTGGGGCTCAAGCGAAACATCATAGGTGTAATCCTTTATTTGCGCTTTTTGTTATTTCAGTAGAGGCTCAGCAGATTCTTTAGATAGAAATCAATTAAAGTAGAAATCAGATGGAAAAAGGACTGGATTACTCCTTCCATCGGGAGGTTCGGGGTGGGGTAGTTCTTGGTCGGGATAGGAACGGTTTCGCACTGTCATAGTTCTGTTTTCGTCTTGTTATAGTTTCGCTTTTGCGTTGTAATAGCTTTACTTTTGATGTCCGTCCAGCCCCTAGAAGTGGCGCATCCAGCCCCTGGAACGAGTCGTTTTAGCCCCTGGATGCGGTTATTCTACGGGCTGGATGTAGAGCATCCAGGGGCTAGAGCTGAAATGACAGCTTCGGTTTTAGACTTTAGAAACGCCTCTTCAAGACTTTAGAATACGTGCTTTTAGCACTTTAAAACGAACCTCTCCAGACTCTGAAAATGCCAATTCCAGACTCTGGAGCATCGCGAAACCTGCGCAATAGCAACACTAAACCTGTTTTTCATGGGGGAACATAATAATAACCAAATACCTCTCTGTTGACAGAGTAACCGTATTCCGTTAGCAAACAGAGTTAACTTGTGTTAAATTTTAAAACATTCATTGTTAATTATCTAAAATTGACTATTTTTGTTCCCGAATTGATATAGGTCAATTCACAACCTAAAACCGTTTTATTAAACTAATTTTTTTTCTTTATGGTCAAACATCTTTACCTAGTGCTAGCATTGTTGCTCGCATCAGAGAGTGTTGATGCTGCGCCTATCTCGAAAGACGCAGCGCGTAAGAAAGCGGAAACCTTTGCTGTCAGAAAAGGACGTACGCTTAGTTTCACTAAAAGTGCTGTTCACAAGGCTCCACAAGCCAAAGAACAGGAAACCTCACCTTACTATGTGTTTGATATGGCTCAAGATGGCGGCTTCGTGATTGTTTCTGGCGATGACCGCACACGCAGCATTATCGGATACACAGAGAAGGGCTGCTATGATGAAGGCACACTGCCTGAAAACATGAAGTCGTGGTTGCAAATGGTTGCTGACCGCATCACGTCGCTCGGCGATGCAACAGCCACAACGGGTCAAAGCAAGCATGTCAAGTCTGCACGAGCAGCAGCGGCCACGGAGGTCATTCCACCACTGTTGTCGAGCACGTGGAATCAGGGTACTCCCTATTGGGACAACTGTCCCTTCCGTGATGGACAGCGTTGCTACACAGGCTGTACAGCTACTGCCTTTGCTCAGGTGATGTACTATTACCGCTGGCCTGAGGGTGCCACAACATCGGTGCCAGGCTATTCGGACGACGGACTGAATTACAGCTCGTTGCCCGCCACTACCTTCGATTGGAACTTGATGAAGAACAGCTATGGAGACAGCGACAGCGGCACGAGCAGTGGCAATGCCGTTGCCAAGTTGATGCACTATGTGGGCAAGGGGGCTTTGATGCATTATACAGGTGGAGGCTCAGGAGCAGCTTTTGTCAATGCAATCAATGCACTCAAGAATTATTTTGGTTATCCTCAGGATATCTATGAGATTTATAAGGACAACTATAGCAGTAGTGACTGGGTTAATGCTGTCTATGCAGAGCTCTACTATGGACGTCCTGTACTGATAGAGGGTTACTCAGACATCAACTGGGGCGGTGGACATGCCTTTGTTTGTGATGGCTACCGCGACGATGGCTGCTTCCACATCAACTGGGGCTGGGGCGGCTGGTGCGACGGCTATTTCAGTCTTGACGTGCTGAACCCCGATGATCACAGTGGTATGGGCGCAGCTCCTGGTGGAAATGGTTATTATTGGCACGAGGGTGCTGTTATGAATGTGCGCCGTCCTGACGGCATTGGTGGTGGAACAAACTCGGGCGGTGTACCAGTGGCCACGTTCTATCAGGACATTAACTACGGTGGCTATGCTGTACAGCTTAGCGAGGGCACCTATACACAGTCGCAACTGGAGGCTCGGGGCATCCGAAACAATGACATCACCTCGCTGAAGGTATTAGCAGGATTCAAGGTGACTGTTTTTGATGGCTCGTCTTTCAATGGTGATAGCAAGACGCTGTCGGCTGATTGTAGTTGGATTGGTGGCGACTGGAACGACCGAGCCAGCTCTATCAAGATTGAACCCAATGGCGTGAGCGGTCTGGGTGGCATCCATAAGCTGAAGAATTATCACAGTGGCAAGTTTATGGATCTGGATGGCAATAGCACTAACAATGGCACCGCTATCGTGCAATGGGACGATGAGGGTACTGAGCTCTATCAGCAATGGCGCTTCAACGAGATTGAACCAGGAGTCTATACAGTTCAGGCTGCTGCTACGCAGAGCCGAGGGCTCGACATCATCAATCGTGGCACGGCCAACGGCACCCAGGTCATTCTCTACGACTATCTGAACGGTGCTCATCAGCAGTTCATCGTTTACGACAAGGGCGCAGGTTGGTATCAGCTCGTGGCACGCAACTGTGGTCGAGTGGTTGAAATGCCTAATGCCAGCACCACATCGGGTGAACACGTGCAGATTTGGGATAATAACAATCAAGCTTGCTCCTGGTGGCAACTGGCTGTGGCCTACACGACTGCCGACCTGACCGACTTCGGAGGCTCGTGCGAAGTGTCGCATACGGCTGTGAACGCTAACGAGGATGCCACAAAGTTATTTGACAACAATTCGAATACTAAGTATTGTGCGTTTATAGGTTCGACAGACGAGGTGTCGATGACGTTCCACTCAACCAGAAGTGCACGGCTGACGAGTTACGCCATCACCTCGGCTAATGACTTCGAAGGGCGAGACCCAAAGAACTGGCGCCTGGAGGGTTCAACGAATGGCACCACTTGGGAGACTATTGACACACGCAGCAACGAAACATTTTCTTCTCGTTTCGAGAAGAAAACCTACGGTGTCAGTCCTTCTAAAGAGTACAGTCACTATCGTCTTGTGGTCACGGCGCGCAGAGATGCGCAGTCCACTGTTTTCCAAATTGCCGAACTGGAATATTTTGCACTTATAGCTCAAGCATATCATGCGCCTGCCGAAGCTCAGGTGTTGAGCATAGACGAGCGCACCATCGGCAACCGTTTGTACGAGCAGACCTTTGATATCTACTCCGTGGATGGAAAACTCGTCAAGCGAGCTGCCATCAGTCTGGAAGGATTGCCCAAGGGCATATATGTGGTCAACCGTAAGAAGATGATGATCAGATAAAAAGCAAAATTGGGAGAAGAACCTTCACAATGTTCTTCTCCCAATTTTTTAGCTTTGCCTGCTATTTTTTTTGTACATATAACAAAAAAATAAACAGGTCACTGATATTCCAGTGACCTGCTGTCTTTCTCTTTAAGTTCGTTGAATTACTCAGCAACCTCTTCTGCGGGCTCCTCAGCAGCCTCCTCAACGGGAGCAGCCTTAGCAGCTACGATAGAGTCAAGAGCAACCTGGAACAGAGAGTCCTTAACCAGTGAGTCAGCGTCAGCAACGAGAGCCTCAGCAGCAGCTGAATCCTCAGCAGTAGCTACAACTTCCTCTACTACAGCCTCTACTTCCTCAGCGGGCTTCTTGGTCTCACCACAAGCTGCAACGAGAGCAGCAGCAACGAACATAAATGCGATCTTTTTCATTTCTTTTTTGCTTTTTAAATCTGTAAAACAATCATTTGTTTATTAAAACGATGCAAAGGTATATATTTTTTCATTACGACGTTTCATTTTTTATGTTTTTTTTTGATGCTTTTTTGTAACTTTTTTGTAAGTCACTGAATTTGAGCTATTTGTGAAATGTTAAAAATTCTATAATTATTTCGTTTATGCTAATAACCTTGAAAAATAGTCTGTTTTCGATAAATTTTAGTAACTTTGCATCTAATTAAAATGACATAGAAAAAAGTATGATTAATACTTCTGCTTTTCAAGGTAAGACGGCTGCCTACTACACGTTAGGGTGCAAGTTGAATTTCTCAGAAACTTCTACTTTTGGAAAAATGCTTCAGGATTTAGGGGTTAAGACCGTGGGAAAAGACGACTCTGCTGATATTTGTTTGATAAATACCTGTTCGGTGACGGAGGTTGCCGATCGTAAATGTCGTCAGGCTATTCATAGGTTGGTGCGCAGGCATCCGAAGGCTTATGTTGTCGTGACAGGGTGCTATGCACAGTTAGAAGCTGAAGAGGTGAGCCGCATTGATGGTGTTGACCTGGTGTTGGGTTCGAATGAGAAAGCGCAACTCGTTCAGTTTCTCTCTGATGCCTGGAGTGGCATGCTGCAGACAGCGGACAATGGTGCACCTTATTATATAATGAAGACGAAAGACATCAAATCGTTTGCTCCCAGCTGCTCGCGTGGCAACCGCACTCGTTTCTTCTTAAAGGTGCAAGATGGCTGTGACTATTTCTGCACATACTGCACGATACCGTATGCTCGTGGATTCAGTCGTAACCCCTCGATTGCTTCGCTAGTAGAACAGGTGCACGAAGCTGCAGCCAGTGGTGGCAAGGAGATTGTGCTCACAGGCGTGAACATTGGTGACTTTGGCAAGACTACAGGAGAGAGTTTTACGGATTTGGTACGCAGATTAGACGAGGTAGGCGAAATCAGTCGTTATCGTATCAGCAGTTTGGAGCCAGATCTTCTTTCGGACGAACTGATCAGCTATTGTGCCACGAGCCGTGCGTTTATGCCCCATTTTCACATCCCGTTGCAAAGTGGAAGCGATACGGTTTTAAAACTGATGCACAGACACTATGACCGCCAGTTGTTTGCCGACAAGATTACGCGCATTAAAGAGTTGATGCCTGATGCTTTTATCGGTGTGGATGTGATGGTTGGCTGCAGAGGAGAGACACCCGAATGTTTTGAAGAGACCTACACATTTCTTGAGCAGTTGCCTGTGACGCAGCTACACGTTTTTCCTTACTCAGAACGCCCAGGCACATCGGCTTTAAGTATCCCTTATATCGTCAGCGACAAGGATAAAAAGCTCCGTAGCAAACGACTGTTGGAACTGTCCGACCAGAAGACAGAGGCATTCTATGCCGCACATATAGGACAGCAAGCTGAGGTTCTGTTTGAGAAAGCCTCTCGCGGACGTGCGATGCACGGATTTACACGCAATTATGTGCGTGTTGAGTTGTCGCCCGGCGAGTCGCGTCCGGAATACGACAATCAGTTGATGCAGGTTGTTATGGAAGGTTTCAATCACGACAAAACGGCATTGCGATGCCGATTGGTTAATGCATGATGATGGATAAGATAGCTATTGTAATCTTGAATTGGAATGGGGCAAAGATGCTTAAAGCATATCTGCCAAGTGTACTGAAGTATTCGCCAGAGGCCACGGTCTATGTTGCCGACAATGCCTCGACAGACGAGAGCGTCTCTTTGTTACGAACGCATTTTCCAGAATGTAGGCTCATCCTTTTAGACAAGAACTGGGGCTTTGCCGATGGCTATAACAAAGCCTTGGCTCAGGTCGAAGCAGAGTATTACTTACTTTTAAATAGCGATATAGAAGTGACACCCCATTGGTTGGAACCAATGATTGCATTGATGGACACCCATCAGGAGGTGGCTGCCTGTCAGCCCAAGTTGCTGTCGGTTTTCAATCGTGATAGCTTTGAGTATGCAGGTGCTTGTGGTGGCTTTCTCGACAGATTGGGCTACCCGTATTGCAGAGGTCGCGTGTTTGACAGTGTGGAGGCTGACCGTGGACAGTATGATAGTGCAGCAGAGATTCATTGGGCCACAGGTGCCGCCCTTCTCGTGCGCGCGTGTGATTATAATAAGGTAGGAGGACTTGATGGCCGTTTCTTTGCTCATAGTGAAGAGATTGACTTCTGTTGGCGCTTACGCATTATGGGTAGGAAGATTTGTTGTGTTGCCGGCAGCAAGGTCTATCATGTTGGCGGAGGCACCTTGCCCAAGGCCAATCCCATGAAGACCTATCTTAATTTTCGCAACAACTTGACGATGCTCTACAAGTGTCTGCCCGATGACCAATTGAACAAGGTGATGCGCCTGCGATGGCTATTAGACTATGTGGCTGCATTCAAGATGCTACTCGTTGATCGGAACAGGGCTGACTTTCAGGCCGTATGCCGAGCACGTAGGGATTTCAAAGCGTGGCGTCGTCAGTTTGATGTTGACAGACAACACATTCAACTCCACCGCCAATCGACAGCAGAGTTGAGTCGTTTCTCGTTGCTGTGGCAATACTACCTATGCGGCAGAAAAGTATTTAGTGACCTGCCTCAGACATTGCACAATTTTTTATAAGGACAAAACGTGCAACGACTTTGTTCGGTGGTTGGAGCAAAACAGATCTCGGGATTGAACATCTCGTCGATGGTTTGCTCCAACATTTGATTAAAGACCGCCTGACTCTTTTTGATATCGTCAATAGATTCTTTGCCGAATTTCAGAATCGGATTATAGTCTTTTTCGCCCGTGTGCTGTATGAACAGCAACGCCGGTGCCACACGATGAGCAGGGAAGTTTTGACTGACGATAGTGGCATAAAGAAACGTCTGCAGATAGTAATCACTATGTTTCTCGATGTTAGCATTGTCGAAAATGGCTTCAACACTCGCCAAGGGCGTTATCTTATGACTGCCAGTTTTGTAGTCAACGACGCGAATCTGCTCATCAATCCTGTCAAGACGGTCTATGCGACCACCAATGATAGTAGAAATATGTGGTGTCGTGAGTGGTGTCCATACATCTGTTTCAAGTCCAATGATGGTAAATTCCTTCTTATCTCTGTCGATTTCGAGTAGTTTGCACAGATAGTGTATGATAACCTCGCGATTGATGAGCTGAAGTCCGTTCAGTTCGTAACCATGGCTCAACTGCAGCACCTTGTTGAATGCCTCGTCAACAGCAGTCTCAATACCCACTTTCGTCTTAAGTATTTGACTGAGCACATCAGCGGTGATGACCTGATTCTTCTTTTTGCCCGTGATACGTTCGTAGATGATCTGTGCCGCCTCGTGAAAGATGTCGCCAAACAGACGATTGTCGATGGTCTCTTCGTCGTCAATTTCGTCCAGTTCTCGCAGCTGGCACACGTAGTTGTAGTAGAACTGAAGTGGGCAGCGCAGATAGCGGTTGATGGCCGTTGGAGTCAGCAGTGGGCGTTGGGCTGAGGGGTGATACTTGGTAGAGAAGAGCTTTTGCAACTTCTCCATAATCTGTTCAGTCTTGGCTATCGGTTGTGGTGCAAAAGGCGAGAAGGTCTGTCCAGCCTGTAGCGTTTGGAATCGGATAGAGTGGTGGCATTCTGCCATCATCTGCAACATAAAGCGCGACATCTCGCCCGTGTGCCCATCGGTTGTGGCATTGTTGAAACAGATGGTGATGTCGTCGGCACGTTGCAACAACCGGTGAAAGTAGTAAGAGAAGATAGCCACCTTATGGTCGATGGTCGTCAATCCGTAAGCCTTTCTTAAACTATAGGGAATAAACGAGGTGTCGTTGACGCCCTTAGGCATGTTTCCCTCGTTGCACGACAACAGCAAAAGATGGCTGAAGTCTAGGTTGCGTGTTTCTAAGACTCCCATCAGCTGAATGCCCTCAGCAGGTTCTCCGTGGAAGGGGATGGAAGTCGATTGTATGAGTTGCGACAAAAGGCGCCGCAGGGTGGTATAGTCAACTGTCAAGTCGCCACTATCGACTAAAGACATGAGACGATTGAGCAGGGTGTACATGCGAAAGATGGCCTCCTGCATCATCTCATCGTCAACAGCATGGGGAGCCAGCTCTTTGACAATAGCGATGATCCACTCCAGCAAGTTGTGGTTGAAATTGTTGCTATCAATCCGCGAAATATGCTTGTCAGCTATCCATACCGCGTATGGATGATTTTTCAACAGCGTGAGATAGCGCGGCCTAAACTTCAGTGACTTATGATTGAACCCGATTGTCTGCAAATCGAAAAGCAGTGTGACCAGCGACGAGATGGGCGACTGAGCCAAAGGGAACCCCGTGGTGATGTTGACCTTGTCAACCTCGTCGGGCAGGCAATGCAGCATGCTCTGCAGTAGATTCTCGTCGCACAGAACAATGGCAGTCTTGCGACCATCGTCAATACGTTGTCTGTTGAGCCACTGACTGGCATAGCGCGTCTGTATATTCTCTGTCGGAGCTGCAATAAAAGCTATGTCCTTGTTCTGCTCAAATTGATGGTAAATAGCACCGTTATTGTTGTCTAACTCATTCGGAAAGACATGGAGATACTCCTTGATATAATGTCCAGCCTCATGCTCTTTCATGTAGTACGTGTCAAAGTCCCAATAGAATTTGCCCTTGCCTTGGCGCACCATCTCGCGGAACAAGCGCTGCTCTACTTGTTGCAGCATGTTGAAACCGACAAAGAGATAGTTGTCGTATTCCAATTCGAAACTTTCTTTGTCCACAACTTCGCGATAGAGGGCTCCTTCGTAGGCCAGCTGCTGATCGGCAAGTCGCTGATTGAAAGCCTGATAGATAGCACTCATGTGCGACCATAGTTTGAGGAATCGTTCTTTGAGCAATGAGTTGTGGTCGTCAGAGAAGTTGCTGAAGAACTTTCTTATGATTTCTTTTTGTTCTGGCGAGAGGTAACTGTCGTCGTCGAGCTCGTGCAGATCGCGCAGGTTGGCAAACACCTGTTGGGCGTCAGCCATGTTCTTGTCGATATCATCAAAGTCTGCAAGCAGGATCTGACCCCAGCTATAGAAATGGTCTAAGGTCTCGTCGAAGCCCGTTTGTTCTACAAACGACTTATGCAGATCGCAAATCAGCTTGATAGGGTCGGCCACCTTCCTGTCACTATATTTACGAAAAAGATCGCTGATGGTGATATATGCTGGGCTCCAGATGGGCTTGTCGGACAGGCGTGCCAGATGGCTATTCAGAAAGAGTGAAGCACGTTTGTTGGGGAACACCACAGCGATGCGCGACAAATCGTTACCGTATTTCTTGAGGATATCCTCTGCTACATATTCTAGGAATGCTTTCATTTTACTTCAATAATTTTGTTAGAATAGACAAACCAAAGATAGCCTTTGATGCCAGGCATGTTCATCTGTTTCAATAATTGCATGTATTCGCGCACTTGTTCAAAATAGGCTTCGCGTTCGTGACCGAATTTAAAGTCGATGACGATGGTCTCATTGCCGTTGGTCATCACGCGGTCAGGTCGTTTTTCCTGTCCGTTGGGCAGCAGGATGGTGCATTCGTTGTAGAGTCGCCAACCAGCCTTCTCGTCGAACCATGGCATCACGCGCGAATCCGACAGTCGTTTGCGTATCAGTTCTTCTATGCGTTCTTTGGTTAGTTGCTTATCGTAGATGACACCATCTAACTCCATCTGCCTCAGCGCATTGTCCACATCCTTGGTGGATTTGATGGTTGAGAACACCTCATGGAGTACATTGCCGAGTTGGATGTAGTTATTTAGCTGAGACTCCTCATCTGTTGTGGTTACAAAAGTTTTGCTGTCGTTGCTCTGCCTGAAATCCACTTTCCGGTCGTAGATGTGTATGCCAACCTTGACAGGCTCGTAGGCAGACAAGAACGGGTTTACTTCCGTTTTGCTGTCTTCCTTCGGCTTGGGCATGCTTAAGCAACCATAAGTCAGCGAGAGTGGGACTTCCTCGTTTCCCTCTCCCTCTATTTGGGCGCCAGGAAGCGTGTCTGTGAGTGTTGGCAATACCGACTCGATGAGAGCAGAACGTGAGTTTGAATAATTACGTCGGCCCCACACGAAGAGATTGTGGGCAGCTCGAGTGAAAGCCACATAGAGCAGGTTGAGATTATCTACAACGATCTGATCATGTTCCTCTTCGTAGTCATGCTGATAGATGGTGCCTTCCATACTTGTTTTACTAAAGTCAATAGGCACGATAGGCAGCATGTTGTATGGCTCGTCGTCTGGGTGACACCAAAGAACATCCCTTTGCTCCAGGCGCCAGTCACAGAAGGGTATGAGCACATGTGCAAACTCCAATCCCTTGGATTTGTGGATAGAGATAAGTCGAATGCCGTCGATTTCCGGACTCTGTATGGTCTTGCTACAAAGGTTATCGTCCCATTCCTTCAAGAATGAGTTGATATCTGATGTGTTGTCGCCCACGAAATTGGCTACTTGATCAAAGAAGGCGCAGAGGTAAGCGCTCTGCCCGTCCATTTTCTCAAGTCCCAAGATTTCGTACAAATGCTCCGTCAGTTCATAGAGAGGCATGCGTTTCAAGGTCTCCATGTGATCGGTGAAGGCTGCCGGTAACGACTTTTCAGAAAGACTGTTATGCAAGGCCTCGTCAGGGAAACATATTTTCAGGAGATAGGCTTGAGCGATGGTGTCCTCAGGTCGGTTCAGCACACGGAGCGCTTCAATGATTGAATTTACGGCGGCAGAGGCATCAAGTCTAAAAGCCTCGTCGCTGACAATCTTTGTTTCAGGCATTTGTGCCATGAAGTGGTTGGCAATCAAAGGGATGAGAGAGTTCGTGCGCACCAATATCGCGATGTCTTTTGTCTGGGCACCTTGGCTTAATAATTCGGCCACTTGCTGCACCAGCGCATCGAGAATATTCTCTTGATAGTTATCCTGAGGAAGCAGGTTGACAGACACCAACCCGTTAGGCTCCATCTTCTCCCGTGCTTCTTGATGGATGTCGTCGTAAGCCTCAACCTCTTCAATTCTTGCAGCCTCCGTAAAGAAGGCATTATTGAAATTGATGACATTTGCCGAAGAACGATAGTTGGTGCTCAGCGTTTTGACCTGCAGTCGTTGTTCTGCATTCGTGAACTCGTTTTTGATGTTGGCCAGCAGTCGCCAATCACCACTTCGCCAACGATAGATGCTCTGTTTAACATCGCCAACAATTAAGTTTTCTGAATCCACGTGACTCATGGCTTCTTCAAGCAGCACCTTGAAGTTTTGCCATTGCACGGTCGAGGTATCTTGAAACTCGTCAATCATGATATGCTCCAGTTGAGAGCCGATCTTCTCGAAGATGAAAGGCGAGTCGCTGCCTTCAATCAGGTCGTGCAGCATTTTCTGTGTGTCGCTCAGCAAGAAGCGATTGCCTTCTTCGTTCAGTTCCCTGACCTTCCTCTCTATGCTGTCAAGCAGTCTCAGCTGATTGAGATGTTTCAGTGTGAGACTGGCAGACTTGCTGATGCAGTATTGCTTGGGATGTATGTCCACGGCATAACGTAGGATTTGGCCCAGTTCACCATCTGCCAACTGATAGATTTGTTCTCGCTTCGGACTGGTCTTTTTGCACCATTTCTCAGGATTGCCCACGGCATCGCAAATCCTGCGACCAAGTGTGGCACTGTCGAGCTGACCTTGTCTCAGTTTTTGAAAGTAGCTTGGAATGCCACCTTGGTTGGCGTAAGCAAAGTCTTCAGGCAGAATACCCTCAGCCTCAATGGTGTCGAAGAAGGTCTCAGCAATGTTTTGCATATGTTCTATGGCTTCGTCACGTTTTTGCTTAAGGATGGCTATATAATTCTCAAAGAAGTCTTTCTGGCTAAGAATGGTGTTCAACTCTTTACTATTATTCTTGTAGAAATCCTTAAAGATGGTCTTGCCAAACGACTTGATTTGCGCAATGACATTCCATGAACGATTGTCCTGAATGTTGTCCATGATATATTTCAGGAGCCATTGAAGCATCAAATCAGTGGCAGTCAGATTCTCTATGAGTTGATCGACAGCCATTTCTTCTACCTGATAATCGTTGAGCTCAATGCGCAGATTGGCTGTCAGGTCCAGCTCTCTTGCCAGATTGCGCAACACGCTCTGGAAGAATGAGTCGATGGTTTCCACACGAAAATAACTGTAGTTATGGAGCAGATTCTTGAGTGCTCTGCCTGCCTGGGCTGCCACAAATTCAGGAGTCGCATCGAGTTTCTGGCATACGTGGTCAAGATAGGGCTTTGAGCTGGGAAGACCTCGCCAGATGCCGTATAGTTGACTAAGGATGCGCATCTTCATCTCTTCGGTGGCTTTGTTGGTGAAAGTTACGGCCAGCGTTTTCCTGTATGCCTGTGGATCGCGCACTATAAGTTTTATGTATTCGGTTGCAAGTGTGAACGTCTTTCCGCTGCCAGCACTTGCTTTGTATATTGTCAGTGGTTTTGTCATATTACCATCTTCTAAATAATTCTATCGTAAACTTACAGCCGATCTCTTGATATTCCCAATTGCGGAAACCAGCAAATACGCCCATAGAGATGTAACGACTGCTAAATCCATAGCCAAGCTCGGAATAAAGACGGCTGTGGCTTGTGACCAGCGAACTGAGATAGATACGTTCACGCTCTATGTAATGCCCTGCTATGGGTACGAATGACAGTCCCATCAATGGGCTTTCATACGAAATATTGCCTCGGATATAATATTTTGACTCGTTGTAAACGCTTGAAGACAACAGCTGAAAGTTGCCCGACCAATCGTCGTCCCAGCCTTCTGGTAGGTTGTTGTCTCGGAAGTTTGCAAAGTCCATAAACGACCTAACTTGCTTGAGTGTATAGAGACCTCCACCAATTCGTGCGTTGAACACCTGAAGGCGGTGCATGCGCTTCTTCCAAGAGGCATCGGCTTCCAATCGTTCGTAGGGCAGATTGAATCTGTCAAACTTCAGTCCGCGTTCATAGTCAATAGAGAAAATGGGGGCCGATCGCCATGGACGTATCTTGACTGATAGTAGGGGAGCTAAACTCTTGTAGTCGTTTTCTATGCCAATCTGCCTGAGCTGCGAGGCATGCAGGGAGCGCCTGTGGTGGAACGTGATACCGCCTTCAATGCCTAACCACGGCACAATCATGTAGTGGTTCTTGAGTTGCACATATAAATCCCTGAATATATGCAGGTCCTCATTCAGCCATTGAGAATCCTCACCATCAACAGCTGCAATTTCGTCAAGTGTGTTTTGATTGCTCAGTCGGTTGCCATTACCCACGATAAGGTCTAGGAAACCCCGCCTTTGGTGGCTGTATTCCAGTCGGATTGGGGCTGTAAAGAAGAACTGTTTCAACTTGAAGTTGTAACCAGCCTTAGGATTAAAGTCAACGCAGGTCTGTTTGCTGAATTCATAGTGTGCGCCAAGGCGCATCTTATAGGACAAACCTTTTGATTTGCTGTAGCTGATATATTGTGGGTCGAGTAGGGGGGATAGCCAAATATAGCCATTCTCTGAACTGCTTTTCGTCTTGCTGAATAGGTTTTCGCCCAGCATATCCCAGGTGTTGTCCTTCGATTTGCTGCGCTTTTCAATAACCATCGGCTTATATGCTTCGATAGAGTCGCTTATCCGTTTGGCATGTCTAAGTGAGTCGAAGCATTGATACACTTGTTCTTCTTCTTCGCTGAGACTGAACGGACGTACGGAATCTATAAGGTGGCGATTGCCAATGATGCTGACTGTATCTGGTAGTGTGATGGGGCAGTCGTAGGCCACTTCGAAATGCGAGGTGATGTTGTTTCCGACAAAATTAAAGGCTACGTCGGTGACACATAGCTGTGGTGTCAGCGCTCGTGCACCATGATCACCCTGAGTGCTGATGGTGTGAAACCTGATCATGTCGAATTCGCCATTCAGTTCTATCTGTTCTAGGCGTCCTGTGGCATAGTTAACGATGGCTTGTCCTTTGACAAGCTGCGTGTTCATCACCCATTTAGGGCGGAAATAGAGGCGTATTTTGCCATTGCCCATGTCTGTCGTGGTGTATTTGTAGAACAGCTTGTTGTAGCGGTTAAACGGAGAAAGCACATGGTCACGGTAAATGGTCTCATTGTAGAGATCAGGTGTCAGATAACATAAGAGTGTTGACATCGTATGCTTGTTTCTGGGAATGGTCGTGTAGAAGACCTGATTAAGGTTTTCATAGTCATCAACATCGTTGAATGTGAAGTGATTATATTGTTCGCTTAGAAATTTTCTTTGCCCTTTGGCCAGTGGATACATCGACGGTATCATCCAAAGTGTTGCATTGCGGCGCTTGATGTTGTAGAAATGTTTCAGGTAAACATTCGTGGAAAAGCCGTTCACATCGTGAGCGTAATTGCGCTGAAAACAGAATATGCGCTCCAAAAGCACGGAGTCGGAATACTCGTGACAATTGGCCGTGGTAACGGTTGAAAGTAGCAATAGGAGTAGCAATATTCGTTTCATTGCCGCAAAGATAACAAATAAAACTTAACCGCGAAAATATTTGGATGACAAAAATGATTATCTGTTTTTAAAGATAATCGGATACGTTGTCCTTAAGCTATTCTTCCTGTTTAGATTTGATGAAAAAGGCAACAAATAAAAATGCTTCATTCTCAATTAAGAAAATGAAGCACGATATGGATGCGAAATAAGATGGAAATCTTATCCCAGATATTTCATCAGAATACGAGCGTTGCCTGAGTCGCGAAGCTTTGCAATGCTCTTCTCGCGAATTTGGCGGACGCGTTCGCGGGTGAGACCCAGTTGATCGCCAATCTCTTCAAGACCTTTTTCGTGGCAACCAATGCCAAAGCATTCGCGGATAATGGTGATTTCGCGCTCCTTCAGCACCTTGTTGAGTACGGCATTCAGCTCCTGTGCCATAGACTCGTGATCTACGTGGCGGTCTGTACGACTGTCGTCACCCGAGGCCATCACGTCGAGCATACAGTTGTCCTCTCCATCTTGGAATGGTGCATCGATAGATACGTGATGTCCATCTGCCATCATTGACTGACCAATCTTCTCTTCGTCGATATCGGTCATTTCGGCTAACTCACTCACTGATGGGTGGCGCTGGTTCTCTTGCTCAAACTTGTTAATCTCGTGGTTAATCTTATTCAGTGAGCCAACTTGGTTCAAGGGAAGACGTACGATACGGCTTTGCTCAGCAATTGCCTGCAAGATAGACTGACGAATCCACCATACGGCATAAGAGATGAACTTGAATCCACGTGTTTCATCAAACTTTTGCGCAGCCTTAATCAATCCGATATTTCCTTCGTCGATAAGGTCTGTCAAAGTTAAACCCTGGTGCTGATATTGCTTGGCGACACTGACCACAAAGCGCAGATTGGCTGTCACCAGTTTATCTTTTGCGCGTTCGCCCTCGGGGCCTCCTTTTTTAATCTTTTGAGCCAGTTCAATTTCTTCGTCAATACTGATAAGTGGAGCACGGCCAATCTCTACCAGATATTTATCCAATGCCTCACTTGAACGATTTGTGATGCTTTTCTGAATTTTGAGTTGTCTCATCCTAAAATGATTTTCCTTAAATATTTTCTAACTTCTTAATAATGAAGCTTATATACCTATTTTCTTATTTTTGCGGTGCAAAGGTACAAAAAATATCGTTACGTTGTTCTCCAGAAGAGGTGTTTTTGTGTTAAAAAAAGAAAAACTCGATTGTGTAAATAAAATACTTTAGGAAGAATAGTTGTGTTCTTCCGTAGGGTTTGCTGTCTAAAAAAAGTAGGTCTGTGTCACGAAAATGTGTTTATTCTTGCCTGACATTTTTATTTCGTGACGCAGACCTTGTTGTTGCTATTGTGTTTAGACCGTCGTTACATGGCGAAGACATTAAATCCTCCGTCAACCACAGCGACGGTGCCTGTAACGAACTTTGAGGCATCAGACATCAGGTAGTGAATCGTGCCGCAAAGTTCTTCGGGGGCACCCATGCGTCCGAATGGTGTCTGACGAATCACATCTTGACCTCGCTGGGTGTATGTGCCGTCAGGATTTGTAAGCAGAGTTCGGTTTTGTTCGGTGATGAAGAAGCCTGGTGCAATGGCATTTACACGAATACCTTCACCAAACTTTTTTGGCACATTCTGTGGCCATATACTGCGTGAAGTTTGATATGCCAGCCTTAGCAGCGGCATAGCCACACACTCTGGTCATAGGGCGGAATGCAGCCATGCTGGAGAAATTAATAATGGCTCCTTTGCCTTGTTCAGCCATGGGCTTTAAGAATATCTGGGTGGGTATGACTGTTCCTGTGAGATTGAGCTCGAGTACTTTTGAGAACTGAGCTGCATCAAGGTCGAAGAATGTCTTGTCTGGACCAATGGTTGCGCCAGGCATATTACCTCCGGCAGCATTGAGGAGTGTATCTACACGTCCATATTTTGCAATGATATCATCACAATTCTGCTGCACGCAAGCTTCATCCATGACATCGGTTTTCATGAATTCGCATTGGCCGCCTTCGTTCTTTATGTCCTCAATGATGGCTTTTCCCACATCCTCTTTTCTGCCGAGAATGATGACTTTTGCACCATTCAGTGCCAGATATTTTGCGATTGTGCGTCCTAAAACGCCTGTTCCGCCTGTGATGACGGTCACGTTGTCTTTAATGTCGAATAGATTTTTCATTGTTAGTGTCTTTTTGTCGTTAGTCAAAGAAACCGGGTTGAGTGTATTTGATGCCTAACTCGTTGTCAACAGTTGCAAGAATGCCTTGAATCTGGCCTAGTGCGAACATGCGACCTAACAGCGTATAGCCGGCATTATGGCCATGACTTGATTCGTCCATGATGCCACCGGGCTGGTCTGTGAAGGTCATCCCATGATCTACTCGCATAGGAAGGTGTGGATTTTCTTTCTCAAAAATGCGTGCTAACTCCACGATGTTTGCACGTCCACCCAAATGTGATGCTTCGGTGAAATCGCCATTTGGGAAGATATGGCACGAACGTAGATGAATGAAATGAGTGCGAGGCGCAAATTCTTGGGCCATTTCAACCACATTATTATATGCTCCTGCACTGAGCGAACCTGCGCAGAACGTCAGACCATTGTGCTTGTTTGGAACTGCATTAAGAAACCAACGGATGTCTTCTGCCGTGCGAACGATTCGTGGAAGTCCAAGTATCTCGATTGGAGGGTCGTCAGGATGCACACACATATTAATGTCATAGGCATCACATGTGGGCATAATTGCCTCGAGGAAGTACTTCAGATTCTCACGAAGTTTCTGCTTGTCAATGTCATGATAAAGTTCTAGGAATGATTGAAATTTAGCAATAGGCTCTTTGTCGCCTTCTGAGAAATTTCCGCTTACAAAACCTTGAGTCTTAATTACAATATTCTCAATGAGTTTGTGGTCGTTTTCAGGAGTCATTCTTTTGGCAAGTTCGTCTGCTTCTGCAAGTACATTCCGACCGATGCCGACGCCTTCTGGGAATTGAAATTTTTCCCATTCTTCACGTGCACCTTCTCGTTTTAAAAGATAAATGTCAAAATAGGCAAATTCGGCATAGTTGAAATATAAGTTGGTTGCACCGTTGGGATTGTTGTGAAGCAAGTCTGTTCGAGCCCAGTCGAGCACTGGCATAAAGTTGTAACAGATGGTGTGAATGCCTTCGGCTGCAAGGTTTTTAAGGGATTCCTTGTATATCTCTATTTGCAGATCTCGATCGGGGCCTCCGTATTTAATGGACTCGACAACGGGTAAACTCTCAACAACAGACCAGCGCATGCCATAACTTTCAATATATGTTTTCAAATCATGTATCTTCTCTTGGGGCCAAACCTCGCCAAGAGAAATGTCGTGAAGCGCCGTAACAATGCCTTCAACGCCAATTTGTTTTAGCATGGCAAGCGTTATTTTATCTTTCTTGCCAAACCATCTCCATGTTCTTTCCATCGTTAGTTTTTTTTATTGCTTTCTGATTTGCAAAGGTAGTGAATAATTGAAACAATACGTAGAAATATCAATCAAAAAAATATAAATTCACTCATTTTTCTAATTTTATGATGGATATTTTGCGGTATCTCACTTTTTTTTGTACCTTTGCACGTCAAAATAATATAGTATTATAAACGATATGGCAAAGAGATTCGCTGAACATAACGGCTTGAACCTGACTCAGGTTAATAATGAGATTTTGGATAAATGGAAGAAAGAAGATATTTTCCATCGCTCAATTGATGAGCGTGAAGGATGTCCGCAGTTTGTTTTCTTTGAAGGTCCTCCTTCAGCAAATGGTCATCCAGGTATCCATCACGTGCTGGGACGTTCGCTTAAAGATACGTTTAATCGCTATAAGACCATGCAGGGCTTCCAAGTTAAGCGCAAAGCAGGATGGGATACTCATGGACTGCCCGTAGAACTTGGTGTCGAGAAAGAGTTGGGCATTACGAAAGCTGATATCGATAATAAGGATTCGGAAAAGTATATATCTACAGAAGACTACAATAAAAAATGCCGTGAGAACGTGATGAAGTTCACTGCCGAATGGCGCGAATTGACTGAGCGCATGGGCTATTTTGTAGATCTTGATAACCCCTATATCACCTACGATAATAAATATATCGAATCACTTTGGTGGTTGCTTAAGCAGTTCTATAACAAGGGATTGCTTTACAAGGGTTATACCATTCAGCCATATTCGCCAGCAGCAGGTACGGGCCTGTCAAGTCACGAGCTGAATCAGCCTGGTTGCTATCGTGACGTGAAGGACACAACATGTACGGCTCTTTTCAAAATGAAGAATCCTAAGCCTGAGATGACAGGATGGGGAACGCCTTACTTTATGGCTTGGACCACTACACCTTGGACCCTTGCCGCAAACTCTGCATTGTGTGTGGGCCCAAAGATTGATTACGTAGCCATCGAAACCTACAACCCTTATACCGCAGAGAAGATTACTATTGTGATGGCTGATGCACGCGTTGCTGCCTATTTTGATACAGCTGCAGAGATATCTGACGGTGGTGAGATGCCCGAATATAAAAAGGGTGAGAAGTTCTTGCCTTATCGTGTGGTAGCACGCTACAAGGGAACAGACTTAGTTGGTATGGAGTACGAACAGTTGCTGCCCATGATTCAACCCGTGGCTGAGGGCGCTTTTCGTGTGATTCCTGGTGACTATGTGACAACAGAAGATGGTGCAGGTATCGTGCATATTGCTCCAAACTTTGGTGCTGACGATGCTTTTGTGGCAAAGAAAGCTGGTGTGCCCGCTATCGTACTGATTGACAAAAAAGGCAACGAGCGTCCTGTAGTGGATCTGCAAGGTAAGTACTTCTTGATAGAAGACTTGGATGCAGATTTCGTTAAGAACTATGTAAATACTGAGAAATGGAGCCGTTATGCAGGTCGCTATGTTAAGAATGCATATGATGAGACGTTGACAGATAAGGATGAAACGCTTGATATCTCCATCTGCATGGATTTGAAGGCAGAAGGTAAGGTATTTAAGATTGAGAAGCATGTCCACAACTATCCTCATTGTTGGCGTACAGACAAACCTGTGCTATATTATCCTTTGGATTCTTGGTTTATCAAGAGTACGGACAAAAAGGTTCGTATGAGTGAGCTAAACAAGACCATCGGTTGGCATCCAGAATCAACAGGTACGGGGCGTTTCGGTAACTGGTTGGAGAATCTTAACGACTGGAATTTGTCTCGTTCACGCTTCTGGGGCACACCATTGCCCATTTGGCGTAGCGAAGGTGGCGAAGAAAAGTGCATCGGAAGTCTTGAGGAGCTCTATGCAGAGATTGAGAAAGCTGTAGCAGCCGGCGTGATGACTTCAAATCCGCTGAAGGATAAAGGGTTCGTTCCTGGTGACATGTCTAAAGAGAACTACGATAAGATAGACATGCACCGTCCTTTTGTTGACTATATTATATTGGTAAGCGAAAGCGGTAAACCAATGAAGCGCGAAAGCGACTTGGTCGATGTGTGGTTTGATTCAGGCTCAATGCCTTATGCTCAGGTTCACTATCCTTTTGAAAATCGTGAACTGATTGATGACAAGAAGGCTTTCCCTGCAGACTTTATCAATGAGGGTGTCGATCAGACACGTGGTTGGTTCTTCACGTTGCATGCTATTGCAACGATGATTTTCGACTCCGTTGCATTTAAAAATGTCATTTCAACTGGCCTTGTCTTGGATGCTAAAGGTAACAAGATGTCCAAGCATGTAGGTAATGTTATTAATCCATTTGAGATGATTGAGAAGTATGGTTCTGATGCTGTACGTTTCTATATGATGACTAACTCTGAACCATGGGACAACCTGAAGTTCGATCCAGAGGGCGTGGCAGAAATCAGTCGTAAGTTCTTTGGCACCTTATATAATACTTATTCACTCTTCGCTATGTATGCTAATGTGGATGAGTTTAATCCTAAGTCACCTCAGATTCCTGTTAAGGAGCGTCCTGAATTTGACCGTTGGATTCTGTCTTGCCTAAACTCTCTGGTGAAAGGTGTGCAGGAAGAGATGGATGGATTCGATCCTACTCGTGCTGGCCGCTTGATTGATAAGTTCGTTGACGAGGATCTGTCGAACTGGTATGTTCGTCTGAACAAGAAACGTTTCTGGGGTAAGGAGATGGACAACGATAAGTTGGCTGCCTATCAGACACTCTATGAGTGTTTGATGACCGTATCTAAGTTGTTGGCTCCGTTTGCGCCTTTCTTTGCTGATCGTATCTATTGTGATCTTGGAGGCGAACTGGATTCTGTACATCTTGAGAAGTTCCCCGTAGCTAATACTGAATTGGTAAATGCTGATTTGGAACAACGTATGGAGATTGCACAGCGTATTACCACTATTGTTCTTGCCCTGCGTCGTAAGGAAAGTCTTAAGGTGAAGCAGCCTCTGCAGACGCTGATGATTCCTCCTGTAGATGAAGCACAGCGCGTTGCAATAGAAAGTGTGAAGCAAATCTTCCTGCAAGAGGTCAATGTGAAGGATGTGAAGTTCGTAGAGGGAACTGGTATCCTTGTTAAGAAGGTTAAGTGCAACTACCGCACAATGGGTAAGAAGTTCGGAAAGCTGATGAAGGGTGTGGCTGCTCAGGTTGATTTGCTCACTCAGGAACAGATTGCTCAGTTGGAGAATGAGGGCTCAATCGAAATCACCGTTGAAGGACAAAACCTCACGGTAGAGGCTGTAGATGTTGATATTATCAGTGAAGACATTCCTGGCTGGCTGGTTGGTAACGAAGGTAATTTGACTGTTGCCCTAGATATAACACTTACCGATGAACTGAAGAATGAGGGTATGGCTCGTGAACTGGTCAATCGCATTCAGAACATACGTAAGAAGAGTGGGTTGGAGATTACAGATCGTATCCGTGTCTGCATAGAACCTAACGAAGCTTCAACAAAGGCTGTAGAATCTTTTGGCGATTATATCGCCCGTCAGGTGTTGGCTGATAGCATTACACTTGAGGCAAACGACGGACAGAATGTTGAATTTGATGAATTTAAACTTAATATTAAAATATCAAAATCCTAATGAATTATGGCTGAGAAAACACGTTACTCGGATGAGGAACTGGAAGAGTTCCGCGAGATAATTAATGAGAAGTTGGCATTGGCAAAACGCGATTATGATCAGATGATGCGCGTTTTGACAAATCAGGACTCTAATGATGTTGATGATACATCACCAACATATAAAGCGTTGGAGGAGGGTAGCACAACACAGTCCAAGGAGGACCTAATTCAGTTTGCCGCACGCCAACAGAAATTTATTCAAGGCTTAAAGGCTGCTCTCGTAAGAATTGAGAACAAGACTTACGGTGTTGATAGAATCACAGGAAAGTTGATACCGAAAGAGCGCCTGAGAGCTGTTCCTCATGCAACGCTCAGTGTAGAGTCTAAAGAGTTGGAGAAAAAAAGAAAGTGAACAGAGTTAAATATTTAACAAAAGGCAGAATGGCCATAATCCTCATTATGGCCATTCTAATTATTGATCAGCTCATAAAGGTATGGGTAAAGACCCATATGTGCCTGCATGAGAGTATTCATGTGACCGACTGGTTTTACATTACCTTCATTGAAAACAATGGTATGGCGTATGGTATGCAGATAGGCTCAAAGTTGCTTTTGTCTCTATTCCGTATGATTGCTATTGGATTTTTGTCTTACTATATCTGGATGCAGAGTAAAAAGCAAGTTAAGTGGGGCTATTTGATTTGCTTGTCTATGATCCTTGCTGGTGCTGCAGGCAATCTTATTGATTGTATGTTCTACGGTCTTTGCTTTGATGCGTCTTCTGCTTACGAAGTCAGCCAGTTTGTTGGATTTGGCAATGGTTATGAATCATTTTTGATGGGTCGTGTGGTAGATATGTTCTATTTCCCGCTCATTGTTACCAACTATCCAGACTGGTTCCCATTTGTTGGTGGTAGTGAGTTTATTTTCTTTAGTCCGGTGTTTAACTTTGCTGATGCCTCGATCTCTGTTGGGGTTGTTGCGCTGCTATTGTTTTACCGTAAGGAGCTTAGTCAAATATCTTTCAAACGTGAATCGTAATTGGATATTGCTATTGGTTGCTTTGTTCTTTTTGGTCGCATGCACGCCAAAGGTTCCAAAGCGTTTCATCCAACCCGATGAGCTGGAGGATATTCTTGTTGAGTATCACCTGGCAAAATCGATGGCTTCTCATGATAAAGACAATCAAGAAAGTTCCGAGGTGTTGCAGCATTTGTATGTCAATGCCGTATTACAAAAGTATGGATACACGCAGGATGATTTCGATTCGTCGATGGTCTATTATTATACTAATGCAGATCGATTTCAGGAAATCTATGAACGTGTTGCCGAAAGACTGGAGAATCAAGCCCTGATACTCGGAGCTTCCGAGGGTGAAATTGGAAAATTCTCATCTCTTGACAACGACGGTGATACTGCTAATATTTGGACAGAACGAAGAACCTTATCACTGATGCCTATTGCACCTTATGATAAATGGTCGTTCGTGATAGATGCTGACACGACCTATAGAAAAGGAGATCGGTTCCTGATGCGTTTCATGAGTGATTATGTCTTCCAGGATGGTTCTAAGAATACCATACTCTATGTGGCTGTCACATACGACAATGATACAACAATCTCACGTAATATTCATTTTTCCAGTTCAGGTCTCACGCAGCTCAATATTCCAGAATACGACGCTGCTAATGTGAAACAGATTCGCGGTTTCTTCTACCTTAAGGGAGACAGAGATCGCTCAACAACAACTCGCTTGTTGTTTATCGATAACATTCAGTTGGTTCGTTTCCATCAACAAAGGTTTGAGTCGAATGATGAAATTGAGAAAGATAGCCTGTCATCAGATAGTCTTTGAGGATTCCACCAGTCAGAAAATGCAACTGGTGGAACTTGAAGATGGGGTCGTGATGCGCTGTTACCCTTTAAAAGGTGAGCAACCCCAGACGGAATGGATGAGTGGTTCAATATATCTCAGACACGACAAGATGGGATTATTGAGGGCTTTCTATGAAAATAAAGAGTTGAAATAACAAACTAAAAACCTTATAGTTTATGAATATGAAAGTACGTTTAGCAATCATGAATTTCCTTGAATTTGCAGTTTGGGGTGCATACCTCACTTGTATGGGAAATTATCTTGGTACAGCAGGACTTGGCAATCAAATAGCCTGGTTTTACGCCATTCAAGGAATTGTGTCTATATTCATGCCTACATTGATGGGTATTGTAGCCGACAAATATATTCAGCCGCAAAGATTGCTCGGATTGTGCCACTTCATGGCTGGCGCTGCCATGCTGGGATGTTGGTGGATTGGAGTGCAAGCTGGTTTTGGTCAGGAGATTGAACATAAGTCGGCTTTCATCGCCATGTATTCTGTTAGTGTGGCATTCTTTATGCCAACCATTGCTTTGACAAATACATCTGCTTTTACTATTTTGAAGGATAACGGAATGGATACCGTCAAAGACTTCCCACCCATTCGTGTTCTCGGAACCGTTGGCTTTATTGCCACGATGTGGTTTGTTAATTGTGCCGTGTGGGAAGATGGCTCTTTCTTTTTCAGTCTTGTAGATAATGACTATAAGTTTCAGTACACCTATATGCAGTTTTTCGTATCTGGTTTCTTGAGCTTGGTGCTGTTTTTGTATTGTTTTACTTTGCCACAGTGTAAGTTAGAAAAGAAGCCCAACTCTTCATTGGCAGAAACCATGGGGTTGAGTGCCTTTAGATTGTTTAAGAAGAAGAAAATGGCTCTGTTCTTTATCTTCTCTGCAATGCTTGGCATGTGCCTTCAGGTGACAAATGGTTTTGCTGGTCCTTTTATCACAAGCTTCAAGGGATGTGCCGATGAAACTATTGCAAATTCTTTTGCTGCCAATAATGCTACGCTGCTTTCGTCTATATCTCAGATTAGTGAGGCTTTGTGCATTCTGATGATTCCATTCTTTTTAAGACGATTTGGCATCAAGATAGTCATGCTCATGTCCATGTTTGCCTGGGTTTTCCGTTTTGGATTCTTCGGTCTTGGCAATCCCGCCATGCCTGGTGTCATCTTGTTTATCTTGTCATGTATTGTATATGGTGTCGCATTCGACTTCTTCAATGTTTCCGGCGGAATCTTTGTTGATCAGGAGTGCGAACCTTCGATAAAAGCATCAGCGCAAGGCCTGTTTATGATGATGACCAATGGTATTGGTGCTACTGTAGGTACGTTGGCCGCAGGCGAGATTGTGAACAGTTATTGTTCTTGGCATGGGAAATACTTGCTTGGCGATTGGCAAACGTGTTGGTTCATCTTTGCAGCTTTTGCCTTGGTCGTTGGTGTTAGTTTCGCATTAGTTTTTAATCCAGAGAAGAAGTAAAGGATGAAGCGCGTTCAACTCAGGTTTGACAGTATTCAACAAGTTGTCGGCGGGGATGGTGTTTCGATTGTCATTCTGACCGACATGGAACGAAAGAATGCCTTGTCTGTTGTATGTGACAGACATATGTCTCTCCAGTTGTCAATGCGTGTCAAGAAATTGAAGATATGCGATAATATGTTACCGGAGACGCTGGTCGGACTGTTAAAGGATAAATACGAGCTAATGATATTTGGCTTGTACGACGGTCAATACCAAGTGGTATTAATGGATGAATATGGTAACTCGCGACGAATACTGATGAGTGATGCAATACTGCTCACAATGATATCAGACACGCCCCTTTATATTGAAGGAACGTTAATGGGACGTCAGTGCGTCCCGTTTGAGGCTGGTGCGAAAGGTATTGCAATTCCTATCAATACGATGGACGTTTCCAGATTAAAACAAGCTTTACAGCGTGCTGTTGATGACGAGAACTATGAATTGGCTTCTCAGCTACGTGATGAAATAAGCAAAAGAGTAGATAAGTAATGAAGGAAGTACGTTATTTTTATGTCCCCAATGCTGATAGTGTCGGTGAATTGCCTGAAGAAGAAGCTGTTCATGCGTTGCGTGTACTTCGACTTAAAACTGGTGATGAGATGATGCTGATGGATGGTAATGGAGTCTTTTATAGAGCTATCGTGACAATGGCATCTTCTAAGAGGTGTCTTTATTCTATTCAAGAATCCTATCCTCAGCAGCGGGCATGGAAAGGTCGTGTTCATCTGGCTATAGCACCTACCAAGATGATGGAACGCATAGAGTGGATGGCAGAGAAAGCTACAGAGATTGGTTTCGATGAGTTGTCTCTATTGAAATGTAAGTTTTCTGAGCGTAAGATCGTCAAGACACCGCGGATAGAAAAGATCGTTATTTCTGCTGTCAAGCAAAGTCGTAAGGCATGGACACCCATTATCAATGAAATGACTTCGTTTGACGATTTCGTTCAGTCGCATCAATCTGGCCGTCGGTATATTGCACATTGTTACGACGAGGTACCCCGGTTAAATTTGTTTGATGAGCTACGCCAACCATGTGAAGATCATGATGCTTTAGTGATGATTGGACCAGAAGGTGATTTCTCGATCGATGAGGTTCGTAGAGCTGTTGATGCTGGTTTTGTTTCTGTCACTTTAGGCGATAGCCGCCTGAGAACCGAGACAGCAGGATTGTCTGCTATTATGATGATGCAATTATCCAAACAGTAGAATTATGAAGAAGATTTTGTTTTTAACTTTGCTTTTAAGCTTATCTGTTAACATTCAGGCTGAAACAAAAAAGATTAGTGAATTATTTAAGCAGATGCCAGATTCTCTGATGCCTTATCTGACTACCAATAATTGTTTGGATATGATAGACTTTCGTGAAGCTGGAATGAAAGCTGAAGTCAACAACCTGTTGGATGGAAACAGTGAGATGACGTACTTAAGCGACGATTCTCTAAGCATTAGAATGAGTGATGCCTTACGTATAGACATGAGCCTCATGATGAAAGACAGTCTTCAAGTATGCGTTCGAAAGACATATATGAATAAAAATAGCCAGATAGAGGTTGTCGTTTCATTTTATACCCCTAACTGGCATTTAATTAATACTACTACGGAAAAAACCTTAGTGTTGAAGCGAGACGAAGAGATGTTTAAGGACTACTAATGTTTTGCCCTCTTATTCATTGGCCTATTGTTCTCCCAGTTCTTCATCATTTTTCTATGGAATCGGTCTTCCGCTTTTAATATATCATATACTTTTGAGGCTGAAAGAGACTTAAGAAATTTCTCGTGATATGCCTTTTGAAGTTCTTTCAGCTCAACATCTATTTGATCTCTTTCCTTAATTGCCTTCAAGCATCCTTTCTCATCTTGAGGTTTTTTCTTAGCTATTGACCTCTGTTTAAGAAACAACAAGCGTTGCTTCTCCCTCATCTCTTTATATATGGGAAAGAATATAGATGCCTCTTGATGAGATAGGTTTGCCTCTTTTGTAATGTATGACACCAATTCGGCTTCAAATTTCTCTGGTGAGAATTTTGCTTGCTGTGCTTGTATGTTAATACTAAAAACAAAAGCAAAGATGAATAGGATTAATTTTTTCATTGTCGTTCCTCCCTTGTTCATTTATAAGTCTGCTAACAGATAAGCGTAGATATCTTGGTTGTCAACCATCGCATAGTCCACCGCATCATCAAAATATGTATCAGACGATTCGATGGTAGTGGTTGCAATTTGTTGTTGAGTTTGCTCAGTACTGTCCTTCATTAAAAATGTTGCACTTAAAACGATGACGCCTGTAAAAACGGCAGCATAGAGTAGGGGTCGCAGATAACGAATGATAGCAGGCTTGCGATTATTTTCAGGAAGTTTTTCCATCATTCTATCCGTGAAGTGTTCAAAATACCCATCAGGGGTGGAGAAGGGATTGTTTCTCCCCATCTTCTGTCTGATATAATCTACTCCTTCGTTCTGCATATTAGTACATTTTTTTTATATAGATGTTTTTAATCGCAAATAGTTTAATCATGTCGCTTAAAAAAATCTTCTATTTTTTTTACTGCAATATGATATGAAGCCTTGAGACCTCCTTCTGTAGTTCCTGTGATCTTGCTAATCTCACTATATTTCATTTCTTCATAATAGCGCAGCATGAATACCGTTTTTTGCACATCCGGCAGTTGTGCTATTGCTTCTTGAAGTTGTGCTTCCGTTTCATCGCCATTGAAATAATGGTCCGCCTGCAATTGATTGGCTATTCCTAAATCAGCATCGTCTGTGCTGAGTGTTGAACGCACCTTCTTCTTCCTCATAAAGTCTAAGGCCTCATTGATGGCTATCCTCGACAGCCAGGTGTAAAGCTTAGCATCTCCATGAAAAGAATCTAATGAATTCCAGGCTTTGATGAATGTATTCTGAAGCACATCGTCTGCGTCTTCGTGGATTAACACGATACGTCGAATTTGCCAATATAGTTTTTCACTATATTGCCTTACCATCAGTTCAAATCCTTTTCTCCTGGTATTTGATTCTTTGATGAGATCACAGATTTGTTGGTCGTTACAAGGCTCCATTATGTTTCTTTTGATGTGCTAAGGTAGAAGGGGTTTAATGGCTTTCAGTATTTGCTTGTCATACTCGTATCGATCTGGCCAATATTCAATAATCTGTGTCTTGGGGTCGGGCAACGCAGTATAGTATCCAATTAATAATGGTATCTCAGGATTCACTCTGTGAGAGTTGATCAACCTGATATTTCTTGCTTCAGATCTATGTTGTTGTAGATAGTTCTGTAGATATCTTTTTCCTTTTTCAGATTCCGGCTTGATGTCCACAGAAAGACGTATCTTGTCCAATGTCCATTCATCTAAATCGGGTAGAACAAACCTGGTCAGGTCAAATGGCTTTTGCACGCGCACACATCCATGCGAGATGGTTCTCCGTTCATTTTGGAATGCTCCCGGGCTATTCGTGTCGTGAAGATATACAGAGAAATGATTAGGGAATCTAAATATGATTCTTCCAAGAGAATTACCAGCTCCGCTTTTCTGACTTATGCGATAACCGCCACTTCGCAGTTGTGTACTGGTAATGTCAATTGGGTTGATGGTATCACCTTCTTTGTTAATAATAGAATAGCGATGACGTGCAAAATAGGCAGAATCACCAGCATGAGCACTCACCTCGTTTTTGATGATACTCATCGGGATGCCCCATTCAGGGTTGAACTGTACTAAGTTGATTTTGCTTATCAGCATTGGTGTTTTTGTATAAAATGCGCCGCAACAGATTTTCATAGACAAAACACTATCGGCTTGCACAGCCCAAAGGGTTTGCGCTGGTATGTTTACAAAGATATGCTTTTCTTCGTTGAGGGGATTGTTCTTCATCTGCCAGCGGCATCTTTCCATGTTAGACAGAAGTTTCTGCCGATGTTCTTTCAGACTGTCATTCTGTAAAGCCCCTTTGAGTTGTGTGTAAATAGGATTGATTGTTTCAACAGATTCCAAGAATTCCAGCACGTCGTCGTTGGTAGCCTTAGAAAAGGCATCCTTTATAAAGACACTATCTGGCAACTGGATGTCAATGTCGAACAGGGGGCGATAGCCACCATTGTTGTCTCGATCTAATCTGTTGTGTAGTCTTAATGGATTCGTAAAACCGAAACGCTGTCCTGATACGTAGGTGAGGTAGGATTTTGACAGATTATACTCAAGCCTTGCCATTGTTCTGTATATGGTGGAACAAGAGTCGGCAATCTGCTCTTTTAGTCTTGTAATGTCCGCCAAGATGCTGTCCACCAAGAACGCATTTCTGCTGAAGCCTATTTCTTCGGTCTTCTTTCCTATTAGCCTAATCAGAGTGTCACTCTTTTCAAGCGCTTCGGGTGAAATGCTCCATAAACATTCTCCACCATCTTGATAATACCTGACGGTCTCCTTATAAGATAATACCGAATCTTTATCGTTTATCAGTATCTGGTCTAATGTGATATGTGCTGAATCAAAGTTTGCAGACAGCGATTCGGCTATTCTGTCATAAGTGTCGTCAACAAACATTCTCTTACAACCACAGACAACAATTGTAAGAAGAACGACAACAATACTTGATATAGTTATTGTACGGTGACTTTGCGTACTACTTTTCCTACTTTTATAATGTAGCACCCTTTTTGCAGATTGTTAATATGTACACGTTGTGAAGAACTCTCTATTTTATATTGTGCAACAGGACGACCTGTGAGTGACACGATTTCCATGGTCATTCCATTTGCTCCCTGAATGATGACAGTTTTCCCTTCAACAATAATCGAAGGTGCGTTGTCCTCAATCTGCTCAGCAACTCCCATCTCTAACACCATATTCATAGCGTAGATAGGTGTAGCTACACTAAGCGTTGTTACACAAAAGAGTATGAGTAATTTTCTTCGCATAGACAATCTTCATTTAATAATTGCTGCAAATGTAGGAATAATATTTGAAAATTCCAAGAAAAAAGTGAAAAAACTATTTCTTTTCACTTTTATTCTTGTGTTCTTGTGGTCTCTTGTGGTGTTCTTTTCTGTTATCTTTCCTGACCACTTTCCCATTGTCTCTTCCTTTATTTCTCTTGTAGTTGTGTCGCCCTTTCCTGCTTTTGCCAGTGCGCTTGTCTTCTTTGACAATCTTGTATTCCGGTCCCTCACCGAGCCCTTCAGGAATAGCGTTTTTCTCTACATCTTTTTCCAAGAATCTCTCGATTTGCTGGAACTGCCTCATGTCCTTTTCGTTGACAAAGGTGATTGCAACTCCATCGCGGTCAGCTCGAGCTGTGCGGCCTATACGGTGAACATAGTCTTCGGCATCATTAGGCACGTCAAAATTAATAACGGTCTGAATGTCGTCGATATCTATTCCACGACTTACTATGTCTGTGGCAACCAACACATCTATCTGCCCAGCCTTGAACTGATACATGACTTCATCTCTCTCTGCCTGGCTAAGGTCAGAGTGCATCGGTGCACAGTTGATTTTCATTTTTTGAAGCGTGCGATTGATTTCTTTCACACGTTCTTTCTTTCCGCAAAAGATGATGACACGCTTAAAGCCTCCCAGTTTGAAGAGATGCTCGATGATTTTCACTTTCTGAGGATCGTAGCAAACATAAGCAGACTGCTTAATCTTTTCGGCTGGCTTGCTCACTTTTAGCTTCACCTCTACCGGATTTTTAAGAAGTGATACGGCTAATTCTCGAATTTTTGCGGGCATGGTTGCCGAGAACATGACCTTCTGACAATTTTGGGGAAGCAACTTGTTGATCTGCATGATGTCCTCCGAAAAACCCATGTCCAACATACGGTCAGCTTCGTCTAGCACAAAGAACGATGTTTTTGATAAATCAAGATTTCCAACCTTTAGATGACTTAGGAGTCTTCCCGGTGTTGCAATTACGACCGGTGCACCACCACGAAGACTCTTGATTTCTTGGTCAAAACGCGAGCCGTCATTGCCGCCATAAACTGCGATAGATGACACATTGTCAAGGTAGTAGCTGAAACCTTCCATGGCTTGGTCTATCTGTTGCGCCAATTCGCGAGTCGGAGACATAATGATACAATTAATGGCATCATCAGGGAATCCACCATCGTCAAGCATACTGAGTATGGGTAGCAGATAGGCTGCCGTTTTTCCTGTGCCAGTTTGTGCGACACCTAATACGTCGTGTCCGTCAAGTATTTCTGGAATGCACTTTTCCTGTATAGGAGTCATTTCGTCAAAGTGCATGTCATAGAGTGCGTCGAGAATGTTGTCGTTTAAATATGTTTCTTCAAATGTCATAATCAATTAGGTGCTTGCCTATAACAGTAATAGGCGATTAGTGCATACAATATGTTGGGAATCCATACAGCCAGAATGGGAGGAGCGCTGGCATTGATGGCAAATGTAGAACTGACGGTTTGTAGCAGGATATATGAGAACGATAGTCCAAGACCTATTCCCAGATATAATCCCATACCACCTTTCCGCTTTCTTGATGATAGCGATGCTCCAATGATTGTCAGGATGAATGAAGCGAAGGATGTTGCTATACGTTTGTGGTATTCCACTTCATACTGAACCACATTGACTGAGCCACGCTCTTGCTGCTTGTTAATGTAGCGTTTGAGCTCGGGCGAAGTGAATGTTTCTTGCTGTCCTTTTGAGTACACCAAGTCCATCGGTTCCATAATGATGGTTGTATCCATTTCTGTCCCCGTGGTGATATGCTCGCGCAATCCTTTGAGTGTCCTTATTTTATAGTTGATTGCTTTCCACTGATAGCGTGAGTCGCTGATGGTATCATACTGAATCACGTTTGCCGTCATGTGACTCACCAGCTTTTTGTCTTCAAACTTGTCAAGTGTAAAACCATAACCTCGTTTCGTCAGGTTGTCATACGACTGCATAAACGCGATGACGCCTGGCCCTACTTGAAGTTGCACATTCACTGCCGAGGTGGTTTTACGCTTGTTTTTATACTGAGTTTCAAAGTTCTGCCTTACCACATTTCCTTTGGGAATGAGGAATGCCGACAAATAGAAATTCAGTCCTGCGATGATCGCTGCCGAGATCAGGTAGGGCCTCAAGAGTCTTTTGAAACTTGTGCCTGAAGCCAACATGGCTATAATCTCAGAGTTGCCGGCCAATTTCGACGTAAAGAATATGACGGCTATGAACACAAACAGCGGTGAGAAAAGACTGGCATAGTAGGGGATGAAGTTGGCATAATAGTCGAAGATAATGGCCTTCCATGGCGCATGATTATTAGAGAACTTAGCAAGGTTCTCATTGAAATCAAACACGATGGAGATAGATATAATCAAGAAGATGGAATAGATATAGGTTCCAATAAACTTTGAGATGATATACCTGTCGATGCGTGTCAGTAATAGTTTGGCAGGATTTTGAATCTTCAACTTGTGTATCTTCATACCCTACGTCCTAAATTATCAATTACCGAACGTTTCCACATCGAGAAGTCCCCTTGTTCAATATGCTTTCTCGCATCAGTCACCAGTCGCAGATAGAAGGCGAGGTTATGGATCGATGCTATCTGCATGGCCAACAGTTCTTGTGCTTTAAAGAGGTGGTGCAGGTAGGCCTTGCTGTGAAGTCGGTCAATGTCGCATCCGTCAGGGTCAATGGGCGAGAAGTCCTGTTCCCATTTTTTGTTACGAATGTTGATCGTTCCTTCATAAGTAAATAGCATGGCATTGCGACCGTTGCGGGTCGGCATGACACAGTCAAACATATCAACGCCACGTTCTATACCTTCCAGTATATTCTGTGGTGTTCCTACGCCCATCAAGTAGCGTGGCTTGTCTTTAGGCAGTATGGCGTTCACCACCTCAATCATGTCGTACATCACCTCTGTGGGTTCGCCAACAGCTAATCCACCGATTGCATTTCCATCGGCTCCTTTGTCTGCCACATGCTTTGCAGCTTCTTGACGTAGATCCCTAAACGTACAGCCTTGCACAATAGGGAACAAACTTTGCTGGTGTCCGTAGATGGGTTCTGTTTCGTTGAATCGCTTGATGCAGCGGTCCAACCAACGTTGTGTCAGTCCCAGACTTTTCTTCGCATACTGATAGTCGCTTTGTCCTGGTGGACATTCGTCGAAAGCCATCATGATGTCAGCACCGATGATTCGCTCTGTGTCCATCACATTCTCTGGCGTGAAGAAGTGCTTTGAGCCATCTATGTGTGAACGAAACTCGCATCCTTCCTCTCTCAGTTTGCGGATTCCTGTCAGCGAGAACACCTGAAAACCGCCAGAGTCTGTCAGTATCGGACGATTCCAAGTATTGAAGCGGTGAAGTCCGCCAGCCTTTTTCAAGGTGTCCAATCCGGGACGCAGGTATAAGTGATAAGTGTTGCCCAAAATGATTTGTGCCTTCACCTGTTCACGGAGTTCTGAGAAGTGAACACCTTTCACGCTACCACACGTGCCTACAGGCATAAAGATAGGTGTCTTTATTTGTCCGTGATCCGTTGTTATCACACCTGCACGTGCGTCACTATAAGGATCTGTATGTTGTAGTTCAAACGTCATGTCTCTTATTGTTCTTTTTCTTCAATCTTGAATGTCAGCGGGTGCTCCACTATTTCATCGGTCAGGGCGAAGTTCCAGACGTCCTGAACATTTTCTACGTAGTGGAAGCTGACACCCTTCAGGTACATGTCGGGAATCTCTAAGATGTCTTTCTCGTTTTCCTTACACATCACGATGTCTGTGATGCCGGCGCGCTTGGCTGCCAGTATCTTCTCCTTGATACCGCCCACGGGCAGAACCTTTCCGCGCAGGGTAATCTCGCCGGTCATGGCCGTGTTCTTGCGCACCTTGCGTTGTGTCAGTGCCGAAGCGATAGAGGTAGCAATGGTAATACCTGCCGAAGGCCCATCTTTAGGCGTTGCACCTTCGGGCACATGAATATGGATGTTCCAATTGTCGAAGATGCGATAATCAATCTTGAGCGTGTCGGCATGCGCCTTGACATATTCCAAAGCCAACACTGCCGATTCTTTCATGACGTCGCCAAGGTTTCCGGTCAGTGTCAGTTTTGAACCTTTGCCTTTGCTGAGCGAAGTCTCGATGAACAGAATCTCGCCGCCGACGCTGGTCCAAGCCAAGCCCGTAACGACACCAGCATAGTCGTTACCCTGATAGATGTCGCGGTAGAAAGGTGGTTTGCCCAGCAAATCCTCCAGTGAGTCGGGAGTTATCTTCCAGTTCTGCTCCGCGTTCTCCATCTGGCGTTTGAAGGCCAACTTGCGCATCGCCTTGTTGATTTGCTTCTCCAACTGTCTGACGCCGCTCTCTCTCGTGTACTGCTCAATGATTTTTTCAATGGCAGCCTTGTTGAATTTGGGCTTTTCAGGCAGGGTCTGCAGACCCGTGTTGTCCAGTTCGCGGGGAATCAAGTGGCGCTTGGCAATTTCTATTTTCTCTTCTGTGATATAGCCACTGACCTCAATGATTTCCATTCGGTCCAGCAGAGGGCGGGGAATCGTGCTTAGATTGTTGGCCGTTGCGATGAACAGCACTTTCGACAAGTCGTAGTCCACATCCAAGAAGTTATCGTGAAAAGCTGTGTTTTGTTCTGGGTCAAGCACCTCGAGCAGTGCAGAAGCAGGGTCACCGTTAATGGTGTTCTGAGTCACTTTGTCAATCTCGTCCAGTATGAAGACGGGGTTAGAGCTGCCAGCCTTCTGAATGCTCTTGATGATTCGTCCGGGCATGGCGCCGACATAGGTACGGCGATGACCTCTAATCTCAGCTTCGTCATGAAGACCACCCAGCGAGACACGAACGTATTTACGTTTCATGGCTTCGGCAATTGATTTGCCGAGCGAAGTCTTACCAACGCCTGGAGGGCCATAGAGACACAGGATGGGCGACTTCAAGTCACCACGAAGCGACAACACTGCCATATATTCAAGGATGCGCTCCTTCACTTTTTCCATACCATAATGGTCGTGGTCCAGAATCTTGTGAGCACGCTGAAGGTTCAGGTCGTCTTCAGTATATTCGCCCCAAGGGAGTGAAACGAACGTCTGAAGGTAGTTGAGCTGCACGTTGTAGTCAGGACTTTGCGTCGAGAGCGTGTCCAGTTTGCTCAACTCCTTATTGAAGATTTTCTGTATCTCTTCAGACCATTTCTTCTTTTTGGCCTTCTTTATCAACTCACTTTTCTCTGGCGACTGCTCGTTACCCATCTCTGCCTGTAGGTTCTTGATCTGCTGCTGCAGGAAATAGTTTTTCTGCTGTTCGTCCAGATCTTCGCGGGTCTTGTTTCTGATGTCAGCTTTCAGATTCTGCAGATTGATTTCTCTGTTCATCGCCTTCATCGTGCCAAACAGACGTTCTTTCATTGACTCGGCTTCAAGAAGAGTCATTTTCTCTTTGGTTCCGAACGGCATGTTGGAGCAGACGAAGTTCAATGCCATCACATCATTGCGAATGTTTTGTATTGCAAAAGAGAAGTCATCGGGAATTTCTTCCGTCACCGAGATATATTCGCTGGTCATTTTGCGCAAATCGTCCATAGCGGTTTTCCACTCGCGATCGCGCTTGTCTGGCTGAATCTCTGGTGCTTGCTTCGTATAACCAATCAAGTAGGGCGTGTCTTTAATGATGTCATACAGTCTCAGACGGCCTAAGCCCTGCATGATAACCGTTACCGAACCATTGGGCAGCGTCAGCTGTTTCACCACTCGTGCATATACGCCATATTCGTACAGGTCTTCCATCGTTGGTTCTTCCACCTCTGGGTCACGCTGGCTGACCACACCGATAACGCCATTCGTCTTTTCGGCTTTCTTGATGAGTTTCAAACTTGATTCTCTGCCAATCAGTATCGGCGATACTACACCAGGAAACAAAACCATGTTTCTAACGGCAAGTATGGGTACCTCGTTGGGGGTTTCAATATTTGTCAAATCCATAAAGTCCCCTTCTATATCTGCGATCATTGAAAAGGGCTTGTTTTGCTGATTATCGCTCATGTTTATTTTTATCTGTATCATTTTGAAGTGCAAAGGTACTAAATTTAATTGATAATTTCGAAAGCTTCATTGATAATTAACAAAAAATGTATAACTTTGCGGCGTTAATTATGGCAAACGACTTCTTTCGGTTTAAGCGGTTTATCATCTTTCAAGGGCGATGCGCCATGAAGGTGGGAACAGACGGCACCTTGCTTGGGGCTTGGGCAAGGGGTGGAAAACAGATACTTGACATTGGCACTGGTACGGGGCTGATAGCACTGATGATGGCTCAGCGGTTTCCTAATGCGCAAATTTCGGGTGTTGAGATTGACGAGCAAGCTTTCGGGCAGGCGCTGGAGAATGTGGCTGCATCGCCTTTTGCAGATCGGATCGCAGTCATACATCAAGACTTCTGTCAAGGTATTGGTGGACAACAGTTCGACGCCATTGTGTCTAATCCGCCATTCTTCGATCAGGCGTTGGAGTCGCCAGATGTGCAGCGCACAGCTGCAAGACACACATCGTCTTTGTCGTATCGAGAATTGATGACGGGCGCCTACAATTTGTTGTCGGAAGACGGACATTTCTCTGTCGTTATACCTGCCGACCATCGGTCGAAGTTAGAGACTGAAGCATACCTTGCCGGATTCTTTATATCAAGAGTATGTGCAGTGAAGACATCGCTTCGAAAACCCGTCAAGCGCTATCTCTTAGAATTCTGTAAGAAGGCTGTAGGGCTGCAACGAGAAGAGATAGTGATAGGATCTGAATTATATCAAGAACTGGTAAACGAATTTTACTTATGAAAGTTGCACTGATACAATTAGATTCTCAGTGGTGTGATGTTCGTCAAAACATTGCTCGTGCCTCACAATACATGCGTGATGTCGAAGCAGATATGTATGTTCTGCCTGAAATGTGGTCAACAGGATTTGTGATTAAGCCGCAAGGTGTTGCAGAGTCTGAATCAACTTCTACTTCATTGCAGTGGATGCGTGAGATGGCATTCGAAAAGGATTGTGCCATCTGTGGCAGTTTGGCTGTCTCACTGGCAGATGGAAGTTATCGTAACAGACATTATTTCGTGACCAAGAATAGCAGCTTCTTTTATGACAAAAAGCACTTGTTTAGTCATGGTAAAGAGGACCTAAACTATCAGCATGGCGATGTTCCTGTCATTGTGAAGTACAAGGATTTTCGTTTGTTGTTGCAGACGTGCTACGATCTCCGTTTCCCTTGTTTCTCACGTTACGGACGTGCTGGCGAATACGATGCTATTGTTTATGTTGCTAATTGGCCTTCGTCTCGACGACTTGCATGGGATGTCCTTCTCAAAGCTCGGGCCATTGAGAATCAGTGTTACGTAATTGGCGTAAACCGTGTGGGCAGCGATGAAACGTGCATTTACGATGGCGGCAGTGCTGTGATTGATCCTTTAGGCCGGATATTGGTTGACGCCAAGGATAAAGAAAACGTATCTTCTGCTGAGCTATCGTTGGACAACCTACAGAAGATACGTAGTCGTTTCAGGGTTTTGGATGACCGCGACTTATTTACATATTAGTCTTACCTTACTGGCTAAGCCGCTCTTTACGGGTTCCCATTTGTCGTATAATGTCTTCTTATAGTTGATGTCAACGACATTGATTTCTTCCATTTTGCGCCATTTCACGCCCTGTCTGTCCAGTTCGCTAATGCGATTGGCTGGTAGGTTGGTGACTTCAATGCGCAGTTCGTTATGTCCGGCTTTCAGTTTTCCTTTGGTGTCGAGTACAAAAGGAACGGCCCATGCACAGCCAACAAACTGACCGTTGATATATACACGGGCAGATTCTCTTACGTCGCCTAAGTCGATATACCAGTCAGCATCCGACTGTTTCTTGGTCAGGTCGAAACTGGTGGTGTAAACTCCTGTACCCATCAGCGTGCGCGTCTGGTCGTCAAGGTTCTCCCATGTCTGCAACTTGTCGAGTTGATAGGTTTTGTTCATTTGGGGTGTTTCCTCTGTGAAGGTAAGTGTCCACTTTCCGTCAATCTCGATATTATCTTGTTTGGCCTTGCCTGAACAAGACTTTACTTTCACCTCAAGTGGTGAGCTGAAAACTTGAAGTATCATCGATTCGCCGCTATGCAGGCGCATCACGATGCCGTTGTCGTTGATATCGGCATCCGTTATTTCGCCATTCATTGGGTTAAACCATTTCGCGTCTTTGAAGGGTACGGCCAGTTTCACGTCTTCCTCAACATCATGAGGCGTTAAATTGGCTATGAAATAATGATAGCCGTTGGCATTCTTGCGTCTGATCAGTTTCAATCCGCATAACGTCTTCATTTGTTCAGGTCTTGCATATTGCGCCATCTTCTGTGTGTCTTCACCATAGATAATATACGGCGACAGACGCTCCAACTCGCGCTTTAGCTCAGATGTGATGGTTGTCCCCGTAGGAATGATGATGGCTTTGTATTGCGTACCAGCCTCGGTGACAAGTTGTTGACCTTTGACGGTGACTTTAGACAGCAGCTTGTCGCTAATGTAATCACAGTCGTAGCCAGCCTTTTCGATGGCGAGAATACTTTGAATAAACTCTGGAGCCAGTTGACCCATGGCATGGATTGAGAATTGCATGAGCAACTTGTTGATGTTTTTCTTCCACATATCCCTAACGGGAAGATACACCAGGAAGTCGTTGTCTGGTTCACCCCATTGCAGGAAATTCTGACATCTTGACACATAGTCCATGAAGAACGGGGCATCACGCCAAATGCTGTTGGTTGGTGACATGTCGATTGAGGCATAGAATTTCCATCCTGGCCACTCGTCGTCTTTTGGCGAATAGCAGGTGCCGTGGAAAAACATGTGGTTGACGCCGGCACAGAACATCAGGTCGATGTCGGGTTTCAACTGCGACAACGACGTGCGAAAGTGTTCCGTCAGCCAAGTAAATGTCTCGCTCGATGTGAAGGGCTTGCCGCAGATGTGTGCCGCAGAAGGCGCATATTTCAGCATAGAGAAGTCTGAATCGTTCTTGCGCGTCTTGCCAGGATCCTGACGCAGTCCCTTGATGCCAAAGTCAGACAGTCCGAATCCTTCGATCTCGGGAATGTCCACTGCTGCATAACAGTCAATCAGGTTGGCTGGAGAACCGTGTGCCTGATTGCGGGTGATGGCACCATGAGCATGTGCCCACGCTGTCCATTGCTCGGTGAAGTTCTCCAGTAACAGTTCGCCCAGCGTCTCGCGATAGTCAGATAGCACCTTGGACTCGTAGGCAATCAGTTCTGGCAAGTGTTCTTCCAGCTTGTAGCCTCTGCGCTTTTCAAACTCTTGGAGCAATGAGGGCGTCCATGTCGCATCAGCCACCTCATAACTATCGTTGAAAAAGGTGTGAGGGTAGGGTGTCTTTGTTTGCTCGAAGGCTTTCTCGATATGTTTCAGATAGTGGGCCACAGCTTGACGATCGAAGTGGTCTATTACTAATCCTTCGCCCCCAGGAGCCGCACGTTTCACTTTCATCACACCATATTTAATAAATAATGCGATGACCTTTTCGGCCCCAAGCTGGTTTTTCTTTAACTGCAACCTATTGTGCTCGATCTGGTCAGTTACGTCTGTAGCTGTACCATCGGGTCTGTAGAGCATCACCTTATGCAGGAATGCATTCTTTGAATCCTTTTCCGAGGGCGGGATATCTATGGTCGTTTGACCGTCAATAGCATTCTCTACAAATACCGCCCGGCAGGCACTTTCCTCAAGTGGCACCCACGGCCCGCCGAAAGGCCATCCAGTACCGGTCGCCATATCCAGTTCGATACCGTTTCGTTCGGCCTGTTGTCCCGTGTATTGCAACATCTCCATCCACCTCTCGGAGAGGTAGGGAATGTTGTTCTTCTCGTTACCTTGAACACCATAGAGCGGGGTTATCTCGACGGCACCGATGCCATGTTTGGCATATTCGTGAAGGTTCCACTTCAGGTTCTCCTTGTCAACGGCCGATCCAAGCCACCACCAACGAGTGCCAGCCTTGGTCTCTGCAGTTTGTGTGGGCCAAGATTGCGCCATCACAGATGCAGATAACAGGGTAGATGCAAATAATAGTAATGTCTTTTTCATTAGTTTCCGTCAGGTTTTGTCAATTCTGAAATCTTTGCAGGTGCCCAGTTAAACGACTTCCAGTCATCTGGTTGTTCGGGGGTAAAGTCATTCCAGTCATCACGTAGATGCTGCACCAGAGGAAGATTCAGAGCCTTGATGCCCATGATAACACATTTAGCCACTTCATATGCTCCAAAGGTATTGAAGTGTGTGTTGTCTGCCAGCGCCTCGGGCTGGTTAGGGAATGTATTAGCAGGATAATGAACTAACAGTCGTTTAGAGCCTTCAAAGCCCATGGTCTCGAAAAGGGTCTTGGTCATGGCGTTGAGATCTATGACGGGCACCTTCTCCAATTCAGCAACCATTTTCATGGCAGCGGGAAAATCGCCATGCGTGTTGCGTATGGTTTTGTTGTCTTTTTCAAAGAATCGGCGCTGTGTCGGAGTGCAGAAAACAATCTCTGCACCTTTGTCGCGCACCTTATCAACGAAAATTTTCAGCTGATACTGATAGTGATACCATGCACCATCGCCTGCTCGCTTTTCCTTTTCATCGTTGTGGCCGAACTCTACAAAGACATAGTCGCCTGCCTTCAGCGTAGAGAGTATTTTCTCCAATCTGTAAGAGTCGATGAATGTACGGGCGGTGAGTCCGCTCTCGGCATGATTCGAAACAGCCACGCCATCGTTAAACCAGCGTGTGATCATCTGTCCCCACGAAGCCCAAGGTTCGAAGTTCTGATCCACGACCGTAGAGTTGCCACACAAGTATAGCGTAGGCACATTGGCGGGTTCGATGTGAATGCGCTTGACGGCAGGATTTGTGCCGTTGACTTCCAGCGTCAGTTTGTCGTCCCAGGCCAGATAGTCTTTCTCGCGGTCCTTGATCTTCACACGACGCTTTTCGTCAATCTGTGGCGAGCGTTTGTTCACCACAAACGACACGACGCGTGTTTCTTTCGCCTTGTTGGTGGTGATACTGTCCATCATCAGTCGTCTTCCTTCGGCTCTCAGGGTGGTGTTGCTGTTCTTCTTGCCACCCAAGGTCACCGTCACCAAGTAGTTTCCGTCTGGCACTTTCACGCTGAAGTAGAACGGCTCTGCCGGATGCTTCTTGTCGGGTGCCGGTAGAAGGTCATAGCCTAAACCTTTCTCATTCGTATAGACGGGTTGTGGCTTTGCCAGATCAAAATCAAAAGATTGAGCTTTTGTAGCTTCTGTTGCAGACAACAAAGCTGCAATCATTGTTAAAGTGTTTAAGTAGATATGTTTCATCTTGCAAAGATACACATTATTCGTTAATAGAACTAATTTTTTGAGATTTAATTTGAAAATTCTAATTTATCACTGTCTTTATTTCTTCTTTTTATGTATCTTTGCAAGCAATAAAATAATTGATGATGAAGAGAAGTTTGAGAGCAGTTGTTGTTATAGGATTGTTTTGCTTGCCCATAGGTCTTTGGGCGCAAGCTAAATGGAACGCCCGATATCAGCAATATATCAATCAATATAAAGATGTGGCTATTGAGCAAATGCAGAAATATAAAATTCCTGCTTCTATCACTTTGGCTCAAGGACTGTTGGAATCGGGGGCTGGCAATAGCACTTTGGCTGTCAAAGCCAACAATCATTTTGGCATCAAATGTCATCACTGGACAGGTCCTACCATCTATAAAGATGATGATGCCCGCGGAGAGTGCTTCCGGGTCTATAAGAATGCTTTCGAGTCGTACGAAGATCACTCTGTGTTTCTGGTCACTGGTCAGCGCTATCGCGGTCTGTTCAGTCTGAAACCAACCGATTATCGGGGGTGGGCACGTGGGTTAAAGGCGGCAGGCTATGCTACCAACCCTGTCTATGCCGACAAGTTGATAGAGATCATTCAGCTATACAAGCTCTATCAGTATGACACTGTGCGCCACTATGACAAGTTTATGGCTGAGCGTGTGAAGGAACAATCGGTAGGCGGCCAGCCGTTGCACCTCATCACCATCTTCAACAAGAACTACTATATCATTGCCCGTCGAGGCGATACGTTCCGCTCTATTGGCAAGGAGATTGGCATTTCTTACAGGAAGATTGCCCGCTATAATGAGCGCGACAAGAACGATCGTTTGAATGAAGGCGAGATCGTCTGGCTGAAGAAAAAGCAACGTCGTGCACCCAAGGAATATAAGAATCGCTATCACTATGTGAAGAATGGCGAGTCGATGTATTCTATAGCCCAGACGTATGGCATACGTGTGAAGTACCTCTACCAGATGAATGGTCTGTCGCCCGACTATAACATCCGTGTCGGTGATGCCTTAAAGTTGCGCTAACAGATCTTGCACGTAGGAGCGTTCCCAGTCTTTTTGGTGATAACGTTCGTCCCCATGCATCAGCAAATCAAGGTCAATGTTTACGATGCCCAACTTTCGGTCTTCGTCTGTGCGTCCTATTTGCTGTTCGATGGCTTTCAGTTGACTGTTCGTTTCTTCTGCACTAAGTGTCGTTTCAAAACGCGCCAACTGATTCACGTATTTATCCTTACGTCTCGCATTGACAGGTTCAGTAAGGGTTTCTGCTGTGTATTTGATTTGAGAAAAAATCTGAGCGAGGCAGCATCGTGCCTCGTTCAGATTTTGTTTAGCATCATGATTGGATGCCAGTGAGATGATAACCGAATGCATCATTGACGCTATCTTATTTCTTTCGGTTGATATTCTTGGTCACCTTGTTCTTGACCTTGTCAACATAAGCATCGATGACGGCGATTGAGACAATGTTCACAACGTCGCGAACTGAAGCACCAAAGTCAATGAAATGGATAGGCTTGTTCAGCCCCATCTGTATAGGACCGATAATTTCCACGTCGGGATCCAGCTTCTGAAGCATCTTGTACGATGAACGAGCAGAAGTCAGGTTGGGGAATATCAGCGTGTTTACGTCCAGTCCTTTCAAGCGGGTGAAGGGGTATTGCTCATCGCGCAATTCCTTGTCGAGTGCAAAACCAATCTGCATCTCGCCGTCGATAGCCAAATCAGGATACATCTCCTGCATCTTTTCAGTGGCCACACGCACTTTTTGTGTACCTTCTGTCTGTGAAGAACCGAAGTTAGAGTGTGATATCATCGAGATAACAGGTTTCTCGTTGAAGAAGCGAACGGCGGTTGACATCAGGTTTGCAATGTCTGTCAGTGCCTCCGCATCGGGGTTCTCGTTCACCAGCGTGTCGCCGATGTAGAGTGTGCCACGAGGCGAGTTGATGATATGCATTGTGCCGAAGTGGTTGTATTCTGGACGAATGCCGATGACCTCCTTGGCCACTTTGATAGTGTTCGAGTATTTGGTGTAAAGTCCGGTGATGAAGGCATCAGCCTCGCCTGTCTCGACCATCATCATTCCGAAGTAGTTGCGCTCAAACATCTTGTCGTTAGCCTCCTGGAAGGTGTAGCCGTTGCGCTGCAGCTTATTGGTCAGTATCTTAGCATAACGCTCGCGACGCTCCTGCTCGCGGGGATGACGCAGGTTCACAATCTCGATACCTTCAAGGTTCAGGTCCATTTCCTTAGCCATCTTCTCGATAATCTCTTCGTTACCAAGCAGGATTGGCTGACAGATACCTTCGTTGTTGGCCTGCACTGCTGCTTTCAGCATGGTGGGGTGGATGGCTTCGGCAAACACCACGCGCTGTGGGTGTGAAGCAGCCGTCGCATAGAGATTCTGGGTGAGTTTTGTCTCCTGTCCGAGCATGACAGACAGAGAGTTCTTATACTCGTCCCAATCCTCAATGGTCTTGCGGGCAACGCCACTCTCGATAGCGGCCTTGGCTACTGCGGCACTCACCTCTGAGATTAGTCGTGGGTCAACAGGTTTGGGAATGAAGTAGTTGCGACCAAACTTCAGGTTATTCACCTTATACACATCGTTCACGACATCGGGTACAGGCTGCTTGGCCAAGTCAGCAATGGCATGCACGGCAGCCATCTTCATCTCCTCGTTGATGGCAGTGGCATGAACATCGAGCGCACCACGGAAGATATAAGGGAAGCCGATCACATTGTTGATCTGGTTGGGATAGTCCGTACGACCAGTAGCCATCAGCACATCCTTACGTGCTTCCATGGCTTCCTCGTAGGTGATTTCAGGGGTGGGGTTTGCCAATGCAAAGATGACGGGGTCTTTTGCCATTGAGCGAACCATATCCTGCGAGAGCACATTACCCTTCGACAGTCCAACAAATACATCAGCACCATTGACAGCTTCTGCCAGTGTGTGAATGTCTGTACGGGTGGTGGCAAAGAATTTCTTCTGCTCGTTCAGGTCAGTACGCTCGGTAGAGATGACACCCTTTGAGTCGAGCATCACGATATTCTCTTTCTGTGCACCCAGCGCCATATATAATTTGGTACAAGAGATAGCGGCAGCACCGGCACCGTTCACCACTATGCGTACTTTCTTGATATCTTTGCCATTCACCTCGAGGGCGTTCTTCAAACCGGCAGCAGAGATGATGGCTGTACCATGCTGGTCGTCGTGCATCACGGGAATGTTCAAGGTCTTCTTCAGGCGTTCCTCGATATAGAAGCATTCGGGCGCCTTGATGTCCTCAAGGTTAATACCACCGAAGGTCGGGGCAATGCGTTCTACGGCTTCGCAGAATTTCTCAGGATCTTTCTCGGCAACCTCAATGTCGAACACGTCAATGCCGCCATAGATCTTAAACAACAAGCCTTTACCTTCCATCACTGGCTTTCCGCTCAGTGCACCGATGTCGCCCAGTCCGAGCACGGCGGTGCCATTCGATATAACAGCCACCAGATTGCCTTTATCCGTGTAGCGATAAGCTGCATCAGCGTCTTCCTGAATCTCTAAACAAGGGAAGGCTACGCCAGGTGAATAAGCCAGCGACAGATCGGTCTGGGTGCGATATGCCTTGGTAGGCTTGACTTCAATCTTACCAGGTCTGCCGGTCTCGTGATATTCGAGTGCAGCCTCTTTCGTAATTTTTACCATAGAACTAATACTTTAATATTTTATGTTGGAATTGAATACAAACTTAATATTTCATGATGCAAAATTACTAAAATATCGTGGAAAAACGTTTTATTTTATCTTTTTTTTATATCTTTGCAGTCAAATTACATAAATATGCAAAGAATAAAGAGTATTTCGGAATATAGGAAGTCATTGCACGATATTGTTATCGAAGAATCGATGAAAGCTTTCGCCAAACACGGTATCCGTGCAGTGAAGATGGATGATGTGGCTCAGCGTCTGTCCATCTCCAAGCGTACTATCTACGAGATGTTTGGCAACAAGGAACAATTGTTGGTCGAAGTGCTCAAGACGTATAAGGCGGCTAAAGAAGAAGAATTGAATGAGAAAGCTGCAAACTGTCAGAATGTGATAGAGTTGCTATTCTATGCATATTATCAAAAGATTAATACTTTCAAGAAAACTAATCCTCTTTTTTATTCAGATTTGGTAAAATATCCATCTGTCATCGAACTTTTGGAGAAGGATAGGGAAAAGGCACATCAGAGTTATCACGACTTTTTGAAGAGGGGTATCGCCGAAGGCATTTTCCGCAAGGATGTGAATATAGACCTCATTACTCGTCTGTTGGATTCGGTCACCTCTGCCATGATGGATGATGAGCTTTACAGGAAGTATGCTATCGAGGATGTCTTCCGAAGCATTGCTTTCGTTTCCATACGTGGCATCTGCACGCACAAGGGGTTAGAACTCTTTGACAAGACTGCCATTTGATGCTTTTTTTCTATCAAGTGCAATTAACTCACCCAAGTGAGACTTTCTGCAAACCAAAGTGGAACTTTCAGTTTAGTTAAAGAAGTTCCATGAGATGCCAAAGTGGATGACTTGCGTGTTCATCGGATAGTGAGGCACCAAGAAAGCTTTCTTCGAGAGGGCATTGCCCGCCACGTTTTGCATCATAACAAAGAAGCGAGCATGCTTCAGGTGCATGTTGGCATAGACATCCACAAATGGAAACTCGCCCAACTCAACTCGACTGGCGGTATTCTCCTGTATGGCAAAGCTGTTCAACTGAGGTAAGAAGTCGGGCGCCTCGTATTTGGTGAACCATGTGGCGGAGCCTCCCAACTCTACGCGCAGCACGCGCGCCACCATAAATTTCACGTAGAGATTAGAGAAAATGTTCAGTGTGGGCAGTGGCAACACCTGCTTGTTGCTCGTCATCTGATAGGTCACCACGTTATCCCAGTGCAGCGGTCCGACCTTGAACTTCTGATCCAGTTGCGCCATCATCAGGTGCACGTTGCCTGTATGTTGGCGGAATCCGGCATCTAGTCCTTTCACAATCCCGTCTTCGCGTGTGTAGCTCATACCCAGATAGGTGTAGTTCTGAATTTCCTCTACTGCCACACGCAGCATCGTGTTGGTTTTGCCATAACTGAAAGCGCCTTCTATGCGTGTGCGTGTTTCCTTGTCTAAAGTGTTTTCCCACCACAAATGCTTCGAGTGGTAGTTGCGCTGATAGAAGGTTGGGGCCAGTCGGTAGAAATAGCCCTTCATCTGCAGTCTGACAGTGTCGCCCAGCAGACGGAAGTTCACGTCGGCCTGAGCATCAAACTTCAACTGTCCGGCATCCTCGCCAGCCACCCAAGTCTCAGCCACCAGGTCATAGTGCAGTGTGTGGCCCAGCTGCTTCTGCAGTTGTCCGCCCAGCGAGATGTTGTGTTCTGTATATCTTTCCAGCAACGCATTGTTGTTGCCCGATGTCAAGGGCATGTCAAAGCGACGCACCTCGTGTGAGGCAAACGCCTTGATGCCTGCCGGCGCATATTTGTTGAAGCCCTCCATCAGCGCCAGCGCCAGAGTGTTTTTCACGTCCAGATATTTTGTTTTGTCGTAGATCGAGTCACCGGGTGTGCCGCCATAGAACGTATTATAAAAGGTGTTGGCATAGTAACCCTCCGGCGTAGCGTTAGCCATATAGACTCGTTCGTGGGCATTTACCTCAGCGGTGTGTATCAGACTTGTCACGGGCACAAACTCACGTTTCATCAGTTTTTCCAGCGAGTCTTTCTGCGCCTGCAGTGCCAGCAAACTGTCGGCCATCTCCTTTGAGTCCACGCGGATGCGGGTGGTGTCGGCGGTCAACGGTTCTTTGGTGGGCTGAGGTTCATTGCCAGCAATGGCGGCATGGTCGGGGCGCCCCGTGGGTTGCGGCAAAAACTGCCTGCTGTCCTCCCGCTCTTTTTTCTGTTTAGTTTTAGCAGCGAACTGCCGTGCCTTGATTTCCTCGCTGGTCATCTTCACCTTGCGGTAGAAGCCCAAGCTGTAGTGATGGGTCAAGAAGAGGTGATGGTGGTGATTGCGATTCCAGTTGCGTTCCAGGATGGTGGGTATTTCGTTAGAGGAAAACGACTCTGTGAACAGTTCGGGGTGGGTCACATAGTCATCCTTGCTGATACCTCCGTTCTCGCTGGCTTTCTGATGGTTGGTGCTAAAAAGCAGGTGCAGCTGGTATTGGTCGGCCAAATGCGAGAGTGAGAACGTCGCCCCCAGATGCGATGTACTTTGATTCTGGAAGTATCCTCGAGCATAGGCATAGTCGATATCGAATCCCAGTCCTGTGTGCTTGCCTGCATTGACGGCAAAGCGCGCCCCCAGATGATCCTCACCATTCAGTTTGTCGCCACAGTTGTCATAGGTCAGATTCGTGATGGGCGACAGCGTGTTGGTGAAGTGCCACTCGTCGGGCGCTTTCAGCACCTGACTGTAGGCATCCGTAAACAGTGACTGTGTGCTCAGCTTGCGATCCATCACGATACGTGTCTGCCGGGCAGAGTAGTTGTTGCCCAGCGTGTTGTATTGCCCAGTCATGCCGGCCCCCAGTGTGCTCTGTGGAAAGAGGTAGGGCAGGGTGTCCACCTCCGCCTTGTGCATGTCGCCAAAGCGGCGATCCACCGTCCATACATAGATACCCTTAGGCACCACCTTCGATTTCTTCGTGGTGTCTTTGTTGTGGGGGTTGAAGTTGCGGTTGGCCTCGTTGCGTGGCGTCACATTACCGTATTCGTCAATCTCATTATAATCTTGAGCCCACGCACCGAGTGTTACTGTTGCAAGGAGTGATATGATGGAAAGCTGCCTAATGATCATTGGTCTGTGTCAGAGGGGTGTTGTTCTGCTTAGGTGTATCAAAGTTTCAACAGTCTGAGTGTCAGTTCTATGAACTTAAACACACTGGCGACTATTAAAATCCAAAAAGCAATCTGATGGTCAATCACAAAGTATAATCCCATGCCGATGATTGCAATTAGCATGAAAGCGATGTTCAGCCACATGCGCAGGCGGCGCATCTTGCCTGTATCGCGAAAGGGTTCCAGATTGTGACGACGGGGATGTTTTACCTGTTCTTCCATGATGGTCTGTCTTACTTCTTCAGTTCTTTCTCAATCATACGAAATAGATAGTCCTTGCGGTCGATGGTCTTTTTGCGGAACTTACCGCTGACGCGTGCCAGCTTGGTCTGCTTCTTGTTCAGTCCGTAGCGATCAGTAATCCACTCTTCTGCCTTGTAGGTCAGCGGTGTACGCTCTTCGTCGTAGATGTAGAAGATGCGATTCATGGACAAATGCACTTCGCCGTCATTGCAGTCGGCCACAAGGTTGTAGTACAGACGTGTGCGGTCGAGTATCAGTGGTTTGTTCTTGAACACTAGCCACTCCTGATAGCTGCCAACCAGCAGTCCTTTGTCAGGCTCGGTCGTTGTGATCGTGCTGTTCTCCAGTTGTCCAGCCTCCTTGGTCATGGCTGTCATCACTCGCTGCATGATGCCAAATAGCTCGGTGCGGTTCTTTCCAGGAACCTTGATGGTTGTTTCAAACACCACGCGTCCGTTCTTTTCGGGCACAGCACCCACTAAGTATTTTGCATCCTGAACAGTCTTTTCGCTTGCTGTTACCTGCTCCCACGTGTTATCTTGTGCCTGCACGTTGGCTGTCATCGTCAGTGCCAGGGTTATTGCCGTGATGATCTGTTTCATTACTTCGTCAATCTTGTTTTTAATGTTTACGGCGGCAAAATTACAATTAATTTCCCATATAACCAAATCTATTCTGCGTGTTTCCTTTGTTAACATGAAAAAAGCGACCCTTTTACGGGGCCGCTTTATAAAAGATTGAGGTATTCCTCCCCGAGGGGAGACTTAACCCCCTCCCTCGGGAGGGATGGGGAGGGGTTGTTGGATTGTTGGGGTGTATTGTGTTGTTTTCCTCCCCTCCCATGTAGGGGAGGGGTCGGGGGTGGGGTCAGTGTTGTTCTAACTGCCAATGGAGATACAGACCCCACCCCTGCCCCTCCCCTTGAAGGGAGGGGAGTGCCTACGGAGTCCTCGGATTTTCAACCACCCCCCCCTCTAAATCTCCCCGAGGGGAGACTTAACCCCCTCCCCTTGGGAGGGATGGGGAGGGGTTAATTCATACAACTTGCCACGCCGAGGCTGGTGGCGATTGCCGTGAGCACGGCGATGATGGTTTGCACGATAAATTTCCAAGTTTCAATTTTGTTTTTCATGGTAAAAAGAATTTAAATAAGTGAGAAGCAGTGCGCCTTTGGCGCAAGTTGAGAGTTCTTTCTGAGGAAAGCGAGCAAGCTCGAGCGGAGAACTGAGAACTGAGAGGTGTTGCGCCTACGGCGCAAACTCAACGATGAGAGTAAAAGCGCCCCTCCCTACAGGGAGGGGAACGGGGGTGGGTCTGTTTGTTTAGTCCTCATTCTCCCCCTGACTCGCGGCCTCAATTCCCGCCAACTCCTTCACGTTTAGGAGCGAGGCACGCTTCTTCAGCGACTTCGACGTCAGGTCGTTCAAGTCCATGCGACTGGGCTGGAAACGCAGGTATATTCCGCGCATGTTGGACGCCAGGCTGAACTCCTCCTCAGAGTCGGCACCCGTGGTGTGCGTAGAGAGATAGAACGTACCCAGGTCGCCAAACTGCACCTTCTTACCCTCCATCAGCTGCTCCAGGATACACGACTGCAACTTGTTGGCAACGCCCAGGCAGACATCGGTGCCATACACCGAGTTGTGTTCCGCCATGTGCTTGCACAGCTCAGGGTAGGTCATGGTCTTCAGCGATACGATGCGGGCATAGACCTTGCCGAACATCTTTGAGTTTCTCATCTGGTTGACATAAGTTTTGTAAAGTACAGGCATAGTGTTAAGGTATTAAATGGTTAAAGTTAATTGTGATTTTGCCGAGGATTTCGTTTGGTGGCCCCATTCGTCCCGTTTGCCGGCATTAAACGCTCCGTTTGGCGCCTCCATCCTCCGTTCCTCAAATGTATCGCAAAGGTACTAAATAAATGCGAGGTGTGCAAATATACCGCAAACAAACCACCATTTTTCGAGGGTATTTTTTAGGGGTAAAATACAGAAAAATATATATCGGGTATTCTGTATGGAAAAAACATCTTGTCTTAGCCTGAAAATACGTTGACTCCAGCCCAGCCTCTTAAAAGTCAAAAAGAGTTATGAGAAAAGGTCAACGTTTTCAGCACGAAGTCCACTAATCCGGGAAAAGGGGCAACAAAAACAGGAAAGCAGACAACCTAATCAGAGAGATATGTCAACATAATCAGTATAATAAACAGTAATTAACAAAACAGTAACAAATCAAGGCTCTGAGGGAGTCAACACTATACAGGGAAAGACAAGACACGGGAATTTGCATCAAAACGTATTTTCGTATTTCGTACGTTCGTACGTTTTGATGTTTTTCAATGAACATACAATTTATATATTATATATAATATTATAATATTATATATAATATATAAATTTATAATGCCTTATAGCTTTCTTTCCCTTCTTATCGTGGAAAGTAAAAATATACCAAAACGTACGAACGTACGAAATACGAACGTACGAAACTATACGCTCATGCCTGAATTAATCAAAGCAAAATTTGGTGGTGTAGGTTTTTATTTAGTTTCAGGTTTCAGGTTTCAAGTTTCAGGTTCTTGGACAAGCCAAGCGGCAAAGCCGAGCGCCAGGTGACAGCCCTTGTCAGAACCTGAATCTTGAAACCTGAATCTTGAATCTTGAAACCTGGAACTTGAAACCTGAAACTTGAAACCAGCCATTTTGACCAGCCTAATTCTTAAGTTCTATCATCTCTTGAAGTTTAATAATCTCGTCGCGGTATTGAGCAGCCTGCAAGAAGTCAAGGTTCTTGGCAGCCTCCTTCATGCGACGGGTGGTCTCTGCAATCAACTTCTCGATTTGCGGACGCGTCATGCGTTCGATGATTGGGTCAGCAGCCACGTTATCTACAGAGGCAGCTGGCGCATCGGCAGAGGCCATCTTTAGTTCCTTGACATCGGCACGGTCGTCGCGACTGAGCGAACTCTTCAGCGTCTTCACAATCTGTGTGGGAGTGATGCCATGCTCCTCGTTGTAGCGCAACTGTTTGGTACGACGGCGCAGGGTCTCGTCGATGGTCTCTTGCATAGAGCGCGTGATGGTGTCGGCATACATGATGACCAGTCCGTTGACATTGCGTGCCGCACGACCTGCCGTCTGCACCAATGAACGACGTGAGCGCAGGAAGCCCTCCTTGTCGGCATCGAGGATGGCGACAAGCGACACCTCCGGCAGGTCGAGTCCCTCGCGCAACAGGTTGACGCCAACCAGCACATCATATACCCCCTCACGCAGTTCGTTCAAGATCTTCACACGGTCCAGCGTGGCCACATCACTATGAATATAGGCCGTCTGCACACCGTGTCCGAGCAGATACTCGCTCAGTTCCTCTGCCATGCGTTTGGTCAGCGTGGTGACCAGCGTGCGCTCGTGGCGCTCAATGCGCAGTCGTATCTCCTCCAGCAGGTCGTCAATCTGGTTCTCGCTAGGACGCACCTCAATCTGTGGATCGAGCAGTCCTGTGGGACGGATGACCTGTTCGACGACGACACCCTCAGCTTCAGCCAGTTCGAAGTCGGCAGGCGTTGCCGAGACATAGATCACTTGATGCACCTGTTCCTGGAACTCGTCGAACGTCAGCGGACGGTTGTCGAACGCAGCCGGCAGGCGGAAACCATATTCCACAAGGTTGGTCTTGCGGGCGCGATCGCCACCATACATCGCGCCAATCTGTGGCACAGACACGTGGCTCTCGTCGATAAACAGCAGGAAGTCGTCGGGAAAGAAGTCCAGCAGACAGTAGGGCCGCTCGCCCGCCTTGCGTCCGTCGAAGTAGCGCGAGTAGTTCTCAATGCCCGAACAGTGGCCCAGCTCCTTGATCATCTCCATGTCGTACTCCACACGCTCCTTGATGCGCTGCGCCTTGATCTCGTCGCCCTGTTCCTCAAAGAACTGCACTTGGCGCACCAGGTCGTCCTGAATATCATGGATGGCCTGGTTGGTTTGCTCCTGTGTGGTCATAAATAGGTTGGCAGGGTAGAGCTTATATTCGGCATAGCGCCCCAGTCGCTGAAGCGTCACGGGGTCCAGTTCCTCGATGGCATCAATCTCGTCGTCCCAGAAGGTGACACGCAGCACCATGTTGTTGTAAGCCATGAAGATATCCACCGTATCGCCCTTCACGCGGAAGTTGCCTCGCTCCAGTGCGATATCGTTTCTGACATACAGCGACTGGACAAGTTTTCTTAACAGCGCATTGCGGTCGATGTTCTGACCTTGACGAATCTCGATCACGTTCTCCGACAGAGCGTTGGGGCTTCCCATGCCGTAGATACATGAAACAGAAGATATAACGATTACATCTTTTCGTCCTGAGAGCAAGCTGCTTACGGCACTCAGTCGCAGGCGGTCTATCTCTTCATTGATAGCCAGGTCTTTTTCGATGTAAGTATCAGAAGAGGGTAGGTATGCCTCAGGCTGATAGTAGTCGTAATAGCTGACATAATACTCTACGGCATTGTCGGGAAAGAACCCACGCATCTCGTCGTAAAGCTGAGCCGCCAAGGTCTTGTTGTGGCTCAAAATCAGCGTCGGTTTACCACAGTTGGCTATTACGTTGGCCATAGTGAACGTCTTGCCAGAACCCGTGACACCCAGCAAAACCTGCGCCCTGTCGCCCCGACGTACACCATCGGTCAACTCACGTATTGCCTCGGGCTGATCGCCCATAGGTTGATATTTCGATGTAAGCTTAAAGTCCATAATGAGTGCAAAGTTACGAATAATTTTAAAAAGAGTCTGCTTCGGGGTTAAAAAATATGTAATTCGCTTTGATAATTGGGATTTTTTCTGTACCTTTGCATGCTAATTAAAATGTACGATGAAAAAGAACGTTTTCAAGATATGGGGAATGGCGCTGCTATTGGTTTTGATGACCGGTTGTGCGGCTGAGTTCAACAAGGTGTTCAAGTCAACCGACTACAACTACCGCTACGAGTATGCCAAACAGTGTTTTGCCGAAGGTAAATATACGCGTGCGGTGACCCTGCTACAGGATTTGATTACCCTGAAAAAAGGTACATTAGATGCACAAGAATCGCTTTATATGTTGGGCATGGCCCAATATATGGACGGCGACTACGAGTCGGCTTCTGCCACTTTCAAGAAATACTATCAGACCTACCCCCGTGGCATCTATGCAGAGAAGGCTTGTTTCTATATAGGGCAGTCACTTTACGAGGGTACGCCTGAACCCCGCCTTGACCAGACTCCTACGTTGGGAGCCATCAATGCCTATCAGCAGTTCTTAGACATCTACCCCCGTTCAGAACTGAGAAAGACAGCGCAAGATCGTTTGTATGAACTTCAAGACAAGCTGGTGCAGAAAGAGTTGCTTTCGGCAGAGCTATACTATAACTTAGGCGGTTACTTCGGTAACATCAACTCCAACAACGAGAGTAACTATATCTCGTGTATCATCACAGCTGAGAATGCGCTGAAGTCTTACCCCTACAGCAACTGGCGCAAGGAATTTGCCGTACTGATCATGAAGAGCAAGTTCCAGTTGGCAGAGAACTCGAGTGAAGACCGCCGTCTGGAGCGCTATCGCGATGCGGAGGATGAGTGCTACGGATTTTTGAACGAATATCCTGATGCAAAGGAAAGCGAGCTGGCCAATAAGTATATTGCGAAGTGCAAAAAGGTGATTAAAGACTGAGCACTGCCGGCTGGAAACCAATGAGAAGAATAAAAGAATCAAAAATATAACTTTAAAATTAAGAAATGGATTACAAAAAGTCAAAAGCTCCGGTTAATACCGTGACTCGCAACATCATGGATTTGTGTGAAGAAACTGGCAATCTCTATGAGAGCGTAGCCATCATCGGCAAGCGCGCCAACCAGATCTCGGTGCAGATCAAGGAAGACCTGTCGAAGAAGCTGGCCGAGTTTGCAAGCTATAACGACTCGCTCGAAGAGGTGTTTGAAAACCGCGAGCAGATTGAGATTTCGCGCTACTACGAGAAGTTGCCTAAACCCACACTGCTGGCTACTCAGGAGTTTATCGAGGGTAAGGTGTACTTCCGCGACCCCTCTAAGGATAATCAGAACCCCGCAGAGGCATGATTCAGCGCATTCAAACCGTATTCCTGCTGCTGGCTGCCATTGCAGCTGGCGTCTGCGGGGCTATGATGACCAATCTGACACTGATGCTGGTAGCCTTTGTGGCTGCCCTTGTGTCGGTGGTCAACATATTTCTTTTCAAGCAGCGCAAGCGTCAGGCGTCAATATGCTTCTTCAACATGTTGATTCTGGTCATGTGGTATGTGAACTTGGCTTCGGCTTTCGACAGCACGGCGCTGACTTGGCCGATGGTGTTGCCGATGGTAGCTATCGTGCTTCTGTTCTTGGCACGTAAGCGTATTCTGGCCGACGAGAAGCTGGTGCGCTCGCTGGATCGTATTCGCTGATTTAAACAACCATTGCAGTTGTTGATGGTTAAGCGATTTTGCTGATACGGAACAAGCAAAATCCGTAGGAATCATTATTAAATTAAAAAAACATCATTGTATGGAGATCAAGACATCGGAATTTACGCTCTCGTCACCCATGGTGAGCATGTGTCCCAAGGACAATAAGCCCGAGTATGCATTCATTGGGCGCTCGAACGTAGGCAAGTCGAGTCTTATCAACATGCTTTGTCGCAACAAGAAACTGGCCAAGACTTCGTCAACGCCAGGCAAGACACTGCTCATCAACCACTTTATCATCAACCGCGAGTGGTATCTGGTCGATTTGCCAGGCTATGGCTTTGCCAAGCGTTCGAAGAAAGAAGTGCAGAAGTTGGACCAGATGATTCGGGGCTACATCCTTGAGCGCGAACAGCTGGTCAACGTTTTTGTGCTGGTGGACGTCAGGTTGGAACCTCAGGCTATCGATCTGGAGTTCATCAACTGGCTGGGCTTGTCAAGCGTGCCTTTTGCCATCGTATTTACGAAGGCCGACAAGCTGACGCCCACTAAGGTGAAAGCTAATGTGGCTGCCTACGAGAAGAAGATGCTGGAGACCTGGGAGGAGATGCCACCATACTTCGTCACCTCGTCGGAAAAGAGTCAGGGACGCGATGACGTGCTCGCATACATTGAGCAAATCACTAAGTCGCTGAAAGAGTAGGGAGTAGAGACATGGCAAAGGAGATACCGTATCTTGACGTACAGAATCTGACCAAGTCGTTTGGGTCGCTTCTACTGTTCAAAAATATTTGTTTTTCGATAGCCGAAGGTCAAAAGGTGGGACTGATAGCCAAAAATGGTGTTGGTAAGTCCACCTTATTATCTTTATTATCTGGAAAAGACTCGCCCGACTCGGGCGACATCATCTATCGTCGTGACTTGCGTGTGGGCATACTGGAACAGTCGCCCAAGTTTGATGCCGACGAGACGGTGCTGGATGCTTGCTTCAACCATGAGGGTGACCCCGAAAAGGTGCTCAAGGCCAAGCAGATTCTAACGCAGTTGAAGATTAAAGACCTTCAGCAACCTATGGGACAGCTGTCGGGCGGACAACAGAAACGTGTGGCGCTGGCCAACGTACTCATACTGGAACCGGACTTGCTGATACTCGACGAGCCAACCAACCACTTGGATCTGGAAATGATTGAATGGCTGGAGGGCTTCTTGAATCGTGGCAACAAGACGTTGCTCATGGTGACGCACGACCGCTATTTTCTGGATCGGGTGTGTTCGGTGATACTGGAAATAGACGACCAGAGTGTCTATACGTATCGTGGCAACTATGCCTACTATTTGGAGAAAAGACAGGAACGCATTGACAACCGTAGGGCCGAGATTGCACGTGCCAACAACCTGTATCGCACGGAACTGGACTGGATGCGCCGTCAGCCGCAGGCCCGAGGGCACAAGGCGAAGTATCGCGAAGATGCTTTCTACGAACTGGAGAAAGTCGCTAAGTCGCGCATTGAGGAACGAGCCGTCAGACTGAAGGCCAGCAATGTGTATATTGGCAGTAAGATATTTGAGTGCCAATACATCTCTAAGAAATTCTCTGACGAGGTGGTCGTCATGAAAGATTTCTACTATAATTTCTCTCGATTTGAGAAGATGGGCATCGTTGGCAATAATGGCACCGGCAAATCTACATTTCTGAAAATGTTGTTGGGAGAAGTGCAGCCTGACGATGGTAAGATCGTGATTGGTGAGACTGTTCGCTTTGGCTACTTCTCACAGGAAGGACTGAAGTTCGACGAACAGCAGAAGGTGATTGACGTGGTGCGCGACATCGCAGAATATATCGACATGGGAGGTGGCAAGCACCTGACGGCCAGTCAGTTTTTGCAGCACTTCCTGTTCACACCCGAACAACAGCACAACTTTGTCTATAAGTTGTCGGGAGGAGAGCGACGCAAGCTATACCTCTGTACGGTGCTGATGCAGAACCCCAACTTTCTGGTGCTCGATGAGCCCACCAACGACATGGACATCGTGACGCTACAGATACTGGAGGAATATCTGCAGGATTTCCCCGGATGTGTCATCGTGGTGAGTCACGACCGCTATTTTATGGATAAGGTGGTGGATCATCTGCTCGTGTTCAAGGGCAACGGTGTCATCAAGGACTTTCCCGGCAACTATACGCAGTACAGACAGTGGAGCGCACTGCAACCTAAAGAGGCGGCGGTGAAGAAGGTGGCGAAGACCACTGAAACGGTTGTTGCTCCCGAGGCTGCCGCTGCTCAAACAAAACGCCGTCTGACCTTTAAGGAAAAACGGGAGTATGAGCAGCTGGAAAAAGACATCGAGACTCTCGAACAGGAAAAGAAGCAAATAGAAGAAGCCCTGAGCTCGGGTACGTTGTCGGTAGAGCAGATTACGACCATGAGCATTCGACTCCCAAAACTGAACAACGAACTCGACGAAAAATCGATGCGCTGGCTTGAATTGGCTGAAATCAATGGCTAAGGGCTTTTTGTTTAACGATACATGCACTGAGACAAATGGAACAGGTATTACCCTCAAGAATATTGCAGACAGCCGTAGAGCAGTTGTCACTGCTACCAGGCGTAGGTCGGAAGACAGCCCTGCGCTATGCACTGAACTTGCTGAGAAGTGATGAAGAACAGGTGCAGGGATTTACGGAATCGATCAGTGCGCTGAAACGGGACCTGAAGTTTTGTAGCATGTGTCATAACATCAGCGATACCGACATGTGTCCCATCTGTAGCGATCAGCGCAGAGACCGCTCTACCATCTGTGTGGTGAGCGACATCCAAGACGTGATGGCACTGGAGAATACGCAACAATACAAAGGACTCTATCATGTGTTGGGCGGCGTCATCTCGCCACTAGACGGGGTCGGACCTGCCGACCTGGAGATAGACTCGCTGGTTGAACGCGTGGCTGCGGGCGGTATCAGCGAGGTGATATTGGCCATCAGTCCGACGATGGAGGGCGACACCACTTGTTTTTATATCTATCGCAAACTTGCGCCCTACGATGTCAAGGTGACACTCTTGGCTCGCGGCGTGGCTGTGGGCGAAGATTTGGAATATACTGATGAGGTAACGCTGGGACGCTCGCTGCTGAACAGAACACCCTTTGACGATAAATAATCAAGCAAACAATTGAAAGATGACTAAATTAAAGACTATATTTATTACTATTCTTGCAACAACAGCACTGATCTATCTTTTGGGAGAATATATGGAAGTGGATCTTGGCATCTTGAATGGCACGTCTGAAACAACACTCTACGTTGTGCAGACGGTGATGGTGCTCGCGACACTGGCACTGATCTATCTGAGTCTGCGCCTCTTTAAGTTTAAACATGTTCAAAACGACCTCTGCGACAGAAAAGAGGATGCCCTGACATTTTGGGGAACAGTGAGACTGAGCTTGCTTGGATTGATCTTGATAGGCAACACCTTATTATATTATCTGTTCGATCAGGAGCCGAACTTCGGCCATCTGGCCGTTATCTCACTGCTAGTCATGCCTTTTGTCTATCCATCGAAGAGACGTTGTGAGGCAGAAGTGACTGCCAGCGAACAACAGAATGAAAACACCGAAATAGAGAGAACATGAAACTGAGTATTGTCATCGTAAGCTATAACGTGCGACATTATCTGGATCAGTGTCTGGAGAGTGTGCTGCGTGCAACGAAGAATTTAGATAGCGAAATTTTTGTGGTTGACAATGACTCGAAGGACGACACGGTGGCCTACATCAAACAGCATTATGGCAGTCAGATCAAACTGATAGAGAGTAACCGCAACCTGGGATTTGCTCGCGCCAACAATATAGCCATCAAACAGTCGGCCGGCGAGTATGTACTGTTGCTGAACCCAGATACATTTGTAGCCGAAGATGCTCTCGCTGAGGTCATTGACTTTATGGATGCTCATCCCAAGGCGGGTGGGGCAGGTGTGATGATGCATAATGCCGATGGATCGATAGCGCGCGAATCGCGAAGGGCTATACCTACGCCATATATCTCATTTCTGAAGATGATGGGGTACTCCGACCGTTATTACATGAGTAACTTGGCGTGGGATTCGCCCCAACAGATTGAGGTGATGAGTGGCGCCTTCTGCATGTTACGTCGGCAGGCACTCGACAAAGCAGGATTGCTGGATGAGGATTTCTTTATGTATGGTGAAGATATTGACTTGTCGTATCGCATTATCAAGAGTGGCTATGAAAACTGGTACATACCGGCTCATATCCTGCACTATAAGGGCGAATCGACATGCAAGACGAGCTATCGATATGTCCACGTGTTCTATCAGGCGATGATTATTTTCTTCCGTAAGCACTACGGACACCTATCGTTCTTGATCACGGCTCCAATTAAGATAGCGATCTATCTGAGAGCTTTCATTGCCCTGTGGCAAATGCTGTACTGGAGCATGAGGGAGGCGCTGGGATTCTCGACATACCGAAAGGCAGAACCTCACTACTTGTTTGTTGGCTCTGACAATATGCTTGATGAATGTAGGAGCCTGGCAATGCGGAGAGGACTGCAGGCAGACTTCTATGCTCAGTTAGAGTCGGTGCCAGATGAACAAAATAGTTATGTGGTTTACGATATAGATACCATCGGTTTCGGCAATATCATTGAGCATGCCAACCAGCATCTAACTTGTCGTCAGGGCATTGGAACCTATAACATAAAGACTCATGAGTTGATAACACTAAAGGATATTATAGTATGAACAAGACAGTGGCATCGGTGAAGCTCAGAGCAATGGAACCTGAAGACCTGGAGTTGCTGTACACGATAGAAAACGATAGGAGCATTTGGGGCGTTGGTGCAACCAATGTGCCTTATTCACACTACGTGCTTCACGACTACATGGCACAGGCGACGGGCGATATCTATACCGACAAACAAGTGAGGCTTGTGATAGAAAACGACAAGGGTGAGGTCGTGGGACTGGTTGATTTGGTGAACTTTGACCCGAAGAATCTGCGGGCTGAGCTGGGACTGATTATCCAAAAGCCTTTTCGCCGCCAAGGCTACTCAGAGGCGACAATGCTGAAACTGCATGACTATGCATCGGAGGTACTTCATCTGCATCAGGTCTATGCCATCATCTCGGTAGAGAACAAACCCTCTCTGGCCTTGTTTCAGAAACTGGGATACCACCAGAGTGACGAACTGAAAGACTGGCTCTTCGACGGTAAGACATATAGCCCGGCAGTCATTGTCAGCAAGATTTTTCAATGAGAAGCCATCCAAGGACCAGATTGTAGGCAGTAGTCTTCCTGTGGTTTTGCAATGTCAGATGGTGTCGTTGCGTCTAATTTCTTCTTCGAAACTCGCTGCATGTGATGGCTGTGGCGATAGCAACGTTCAGACTTTCTGCGTGACTATCGCCAGTGTTGAAGTCGGGAATGAGCAACTTGTTGGTTATCAACTGACGTATCTCGGGCGAGATGCCATTTCCCTCGTTGCCCATCACAATGATGCCGTTCTGTGAAAGTGTCTGCTGATAGATATTGTCGCCATCGAGCAGCGTTCCATAAACGGGAACTTGGGCTTCTTTGATCAGCGCAACAAGGTCGGTATAGGTAATCCGGACACGTGCAATGCTGCCCATGGTGGCCTGAATGACCTTAGGATTCCAGACATCGGCCGTGTCTGCAGAACAAAAGATATCGCTAATGCCAAACCAGTCGGCAATGCGAATGATGGTGCCTAAATTGCCCGGATCCTGAACACCATCGAGGGCTAAGACCAACTGATCTTGAATGGTAGCGGGAGAAGCGGCAGGCATGTGAAATATGGCTAACACCTGTTGAGGGTGTTGAAGAAAACTAATCTTGCGTAGCTCATCGTCGGTCACTTCTTGGAAAGCAATGTCACGAGGTGCTTTCCACTGGTTGGTAGCAAAGATGGTGTGTGGCTCAAATCCACACGATAACAGGTCGCCAACCACCTTGTGACCTTCGGCAACAAAGACATTTTCGCGTTTACGATACTTCTTTTGATCCAGCTGCTTGATGAACTTGATTTGGTTTTTGCTTATCATGCTGCAAAGATAAACAAAAAAATGTAACAATCGGCAAGTTCTTCAAATAAATTGCGTATCTTTGCACGTTGAATATGCGATTGTCGAGAACGAATCTTTTGTCGTCTTTGCTGAGTGCGATACTCGTCTTGAGTTCGTGCTCAACAACACGTTATGTGCCGGAAGGAACTGACCTGCTGAACAGCATCCGTCTTGAGGCGGTAGGAGAGTATGGACATGATGTAAACAAAGGACAACTTCGCAATTATGTGCGACAAAAGCCCAACTCTCGTTGGTTCTCGATGTTAAGACTCCCTTTAGCTACCTACTCTCTATCGGGGCGTGACTCTACGAAATGGGTCAACCGCATGTTGCGCTCAATGGGTGAGGCTCCCGTGTTATACAACGAGCGGTTGGCCGACCTGACTTGTAACGACCTTCAACAGGAGTTACGCAATGAGGGATTCCTGAATGCCAGGGTGACTAAGCGTGTGGCACGGACGGGGAAAAAGAAAGTAGGGGTGACCTATCGAATGGAACTGGGCGAACCATACTTTATCCATCACATAGATTATGAGATTGCCGACTCAGTGATTGACAAGATGATGGCGACCGACAGCGTAAACCGTCTGATTCATGAAGGTCAGAAGTTTAATGTCTCGTTGTTAGACAACGAACGCAAACGCATCACGGAGTTTCTGACGGACAAAGGCTATTACCGTTTTCACAAAGAATATATTTCCTATGCAGCTGATACAGCTCAAGATTCACGTCTTATCAACCTGACACTTTTTTTGGACCCATGTACCAATGAACAGCACGAAGATACGCTGCACACCATCTATTATATAAGGAATATCCGTTATGCGAGCGGTGATCCCAACGATAGCAGGATCCATCTGCGCAAACATGTGCAGAGTGAATGTACATATCTGACAGAAAAGCAACCATACAGTAGTAGGAAATTGCAAAATACTTATGCCCGATTCGGAAGCTTGCAGGCCGTGAAATATACGAATATTAATTTCTTGCCAATAGCAGGGACCGACTCGCTGGATTGTGATATTCACATTCAAACCAACAAGCCTTCGACTATCAGCTTCCAACCAGAAGGAACGAATACGGCAGGCGATCTGGGAGCAGCTGCTTCGCTGACATACCAGAATCAGAATCTGTTTAGAGGTAGTGAGGTGCTAAGTGTAGAGTTGCGTGGTGCCTATGAGGCCATCAAAGGATTGGAGGGCTATTCGAGTCAAGACTTTCTTGAATATAGCGCGCAAGCAAGATTGCAGTTTCCTCGTTTCATCATTCCTTTCGTTTCGCATCAGATGCGACAGCGCATGAATGCTACCAGCGAGGTGTCGCTGATCTACGACCTGCAGGACCGACCGGAATTTCATCGTCGAGTCTTGTCGGCCGCCTTGCGCTACAAATGGAACTTTCCCCATCGTCACGATCGATTTCAGATGGATTTGATAGACCTGAACTATGTCTTCATGCCATGGATATCTGATACATTCAAGAAGGACTATCTGGACAGCGAAAACAACCGCAATGCAATATTACGCTATAACTATGCCGACTTGTTTATCACGAAGCTGGGATTAGGCTACTCGTACAACAAGGGACACTTTGCAATCAAGACAAACGTCGAGTCTTCGGGATCGTTACTATCGCTGGCTTCCAGAATGTTTAACGCCAACAAAGATGCAGACAATCATTTCCGTGTGTTTAACATTGCCTTCGCTCAATATGCGAAATTTGATGTTGACCTCACACGCTCGTTCCAGATTGACAATACAAACCAATTGGTTTTCCACTGTGGTTTTGGCATTGCATACCCTTATGGCAACAGCACTGTGTTGCCATTTGAAAAACGCTATTTCTCGGGTGGAGCCAATAGCGTAAGAGGATGGAGCGTCCGTTCGTTAGGTCCAGGCAAATATAAGGAGAAGGATGGTCGCATCAACTTTATCAACCAGACGGGCGACATGAAGCTTGACCTGAATATGGAGTATCGGACAGAACTGTTTTGGAAACTGGGAGGTGCTCTGTTTGTTGATGCCGGTAATATATGGACATTACGCGAATATAACGAGCAACCTGGCGGACAGTTTAAGTTCAACACATTTATAGACCAAATAGCAGTGGGCTATGGGGTAGGGCTCAGGTTGAACTTCGACTACTTCATTATCCGTTTTGACTTGGGAATGAAAGCGATTAATCCCGCTTTCGAAACGGAAGATGAAGAGCATTTCCCGATTCTTCATCCGCGCTTCAGCCGTGACTATGCGTTTCATTTTGCGGTGGGATTGCCTTTCTAACTGTTGATTACTTAGCTGTTTTAGCAATCTTAGCTGTTTTAGCAATATTTCTGCTTCATCATCTGCCTACTCAAACAGATGTATGCACAGTCATGTTGATTGTTTAAATAAGATAAAAGTTTTATTAGCCCCTCCTCTCTTTGAGCATTTTTTGTTATCTTTGCAACAAAAAGGAAAATTATTAAATGCTTAAATTCATTTCTTTCGGAAGCGGTAGTAGCGGTAATTGTTATTTCTTGTTTACAGAAAACGGCGGACTGCTGATAGATGCAGGGGTTGGCGTAAGAACGCTGAAGAAACATTTCAGAGACTATGGGCTCAGCTTGTCGCAAGTGCATCAGGTGTTTATCACCCATGATCATGCCGATCATATCAAATGTGTCGGCAGTTTGAGCCACGACTATCATCTACCCGTCTATGCAACAGAAACCGTTCATAAGGGCATTGACCGCAACTATTGCGTGGCCAAAAAGGTGGCACAAGAATATCGACACCTGTTGAACTATGGTGAAAAGGTAGAAGTTGGTGACTTTGCTGTTACTCCTTTCCACATACCTCATGACAGTTCTGATAATGTAGGCTATCTGATAGAAGCGGAGAATTTGTGTTTTTGTATCATGACTGACGTAGGACGTGTTACTGAAGAGATGGGACCGTATATTGCAAAGGCCAACTATCTGGTCATAGAAGCAAACCATGATCGCGAGATGCTTCAGCAAGGTCCTTATCCCGCACATCTTAAAAGTCGCATTATCAGTGGCACCGGACATCTGAATAATGTGCAATGTGGAGAGGCTATTGCAAAATATGCAAGCACAAACCTACGTCATGTATGGCTGTGCCACTTGTCTGAAGAGAACAATCATCCCGAACTTGCACGCAAAACAGTACAAACGGTGCTTGCTTCCTATGGTATCATACCGGGAAAGGATCTTGAACTGGAAGTGCTCAAGCGAACAAAGCCAACAGGTATCTACGAGTTTAAATAAATCCTCTCCAGACTCTGGAATGCCAAATCAAGACTCTGGGGGCATCGCGAAACCTAAGCAATTGCAACTGAGCCACTATTTGATTGACAGGATACTTAGAAAAAACCAAAAAGGCTGTACCTTGAAAAAGATACAGCCTTTATTATTTAAGAGTAAGGGAACAAATTACTCACCCTTCTCCATCTGAGCCTTCAACTGAGCCAGAACGTCGATGTCACCGAGAGTGGTGCTTGCTGCAACATTCTCAATCTTTGGAGTGTCATCCTTCTTCTGACGGGGAGCAGCCTTGCGGGTAGCACGCTTCTCATCACGCTGAGCATCCTCGAAGGTGCGGCTGTGAGACAGAATGATACGCTTGCTGTCCTTATTGAACTCGATAACCTTGAAGGGCAGTTCCTCACCAAGTTGTGCCTGTGAACCATCCTCCTTAACAAGGTGCTTAGGAGTAGCGAAGCCCTCAACGTTCTCTGCAAGAGAAACTACAGCGCCCTTCTCCAGAACCTCTGTAATCTTACCAGTGTGTACAGAACCTACTGCATACTGATCTTCGAATACATCCCAAGGATTCTCCTCAAGCTGCTTGTGACCGAGAGAAAGACGACGGTTCTCCTTGTCGATATCAAGAACAACTACGTCGATAGGAGCACCTACCTGAGTGAACTCGCTGGGGTGCTTAACCTTCTTCGTCCAGCTGAGGTCACTGATGTGAATCAGACCATCAACACCTTCCTCAAGCTCTACAAATACACCAAAGTTGGTGAAGTTGCGAACCTTAGCGTTGTGCTTTGAACCAACGGGATACTTAACCTCGATAGCCTCCCAGGGATCTTCCTTCAGCTGCTTGATGCCGAGAGACATCTTGCGCTCGTCGCGGTCGAGTGTCAGGATGACAGCCTCTACCTCATCTCCAACCTTCAGGAACTCCTGAGCTGAACGCAGATGCTGGCTCCAAGACATCTCTGATACGTGGATCAGACCCTCAACACCAGGCTGTACTTCAACGAATGCACCGTAGTCGGCCAAAACGACAACCTTACCCTTGATGTGGTCGCCAACCTTGAGGTCAGGATCCAGAGCATCCCAAGGATGAGGAGTGAGCTGCTTCAAACCGAGGGCAATGCGCTTCTTCTCTTCATCGAAGTCGAGGATAACAACATTGATCTTCTGGTCGAGCTCAACAATCTTCTTAGGATCATCTACGCGGCCCCAAGACAGGTCTGTGATGTGGATGAGTCCGTCAACACCACCGAGGTCAACGAATACGCCGTAGCTGGTAATGTTCTTAACGGTACCCTCAAGAATCTGACCCTTCTCAAGCTTAGAGATGATCTCCTGCTTCTGAGCCTCGAGCTCTGCCTCGATAAGAGCCTTATGAGAAACGACAACGTTGCGGAACTCCTGGTTGATCTTGACAACCTTGAACTCCATGGTCTTGCCTACGAACTGGTCGTAGTCGCGAATGGGGTGTACGTCAATCTGAGAACCGGGCAGGAATGCCTCGATACCAAATACATCTACAATCATACCACCCTTTGTGCGACACTTGATGAAGCCCTGGATGATCTGCTGCTCCTCGAGAGCTGCATTGACGCGATCCCAAGCCTGAGACAGACGAGCCTTCTTGTGAGAAAGAAGAAGCTGACCCTTCTTGTCTTCAGCGCTCTCCACATAAACCTCAACGGTGTCACCAACTTTCAGGTCGGGATTGTAACGGAACTCGCTGGCGGGGATGATACCATCGCTCTTGTAACCAATGTTTACGACAACCTCTTTCTTGTCAACAGAGATAACCTTACCTTCAACTACCTGATGGTCGGCAACCTTGTTGAGGGTTTCGTCGTAAGCCTTGTCAAGCTCTTCTTTGCTGACGTTGGCTACTGTACCATTCTCAAACTCGTCCCAGTTAAAGTCCTGCAACGGCTGAACGTTCTTTGTTAATTCTGACATAAAAAATAATTTTGCGTCCCTTCTGTCGAAAGGGACAAGGCCTGAACAGACGTTTCTCAGACCATCTTTAATTGGTTAATATTCATAGGCGCTTGCGTCTGTTCAAACGCCTATTTCCTCGTACGAGGATAAAAAGCGGGTGCAAAGTTACTCAAATTTATTGAAAATGAGCACTTTGCACCCGTCTTATATGATTCTATTTAAGTTTTTTTAAGAATGATGTTCAAATACAAGTTCTTCTTTGCCGTCAGCTTTACTGATTTGGATAGTGTCACCTTCCTTCAGGTTCTCATTCAGAATGAGCTCGCAGATGCCATCCTCGATGTAGGTTTGTATGGCGCGCTTCAGCGGACGAGCTCCAAACTGCACATCATATCCCTTGCTTGCGACAAAATCTTTTGCCTCGTCGGTCAACTCCACTTGATAACCCATCTCAGCGATACGACTGACAAGAGGCTTTAGTTCGACGTTGATAATGCGCTTGATAGCATCCATATCCAACTGCTCGAAGGTGATAATCTCGTCCATGCGGTTCAGGAACTCGGGCGAGAACTGTTTAGAGAGCGCCTTTTGAACGATACTTCTGGCATGTTCGCGATCCTTGTCGTTCATGTTAAGCCCCAAACTACCGGCAGTGAATCCCACACCTCTTCCGAAGTCTTTCAGTTGTCGGGTGCCCGCATTAGACGTCATGATGATGACCGTATTGCGGAAATCAACAAATCGACCATTGCCGTCGGTCAGTCGTCCTTCGTCCAGCACCTGCAAAAGGAGGTTATAGACATTGCCATGAGCTTTCTCTATCTCGTCGAGCAGCACGATAGAATAAGGCTTACGACGTACGCGTTCGGTCAGCTGTCCGCCCTCTTCGTAGCCGACATAACCCGGAGGCGCACCAATCAACCTCGACACATTGAAGGCCTCAGTATATTCGCTCATATCGATTCGTATCAGCGCATCGGAAGAACCAAACATAAACTCTGCCAATTTCTTGGCGAGGTATGTCTTGCCGACACCAGTAGGTCCGAGAAACATGAAGACGCCGATGGGGTGGTTAGGCTCCTTGAGTCCCACACGGTTGCGCTGAATAGCTTTCACCATCTTATCAATCGCCTTGTCTTGTGCAATGACACAATCTTTAAGATTCTGTGCTAATCCCTTCAAGCGAATACCTTCGCTCTGAGCAATTCGCTGCACAGGCACACCTGTCATCATCGAGACCACATTGGCAATATCTTCTTCATTGACAACCTGACGGTCCTCACCGTTACCCGACTGCCAGTTGGCTTCCATCGCTGCCAATTCGTTTTCCAGCTGAGTTTGTTTGTCGCGATAGCTGGCAGCCAATTCAAAATTCTGATTGCTGACAGCAGCTTGTTTACGTTCTTTGATGTGAGCCAGTTCTTTCTCTTTCTCAACAATCTCGTCGGGGACATGAGCATTGCGAAGATGCACACGTGAGCCCGTTTCATCCATCGCGTCGATGGCCTTATCCGGGAAAGCACGATCGGAGATATATCTTCCTGTCAATCTGACACATGCTCTCAGTGCTTCATCCGTATATTCCACATGATGATGATGCTCGTATTTGTCCTTGATGTTACGCAAGATCTGGAATGTTTCCTCCTCGTTGGTAGCTTCTACAAGCACCTTTTGGAAACGGCGTTCCAAGGCGCCATCTTTCTCGATGCTGTTGCGATATTCATCAAGAGTCGTAGCACCGATGCATTGAATGGTTCCGCGTGCCAGAGCTGGTTTCATAATGTTGGCAGCATCCATTGTGCCAGGGGCCGACCCAGCACCAATCATGGTGTGAATCTCGTCTATAAATATAATAATGTCGGGATTCTGTTCGATTTCATTGATCAATGCCTTGATGCGTTCTTCAAACTGACCGCGATATTTCGTGCCAGCCACAACGCTGGTCATGTCAAGACTGACAATACGTTTATTGAAAAACATCGGTGATGTACGGCGTTGAGCAATCAGCTGTGCTAATCCTTCAACGATAGCACTCTTGCCGACACCAGGTTCACCGATTAATATTGGATTATTCTTCTTGCGCCGTCCTAAGATTTCAACGACACGCTGGATCTCGTTATCACGTCCCACGACGACGTCAAGTTTTCCATCAAGTGCGGCTTGCGTCAGGTCGGTCGAGAAGTTGTCAAGTACGGGTGTCTTTGAAGACGCCTTAGTGGTGGTCTTGGTCGTTGACCCACCATTTGACATCTTTGCGCCTTGATGCGCAGCATTTTCTTCGAAGTCCTCCTCTTCCTCATCAGGGAGCCCGATGCCATTGCTAGGTTCTTTAGCGCGCAAAAGGCTCATTGTATCATCGTAATTCATATTATAATGCTCTAAAATTTGTTTAGCACCATTGTTTGCCTTATCGTGCAATATAGCCAGTAACAGGTGTCCTTCATCAATACTTTGCGTATGTTGGATGCGTGCTTCAAGAACAGCCAGCTTCAAAATGTTCGACGCACTCTCGTTGAGCACAAGTTCGTGTTGGTTGTATTGTTCAAGCACATCTGTATCTTCCTCGTGTGCTTTCAACTCCAAGTCTTTCTTTACCTCATGAATATCTACATTCAGTCGAGAGAATACATTTGAAACAGGCCCATTGTCAATGCGCAACATCCCCAACAGCAAATGCTCGGGTCTTACAGAAGAAGAAGACAGGCGTTCTGCTTCCTCTCTTGAAAATGCGAGTATCTTTGATACATTTGGTGAAAATCGGCTTGTCATATATAAAACTAATTGGTTCGTAGTTATACATGCAAATGGCGTGCCAAACTCAGACAGCGTTTAAACATTGATCACATCCATTTCGTTAGTGAGTCGGACATTCTCGAATATCTGTCGGGCTTCTTCAAGAAGTATTTTTTCGTCAGGATAGCGCGAACTGTAGTGGCCGAGAAGCAGCTGTTTGACCCCTGCATCGCGTGCCACCATGGCAGCCTGTTGTGCTGTCGAATGGTTGTATTTCTCTGCCATTGCCAGATTGTCAGTGGCATATGTACTCTCATGATATAGTGTCGTCACACCATGCAACAGGCGATGAAGCTCGGGCATATATTTCGTATCCGAACAATAGGCATAGGCCCTTGCAGGGTCTGCCGGTGTGACGAGTCGTTCGTTGGGCACGACTGTACCATCGGGCAAGACATAATTCTGTCCGTTCTTGATGTTATTGATTTGCGAAACAGGAATCTGGTAGCACTCTATCATGTCTCGTCTGATGTGTGGCAGTGTGGGCTTTTCACGAAACAGATAGCCACAACAAGACGGCCGGTGGTGGAGTGGGATAGTCTCCACTGTCAGCGAGCGATCCTCATAGATGACTTGGTGCTCGTTGGTGTCAACAGTATTGAATTTAATCTCGTAATCTAAGTCACGACAGAAGAATGCAATCTGCTTTTTAAGTATCTCGTTAAGTGCTTCGGGGGCATAGATATTCAGCGTGGCAGTTCGGCCGAGCAACCCGAAGGTAGATATCATGCCAATGAGTCCGAAACAATGATCTCCATGGTAATGCGAGATGAAAATATGACCTAATTTTGTAAATGAAAGCGATGACTTTCGCATTTGCAGTTGCGTGCCTTCACCGCAATCCACCATAAAGAGTTTCCCTCTGCACTCAACTATTTGAGATGTAGGAAAATGTCTCATGGTTGGTAAAGCACTTCCGCAACCTAATATATGTACACGAAAAGGTTCCAATATTGTCAGAAAGATTTAATATGATTACATAATAAAGTCATCATCACCATTGTCCAACTCGATGCCAAGATCCTCTTCTCTTTCCTCCTGTTGACGAGAGTATTCGAACGTCTCTTCCTGGTCTTGGATGACCAACGAGTCGGGCGTGATGTGCTTGATGGAATAAACAAAGGTTTCATCGATTTCGACACCATCTTCACGGGTGGCGGTAATATGAAGTTTGCCGTTATAAATACGCCATGATTTATAGACGACCGCATTTTGATCAATGCTTTCCACGATACCGCCTCGCCTGATGCTGATGCCTGTTTCCGAACTGCCGTCAATGGGATTAGGCATCACCCAATTGCCCAAGAGCGCCGACTTGTTGACAACTAGCAGCGCAATCGTACTGTCGCCATTTGCAACGACTGCCATTTCGTCACCCTTATGATATCCACCTTTGATGTCGCCGTTGTCACGTGCATTACTGACGTTGATATTAAGGGTATCTCCAGCATCTGTAACGATTTGCAGAATGTCATTAGTCGATTTGTCAGTACAGAAGCCATAGATGGTAGAGTCGCGGAAGGCATCCCGTTCCTCTTCTGTTTCAACATTCTCCATGAAGCTTGACTTCTTGTTGCCTCCACATCCGATGGCGAGCACTGTTGCCATGACGAAAATCAAAGTCTTTTTCATTGTTCAAAAAGTTTCTGTGATGAGTTTAGTCTTTGTTTAATTTCTCGTTTTGTTTTGCTTCATTCCAGAGCTGGTCCATCTCGTCGAGCGACATCTCTGTGAGCGGGCGACCTGCACGAATGGAATGCTGCTCAATATAGTTGAAGCGCCGAATGAACTTAGCATTGGTGCGTTCCAACGCATTGTCGGGGTTCAAATGATACAGGCGTGCAGCATTAATGACAGAGAACAGAAAATCGCCCAGTTCGTTGGTTGACGCCTCTTTATCCTCGCGTGCCAGTTCTACTTCCAGTTCTTTCAATTCTTCATGCACTTTGTCCCAGACGTCTTCTTTCTTTTGCCAGTCAAACCCCACGTTACGTGCCTTATCCTGAATGCGATAGGCCTTGATGAGTGAAGGTAAGGATGAAGGCACACCGCTGAGCACTGTCTTGTTGCCATCCTTTTCTTTCAGCTTGATTTGCTCCCAGTTTTTCAGCACCTCGTCGCTGGTTTCAGCCTTTGAAAATTCGTTGTTGCTTTCGGCATCCTCCGGGACATAGGGCAGGGGTTTGGGGGCTGCCGCACCGACCTGACTGGGATGATAGACATGGGGATGTCTGAAGATGAGTTTGTCGGTCTCAGTGTTCAGCACGTCGGCTATATCGAACTGCTTCTTTTCGCGCGCTATCATGGCATAGAAACAAGTGTGCATCAGCACATCGCCCAGTTCCTTTTTGATTTCGTGCGTGTCGTCTTTCATGATGGCATCACACAGTTCAAAAGTCTCTTCGATTGTGTTCGGGCGCAGACTTTCGTTGGTTTGTTTTCTGTCCCACGGGCACTTCTCGCGCAACTGATCCAGCACGTCGAGCAGCCGTCCGAAGGCTTTCATTTGTTCTTCTCGTGTATGCATACAATTATTTTTCGGGCAAAGGTAAGCATTATTTTTGTAACAGCCAAATTTTATACAATGTTAGAAAATAGAGTAAAGGATTTGTTGCATTTTGATTTTTTTTTGTAACTTTGGCTTTGCCGAACTTACCTGGCACTCGGAAATGAAAAGAAAAAACAAGTTTTCCTTTTGCATTTCTCTCGTTTTTTTGTAACTTTGCACCCAATCAAAGAGAAAGCTTTATAATAAGGTATGGAAATAGCAAGTAAATACGACCCAAAAGAGGTCGAAGGTAAATGGTATCAGTATTGGCTGGATAACAAACTTTTCAGCTCAAAACCCGATGGTCGCGAACCCTACACAATCGTGATTCCGCCACCCAACGTGACAGGTGTGCTGCACATGGGCCACATGCTGAACAACACGATTCAAGACATCCTTGTCCGTCGTGCACGCATGGAGGGCAAAAACGCTTGTTGGGTGCCCGGCACCGACCACGCTTCAATTGCCACCGAGGCAAAGGTGGTTAAGAAGTTGGCTGCCGAAGGCATTAAAAAGCACGACCTGACCCGCGAGCAGTTCCTGAAGCACGCATGGGAATGGACCGACGAACACGGAGGCATCATCCTGAAGCAACTGCGTCGTCTTGGTGCCTCATGCGACTGGGATCGCACGGCATTCACCATGGACGAGAAGCGCTCTAAGAGTGTGATTAAAGTATTCGTAGATCTCTATCGCAAGGGCTACATCTATCGTGGCCTTCGCATGGTGAACTGGGATCCGAAGGCACTGACAGCCCTTTCCGACGAAGAGGTTGTATATCGTGAGGAGCAGAGCCACCTGTACTATCTGAAGTATTACGTGGCAGGCGACTGTCATGTTGACAACACAGAAGGCAACGTCATCCACAAGGACGAAAAGGGCTACTATGCCGTTGTGGCCACCACGCGCCCTGAGACCATTATGGGCGACACCGCCATGTGTATCAATCCCAAGGACCCCAAAAACCAGTGGTTGAAAGGTCGCAAGGTGATTGTTCCTTTGGTCAACCGCGAGATACCCGTTATCGAAGACCGTTACGTAGAGATTGAGTTTGGTACTGGCTGTCTGAAGGTGACACCTGCTCACGACAAAAACGACAACATGCTGGGAAAGGTTCACAACCTAGAGACCATCGACATCTTCAATGCCGACGGAACCATCAGCAACGAGAGCACGATGTATGTAGGCATGGATCGCTTTGACTGTCGCAAGCAGATTGTCAAAGACCTCGAAGCAGCAGGTCTCATGGAGAAGGTCGAGGACTATACAAATAAGGTAGGCTACTCCGAGCGCAACCCTGACACTGCCATCGAGCCACGCCTCTCGCTGCAGTGGTTCTTGAAGATGCAACACTTTGCCGACATTGCCCTGCCTCCCGTACTGAATGGTGAGATGCATTTCTACCCCCAGAAGTATGTAAACACCTATAAAAACTGGTTGGAGAATATCCAAGATTGGTGTATCAGTCGTCAGCTGTGGTGGGGTCATCGCATTCCGGCCTATTACTATGCCGAGGAGAAATTCGTCGTTGCCGAAACAGCCGAAGAGGCTTTGGAACTGGCACGCAAGGAGAGCGGCAACGCCAACTTGCAGATGGCCGACCTGAAGCAAGACGAGGACGCACTCGACACATGGTTCTCTTCATGGTTGTGGCCTGTGTCGCTTTTCGACGGCATCAACAATCCCGGCAACGAAGAAATCAACTATTATTATCCCACGAGTGACCTTGTGACCGGTCCTGACATCATTTTCTTTTGGGTAGCCCGCATGATTATGGCTGGTGAGGAATATTTAGGCAAGTTCCCCTTCAAGAATGTTTACTTCACAGGTATCGTTCGCGACAAGTTGGGACGCAAGATGTCTAAGTCGCTCGGCAACTCGCCCGATCCTATCGAACTCATTGAGAAATATGGCGCCGACGGCGTGCGTATGGGTATGATGCTCTCAGCCCCTGCCGGCAATGATATTCTCTTCGACGAAAGTCTCTGCGAACAAGGACGCAACTTCAACAACAAGATCTGGAATGCCTTCCGCCTGGTGAAAGGATGGCAAGTTTCAGACGTTGCAGCCGACAATGGCAACAAGCAGGCTGTGGCCTGGATGGAAGCACGCATCAAGCAGGCAAATGTCGAATTGCAGGATCACTTTGCAAAATATCGCATCAGCGATGCCCTGATGACCGTCTATAAACTGTTCTGGGACGAGTTCTCAAGCTGGTATCTCGAAATGGTGAAACCCGCCTATATCAATGGACAGGCTCAACCCATCGACAAGGCGACTTATGCAGCCACACTGCGCTTCTTCGAAATCTTGCTGAAGATGCTTCATCCTTTCATGCCCTTCATCACCGAAGAACTCTGGCAGGCCCTCTACGAGCGCAAGGATGGCGAAAGCATCATGCGCGACAATTTGAAGTTGGATGCACCTACAGAAGCCGACAATCAGTTGGTGGCCGACGTAGAACAGGTGAAGCAGGTAGTCAGCGGTGTTCGTATGGTTCGCAACCAGAAAAACATTGCTCCCAAGGAGAAGCTCTCTCTTCAGGCCGTAGGTCAGAATCATTTCGAAGCCTACAACGACATTATCACGAAGATGGCCAACCTGCAGGATATCACCGTAGTAGAGAGCAAAGATGCCTCTGCAGCTGCCTTTATGGTCGGCACCGATGAGTTTGCAGTTCCCGTGGGCGACATGATCGACATCGAAGAGGAAATCAAGAAGATGGAAGCTCAGATAGCCCATCTTGAAGGATTCCAGAACAGCGTCAAGAAGAAGCTCAGCAACGAGCGCTTTGTAGCCAATGCTCCCGAGGCTGTGGTAGCCTTAGAGCGCAAGAAGCTGGCAGACTCGGAAGAGAAGATTGCTGCATTGCGAGAATCCATTGCTGCGTTGAAGAAATAGAATATTTGTATGAATTTAGTTTTATATTATGGAATGGTTTGTTAATCTATTTACAAATACCGAATCGGTGGCACACATTGCAATCTTATATGCCATTGTGATTGCCGTTGGTGTTTATCTGGGAAAGATAAAAATATTCGGTATTTCACTTGGCGTCACGTTTGTCCTGTTTGCAGGCATCGTGCTTGGCCACATCTATCATTACTATGGATTGGAGGCGGCTCCTACCGACACGCTGACCTTCGTACAAGACTTCGGATTGATTCTGTTTGTCTTCATGATTGGTCTTCAGGTAGGCCCCGGCTTCTTTGAGAGTTTCGGTAAAGCAGGTATCAAGTTGAACGCTCTGGCTGCTTCGGCTATTGCATTAAACATCGTCGTGATGTTTGCCTGCTATTTTATCTTCTTCTACAGTCAGCACGACAACACCAATTTGCCGATGATGGTAGGAACGCTCTATGGTGCAGTGACCAACACACCTGGTCTTGGTGCTGCCAACGAAGCATTGGCTTCGCTCAAGGGTGTCTTCGGCGACAATCCTCCGCAGATAGCATCTGCTTATGCCTGTGCTTATCCTCTCGGTGTGCTTGGCATCATTGGCGCTACTATCGTGGTGCGCTACATCTGTCGTGTGAAATTGGAGAAGGAGGAAGAAGCACTCGAGCAAGAGGCAGGTGCGAAAGCCACACAGAAGCCTCACCACATGCATCTTGAGGTGTCTAACAAATACCTTGAGGGAAAGACCGTGCTGCAGGTACATAACTTCCTGAACCGCGACTTCGTCGTGTCGCGCATTCTTCACGAAGGTCATGTGTCTATTCCCAATCGCGACACTGTCTTTCACGTTGGCGACCAGATGTATATTGTCTGTGCAGAGGCCGACTATGAAGCCATTGTAGCCTTCATCGGCCCAGTGATCGAGGTTGACTGGGATCAGCAAGATCAGCCCTTAGTGTCTAAGCGTGTGTTGGTGACCAACCCCAAAATCAATGGTAAATCTTTCGGTCAGATGCACTTCTCGAGTGTCTATGGCGTCAACGTAACACGTGTCACACGTCATGGTATGGACATCTTTGCATCGCCAAGTCTCCCCTTGCAGGTCGGCGACCGCATCATGGTTGTTGGACCACAAGATGCTGTCGATCGTGTGGCTCATATCATGGGTAACTCTATCAAGCGTCTGGATGCTCCCAACATTGCCACTATTTTTATTGGCATCATCGTAGGCATCATCTTTGGTTCGCTACCCTTTGTGCCAGGAATGCCCCTGATGAAGTTAGGCATTGCCGGTGGACCGCTGATTATTGCCATCTTGATTGGTCGCTATGGCTACAAGGTGAAGTTGGTCACCTATACGACTACATCGGCCAACATGATGTTGCGAGAAATAGGTCTGGTCTTGTTTCTGGCATCTGTGGGCATCAAAGCCGGTGCCAACTTCTTTGACACCGTGATGACAGGCAACGGCGTGCTCTATGTCTTGACAGGTTTCCTGATCACGATCATACCTATATTAATTATAGGCCCCATCGCCCGACGTCTGAAGTTCAACTACTTCACCATCGCTGGTATGCTGGCAGGCACCTATACCGACCCCCCTGCATTGGCCTATGCCAACAGTATCTGTTCGAAAGAAGCTCCTGCCGTGGGCTACTCTACGGTATATCCTTTAGCTATGTTCCTGCGCATCCTTACAGCACAACTCATCGTGCTGTTCTGCTGCGGACAGTTTTAGACAGAAAATCAATTCAACTTATATAATTAATGCACACAATTAGACTTTGGCTTAGTTTAGCAATGTTTTCCTCATCGATGATGATGTTCGCTCAAGGAGCAAAGAACATCATCATCAGTGAGGTTCAAACTGCTAATGAAACAGGAATAGAAGATGCATTTGGCGCAAGACATGCTTGGGTGGAACTTGAAAACACATCTTTTTCTACCTACAATGTCAGAGGCATGTATATCGCTACCGACAAGGCGGTGCTCAACGCCCAATTGTCGGCGCCAGAACGCATCAAGAAGATGAGCGTCATCCCTTCGGGTGACGACCGGACAAACCTGGGAGCTCGCAAGCACTTGTTGCTTTTCTTGAATGCCAACCCAGCCAACAGTTTGCTCCATCTGTCTGCCCCTGTCAAACAGGGCGCATCACAGTGGATTGCACTTTATAATGCCAACGGTGTTGAGCTCATTGACTCTATCACCGTTCCTGCTTTAAGCGCTGATGCTTCTTACACTCTTGCGGACAGCAAGTGGACGGTGAGAGCAGCAGACGAGGTCACTCCTGGCGTATCTAACAGCATCATTACCGATGCTCCGAGAAAGTCAAAGATAGACAGATTCAAAGAAAACGACCCACACGGTTTTGCCATGGCATTCATGGCAATGGGCATCGTCTTCATGTGTCTGACCCTGCTTTGGCTGTTCTTCTGGCTGTTCGGCTTGTTGATGCGCCACATCGAGACAGCTAAGAAGGTGGTACACAGACAACCCATTAAGCCCATCACCAAAACGGTAGAAATGACCGCGGAGATTGGACATAAGACCAGCAACATCCTGCAAGAAGGTTTCGACAAGAAAGGCATTGACATGGAAGTCTATATGGCAGTCATCGGCATGGCGCTTCGCCAGTATGAGGATGATGTTCACGATGTGGAAAGTGGTGTTATCACCATCAAACCCAAGGACACCGAATGGGACGATGAATACACTCAAATGACTCATTTCCACAATCCCGTTCTTCCGTCAACGCCACACTCATCAAATATTCCTACAACACCCGAATTCATATAAAGATTATGAAAACATACCAGTACAAAGTCAAAGGCATTGACTATCAAGTTGAAATTGCCGAGGTAGAAGGAAATATCGCCAAAGTAAATGTGAATGGCATCCCCTTCGAGGTAGAACTGCAAAAGCCCATCAACGCAGCCAAACATCCTCAGATGAACACGCCCAAGGTTATGGCGCCAAAACCAGTATCAACTAATCCGACACCATCGTCACAGTCGGCAGCACCAGTGTCGTCGGCACCATCGGCCGAAGCTGGCTTCGCAGTCAAGTCGCCACTGCCAGGCACCATCACAGATGTGAAAGTACAGGTGGGGCAGCATGTCAATGCCGGCGACATCGTTCTGACACTCGAGGCCATGAAGATGCAAAACAATATCGAAGCCGAGGTGTCTGGCGATATCACGTCTATCACTGTGAAGCCAGGCGACACCGTCATGGAGGGTGCCGTATTGGTCACCATTGGAAAATAAGTGTATCTGTTAAGAGAGAAAAATTATGTGGCAATTCATTATAGAAAACTTCAATGAGTTCTTGACATACACAGGCTTTGCCAATGCATCTGTCGGCAACCTGATCATGATTGCTGTGGGGGCTGTTTTTATCTATCTTGCCATCAAGAAAGACTTCGAGCCCTTGCTGTTAGTTCCCATTGGCTTAGGCATCATCCTCGGCAACATACCCTTTCGTGCTGACGCAGGCCTCGAGATAGGACTATACGAAGACAACTCCGTACTGAACATCTTCTATCAAGGCGTTCGTCAAGGATGGTATCCACCCCTCATTTTCCTGGGCATTGGAGCCATGACCGACTTCTCGGCCCTCTTGGCCAATCCCAAGCTGATGCTCATTGGAGCTGCCGCCCAGTTTGGCATCTTCGGTGCCTATATGCTTGCACTTCTTTTAGGGTTCGAGCCCAATCAGGCTGCGGGCATTGCCATCATCGGTGGTGCCGACGGACCTACAGCCATTTTCCTCTCATCAAAGCTTTCACCCAACCTGATGGGCGCCATTGCCGTGTGTGCCTATTCCTATATGGCGCTGGTTCCATTGATCCAACCCCCATTGATGCGATTGCTCACCACCAAGAGCGAACGCATCATCAAGATGAAACCCAGTCGCGAAGTGTCGCAGACGGAACGCATTCTCTTTCCCATCATCGGGTTGCTCATCACAACATTTATTGTTCCCTCAGCCCTGCCACTGTTAGGCATGCTGTTCTTTGGCAACCTGCTGAAGGAGAGTGGCAAGACCACCCGTCTGGCCAAGACGGCTGGCAGTGCCCTCAACGACATCGTAGTCGTTCTGTTGGGCCTCACGGTTGGTTGCTCCACTCAGGCATCCGAGTTCTTGACGCTGAACACCGTCTTCATCTTTGCCATCGGTGCTTTTGCCTTTGCCATAGCCACCGCCAGCGGAGTGCTCTTTGTGAAGTTCATGAATCTATTCCTGCCCAAAGACAAAAAGCTGAACCCCCTGATTGGCAATGCCGGTGTCAGTGCCGTGCCAATGGCAGCTCGCATTTCCAACAACCTCGGATTGGAGTATGATCGTCACAACTTCCTGTTGATGCACGCCATGGGTCCCAACGTAGCCGGTGTCATCGGTTCAGCCGTAGCAGCCGGCGCACTTTTGGGATTCCTCTCTTAAGGGAAATCTTAATGGAAAAGTGAATAGTTAACAGTGAAGAAAATGCTGCCAACTTTCACAAAGTAATAGTGAACTTTTTAGAAATCTGCTCCCTTGAGATTGATAAAATCACTTAAATATAAAGAAAGCCACTTGGGTTTAACCAAGCGGCTTTCTTTATTCCACAATTTATCGGGAAACTAGCAATACTGTCTCAGCGCACCTATCAGCTCGTTGTTCTCATCACGACTGCCGATAGTGATGCGCAGGCAGTTTTGGCACAACTGAACGCGCGTTCGGTTGCGGACAATGATGCCCTGCTCAACAAGATAATCATAGATGCGCTGGGCATCGACCACACGCGCCAGGAAGAAGTTGGCATCGGTGGGATAGATCTTCTCGCAAAGGGGCAGGGCCTGGAAGGCTTCTATCACACGCGTGCGCTCGCTCTTGATCAGCTGTACCCAGCGATCTACTTCATAGGGGTCGCTAAGCACCTTGATGGCCTGCTCCTGCGTCAGGAGGTTGACATTGTAAGGGTACTTCACCTTGTTGAAGATAGCAATAATCTCGGGCGAGGCAAAAGCCATGCCCAGACGAATGGCGGCAGAAGCCCACGCCTTGCTGAGTGTATTCAGTACAATCAGATTGGGATAGCGAGGCAACTCGAAGCGCAGCGGACGTGCAGACGAGAAGTCGCTGTAGGCTTCATCGACAACGACGATACCCTGGAACGAGCGTAGCACCTTGACAATCTCGTCGCGGTTGATGTCGTTGCCCGTGGGGTTGTTGGGACTGCATATCCAGATGACCTTGGTATGGGCATCGCATGCAGCCAACAGGGCATCTGCGGTGATCTGATAGTTTTCATCGAGAAGCACCGGGCGATACGCTACGTCGTTGATGTCGGCACATACTTTATACATGCCGTAGGTGGGCTCGATGGCCACGACATTATCCTCCTTAGGCTCACAAAAGCAGCGATATACCAGGTCGATGGCTTCGTCGCTGCCATTGCCAAGAAAGGTGTAATCTACGGGGATACCCTTCACTTTCTCAATACTTTTCTTGAGTTCAATCTGCAGCGGATCGGGATAGCGATTCAGCGGACTTCCGTATGGATTCTCGTTGGCATCAAGAAAGACAGAGGCTTTCGTGCCATTAAACTCATTTCTTGCACAGCTATAGGGAGCCAGATTCCAAATATTCTTACGAACAAGCTTATCAAGACTCATCATGATGATTACAAATAATTTTCCCTACTTAATCTTATTTTATTGCATTCAGTCTCACGGTCATGGCATTCTTGTGGGCATCGAGTTGTTCTGCTTCTGCCATGAGTTCTACGGCGTGGCCTATCTGCCGGATGCCTTCTTCAGAGAGATGCTGGAAAGTGATCTTACGGCAGTAGCTGTCCAGATTGACACCACTATAGGCGGTGGCATAGCCGTGAGTCGGCAACGTGTGATTGGTGCCGCTGGCATAGTCGCCAGCACTTTCGCATGCGTATTGGCCCAAAAAGACACTACCTGCATTGACGACATGCTCAGCCAGCTCTTCATAGTCGGTCGTCTGGATGATGAGATGTTCAGGTGCATACGCATTTGACAGTTCCAACATCTCGCGGCTTGACTCTACGAGCACAAGACGACTATTTTCCAATGCCCTGGCTGCTATTTCCTTACGGGGGAGCAGGTTGAGCTGCTGTTCAACCTCGTGTTGCACCCTGGCGAGCATATCTTCAGAAGTGGTAATCATGAGAACCTGAGAGTCAACGCCATGTTCGGCTTGCGAAAGGAGGTCGGCTGCCACAAAGGCGGGGTTGGCCGAATCGTCTGCAAGGACGCAGACCTCACTTGGACCGGCGGGCATGTCAATGGCCACATCGCCCATTGACACCTGTTGCTTGGCAGCCATGACATACTGATTGCCAGGACCAAAAATCTTATAGACTTTGGGTACTGACTCTGTGCCGTAAGCCATCGCACCGATGGCCTGAACACCACCAATCTTAAAGATGCGATTGACACCTGCAATACGTGCAGCCACAAGTATTGCGGCATTAATCTTGCCTTCACGGTTGGGAGGAGTGCACAGAACAATATCTTTGCATCCTGCTATTTTGGCGGGTGCTGCCAGCATCAAAACGGTAGAGAAGAGTGGGGCTGTGCCACCAGGAATGTATAAGCCAACTCGCTCGATGGCCACGCTCTTTTGCCAGCATACAACGCCATCGCGTGTCGTAATCTTCTTGCTGGAAAATCGCTGTGCTTCATGAAACTTGAAGATATTGTCATGAGCCAATTGAATGGCATTCTTCAGTTCATCACTAACAAGCGATTCTGCCTCATTGATCTCGGCCTCGCTGACCGAGAGTGTGGCCAGGTCAACATGATCAAAACGCTGCTCATACTTTTTGACAGCTTCGTCACCATTCTCGCGTATATCGCAGAGCACACTGCTGACAGTGTTTTGCAATTGCGTCATATCGAGATGTGGACGCTCACAGATGTCTGCCCACTGTTCTCTCTTTGGATAACGTATAATCTTCATAACGAGATTAATTGGTATTATCAGAGTATCATCTTTTCAATAGGAGTGACAAGGATACCTTGTGCTCCAAGAGCTTTTAACTGACCTATTATCTCCCAAAAGCGCTTCTGGTCGAGCACGGTATGAACAGAACACCATTCTTCGTCAGCAAGAGGAATAATGGTAGGGCTCTTCAATCCTGGAAGAACATTGATGATCTCGTCAAGCTTTGCTTTGGGTACATTCATGCGAACATACTTTTTGTCTTCAGCCTGTCTCACTGCTTCAAAGCGGAATAGCATTTGATTCAGAATGTCACGCTTCTCTTGACTCATCCCCGGATGTCCTATCAGCAGCGCTTCGCTTTGCATCACAATCTCAACTTCGCGAAGGTTATTGCTGACAAGGGTTGACCCTGAACTTACGATGTCGAAGATGGCATCAGCAAGACCAATACCTGGACTAATCTCAACACTTCCTGTAATGACATGGACATCTGCATGAATATGATGTTCGTTGAGAAAACGATTCAATATGACAGGATAAGAAGTCGCAATGGTCTTGCCATTAAACCACTCCAATCCCTGATAGTCTATGTCCTTGGGGATGGCTAGCGACAAGCGACAACGACTAAAACCCAACCTTGAGATGATATCTGCCTCTGCGCCTCGCTCTTGGTATTCGTTTTCACCGACGACACCAATATCTGCAACACCTGTTGCAACGCTTTGAGGTATATCATCATCTCGCAGATACAAAACCTCTAATGGAAAATTCTGAGCTGAAACCAGAAGAGTTCTCTTACTGGCAGTCACCTTAACATCTGCCTCACTTAGCAACTGCATGGTATCTTCATACAGTCGTCCTTTTGATTGTACTGCAATTCTTAGCATAAGTCTAATTATCTTGAAAATCGTCGGCAAAATTACGTTTTTTTTTTTATATATGCAATAAAATGTTTATTTTTGCATCCAAAAACCAAATAGATTGAGACACTTTAGTATAGTTATACTCCTTTTATGCCTTGTCACTGGCTGTCAACAGCAGAAGGACACAACACCACCCTGGGCAACAAACAGCAGCGAGGATTTGCAGCAGTTTGATCTATCTGATATTGAGCAGACTGGCGAGTTGATTGCTGTAACGATGTATGGACCAGATACATACTATGACTACCATGGCCATCATCTGGGAGCGCATTATTTGTTGTGCGAGCAACTGGCGAAGCATCTTGGGGTTCAACTTCGTATGGAAGTGTGTCGGGACAGTGCAGAAATGGTGGCGAGGTTGGAAGCAGACGAAGCAGACATCGCTGTATATCCATTTAACAATGACTCCATCTTGTTTGGATGGAAAGTAGGCGACAACAAACCAGAACTGATTAGCGAACTGAAACAATGGTCACAACCTGACATGCTGGACAACATGAAAGCCTATGAGCACCGCTTGTTGACCCAGTCGAGAGTGCGGCACAGAGTGTATGCGCCCATGATGTCTAAGGGAGCCATCTCGCGCTACGACCAATTGTTCAAACGCCATAGCCGGACATGCAACTGGGATTGGCGTTTGCTGGCTGCACAGTGTTACCAAGAGTCAACCTTTGACTCGAATGCGCAGTCGTGGGCGGGTGCAAAAGGATTGATGCAGATCATGCCTGGCACAGCCGAACATTTAGGGCTTCCAAAAGATCAAATCTTCAATCCAGAACAAAATATTGCTGCAGCAACAAGACTGCTACGCGAATTAGAACATCATTTGAGCGACGTGCGCGATAGAAACGAGCGGCAGAATCTGGTGCTGGCTGCCTATAACGGCGGAATGAATCATGTGCGTGATGCTATGCGATTGGCAGAGAGAGACAAACGGAATCCTCATTCCTGGAACGACGTGCGTCCCTACATCTTGAAGTTGAGCCAAAGAGAGTATTACCAAGACACGCTCGTTCACTATGGATATATGCGTGGTCAGGAAACTGCAGAATATGTTGATAAAATAAGAAAAAGATATCAAATATACAGACGTTCCATACGATGAATAACAAGATTAAATTGGTGGCAGACAGCGGTAGTACGAAAACAGACTGGGCTATCGGTGACTTCCGCTTTAAGACACAAGGCATCAATCCGTTTCATCAAGACGATGAATCGATTCTGAGTATCCTCACCGATGAGCTGTTGCCACAGGTTGCAGCGTTTCAGATTGACGAAATTTGCTTTTACGGCAGTGGCGTTCGTCCGGAGTTGGAAGGCAAGATGATGAAAGCCTTAAAAAAGGTCTTTCCGCATGCAACGTCTGTCGAAGCACATAATGACTTATTGGGAGCTGCCCGGGCGCTTTGTGGAGATAAAGAAGGAATTGCATGTATCCTCGGAACAGGCTCGAATTCATGCATTTATGACGGTCGTTCGATTGTCTCAAACACACCAGCACTTGGATATATTCTCGGTGATGAGGGAAGCGGTGCTGTTCTCGGCAAACGATTTCTAAATGCGCTCTACAAAAGCAGATTGCCTGAATCCATAAAACGAGATTTTGAACATGCACAGAAGATGACAATGGCGGATGTCGTTTCGCGTGTCTATAAACAGCCATTGCCCAACAGATGGCTGGCTTCGCTATCTAAGTTCATCTATCAGTGTCAAAACGAAAAAAGCGTTCACACGCTTATTGTTGAGAACTTCGTCGATTTCTTTCGTCTTAACATTAACCCCTATCAGCGACATGACTTGCCCGTTTCGGCCGTAGGCAGCATTGCATTCTACTTTCAGTCACAATTGCAAGAGGCCGCAAATAATGAGGGCTACACAATTCATAAAATACTGCGTAGCCCTATTGAAGGATTAGTCTAAATGGAACAACTCGGGTAGGGGAATGGTGACTGGCGAATTATCTGGATTCACCTCCATGATATCAGCCATCATGTCCCACCATTTCTGTGTGATGGGATCCACATTTTCCGTATCCTGCGAGTTGCCGTCCTTGGTGCACTCTTGATATGCAAACAGAATGTTCGTATCTTTGTCCCAATAGATGCTATAGTTTTCTACGCCTTGTTCTTTGATCATTTGTTTCAATTCCGGCCAAATAGCAGCATGGCGTTTGGCATACTCTTCCTCAAATCCTTTTTTAAGGAACATTTTAAAAGCAAATCTTTTTCTCATTGTTTTAGTTGTTTTTTGTTAATGATACATAATAACCTAATCGATACAAATTAAATATAGCCAGGTTGGGGTGACTTCCGCATAATATCCTTCTTTCTATTGAGCCAAGAAGCCAATGCCAGCAACGGATAGCAACAAGGACTCCCTTAATGTGTATGCCGTTGACAAAAGTAAGCATGTGGGAATAGCCACGAAGTTCGTCTTTGAAAGTATATAACGTGTGAAGGCTCCGTTCTATCTTTTCTACATAACAAGCATTGCCCTCAAAATCAACCATCATGGTGGGATTATCAATGTGAGTAACCATCACGTGATGCTCTTTGAGCGTTTTGCCAAACATCACGTCTTCATAACCACTTTTCTTGAAGCGCTCGTCAAACGGACACTTTAACATCACAGAGCGCTCAATCATGAAATTGGTAGAGCGAAATGATTGGTAAGGTCTCTCGTTTCTCTTCAAAAAATGATGCTTAGGAGCATAAAAAGACTCATAAAGACAACGCAGATTGTGCTTATCTCCATTGCCTATGCAGATGCCGCCGTTGATGACTCCGTGAGAATCACTGTTGACATAGTTGGCTATAAAATCCCGATTGACAATTTTCATATCACAATCAAGAAACAGTAGCCATTGGTATCTGCTTTTCTGTGCCAGAAAATTGCGTGTCGCAGCACTTCCTGCATTACGTTCTTTTTCAATAAAAGTACAATTCGGTATGGTGTTGATCTGTCGGTTTTGTTCCACGCAAGACACGTCTGAAGAGGCATCGTCGGCAACAAGTATTTCATAGATGAAATCATGGTTGCCAGCACGTTCACACTCACACATATCTGCAAGACATTTCACGATATCCACACAAATATCGTTATACACAGGGATTAATATGGAAACTTCTTTTTTTATCATTTGACGAGCAAAAGTACACAAAAAACCTTAAATTGAATAATAAATTTCAGAAAAAGTTTGTTCAAACAGATGAAAAATAGTAATTTTGCAGCCGCTATTACGAGTTAATGGCATGAAATTCAAATTATTAATTAAACAAAAACAAAAAACATGGCAACAAAAATCAGATTGCAGCGCGGCGGTCGTAAAGGTTATGCTTTCTATAGCATCGTCATCGCTGACGCTCGTGCACCACGTGATGGTCGTTTCACTGAAAAGATTGGTTCTTACAATCCTAACACCAATCCCGCCACAGTTGACTTGAATTTCGAGCGTGCATTGTATTGGGTAGAGGTTGGCGCACAGCCCACCGATACAGTTCGTAACATCCTCAGTGGTGAGGGCGTTTACCTCATGAAGCACCTCCGCGGTGGTGTTAAGAAGGGCGCTTTTGACGAAGCTGCTGCTCAAAAGAAGTTTGACGCATGGAAGGCTGACAAGCAAAAGGGTCTTGACAAGGTTCGTGAGGAAGAGGCTAAGGCAAAGAAAGAAGCTGCTGCAAAGGCACTCGAAGCCGAGAAGAAGGTTAACGAGGCCATTGCTCAGAAGGTTGCTGAGAAAAAGGCTGCTGCCGAAGCTGCTGCAGCAGAGGCAACAGAGGCTGAAGCTGCACCCGCTGCTGAAGAGGCTCCCGCTGAGGCATAAACTCTTAGTGCCGGAATCAAAATCTATGGTTGCAATCCCTTGCGAGGGGTTGCAACCTTTTTTTATCTTTAGTCGCCAAGTTTTTCTGTTAAAGATTTGTTGTTTAAAAAATAATGGTTATCTTTGCAAGCGAAAAAAATACAACTGAAATATACAAACTTAAAATAATTCATATTACTTTATGTCACAAATTACAGGTCACATCTCGCAGATTATAGGTCCTGTTATCGATGTCTATTTCGATACAAAAGGACTTGATGCTGAGAAAGTGCTGCCTAAGATTCACGAGGCTCTGACAATTAAGCGTCCAAACGGCAATCAATTGATTGTCGAAGTTCAACAACACATTGGCGAAGACACCGTGCGTTGTGTTGCTATGGATAACACTGACGGATTGCAACGTGGACTTGAAGCACAGCCCATGGGCACCCCCATCATGATGCCTTCGGGTGAACAAATTAAGGGTCGTATGCTGAACGTAATTGGACAGCCTATCGACGGTATGAAACAACTCGATATGCAAGGTGCATATCCTATCCATCGTGAAGCTCCAAAGTTTGAAGAGCTTTCCACAACTAAAGAAGTACTTGCCACTGGTATCAAGGTCATTGACTTGCTGGAGCCATATTTGAAGGGAGGAAAGATAGGACTTTTCGGTGGCGCCGGTGTCGGCAAGACCGTTCTCATCATGGAGCTGATTAATAATATCGCTAAGGGACACAACGGTTTCTCTGTATTCGCCGGAGTAGGAGAGCGCACTCGTGAGGGTAACGACTTGATTCGCGAAATGATTGAGTCGGGCGTGATCCGCTATGGTGAGAAATTCAAAGAGGCAATGGCACAAGGCAAGTGGGACCTCTCACTTGTTGATCCCGAAGAACTCAAGAAGAGTCAGGCCACACTGGTTTACGGACAGATGAACGAGCCACCAGGTGCGCGTGCATCTGTAGCACTATCAGGTCTTACGGTTGCAGAGGGCTTCCGTGATGGTGGTGGAAAAGACGGCGGTGCTGCTGATATTCTGTTCTTCATTGACAACATCTTCCGTTTTACTCAGGCAGGTTCTGAGGTGTCAGCTCTGTTAGGTCGCATGCCATCAGCAGTGGGTTATCAACCAACGCTTGCCTCTGAGATGGGTGCCATGCAGGAGCGAATTACTTCTACCAAATCGGGGTCTATCACCTCTGTGCAGGCAGTATATGTGCCAGCCGACGACTTGACCGACCCTGCACCAGCAACGACCTTCACCCACCTGGATGCAACCACTGTGCTCGACCGTAAGATTGCCGAGTTAGGCATATATCCTGCCGTTGATCCGTTAGGCTCTACTTCGCGTATCCTAGATCCACTAGTAGTCGGCAAGGCACACTACGACTGTGCTCAGCGCGTGAAAGAGATTTTGCAGCGTTACAAGGAACTTCAAGATATTATTGCCATCCTGGGTATGGACGAACTTTCTGACGAAGACAAGCTGACGGTAAACCGTGCCCGTCGCGTACAGCGTTTCCTCAGCCAGCCCTTCTCCGTGGCAGAACAGTTCACTGGTCTGCCTGGTGTCATGGTACCCATCGAAGAAACGATCAAAGGATTCAATGCCATTCTCGATGGTGAAGTCGATGATCTGCCCGAGCAGGCCTTCCTCAATGTTGGTACTATCGAGGATGCTAAAGCGAAGGCCAAGAAGTTGCTTGAAGCAGCTAAAGCCTAATTAGATAACAGACAATTGATAAATATGTTGCAGCTTAAGATAGTTTCTCCCGAAAGAATAGAGTTTGAAGGCGATGTTGTAAGTGTACTCGTACCTGGAATGCTTGGACAATTTGAGATTCTGGTCAATCACGCACCAATCATCTCTTCACTCGATAAGGGTAGGGTGGTTTATATACTACCAGAGGGCGAGAAGAGAGCGCTCGAAATTCGTGGAGGTTTTGTCGAAGTGCAGAAAAATGTTGTCAGCCTCTGTATAGAATTGAACGAAGCATGACCGAAAAAAAGTTGTTTACTATAGCCACCCACTACAGCGTTCAACTCCTCATTATCGAGAGTGTGCTGTTTGCTGGTTTACTGTTGTTGGCATCTCCCGCAGTATTAACGACCTCATTGGTTGGCGTTAGTTTCACCTTCATTTTTTATCTGCTCAGTGGGTGGGTATGGTATTGGGTTGCATCAAGACACCACGACTATCTGCCTTCCTTCTATACAGGAACATCTGGGTTTCGTTTCATGTTGGCTCTTGCAGTTATTGGCATCTACTATTTCATGACAGACAAGCCAGATATGATAACGTTTATCTTAGTGTTTGGTATCTATTATATGGTAACGCTGGTTCATTTCAGTATCTTTTTTTCAAGAGTATCTAGCCGTTTATAACGAGCTAATAAACAAAGAATTAAATGAAACGACTAAAGTCAATAATTATCCTGATTACGTTGGCACTCATTCCACTGTCAATGCGAGCTGACGAGAGTTCCAAGACTGATGCGTCTCTGAATATCTCAGAGATTGTATTGGAGCACTTGGCCGACTCTTACGAGTGGCACATTGCCTCGTATGAAGGCAAACATATCAGCATTCCGCTGCCAATCATCATCAGGAGTTCACAGACTGGAAAGTGGTATTTCTGCAACGAGCATTCTCTGCCTACAGGTTTCTTCTTCAACTCAGAAGCTCATGGCAAGATTTACGAGCGAATGACTGACGGTACGATAGAACGCCCCTTAGACTTGAGCATTACACGCAACGTCATGCAAATATGGATTGTCGTGGCACTATTGTTAGTTGTGTTCCTCAGTTGTGCTCGCTGGTATAGGAAGCATGACAAGACAAGCAATGCCCCAAGCGGATTTATTGGTGCGGTCGAATTACTGGTCATGATGATTAACGATGATGTCATCAAATCATCCATCGGAGAGAAGCACTATAAGCGGTATGCACCCTATCTGCTGACAGTCTTCTTTTTTATCCTTTTTACCAACTTATTAGGGCTGCTTCCAATTTTTCCCGGAGGTTCAAATGTGACGGGCAACATTAACATCACGTTCTTCCTGGCATTCTGTACCTTCTTAGCCATTAACCTCTTTGGCAACAAGGAATACTGGAAAGAGATATTTTGGCCCGAAGTGCCCATTTTCCTTAAGGCCATCCCTCTCATGCCAGCAATTGAGCTCTTTGGCGTTTTCACAAAGCCTTTTGCGCTGATGATTCGTCTTTTTGCCAATATGATGGCTGGCCACGCCATGATACTCAGTTTCAGCTGTGTCATCTTTTTGGGATGGACAATGGGTGTAGGCTTGGGCATCGGATTGAACTTGTTCAGCATCGTGATGTTGCTATTCATGAATGCACTAGAACTTCTCGTTGCCTTCGTACAGGCTTACGTGTTCACAATGTTAAGTGCCGTATTCATCGGTTTGGCTCATCCAGAACATCATGCTGAATAAATAAGTGAAAATATAAAACATTATTAATAATTTAAAACTTAAAAGAATTATGATTACATCATTATTATTGGCCGAAGGTCTGGCTCAGCTGGGCTGCGGTATTGGTGCAGGTATTGCAGTTATTGGTGCAGGTTTAGGTATTGGTAAGATTGGTGGTAGTGCTGTTGACGCTATTGCACGCCAGCCAGAGGCTTCTGGTAAGATCTTCACCCAGATGATTCTTACCTCTGCCTTCGTTGAGGGTTGTGCCCTTTTCGCCATTGCAGCTTGTGCATTCTTGATCAAATAAAAACGTTTAGCAAATGGATTTCACTCAATTACCAGCAATCCTGACGCCAGATCTAGGACTTCTGTTCTGGATGTTGTTGGCGTTCTTGGTGGTCTTTGGTGTACTTGCCAAGTTTGGTTTCCCAGCCATCATTAATATGGTTGACGAACGAAACAAGTATATTGACGAAAGTCTGCGCAAGGCACACGAGGCCCAGGAGCGTTTGGCCAATATCGAGAAGGAAGGTGAATCCATCTTGCAGGAGGCACGCGAGAAACAAGCTCAAATACTGAAGGAGGCCGCCGAGTCGCGCGACGCTATTGTCGAGCAGGCTCAGCAGAAAGCCAGAGCAGAGGGCGCCCGCCTGATGGAGGAAGCCAAAATCGCCATCGAGCAGGAGAAAAAAGCTGCTATTGCTGACATCCGCCAGCAGGTTGCAACCCTCAGTGTAGGCATTGCAGAGAAGATTCTCCGTCAGAACCTCCGTGACGACAAGTCGCAGATGGATTTGATTGATCGCATGCTGGATGACACTACTGTTAAATAAATAATAGGTTCACGCGTATGGATATCGGAGTAATCTCTACGAGATATGCAAGGGCACTGCTGAAAAGCGCTACTGATGCTCAGCTTGAAGCACAGATTTATCAGGAGATAATGACGCTGACTAAGAGCTACACCGACGTGCCCATGCTTCGCCAGACCATCGACAACCCCATGCTTGACAAGTCTGAGAAACAGAAGTTGCTTGAGATAGCGACAGGTGGTTCACCTTGTCAACTGATGCAAACCTTCATCTCTTTAGTGCTGAAGGAAGACCGCGAGAGCATGGTTCTGTTTATGGCCTATTCGTACATGACGCTTTACCGCAAACAGAAGAATGTCATTCGTGGCAAACTCACCACCGCCGCCCATGTCTCCGCCGAGACGGAACAGAAGATGCGTAAGATGGTGGAGAGTCGGACTCAAGGCACAGTTGAGTTTGAAACAGAGGTGAACCCCGACATCATTGGTGGTTTCATTTTGGAGTACGACACGTATCGCATGGATGCAAGCGTGAAGACCAAACTCAACTCCATTCTTAACACACTTAAGAAATAGCGTTATCACAACACACCGTCATAACGTCATAACGAATAATTAATAAAGAAATGTCAGATAAAATAAAACCAAGCGAAGTCAGTCAGGTACTTCTCGAACAACTGAAAGGCATTCAGAATGCCGAACAGTTTGACGAAGTTGGTACCGTACTAACCGTTAGCGATGGCGTAGCTCGAATCTATGGTCTCCGTAATGCAGAGGCCAACGAGTTGCTCGAGTTCGAGAACGGAACGATGGCCATCGTGATGAACTTGGAGGAAGACAATGTTGGTTGCGTATTGTTAGGCGCCACATCGGGCATTAAGGAAGGCATGGTCGTTAAGCGAACCAAGCGTATTGCTTCGATTCGTGTCAACGACAACATGTTGGGCCGTGTCATTAATCCTCTGGGACAAGCAGTCGATGGCAAGGGCGACATCGATCTTTCTGATGCATTTGAGATGCCATTAGACCGCAAAGCACCTGGTGTTATCTATCGTCAGCCAGTGAAAGAGCCGCTGCAGACTGGTCTAAAGGCTATCGACTCTATGATTCCTATTGGACGTGGTCAGCGTGAACTTATCATTGGCGACCGCCAGACAGGTAAGACTGCTATCGCTGTCGATACCATCATCAATCAGAAGAGTTTCTACGAGGCAGGCAAACCCGTTTACTGCATCTATGTAGCAATTGGTCAGAAAGCGAGCACTGTTGCCAACCTTGTTCAAACACTGAAGGAACATGGTGCAATGCCTTACACCATCATCGTTGCAGCTACGGCGGCAGATCCTGCTGCCATGCAATATTACGCACCGTTTGCCGGTGCAGCCATTGGTGAGTATTTCCGTGACCGAGGCCTCCCTGCGCTCGTTGTCTATGATGACCTCTCCAAACAGGCAGTAGCCTATCGTGAAGTGTCACTGATTCTGCGTCGTCCCTCAGGTCGTGAGGCCTATCCTGGTGATGTGTTCTATTTGCATTCACGTCTGTTGGAACGCGCAGCAAAGATGAACGAACAGCAAGAGGTTGCCGAGCAGATGAACGACCTTCCCGAGTGCATGAAGGGTCATGTACGAGGCGGTGGTTCGCTAACGGCATTGCCTATCATCGAGACACAGGCAGGTGACGTATCAGCATACATCCCTACTAATGTTATCTCTATCACCGATGGTCAGATCTTCCTGGAGAGCGACCTTTTCAACCAAGGCTTCCGTCCAGCCATCAATGTAGGTATCTCTGTATCCCGTGTAGGTGGTTCGGCTCAGATTAAGAGCATGAAAAAGGTTGCAGGTACACTCAAGATTGACCAAGCCCAATATCGTGAGCTTGAGGCATTCTCAAAATTCTCGAGTGATATGGACGCAGTGACAGCCATGACGCTTGACCGCGGTCGTAAGAACAATCAGCTGCTCATCCAACCACAATATAGCCCCATGCCCGTAGGTGAGCAGGTGGCCATCCTTTACTGTGGTGTTCACGGTTTGATGCGCGAGGTACCCATCGACAAGGTTCGCGAGTGTCAGAATCAGTTCCTCGACAAGTTGCGTTCGTCAGCACCAGAGGTTATCGAGACTCTGGCCAGCGGCAATATTGACGATGCTGTAACACAGAAAATAGAAGCCATCATGGCAGATATTGCCGGAACATATAAACATCAGTGATGATTGAAGATTGAACATTGAGCTGAGTCTGCGTGCTTTTAGCTCAGTGTTCTGTCTTTGTTTGAAATCAATGTTCAATTAAAATAAGATCATGCCTAGTCTTAAAGAAATCAAAGGACGTATTGCCTCTGTCAACAGTACGCGCAAGATAACATCTGCCATGAAAATGGTTGCCAGTTCCAAGCTGCACCATGCGCAGGTGGCTATTCAAAATATGCTGCCCTACGAATCAATGCTTGAGCATATCCTCAAGTCGTTTCTTGCTGCCGAGGCCGAGGCTCAGTCTATTTATGATCAGGTTCGTCCCGTAAAACGAGTTGCGCTGGTTGTTTACTCCTCAAATTCTTCTCTTTGTGGTGGTTTCAATGCCAATGTTATTAAGATGATGCTACATGCTGTTAAGCAATTGTCAGATGAACTCGGAGCAGAGAATGTAGAGATATATCCCATTGGCCGAAAGGTAGCAGAAAAAGCAAAGAAGATGGGTTTTAACGTTAAGTATGATCACAACGAGATGGTTGATCATCCTAACGTGAAGCAATGCATAGAACTTGCAACTGAACTTGGAAGTCGTTTTGCAACAGGAGAGATTGACAAGGTGGACTTAATCTATCATCACTTTAAGAGTGCAGGTTCACAAATTCTTTGCAGGAAGACTTTCCTGCCCATTGATGTTGAAAGCGAGTTAGAACGTGATCACGAACGTGACCTTACATCTAATGTTGCAACCAAGAAGTCTCAGGAATATCTGAAGAAACATGGGGCGAACCGTGAAGAAAACTCAAAGAAGGAAGAGGCTAAGCCACTCAACGACAACTTTATCGTTGAGCCTGACATGGATTGTGTTCTCTCTAGTTTGATACCCAAGTATGCTCATTTAATGCTCTATACAGCTCTGCTTGACAGTGTCGCTTCTGAGCACGCTGCCCGCATGGTTGCAATGCAGACAGCAACAGACAACGCAGATGAGCTATTACGCCAACTAAACTTGCAGTATAACAAGAGTCGTCAACAAGCCATTACGTCGGAGCTGCTTGATATTGTTGGTGGTTCTGTCAATAACTAGTGTTGTGACGGTCTTATCTCTCAAATACCAAACAAGCCCAGTGGTCATCAAGCCGCTGGGCTTTTTGATGCAATCCCAGCTCTGTAGCTTTTTGATGCAACACATCAATATCTTCCTCGTAAAAACCACTCAATATCAAGACTGCATGATTTGCCATCCGGCTGACAAAGAGCGGCATATCTGCTAGCAAAATATTCCTATTGATATTGGCTGTTATGACTTCAAAACAGCCTTGGATAGTTTGATTCAATACATTCGCATCGCCGAGGTATGCCAAGAATTGATCATCGACACGATTTATCACGGCATTATGTTTAGCATTGTCAACGCTCCATTCATCGATATCATAGCCAACAGCCTCGCTAGCACCCAGTTTTAAAGCCGTGATGGCTAAAATTCCCGTACCCGTTCCGCAATCCAAGAATCGTTTCTTATCTAAATCAAGTTCCAAAAGCGACGTCACAATCATACGTGTCGTCTCATGCGTTCCTGTACCAAAAGCCAAGTGTGCATCTATTTCTATGCCAATATCCACTCTTTCCGGCAGATGTCTTCCATCATGAATCGCCAAGATACCTTCGCCACGAGAAAGAGGCATCTGAATGCAAATAGGCGCAAAGCCTTCTTTTTCCCATTGTTCATTCCAATCCTTATCTTCGGCTTCTTCGATAGTATAAGTGATAGAAGCGGGTAGGGGGAAGCTTTCAATAATGTTATCGAGTCGTGACTGATCTAATAGGCTCTGTTGAACATACCCCTTTAAGTCACCATTGTCACACTCTTCAAACGTCTCAAAACCTGCATCAGCAGCCATTGAAGCAAAAATATCGGAAGCGCTCTGCAGCAGTTCGTCAGAAGCCTTTATGCTAAATGTAACCTCGTAATACTTCATCTTCTTTGTTAAATTTATCCGCAAAATTACAAAAATTAGGGAAAATCCTACCATTATTTAGGGTTTTTCCGTAAATTTGCATGGAAATAAATTCTATTTTTGCATCGTAAAAGAATATAAACTAAAGAAATTAAGAAATATGAAAAAGTTATTGTTACTGACCTTCGGCTTTGGCTTCCTGCCTATTTCCATGCAGGCTCAGGATGACATGTACTTTGTTCCAAAGAAGTCAAAGACCGTTAAAACGACGTCATCGTATGAGCGTCCGACTGAAAACACCTATTATTCGGGCAGTTCCAGAAGTGTCGATGACTATAATCGACGCAACAACACATACCACGTGTTGCCTAATGATTCTGCTAACGATGTCATTGACTTTGATGAGTCAATGGGTGTTTATCCAGATTCTGCCCAAGAAGATTACCGTATAACAAAGAAAATGGCTCGCTGGGATGACTATACGCCATCAGAATCTTACTGGGATGGATATCTCGATGGACGACGCGACTCATGGGGCTTCCGTTCTTGGCATTCCCCTTGGTACTATTCATCATTCTATCCTTGGTACGATTACACGTGGTATGATCCCTGGTATTATGGATGGGGATGGCACTATGGATGGTACGATCCCTGGTATTATGGCTCTTGGTCATGGGGGTGGGGCGGCTACTACTCTTGGCACTACTATCACCCTTGGCATTATGGTTGGTATGGAGGCGTGACACATAATTGGAGTAGGGGATATCATGGCAACTATCGTGGTGTTGCCCACGGCTCAGGTTCATACAGAAGTTCTTCTGCATTAGGTAGTCGTCGCACCAACACAACCACGACTGGTTCACGTGGCTATTCTTTTGGTTCACGTGCATCATCTGTCGGTTCACGCAGCAACTCTAATCGTTCTTCTTCCATGTCTCCACGTTCTACTGGTTCGCGCAGAGCAGTCACAGGTGGTTCGTCATCTTCATCATCAACTCGCCGCAGTGGAAGTTTGTTCGATTCAGGTAGTCGCCGCTCAAGTTCATCATCTTACGAGAGCCGCAGCACGGGTTCGTTTGGATCAAGCGGTAGTCGTGGTTCCTTTGGCGGCGGTTCGTCAATGGGTGGCAGTCGCGGTGGCTCTGTAGGTGGTGGCAGTCGCGGCAGTCGCAGATAATCTTAATTACAATCAATAAATTACGAAGTAACCATTATGAAAAGATATATTGTTTTAGCAGTCACCTCGCTGGCCATGTTGTCGGCAACTGCACAGGACACTTATGAGAATGCTCGTGTGTTAGGTTCAGACCTCAATGGCACAGCTCGCTATGTGGGTATGGGCGGTGCACTCGAGGCACTTGGTGCCGATATCTCGACGATGTCAACCAATCCTGCTGGTATTGGCATGTTTCGTCACTCCTATGCTTCGGTGTCTTTTGGTGGTGTCCATCAAGAGGAAGTTAACAAGTTTGATAATCTCGGCAAGACCAATCTCAGTATCGATCAGGCTGGTTTCGTATTCACAATGAATCTTTTCGATGAAGACGCTTACGTGAACTTCGGTTTTAATTATCACAAGAGCCGCAACTTTGACCAGATTATTCAGGTCAACAATAGATTTACGCATCCAGCATCGCTTAACAAGTTGGCCTTTGCTAAGAATACATTCGGTAGTGATGTCGCAGGAGGATACTCATTAAACAATTATACCGGCAAATGGATGGGATATAGGAATAGCGCAGAAGTTAATGACTACGGATATCCATTCACTCAGTGGGACTATCTCTATCAGAATGTCTATAATGTAGATGATAAGAATGTGGCCAATGAACAGGAGCCTGACATTATTTTCAATGATGCAGATAACTACTACTTTGACAAGTCTCATCGTGGCTGGATAGCAGATTACGATTTTAATGTCAGCGGTAACGTTCGTAGTCGTTTCTTCTGGGGCTTCACTTTAGGTCTTCACACTATCAATTACAAAGGATATAGCCTGTATGACGAAGAAATACTGAGTGGCGATGGACCATCAATTGGCACCATGGTTCTTGAAGACGAGCGTCGCATCACCGGAAATGGTGTAGATTTGAAGGCTGGTATCATCTTCTTGCCAATCGAAGAATCTCCATTCCGTATCGGACTTTCTATTTCTACGCCTACATGGTATGAGATGAAATCTGAGAACTATACAGTGCTACATAATAATACAGTTACCCCCGAAAATTACAAGCCCTGGGGCTATGATTATCTGTCAAGCGACGATGTCTATGAATATAAGTACTACACGCCATGGAAGTTTGGCTTGAGCTTAGGACATACCATTGGCAATTACCTGGCTCTTGGAGCAAGCTACGAATACAGCGATTATAGCACAGCAGACACCCGCATCTATGATGGCACATACGATGAGTACGACAACGAGAATTCATACTCTGACCGCGTCATGAACAATCATACAGATCGTACCTTGAAAGGCGTATCTTTGTTAAAACTTGGTGCTGAGTTCAAGCCAGATCCATCTATTGCAGTCCGTTTGGGTTACAACTATCAGTCGGCTGCCTACAACGAGAAAGGCTTTCGCGACACCACACTGGATTCTCCTGGAACATATTTTTCGTCAACACCAGATTATGTCAATTGGAAAGGTACCAATCGTATAACTGCAGGATTTGGTTATCGCGTTAATAAAATTTCGTTCGACATTGCATATCAGTTTAGCAACACCAAGGGTATGTTTTATCCATTCCAACCTGATGTAGAATTCGATGATCCAAATGGAACTTGGGAAACAAACATCTCGACACCAAGTTCTTTGAATTTCAAGCGCCATCAGCTTCTGTTCACGCTGGGATACACATTTTAACAACAAGCGCTATTTATACATGATACATGGATAATCTATAATTACCACTGCTCAAACATAAATAATTGAGCAGTGGTAATTGTTTAACCCATAAAGCATTTAAAGAATAAGGTCGCAAACATTAAATAGGGTGCAGATTCTGTTTGGTACATTAACCCAGAATCTGCACCTTATTATTATATATAGGATAGAATTTATAAGTAGAACTAATAGTTATTTATCATAATACCGATTATCGTTTGTTTTACTTTTATTGTTTTATAGCCCCAAAAAACAAATTCGGTTATGTATGAATCACAATAGCGACGTGACGCTTTTACTTCATTAAAATGATCTTCAAAAAGGACTATAGTTATTGTTACATCATCTTAAAGTTAAGGTTTTCCTTAGCAATAGTGATACTTTACTGTTGCAATAATGGCACTATTGCTTCATATCTAGCCCCTAGAAATGAACATCCCAAGGGCTATATGTATGCTTTCCAGGGGCTATAATTAACGTGTCTAGCCCCTAGAAATAGCAAATCAAGACCATAGATTTATAACCATCAACGTCAAACTACATCATAAAAGCATTTGTTTCGTGATGCAGGACTTGCCATCTGAGCGATTAAAAACAATAATTTAGCAATACAAGAGCTACTTTTTACAATTTGTAAGCGACTCTAATAAAAAATCTACTTTTTGTCATTTCATCACCTTTTAATTATTCCTCAAAATGTCTTTTAGACTTGATATTAATCAAGAACTAGCGATTAAATGTGTCAAAAAGCACATTAAACCACAAAATAATTGATAAAATGTTTGCGATTTCGGAATTTTGCTATAACTTTGCAACCGCAAACGCAAAAAAAATAAACTTTAGTTCAAAATTTAATTAAAAAGGTAAAAGATTATGAATGCAGCACAAGTTGTAGAGAATCTGAAACAGAGATTCCCCAACGAGCCTGAATATATTCAGGCCGTGAGTCAAGTTCTTCCTACGATTGAAGAAGAGTACAACAAGCACCCAGAATTTGAAAAGTACAATCTGATTGAGCGTCTTTGCATTCCCGATCGCGTGATTGAGTTCCGTGTAACATGGGTTGACGACAAGGGCAATGTTCAGACAAACATGGGTTATCGCATTCAGCACAATAACGCCATTGGTCCCTACAAAGGCGGTATCCGTTTTCACAAGTCTGTAAATCTGGGTATTCTGAAGTTCTTGGCTTTCGAGCAGACCTTCAAAAACTCACTGACAACACTTCCTATGGGTGGTGCTAAAGGTGGTTCAGACTTCTCCCCCCGCGGCAAGAGCGATGCAGAAGTTATGCGTTTCTGTCAGGCTTTCATGAACGAGCTCTATCGTCACATTGGTCCCGATGAGGACGTACCCGCTGGTGATATTGGCGTAGGTGGTCGTGAGGTTGGCTACATGTTTGGCCAGTATAAGAAGCTCACCCACCAGTTCCAGGGTGTACTCACCGGTAAGGGCATTCAGTTTGGCGGTTCACTCATTCGTCCTGAGGCTACTGGTTATGGTACAGTTTACTTCCTCACATCAATGTTGGCAACTCGCGGCATCGAATTGAAGGGTAAGAAAGTGCTGATTTCTGGTGCTGGTAACGTAGCTCAGTATGCTGCAGAGAAGTGTCTGCAGTTGGGTGCTATCCCCATGACAATGTCTGACTCTGATGGTTACATCTACGATCCAGACGGTATCGATCGCGCTAAGCTTGACTTCATCATGGAGCTGAAGAACGTAGAGCGTGGACGTATTAAGGAGTATGTCGAGGAGTATCCTACAGCTAAGTATTATGAGGGCAAGCGTCCTTGGTACGAGAAGGCTGATATTGCTCTGCCTTGTGCAACTCAGAATGAAATCAACGGTGACGAAGCAGCTGCACTTGTAAAGAACGGTGTTATCGCTGTAGCAGAAGGTGCAAACATGCCATCACTGCCTGAAGCCATCAAGATTTTCCAGGATGCCAAGATTCTGTATGCTCCTGGCAAGGCATCAAATGCTGGTGGTGTGTCTGTATCAGGTCTTGAGATGTCGCAGAACTCAGAGCGTCTGAGCTGGACAGCCAAGGAAGTTGATGACTACCTGAAGCGTATCATGAACGACATTCACGAGAACTGCGTTAAGTATGGTACTCAGGCTGACGGCTATATCAACTATGTGAAGGGTGCAAACGTTGCCGGCTTCATGAAGGTTGCTAAGGCTATGATGGCTCAGGGCATCGTATAATCACGGAAATACCATTTCAACACATAAACTGAATTCATAAAGAGGAAGGCTGCCTCGTAGAGTAATCTACAGGTGGCCTTTTAGTTATTGGATATCAACCATAAAAAAATCCACTTAACAAAAGAACCTGTTAAGTGGATTTCACATTATTAAGCAGTCTTTACTTATTTTCTGATGATCTGCACTCCCCCATCCTGCTCCAACTTGATAATGCTTGATGGCTTATGTGGCTTGTGCTCCTGTCTGCGCGTCCAGCACACATAATCTACTTGTTCAATGATTCGAGGATCAATATCACAATAGTTCTGTGCCGCAGGTTCGCCACTGATATTGGCAGAAGTAGAAACCAACGCTTTCTGAAAACGGAAGCATAGTTCCTTGGAGAAAGCTTCATGCGTAATACGAATGCCAATAGAACCATCATCTGCAATTAGATTCTCAGCCAAATTTATTGCGCCATCGAGAATCAGCGTTGTTGGTTTCGCATCAGCATCGTTCAAACTGTCAATCAGCTGCCAAGCCACGTCAGGTACATTCTTCACGTAGCGTTGAAGTCTTGCGTCAGAATCAACTAAACAGATAAGGGCCTTTGAATCGTCGCGCTGCTTTATCTGATAAACACGTTTAACAGCATCTGCATTGGTTGCATCACAACCGATTCCCCATACTGTATCTGTAGGATAGAGGATTACCCCACCCTTTCTCAGTATCTCTACTGCATTTTTGATGTCTTGTTGTTGTGTCATACTACGAATAATTGCAATTAAAACTCACTTGTAAAGTGGAATTGAATATGTTCAAAATCCTGCTGAGCCATTTGAAGCACATAGCCCGAGTCGGCCAAGAAGACATCGCGTCCCTCTTTATCCTTGGCCATATATTGGTATTTACGCTTCTTGAAGTTCTCTAATTCTTGTTCATCATCGCTTGATATCCAACACGCTTTATATAGATGAACAGGTTCCCATCGACACTTGGCATTGTATTCGTTCTCCAGACGATATTGGATAACTTCGAACTGCAGTTGGCCAACCGTACCAATAATCTTTCTGCCATTAAACTGGTTGACAAACAACTGCGCCACACCTTCATCCATCAACTGATCGATGCCCTTTTGCAACTGCTTTGATTTCATAGGGTCATCGTTTTCAATGTATTTGAAAAGTTCGGGCGAGAAAGAAGGCAAACCACGGAAATGTAGTTGTTCACCAGCAGTCAATGTATCACCAATTTTAAATACGCCACCAGAATCTGGCAAGCCAACAATATCCCCTGGCCACGCCTCGTCAATGGTTGATTTACGCTGAGCCATAAACTGTGTAGGAGATGTGAAGCGCATCGTCTTTCCCTGACGTACATGCAGATATGGCACATTGCGCTGAAATTTTCCACTACATACCTTGCAGAATGCAATACATGAACGATGGTTCGGGTCAATGTTTGCGGTAATTTTAAAAATGAAACCCGTAAACTTCTGCTCATCAGGTTGAACTTCACGTTCCTCAGCTTTTGTAGGTCGTGGAGATGGGGCAATCTCTACAAAACAGTTCAACAGTTCCTGAACACCGAAATTATTTAGTGCTGAACCGAAGAATACAGGGGCCACCTCAGCTGACCGATACGATTCGACATCGAATTCTGGATAGACACCATCTACTAACTCAAGGTCTTCACGCAGTTTTTCAGCATCACTACTACCTACTCGTTTATCCAATTCATCGCTGTCAATATTCACTTCCACCTTCTCGGTGACGCGCTGCTTGTCTGGTGTGAACAGATCCAGTTTTTTCTCATAGATATTATAGACACCCTTGAATTTTGCTCCCTGATTGATAGGCCAACTCAAAGGACGCACTTTAATTTCCAATTCTTGTTCTAATTCATCGAGCAAATCGAAAGGATCACGTCCTTCACGGTCCATCTTATTGATGAAGATAATAACTGGAGTCTTGCGCATGCGGCAGACGGTCATGAGTTTGCGCGTCTGAGTCTCAACACCCTTAGCTCCGTCAACCACGATAATGGCAGAGTCAACTGCCGTAAGTGTGCGGAAGGTGTCTTCTGCGAAGTCTTGGTGACCAGGGGTATCGAGGATATTTACTTTATACTCTATATCTTTACCCTCAGGTGTATAATCAAACTCCATCACTGATGTGCTGACCGAAATACCACGCTGTTTTTCAATCTCCATCCAGTCACTGGTTGCTGTTTTCTTAATCTTATTACTCTTAACAGCACCGGCAACCTGAATCTGTCCACCAAAAAGCAGAAATTTCTCGGTCAAAGTGGTCTTACCAGCATCTGGGTGCGATATGATCGCAAATGTTCTTCTTCTTTCTATTTCTTCGCGCATTGCTTTCAATTATTAGGATTTCAAGCTCACTTGCCTAAAACATTGTTTATAATTTCGCTATACATTCTCTTAATGACTCTTCCCAATAGGGTATTTCTATTTGATAAGTCTCTTTTATCTTGGTTTTATCAAGTACACTGTAATGTGGTCGTGCTGCTGGTGTGGGATACTCAACCGTATGCAAAGGTCTTATCCGACAGTCTTCAATACCAGCAATGCGATAGATTGCCTTTGCAAAATCGTACCAGGATATAGCCCCCTCATTACTAAAATGATAAGTACCAGGGATTATTCCTTTATCGATGATTGTCATAATGGCCAAAGCCAAATCATGCGCATAGGTGGGTGTTCCTATCTGATCGAAGATGACTCCCAACTCGTCACGTTCCTGACCTAAACGAATCATTGTCTTTACAAAGTTGCTTCCAAAAGTAGAATACAACCAGGCTGTACGGATTATCACTGATTGCTTACAAGCCTTAAGTACAGCAACTTCTCCTTCTAATTTAGTACGACCATATATGCTGTTAGGACATACAGGGTCTGTTTCTACATATGGCACATGATTTGTGCCGTCGAACACATAGTCCGTACTTATCTGAATCATCCAGCCTCCACACTTTTCTATCGCTTTCGCCAAGAAAACGGGAGCGCGGCTATTCAACAGTTCGCACAATTCCGCATTGCTTTCTGCCTTATCAACAGCAGTATATGCAGCACAGTTTACAATGCCGTCGATGCGATGACTGATTACGTAATTGGCAATATCGTCTTGATTTGTAATGTCCAATTCCTTAATATCAGTATTGAAGAACGTATGCTGCGGATAATTTTCCTCCAGCAGTTGCAACTCATTGCCAAGTTGACCATTACAGCCCGTGATAAGAATATTCATGACTTAATCAAACTTTAATCCTTCTTCTTTGTCTTTTTTATAATAGTCAGATAACATTCCTATAAACGTAGAAATCTCCTTCACAGCATGCGAGGTGCTTGGTGATACCTCCTTCTTTTGCAATCGGAGCATCATAACACCATACAGCAGGTTCAAGCATGTCTCAATCTCGCCTTCATCTTTGTTAGCACCATGATTGCGCAGTTCTACTATAAAAGGCAGAACCTTATAATAAGCGCTATTGTAGAATGGGAACTTTGGCGATGCTAATAGCTGGTCATGCAACTCTGTCAACAACTGAAGCGTCACTTTATTAATCTGAAGATGCCCCTTATCCCGACAACCTTCTTCGTTCATCATCTTTATTAGATTACCGAACCAATCAATTTCATCGGACTTTTGTTCATCATTATAATCAAAGCGATCGATATATTCGCGTCGAAGACGAGAAAGCGAACAGTCAAAAGCTCGAATTGTATCTTCAACCTGCCACATGTAAAGCAGGTATTCCGCAATATTCTTTTTACGTAATTCCTGTGCAATAAACATAATAAGAAATAACTAAAATATATGATAGAGATGCAAACTGGTAAGCGTTGAGAGTAAGATAATAACACTACCGACTATCACCAGCATGCCGATAATCTGATTTATCAATTTGATGCCATTTTGATCAAACTTGGTTCTAATCTTGTCAACCAGCCACGACAATGACCACCACCACAACAATGCACCTCCAATAATGCTTAGGAAGCCAACAATCATGTCGATAGGATGATCGGGCTGCAGTCCAAAAGCAAACTGGGCATAGAGTGCCATAAACAAGAATATAATAAGCGGATTGCTCAAGGTCACCAAGAATGCCGTGATGGCATTGTGTGCCAGCGTGCCCTTCTTTTGACCAGGCTTGCGTATGTTCTTTGTTGGGTCAGTGCGGTAAGTAAAGACTCCAAATAAAAGCAACATGATACTTCCCGCAATCTGAAGATAAAAACGTGTGGTGTCGTTGCTGACAAAATCGACCACATATCCCATTCCCAAACCGGTAATTCCTGCATAAATCATATCACTTACAGAAGCACCAACTCCCGTAACAAAACCATACCATCGCCCCTTGTTCAGTGTACGCTGAACACAGAGTACTCCAACTGGTCCCATAGGCGCAGAAGCAATAATACCTATGAGCATTCCCTTAAATACAATATCTAATATGTTTGGTATCGTGTTAACAACAAATGGCATAATGTGTGCAAAGTTACTAATTTAAATTAGAAATTAAGAATGAGCCAATAATATTTTTTATTTCACGTATAAAAAATGTTAAGTAAGCTAATTATATCAAATAATTAATTTATCTTTGCAAATAATTTTACTCACACTAAATGTATAATAATGGATACACAATCAACTATTAAGCCATATGTTATCGGCTTGGACTTAGGAGGCACAAACTCTGTATTTGGAATTGTAGATGCCCGTGGCGAAATAAAAGCCACAACTGCCATAAAAACTGGAGGTTTTACTTCTGCAGAAGATTACGTTGCTGCTTCTGTAGAAGCATTACAGCCCATCATTGAGCAAGTAGGCGGCATTGAAACAATTAAAGCCATGGGAATTGGTGCTCCTAACGGTAACTACTATAAAGGAACTATCGAATTTGCTCCTAACCTGCCTTGGGCACATGACGGAATCGTACCTTTGGCAAAAATGTTCAGCGACAAGCTGAATGGTGTTCCTGTTGCCCTGACGAATGATGCCAATGCGGCTGCTATTGGAGAAATGGTTTATGGAGTTGCTCGAGGCATGAAAAACTTTATTGTGATTACACTTGGCACTGGCGTCGGTTCTGGCATTGTCGTCAATGGTCAGTTGCTCTATGGTCACGATGGTTTTGCTGGTGAACTTGGACATGTGATTATGCGCCGCGAAAACGGCCGTACTTGCGGATGTGGTCGTACTGGATGTCTTGAAGCTTATTGCTCGGCCACAGGTGTAGCACGAACAGCACGCGAGATCTTATCGACCACAGAGCGTCCGTCCCTACTCCGCGATATAGACCCTGCAGAAATAACCTCCCTTGATGTTTCTATCGCTGCAGAAAAGGGAGACGAATTGGCTAATGAGATTTACGAGTTTACAGGTAACATGTTGGGTGAAGCATGTGCTGATTTTGCAGCATTCTCATCACCCGAAGCCTTTATCTTCTTTGGTGGCATGACTAAGGCTGGCGAACTGATTATGAAACCGATTCGTGAGTCATACGACAAGCATGTTCTAAAGATATTCAAGGGCAAAGCCAAGTTCTTGGTTAGTGGTCTGGACGGTTCGTCTGCCGCAGTACTTGGTGCTTCTGCCGTTGGATGGGAGGTGTAATCCTTCAAAATATACAATTAACATTTGCCCCCGTCATCCTTCATGCATTGGATAACGGGGGTAAATGTTATGATAGCTCTTCGCACTCCTTTAACCAAAGGATGCTTGAAGCATCGCTCGGCATGCGCCAGTCTCCACGGGGAGAAAGGCTCACACTTCCGACCTTTGGACCATCTGGCAGACATGAACGCTTAAACTGTTGGTTAAAGAAACGGCGACAGAATATCTTCAACCAATGTTTGATGGTGTCGTCATCATATTTCCCTTCAAAAGCATGTTGCGCAAGCATGAATATCTTAGAAGGCCGGAATCCAACTCGAAGATGATAATATAAAAAGAAATCATGTAGTTCATAAGGACCTACGAGATCTTCTGTTTTCTGAGCAATGTTCCCATCAACATCTGCAGGTATCAGTTCTGGCGATATGGGTGTTTGTACGATATCAATCAGAGTCTCTCTTTCCTGTATGAAAGCAGATTGTTCGGCTATATATTTTACAAGATACTGTACTAATGTTTTAGGGACACCTGCATTAACACCGTACATGGACATATGGTCACCATTGTATGTACACCATCCCAAAGCTAATTCGGAAAGGTCGCCTGTACCAATAACCATACCACCAACCTGATTTGCAACATCCATCAGTATTTGAGTTCGTTCGCGTGCTTGAGAATTCTCGTAAGTCACATCGTGATTATCTACAGAATGACCAATATCCTCAAAATGCTGAAGAACAGATTTGGATATATTGATTTCACGAATTGTTATCCCCAGTGATTGCATCAACTTTATGGCATTATCATGTGTTCGGTCTGTTGTGCCAAATCCAGGCATCGTGATTCCTGTAATTCCCAAGCGAGACAATCCTAATTTATCAAAAGCTCTGACAGTTACAAGTAATGCCAAAGTAGAATCCAGTCCACCACTAATTCCAATAACTACATGTTCGCAGTGTGTGTGATGGAGACGTTTACACAGGCCCATCGTTTGGATATTAAGGATTTCCTCACAAGAACTTGCCATTTCGCCCTCAGATGGAATGAACGGATAAGGATTAATGGTGCGTATCAATTCGAAATCACGTTGTTCTACAAGTTTTGTATTGATATAACGCGCTACAGCTCCTACTTGTGCAGAACGGAAAGTTGTGTTGTTCTGGCGTTCCAGACGAAGTCTGTCAATATCTATTTGTTGAATGCGTAATTGTGGGTCTATTGAGAATCTGTCAGCATCTGCGAGCATGATGCCATTCTCGTAAATAAGCGCATTTCCACCATAAACGACATCCTGAGTTGACTCTCCAAAACCACAACTACTATAAACATAGCCACACATCATTCTTGCACTCTGTTGCGAAAGAAGTGAGCATAGATACTTATGCTTCCCATTTAATTCGTCTGTTGCAGATAGGTTTAGGATGATGTCGGCTCCTGCCAAAGCAAGATTGTTGCTTGGTGGCAACGGTGCCCATACATCTTCGCAAATCTCAATGCCAAAGCAAGCACCATCGCAAGTGCGAAAGACTATGGGTTCATTAGATATATGTATGGGGCTACCTGCAAGATAAATATCCTGTGGAATAAGATCGGATGCTGAGGCAAACCATCTTTTCTCATAGAACTCGTTATAATTGGGTAAGTGCGTTTTGGGAATGACACCAAGGATCGTTCCTTGCTGAATGACAACTGCACAATTGTATAACAAAGCGCCAACACGAACAGGGAGTCCTACTACAGAGATTATATTTAGCTTACGTGTAAAATCTAGAAGAACAAGTAAAGATTCTTCTGCCTTATCAAGAAGTAATTGCTGGCTGAAAAGGTCTTGGCAAGTATATCCCGTGATGCTTAGTTCTGGGAACACAATAAGTTCTACACCTTTTCCTTCAGCTTGAACAATCAGACTCTCTATCTGCTGGACGTTAAATTCCACATCAGCCACACGAACACTCGGTATTGCTGCGGCTACTTTGATTAATCCGTATTTCATTTGATTGTCACTTGTGTGGCACCATAACCGTATTCACGGAAAGATGCATCTTGGTAAGTATATTGTTTATATTTGTATTGTAGCTCATTAATAAGTGCCTTGCGCAAAACGCCCTCACCCTTTCCATGAATAAAGATAATCTTTGCACCTTTCTTCTTCTCATAAATCTTGAGAGTCTTACGTACTACATCTAATTGATAATTGAGGATATCTGTAGCATTCATCCCATTGGTATTATCTAAAAGAGCATTCGCATGCAGATCTACAATGATGGGGTCTCCTGCCTTGTGTTCTGCTTTGACATCAGTACGAACTTCAGAAGCGACATCTCCTTTTTGATACATATTAGCTTTCAACTGTTGTGCATCAATGACTAAAGGCCGGACCATTTTGTCATCTTTGATAATCGTATAGATCAAAGCTGGCTGTTCAAAGAATGCATTATCTTGAAACGTATGCAACTTATAGAATTTGACCGCGTCTATACGGAACTGAACATCTACTGCAGGCTTTATCAGATAATGCTTTTCATGCTTGTAAGGAAGGACTTGTATGGCGACACGTTCAAAAGCATTGAGGTCTTCTCTGCCAAACTCCTCCAAAAACAGTTTTGTGTTTGGTTCGACCTCTTCTGTTGATCTTAACTTCCAACTATTTCCTTCTGCCGATGCATACGTGAAACGCATGTAGTAGTTAGAGTCGTTGACAAAATATGCTTCAAATCGTGTGTCAGACAATTCTTTGATATTCATAGGAACAAATGCCAAATAAGCAGAAAGTGTGTCACCACCCTTTCTTTCTTCAGGCTGAGCTTTGAAAGTAATAGGCCTATCAGCTGGTTCTGTTTCCTTTTCAAGAGACTTATTAGTATGTTGTTTCACTTCAATGACATGACTTGTCTCGTAATTCTCTTCACCGATAACCACGACCTCATTCGTTTGCATGGGAACTTGAAAACCATCTTCGTCTTCAACCAATACAATATTTTTGCCTTTGAAACCGGCAACCTTACCTCCACCGATTTCACTTAAAAATCTAACTTTATCTCCTATCTTCATTTTAATTGTATCATTAAGGAATTAACAATGAACTATCACCATAGCTCAAGAAGCGAAAATCGTGAGCTAAAGCGTAATCGTATATTTTATGCCAATCTCCATTGACAAAGGCACTAACAAGCAATAGCAAAGTTGATTGTGGTTGATGAAAATTCGTCACCAGCATCTTTACGATTTTGTATTCATAGCCTGGCGCAATGATAATCTGTGTGCTGCTGTGCAGGGCAGGTAGCTGATTCTTGTCGAGCCAATCTATCAATGCTTGGATAGATTCACGTACTGGAATAGATTTAGCATCACTGTTATCATAAGGTTCCCATTGACATACGTGAAGTTCACGTTCAGAAATCTGTGGGTTTTTAAGAACTTTCAGTCCCATATAATACAGACTTTCGAGTGTACGAACACTTGTTGTGCCTACAGCTATGGCCCAACAATCATGCTTTAACAGTTTCTCCAAAGTGCGACGATGAACACAGATATACTCCGTATGCATCTCATGGTCATTAATTTCTTCTGTCTTAACAGGCTTGAAAGTACCCGCCCCAACATGAAGCGTCAGTTCTTCACGATCAACACCATGACTATCAAGAGATTTCAGAACATCGGGAGTGAAGTGTAATCCTGCTGTTGGTGCAGCGACACTACCCTTGATTTTAGAATACACAGTCTGATAGGTCGTTTTGTCGCTCTCTTGTGTTTCTCTATTTAAATATGGCGGAATAGGAAGTTCGCCCATTGATTCCAATATCTCAGCAAAAGAGATGTGCTCGTTGTTCCATGAAAAGTCAATCCAATGACTGGTGCCATGAATATCTCTACGAGTTGCCGTGAATATAAGAGATTCACCGTTTATAGTCAATTGTCGTTCAAGAGTGCCCTCTTTCCATTTCTTTAGATTGCCGACAAGACAAAGCCAAGAACACTGTCCCTTTGTTTGAAACATTTGTTCGTAATCTGAAGGCATTGCCGGTTCCAACAGAAAAACCTCAATGAGTGCACCAGTCTCCTTACGAAAATGAAGTCGTGCTTGAATCACTTTAGTATTATTGAAGACCATAAGTGCGCCATGTGGCAAATATTCAGAGAGATTATAGAAATGATCCTCACTGATATTTCCCTTTTTATATACCAGAAGTTTGGATTCATCACGTTTCGCTAATGGAAATTTTGCGATTCGATCATCTGGTAAAGGATAATTGTAATCACTAATATGAATATGTTTTGTTTCCATCTTTACTTAAATATATAAATAGCAACAGGCTCTAATAATAGCATACAAGATTGTGAGCATGAAAATGATCAGAACAATATCGATGTCTGATTTCTGATAACCCGTTTTCGTGTAATGCGAAGATATATAACTATTTGAATAGTTAAGATGCTTCTTAATGCGTAAATACATAAAACCAATGCTAAGGCCGACAATACCACCCCAGCAAAGCCCACATAGTATGTCGCCAAGAAAATGGACACCTAAATATAGACGCGTCCAACAATTAATCAAAGACCATACAAATAAGGTAATTGACAAAATACGACTTTTAATCAGAAGTGCGAATAAGACCGCAATACTGAATGTGTTGGCAGCATGTGAGGAAAAAAAACCATATTTTCCTCCCCTATATCCGTTTACAACATCTACATGTAGGCCAATTATGTCATCGTGAGTTGGACGCCATCTCATCACAAATGGCTTTACAATGACATCATTTAGCGAACCTGCTAAGATAACACATAGAGCCGCACTGGCTAATATTAATATTATTTTTTGAATACTATCATTGTTCTTTAACACAACATAGAATAGCGACAGGTACAATGGTATCCAGGTTGCCGCAGTAGTCAGTGTTTTGGCCAATCCATCAATGAACAAGGACTCGCTGCCATTAACTGACAATAGTACTTGTCTGTCTATATCTATAAGTGTACTTAAATCCATACTTATTATCATTAAATAATTTCCATCTTATCAGCCTCTATCCAACCTTTTTTACCATCGGAGATGCGAATCTCTTTCCACTCGTTCATGGTGTCATCGGTGATGCTTACTTTTGTTCCTTCATGAAGTAAGAATATATCTTTCCCACCTTCCGACGGTGCACTTTTGATGGATACCGCAGATACCGTGATAATTGCTTCATTGTGGGTGGACAACTTGCTTTGCTGCTGCCAAGCAAATATGATTGCAAGTACAAATACAAACAGGGATGCTATTCCCCCAAAGAATCCTAACTTCCTAATCCATAGAGGATTTGAAAACAAATACAGCAGCATTAGTACGATTGTCAGAGTCAAGCTTCCAAGAGAAAGGTATGCCCAACCATTAGCACTTAATAGATTGATAAAGGCGTGGTACCATGTAACAAAGAAAAGTTCACTTTCTGGAGTGATCTTATCAACAGTCTTACTACGAGCCATTTGCAGATTGTGCTTGATATCACCATCTGCTGGCGATAGTCGTAAAGCACGTTCATAAGCTATAATTGCTTGGGTGAAATCATCTGTTCGATAGTAAGCGTTGCCTAAGTTGTAATACAACTCTGCACATACTCCTTGTTCTAAAATCTGCTTATATTGTTTTACTGCTAATTGATAATTTCCACTTATATACGAACTATCTGCTTCTGCTTTGCTAACAGCATGGCTGCTGATAGGAACAAAAACAAACAAAAGAAGTAATAACAGATACTTTTCAACGTGTTCTATGGCTGTCATAGCAGTATTATATACTTTAGACATGTTGACTTTTGAATCGCCGGGGGCATATCTCTCAAACTCACACTCGTCAATTGCTTCAACAAACTGATTGATAACTTGCTGATCTACTTGACGCTCATTAAAACGCTCGCTAATATTGTCTCTTGAAAGTTGTTCTACAGAAATATTCATTTTATCACCAACGTAGCCCCATAGTGCTCTCAGCACTTTCATCGAAGAATTTGTCTGGACGATTGTCCTTCATGAGTTTTGCCGCTTTCTTCAATCGTTTTGTTGCAATTTTATTAGCTTTCTTTCCACGCATCCTTACCAAATCAGCATTCTCTATGGCTCGCTTTCTAAAAATTATAAAGAGTGCGATAAAGATAATCATTAGCACTGCGATTGATATCCAATAATTCATTGATGCAAAGAAAGACTGGTCCTTCTGTTGAAGGTTGAAATCATTCAATTTAATATGATGTATATCGCTGCCTAACAATTGCAAGTCCTCTTGGTTGGCGTAACTCTGAGATTCACTATCATTACCTTCACCTTTGGCTACATCAAGATGATACGCCTCTGTTGACAGAGTCTTATATTGGCGCGTTTTAGTGTCATAATAGGTAAACTCTGCTGCAGGAATGTCATATTGTCCCTGATGACGTGGTACAGCCAAATACTCATAAATAACTTCTCCCTCTAACCCATTAGCGGTCAGATGAGTTTTCTCCGTCAATTTAGGGTCATAGGTATCAAAGTCTTTAGGAAACTGAAGTTCTGGTTGCTTGATGAGTTTCAGGTTGCCTACACCGCTAATTGTCACTTTAATAGTAAGCGGATCGTTCGCCTGCAGTTTCGTCTTGTCAATTTCTGATTTAATAGAGAAATTACCTACTCCCCCAGAAAAACCGACAGGTTTATTTGGAAGAGGATCAACATGAATAGATATACCAGGAGCCTTGATTTGTTTCTTGACTTCCACATAACCAGAGCCACCGTTAAAAAATGCCTCAAAAGGATCGACATTCCTGTTCTCCTGCACCACGATGCCATTAAAAGTAATACCAGGAACTTCAAGTTTACCAGTTATCTGTGGAAACATGACGTATTGGCTCCAAGTAACAGTCTTGTAATTTCTACCATTATATTGCTCAATTTTGAAGCTTTTTTCTTGAGGCAAAGGTATCTCCTGGGTGTGGAAACCCTTCAAGTCCGGCATTCTTCCTTCTAACTGCGATAGTCTCACCAATGTATAGACTTTATACGTCAGTAAGATAGGTTCTTGCTCAACAACATGTTGCTTTGAAGCAGTTACCTTTATAAATAAATCAGCTCCCGATATATTGGTTCCAGAAGCACGTGTGTCTCCATGGTATGCTCTGCCTTGGTTGTTGCTTGACGCAGAACCTACGACCTGGATCCTGACTATATTTGATTTTACATGTTTGCCATCAATATTAATGGTTGCTGGCGGTATCGTGAAAGTTCCATTCTTTTCTGCACTAAGAATATATGTATAGGTAATGGTTGACGAATGAGAAGTCTTACCATTTACCATACTGAAACTACTTTGGGTCGAAGTGCTTGGTCCCATCAAAACTTCAAATGCATCTGGAATCTGACCGATTCGGAATCCTGATACATCTTGAGTTGTGGCGGTATATGTAAGTCGGAACTGTTGTCCCTTTTCTACCTGTTGAGGTGCATTAGCCGTCAGCTGCTGTGCAACTGCAGTAGTATGCAGTAACAGCAACATGAATATCATGTGTAGAAGTTTATTATTGATTATCATTTGAAATGTATTTAACATTACCAATTCTTTTCTATACGTCTTCTTTGGGGTTGTTGTTGAGCATCTTTCATCCTTTCTTGAGTCTTCTTCTCTTGTTGCAGAGCAGCCTTCAATAATTGCTCTGCATTTTCTTTACTCATCGGAGGTTCTTGCTCTTGTTGTTTATTTTGCTGATCTTTTTTCTGATTTTCCTTCTGTTGCTCTTGTTTTTGCTTGTTCTGTTGCTCTTTGTCTTGATTCTGCTTATTATCTTGATTCTGCTGAGGCTGATTCTTCAATTGTCGCTGACATAAGACTAAATTATAACGAGCTTCATCGTCATTTGGGTTGTTTCTTAGAGCATTTTTATACGATTCGATAGCTTTCTGGAAATCTTTTTGCCCCTGATATATAACACCAATATTGTGATAACCCATAGACTTACGCAGAGGATTATGTTCTACTTCAACGGCCTTCTGAAAAATACTAATCATTGAGTCTCCAAATTCCTTTGTAGTGGACTTCCAATCTTTGGGGAACATAGCAGTCGCAAGATTATATTTTGCACGTGCAAGGTTTTTGTCTGCATCTGAAGCCTTCATGTAGAGAATCTGAGCATCCTTTCTTTTGCCTGCATGGAATTGCTTGTTACCACGATGTATATACTTTCTTGCTTGTAAGTTTTCATACTCTTGAGCGTAAGCAGAAATGCAAGAAAGAATAAAGATATTTATAAAAAGAATATATTTGTTCATCATTTAAATATTTTTATCTTATTCAGCAAATGATTCTTTCGCTCTAATAATACTATCTCAATAATCAGCAGTATTAGTGCAATGACACCAAATGTCTGAAACTGTTCTGAATAGTTACTATATACAGCGGAGTCACTCTTCTCAAGTTTATCAAGTTCCTTATCAAGTATTTGCTGAGCACTTGATGAATTGTCAACATGTATATAGACACCACCGCCAGCCTGAGCTATCTCTTTACACATGTCCTCGTTTAGTCTTGACAATACAGTTTCACCTGTACGATCAATCATATATCCACCGGTCTCTTTGTTAGGAATGGGAGCACCTTTCGATGTGCCGATTCCCAACATATAAATATTCATCCCATTGTCTTTTGCTTCCTTGGCAGCCTCTAGTGCGCCTCCCTCGTGGTCTTCGCCATCAGTTATCACAATAATTGCTTTTCCTACATGTTCTTGTTGAGTGAAGCTATGAGAAGCCATATTAATAGCACTTGCAATATCTGTACCCTGATTGACTATCATTGATGGCTCAATACTATTGAGGAACATCTTTGCGGATACATAGTCATTTGTAATAGGCAACTGTACAAAAGCATCACCTGCAAAGATAATCAGACCTATTTTGTCGTCGCTAAAGGTCTCAACAAGTCCTTCCACTAACATCTTTGCACGATCCAAACGACTTGGAGTGACATCTTCTGCTAACATGGAGTTACTAATGTCTATCGCAATCATTGTTTCAATACCGGAGCGTTTTTCCTCACTAATTTGATTTGCCTCCTGTGGACGAGCTAACATGATAATCATGAATACCAACGATAGTTCGAGCAAAAGAAATTTAATCAGTCCACGCCATCTTGACACATCTGGCATCAGTTGATACAAAAGATTTGGATCGCCAAATTTACGAAGACTGCTTTTCCGTTTAAAATATTGAACAATATAGATAAGTGCCAATACAATTACAATTGACACAAGCCATAAATATTCTGGGTTTTCAAATCTAAACATCTTATTTATTCTTTATGGAATACGACGAAATACTGTCACCCTCAACAAAATCTCAATCATTAGTGAGACTATAGCGAAAAGGGCATATCTTTGATAATCCTCGTAATACCTGCTGAACTTCTGAACTTCCAACTTAGATTTCTCTAATTTGTCTATCTCATGATAAATTTCACGTAATTCCTCGGCATTTGTCGCTCTATAGAATTTTCCATTTGTCGTGGATGCTATATCATTCAACGTTTTTGTGTCTATCTCTACTGGTACTTGTATATATTGGATGTCATTTCCTACGGTAAGCGGATATGGAGCCGTTCCATTGGTTCCGACACCAATAGTATAGATTCTAACACCTAAACTATTTGCAATTTCGGCAGCGGTCATAGGTGATATATCTCCTCGGTTATTTGTACCATCCGTCAATAGAATAACCACGCGACTCTTAGCTTGAGAGTCTTTAAGTCTGCTGACGGCATTTGCGATACCCATACCAATGGCCGTGCCATCATCTATCAATCCTCTTGCAGCAATATCCGTACGAACATTTTGTAACAGAGACAACAACGACGCATGATCAGTGGTCATGGGACACTGAGTAAATGCCTCGCCAGCAAAGATTGTCAAGCCTATATTATCATTGGGACGATCGGCGATAAACTCTGCTGCGACTATTTTTGCAGCTTCAAGTCGGTTGCGAGCATGATGTGCACGATCCTTTAAATCTTCTGCCAGCATTGATGTAGATACATCCATGGCCATCATAATGTCAATACCCTCAACATTCTCTTTAGTCTTTGAATCATGTGTTTGAGGTCTTGCTAAAGCAATAACGAGAAAAACAAATGCAAAAATACGAAGAATTGGCAATATTGGAATGAAAAGGACTCGCCAACTGCGTGGTGCCTGAGCGAACGAGAAAGTGTTTGCAAGGCGGATTGTTGGCTCACTTTTCTTTCTATATAAAAGATACCATATCAAATATGGTATAATAAGAAAGAGTAGAAATAAATATTCTTTATTGGCAAACTCCATTTATTATTCTCTTTTAAATAAGTTCATAAATACAATATAGAACATATCCAAACAGCAACAGTACGAGGGTGCAGAAAACAGAAATTGTAATCTGTAAGAGCAATCGGCTATTCTTTGAACGTAATTCTTCTGATGATAACTGTTCTTTTATTGTCGTTGGTGTGTCGGGAATGTCTATCTTCGTCTTATTGATAAAGTCAACAGCATTTACAAGATTAGCGTCGTTCTCATTAATGAGTGTCGAATATTTGGCAAACTTAACAAGATCTGCAGTATTAAACAATTGCTTCAATTCTTCAAGAGATTTTGGATCGTCTGAAGACATTAATCTCTCAATAATCTCACTACTTGTCATCTCCATTGCATTGAAGCCATAACGTTCCTCGATGTATTTACGAAGCGTGTCTGTAAGTTTCGTGTAGTAATCCTTAGGATTCTCAGACATAATCATCTTGTCGGCTTTGATTTCTTCTATAACCATCATTGCCCTCTGATGAGGTTGTACCTTTTTAATAATCTTGATCTTAGAGATAATTGGTTTGTTATCCCTTAATCTCAGATAAAGATAATAGGTTATAGCAATAAGAACGATAATAACAAAGCTGAGCCAGAAAGGAACACTCCATTCCCCATTCCACAAGAACGGATTGTTTTGAACGTCCTTTGGACCATAGTATTTCTCATAATTTGTTGTATCGACATCTACCGTTAAAACCTTTAAAGCCAACTTGTTAGTCTTATACTCTTTACCATCGACTTTAACAATCAAAGGTGGCAAATAGTAAAGTGTATCCTCAAAAGAAGTCAGCACGTAGGAGCGGGAATGACGAACACTTCCATCTTTAGTGACCTCAGATTCTTTCTCTATGGCTCCAAGAAATTCAACTCCTGCAGGCATCAACCCTTCTTTAGGAAAGTCAACGCGGGAATCGGGAGGTGTTGTTGCACAAATCGTTAGTTCTACTTGTTGACCAACAAGCATTTCCACAGCACTTAGACTAGATTCAACCTTGACCTGCGCATTAACTTGTATGGACAACAACAAGAGAAAAATACTATATATAATTTTCTTCATTAACCTCTTTGTTTAAAAAGTACCATTAGAGATTTGACAAAATCCTCGTCAGTTGCAATACTGACATTATCTACATTGCTTCTAACGAACATATCTTTTAAATCAGATTGTTGTTTCAGCCAATATTGATGATAAGCATTTCTAAGACTCTTGCTCGATGTGTCCACGTATTGTTCGTAACCAGTTTCTGCATCAACAACTTTCATTAATCCTATATTAGGCAGTTCGCTGGCACGCTTGTCATAGATTTGAATGGCCACCACATCGTGTTTACGATTAGCAATGACCAATTGCTGGAGGAAACTGTTTCTTACATAGAAATCACTCAAAATGAAAGCAGTACAACGACGTTTAGAAACACTGGTCAGGAACTCAATTGCTTTACCGACGTCTGTTCTCTTACTATCGGCCTTAAAATCGAGCATTTCACGTATGATATACAAAATATGTTTGCGGCCATTCTTTGGAGGAATGTATTTCTCGATTTTATCTGAGAAAAATATCACACCTATTTTATCGTTATTCTGGATAGCAGAAAAAGCAAGTGTTGCAGCTATTTCTGTTGCCATATCACGTTTCATCATGCGCTGAGTTCCAAATTCCAACGAGCCACTAACATCAATAAGCAACATGACCGTCAACTCACGCTCTTCTTCAAACACCTTGACATACGGTTTGTTAAAACGCGCTGTAACGTTCCAGTCTATGTCTCTTACATCATCGCCATATTGGTATTCCCGAACTTCAGAAAATGCCATACCGCGACCTTTGAAAGCCGAATGGTATTGACCTGCAAAAATATTTGAACTAAGGCCACGAGCCTTAATTTCAATCTTTCTTACTTTCTTTATAATTTCTGATGTCTCCATCAGGGTACTTCAACTTTATTAATTATTTTACTTACAATTTCTTCACTGGTTACATTAGAAGCTTCTGCTTCATATGTCAAACCTATACGATGGCGTAAAACATCGTGAGCAACAGCTCTTACATCTTCTGGGACAACATATCCACGACGTTTGATAAACGCATATGCTCGAGCTGCCTTTGCCAAATTGATACTTGCACGTGGTGAACCGCCAAAAGAAATCATGTCCTTGAGTTCCTTAAGTCCATAACGTTCAGGGAATCTAGTAGCAAAAACAATATCTGCAATATATTGCTCAATCTTCTCGTCAATATATACTTCGCGAACAACTTCACGCGCTTTCAAAATATCTGCAGAAGTAGTAACTGGTTTAACCTTAGGAAGCGAGCCAGCAATATTTTCGCGAATAATTTTCTTTTCTTCTTCGAGCGTAGGATAATCAATAACAACTTTTAGCATAAAACGGTCAACCTGAGCTTCGGGGAGAGGATATGTTCCTTCCTGTTCGATAGGGTTTTGTGTCGCCATCACAAGGAATGGACTTGGCATCTCAAATGTTTCGCTTCCAATAGTCACTTGTTTTTCCTGCATAGCTTCCAATAGCGCACTTTGAACTTTTGCCGGCGCACGGTTTATCTCGTCTGCTAATACAAAGTTTGCGAAGATAGGTCCTTTTTTTGTTTGAAAGCGTTCGTCCTTTTGAGAATATATCATAGTACCCGTTACGTCAGCAGGCAAAAGGTCTGGTGTAAACTGAATACGACTGTAATCGGCATCAATAAGCTGTGAAAGAGTCTTGATAGCCAATGTTTTTGCCAAACCAGGAACACCTTCAAGCAGAATATTGCCATCACTCAGCAATCCAATAAGCAACGAATCAACAAGATGCTTCTGTCCAACGATCACCTGATCCATGCCTGCTACCAAATTGGTAACAAAGCTGCTTTGCTGCTCAATCCGCATGTTAAGTTCGCGGATATCAATATTTTCTGTCATACTATATCTGTTTTAATATTTATTTCTTTAATTTCTTTTTAACCACAAGTTTTGGTATAAGGATTTCCTGTCCTTCCTCTAAAACGGTGGACGCTTTCATGTCATTATACACTTCCATATAACATTCCATACCCTCACCCAAAATCGATCTGGATATACGACCCAAAGTTTGTCCTTTTCGAGCCTTTATCACTTGGTCTGTGCCAACAATATAATAGGCACCAGTTCTAACTCTTGAATCCTTATCTTCGTATTGCCGAGAGAAACTTAAAGTATCATTTATGTTTTCTATGCTCTTGACAGAATCTGTAAGAACCTTGTTCTCTTTGGCAACCGATACGGTATCTTCTACAGGTATATCCTCTGGTTCTATCAACATTTCTACAGATGGCTTTTCTTCTTTAGAAGGTATTGCACCAATAAGTTGACCTATGAAATAGCCGGCAGCCAATGAGAATATAGCAACACCTATAATAATAAACACAAAAACGTATGTGTTTTTATGAATCTTTTCACCGATGTGTTCTCCTTCTTCAAAAATCAACTTTGGGTTAGAAGAGACTACTTCAGCAACATTGACTTCTGTGGCAGATGCCTTCTCGTGGTCATCAGGCTGACTATCATCAGGCTGATTATCCATTTGAGTTTCTTCCTTCTTTTCGGTTATAAAGTTCTGCTCTTTCTGCAACTCCGATTGTGCATTATCAACCATATCGGGTTGACCAGCAGAATCTTCCGACAAGTCGGCTAATGCATCTTCAGTAGATTCCGCAGATGGTTCTTCTTTAGGCTCTGTTGCACTATCCCACCGTGGGGCTTGTTTTATATCAGAATCACTAATATTCTCATTTTCTTCTTGAGGTTCTATCTCCGTACGTTCCGCTTCAACATCATTCTCAACGGAGTTAGCCTCGACAACCGTCGAGGTTTCGACTTCTTCCTCATTAAATTCGTCTTCAAAGTTAACTCCATCATTTAGAATCACTGTTTCAAACTGTGAGAAAGGACGATTTACCAATTCCTTCATGGAAGCATCAGGGGTAAACGTCAGTTTATCGTGACCACCGATAACGACCCGGTTACCTGTGTTTACATCAACGCTTTCACGGGATTCGACACCTATAATCTTAAACGTGCCAAGTCCCTTAATTTTCACAAGTTTATCATTATCTATCCCCTCTTGAATGATCTCGACAAGGGCTTGAATAAACTTTTTTGCTTCCTGCTTGCTGATTTCGTGCTTTTCAGCCAATACAGCTGCATGATGAAGTATGCTTACTTTTTCCATTATTGTTTCTCTCCTTTCTTTATTTTATCCTTCAACGAAGGTATTGGCTTAAAGGTAAGAACTAATTTCGGGGGAACAAGCATGCGTTGACCTGTCGAAGGGTTAGTGATAATGCGCTCCAATTTCTTTTTTACCTCAAAGGAACCTAGATTGTTGATTTGTATAGCATCACCTTCCAGGAAAGAATCTCCCATAGCGGCAATCAAAGTATTCATCATGTTTTGCGCCTTAGATGCTTTGCATCCAGTGCGCTTAGCTAAACTGGCTATAATCTCTTTGTTATTCATAATTGTCTTTTATTTCTCCGTAAAGATCGAATTCATCGGCATCGATGATGTGCACATTATACATATCACCGATTCTAAGATTGTACTTATTAGGAATCAACACTTCTGGATCAACTTCTGGCGAGCAGAATTCTGTTCGGCCAATATAGTAGTTACCCTCTATGCGATCTATGACAACAGGCATTGTTGTGTTCACCTTCGAGGCTTCAATCTCTGCACTGATATTCTGCTGAATACGCATCAATTTATCCAATCTCTGTTGTTTGATTTCGCTGGGGACATCATCGTCATAGTGCTTCGCAGAATATGTTCCATCTTCCTCGGAATAAGCAAAAGCGCCCATGCGCTCGAATCGTGCCCATTTCACGAAATTGACTAACTCGCTAAAGTCCTCGTCGGTTTCGCCAGGGAAGCCTACCATTAACGTCGTACGTATATGAATGCCAGGGACCTCCTTGCGAAGACGTTTGATGAGTTCTATGGTTTCAGCCTTTGTCGTGTTTCTACGCATTCTACTCAGCATGTGATCAGAAATGTGTTGCAGAGCAATATCCAAATATCGGCAAACGTTAGGTTTCTCGTTCATTACCTTCAACAGATCCCAAGGGAAATGCGTTGGATAAGCATAGTGTAAACGAATCCAGCGTACGCCTTCTATATCTGCCATTTGTTCTATCAGTTGCGCAATACGCTGTTCTCCATAGATATCGACACCATAATAGGTCAATTCTTGAGCAATAATTTGGAATTCTGTCGTTCCACCCTTTACTAAAGATCTTACCTCATCTAATATTTCTTCGATTGGTCTGCTTTGATGATGTCCAGTAATCAATGGTATGGCACAATATGCACAATGGCGATCGCAACCTTCACTGATCTTAATATAGGCATAGTGCCGTGGTGTCGTTAACTTACGCTTACCTGTGCAGTAATTGTTTCCTTCAAGATCAGCCAACAACTTACGAAAGTTAAACTTTCCATACCAACCATCAACTTCAGGAATCTCATTTTCCAAGTCTGCAAGATAACGCTCGGAAAGACAGCCCATCACAAAGATTTTTTTGATTCTTCCTTCTTCTTTTGCCTTAACTAATTCCAAAATCAGATTAATACTTTCTTCCTTTGCATCGGCAATAAATCCACAAGTGTTTACAACAACAATATCACTTCGGGGATTATCACTATCATGGATAACCTCATAGTTATTGGCTTCGAAAAGTCCCATGAGAACTTCCGAGTCAACAAGGTTCTTAGAACAACCGAGGGATATAAAATCTATCGTCTTACGCTTCATTCTTGAACAATGAATCTACAAAATCTTTCCTATCGAATAACTGTAAGTCTTCCATACCCTCGCCAAGACCTATGTACTTAACAGGCACCTTCAGTTGGTCGCTTATGCCAATAACGACGCCACCCTTGGCTGTTCCATCTAGCTTGGTAACTGCTAAAGACGTAATCTGAGTGACAGCCGCAAACTGCTTAGCCTGTTCGAAAGCATTCTGACCAGTAGAACCATCCAACACCAACATAACTTCGTCAGGAGCTGTAGGTATAACCTTTTTCATGACATCCTTGATCTTTTTAAGCTCATTCATCAAGCCAATTTTATTATGCAAACGACCAGCGGTGTCAATAATAACAACGTCTGCATCATTAGCTTTAGCACTTTGCAAAGTATCGAAAGCCACACTAGCGGGGTCACTTCCCATCTGTTGCTTTACGACAGGAACGCCAACGCGTTCTCCCCAGATACATATTTGCTCAACAGCAGCCGCACGGAAGGTGTCGGCAGCGCCCAGATATACTTTCTTACCAGCCTGCTTGAATTGCCAAGCCAACTTACCAATTGTAGTAGTTTTGCCAACTCCATTAACACCTACCACCAAAATAACGTATGGGCGATGGTCGGTTGGCAATTCCCAGTTACGGTTATCTCCGGTATTATTTTCTGCAAGCAGTGCAGCTATTTCCTCACGAAGAATATTATTAAGCTCACTCGTAGAAACATACTTATCGCGGGCAACACGTCCTTCAATCCTCTCAATGATTTTCAACGTTGTATCAACACCAACGTCACTAGTAATAAGAACCTCCTCAAGATTATCCAAAACATCATCATCGACCTTTGACTTACCTGCTATAGCACGCGTTAATTTATCAAACACCGATGTTTTTGTCTTTTCCAATCCTTTGTCAAGTGTCTCCTGCTTGTTTCTACTAAAGAATCCAAATAATCCCATACAATTGCATTTACATAATTTTAAATGCAAAATTACAAAAAAGAAAAGACATGCGCAAGAGTTATAACAAATCTTTGTTCTCTTTTCACATATCTTTACTATAAAAGATAATATCAAAGGGGTAAACCTTTGAAGGTGTACTACAAAATAGACACTCCCACTCTGCTTGTCGCCGATAAAACCAGTCTTTTATGCATCAAACTCATTTCCGAAAAACGAATAAGCGCCTGTTTGGCTGATTTAGACAAGCTAACATGATTACTCAAAAGGGCTGCAATGGCCTGATCAACAAATTCATTGATAGCCCTCTCATTCAATTCTACACGTTGCATAAAAAGTCTGCTTAACGTATGGTAGCCAACTATCTGCGGAAAAACGGCACTATTTGACAGGTAAAGGAACGCTTTACTGCCCGAAAAAGGCAGCTTTTGCATGAGATTAAAGGCAAGTTGCTCTGCAATCTCGACCGATGGAATCTGTTCAACCCACAAATCAAGCACTTCCGGAAGCATCTTTTCTGGAGGCATTATCATTGTTGCAAGGATTTTACACTCGCGAATATTCTCTTTCCAAAGTGCTATCGCCAAATCATAATCTAGTCCGATTTCATCGGCTTTATTCTTTAGAAACAAGACACTTGCCCCCCAGTTCAAATGATAGTTTACGCCTTTATCGCGCATTGACTGTGCGATAGCCCCATCCATAATCAGCCGAAACGACTGCTTGATATTCTTTAATTGCTCTTCTGTTGTCATTATATCAAGGTAGCATATTCAGAACTATAGCGCAACATTTGGTGTTCATATGATTCCGAATAGTTGATTTGAATGTCAATAATATCTCCATTTTTATCGTAAACTGGCGACATCCACGGATTTATAAATCCCTTATATGGTGCAAGATTTAGGGATTTATATCTGCCAAGTACTTCTCGATGCAATTCAGAATCTATCTTTACAGCATATTTTTCTACTATATTTCGAGCCGCACGATAGTCTCCTTCGCTTTTAATTCTTTGTATCTCGGCAAGCAAATTCCCGAACAAACCTCTTAACTCCCCATAATCATCAATTTCTAATTGCGTGACACCGCCTTTCTTCACTAATCGCATAGAACGTGAATGTTCTAAACACCACCTAGCAATTAGAGCCCTATTTCTCATGTGAGCTTCTTCTATATCACGTCCATAATTAATTCGAACCAATTGGGTCATCAGTCCATTCATAATATAGGTATAATAATTGCTCTTATAAGCATCAGCATCTGGTAGGAGTCCAAGCTCAACCAATTTACGGTCTGCCATATAATATAGTGCAAAGAGATCGGCTCTCGCTTCTTCAATCACATTGCCATATGATTTGAGTGCATCAGGATCTACACCAGAAAGCAATTGTCCACTTCCATGCCCAAGACATTCATGAAGGTCGGTATGTAAATCATCACAGACATCATCATATTTCTGTATGAGCTCTAACATTTTCTTATCTCTAACGAACTCATTGAGAAAGCCATTCCCCTTCGACGACTTTCTATAGGCATCTGTGATGTTACTAATTGTGATACTTTTAGATCCATGCTGCGCTCTTATCCAATCTGCATTTGGAAGATTGATACCTATAGCTGTAGATGGGTATTCATCACCACCAAGCATGGCTGCGCATATCACATTAGCCGAAACACCTTTAACAACGTCTTTCTTAAACCGAGCATCAACAGGAGAGTGATCTTCAAACCATTGTGCATTCCTACTGATAGTTTGGGTTCGCCGGGTTGCATCCTCATTAATATATTCCACAAGTCCCTCCCATGAGCCTTTTATACCTAACGGATCACCATAGACTTCGATAAAACCATTAATAAAATCAACTTTTATACCAAGGCACTTCACCCATTCTACAGAAAATTCATCAAAATCACACAAGTTACCTGATTTATAATATTTTATCAACAAATCAATCACATTGGTCTGGCTATCATTTTCGGCTACACCTTTTGCTTTCTCTAACCAATAAACAATTTGACGAATCGCGTTAGCATAACGTCCGTTGGCAGACCAAACTTCCTCAAATATTCGTCCATCCTTTTTGATTAGAGTGCTATTCAGTCCATACGATAGAGGCTTTGGATCGTCAGTTTTCTTTTTTGAATTATAGAAAGCCTCCACCTCTTCTTGTGTCACCCCCTGATAATAATTGCATGCCGACGTTTTGACAAGATCTTCTCCCTGAGCCTTATTGACACGTTTGGGGAGAATATGCTCATCAAAGATTATTGGGAAAAGCTCTTCACACATACCTTCCACCGATTGTCCCTCATTGAGAGGCAGTGATTGTGGATTGCATTGTTTTAATACTTGATAAAGATAATCCCGACTAAAACCTGGCTTAAATTTGTCAGTCGAATAGTGATGATAAATACCACTTGAGAACCACAGGCATTTTAAATATTCTCCTAAAGCTCGGAAATTGTCATTATCTCTATTAATAGTATAATTGGAATATACAACCTCCAATAGCTTTCGGACACGAAGGTTATATATACCAAATTGATCAAATGTAATGTCTCTCCCGAAAACAGTTGCCTTTGCCAGAAAATAAATAAGTTTCTTTTGTTGAATTGAGAGCTTGTCGAAACCGTCAAGTCTGTATCTTAACAGTTGTATATCAGCAAATCTCTCACTAAGATAATTAAAATCGTCCAACTCCATCAAAACCTATTTTTTCTTTTTCTGACTAGAAGAATGTGCAACACGATACTCTTTTGGTGTTATTCCCATGATGCGATAAAACGAAGCATAGAAAGATTGACGATTAGCAAAGCCAACCATGTCACTGACTTCTTCAATTCTCAAATCTTGATAGCGCTTATCTACAAGAATAGACATTGCTTCTTCAATACGATACTTATTTACAAAAGATGTGTAGTTCATGTGAAATTTAACATTCACTACAGCAGATATGTATCGTGTGTTAGTGCCCAATGCTTCGGCAAGTTTCTTGGCAGAGAAATCGCGATCTTTATATTTCTTCTGCATTACAATGATATTCAGAATCTTTTCTTTGAGCTCATCCATCAATGCGGGATTAACAAGATTTCTGTACGCTGCCTCTTTTTCCTTCTTTTCAGTAATGTTGTACTTAGTCATATAACAAACAAATCAAATCTAAATATTTTACTATCCTATTATTTTTTCTGCAAATATACATTAATTTATTTTATCAACAATGGAAAATTAAAGAAAATTGCACAAATTAAAAGATTATTTTGTATTTTTGCACGAATTATTAAAGCATATTTAACATGAAGACTACAAATGTGGCAATATTCGCTTCAGGAAATGGTACGAATTGTGAAAACATTATTAAACATTTCGCAGGTTCAGAGGAAGTTAAGATCAAATTTGTCTTGAGCAATCGTTCAAGCGCATTTGCTTTAGTCCGTGCGCAACAACTTGGAGTAGAAACCATTGTGGTTGACAGCATCCAACTTAAAGACGAATCAACCATGATGGATATCTTACAAAGCCACTCTATTGATTATATCATTTTGGCAGGATTTTTACCCATTGTGCCAAGCTACATAGTTAATTCTTTTCCTAACCACATTGTAAATATTCATCCATCATTATTACCCAAATTTGGTGGAAAAGGAATGTGGGGGCACCATGTCCACGAAGCAGTGAAAGCTGCTGGAGAAGCCGAAACAGGCATTACGATTCACTTTGTAAACGACGAATGTGATAGTGGTACAATTATTAAACAGTTTAAGGTTTCTTTGTCCCCAGACGATACCGCTAAGGACATAGAAGAGAAGGTGCACAATCTTGAAATGACGCACTTTCCCAAAGTTCTCGAATGCATTTTCTCAAATAAGTTTGCTTAATTTCATTATTATTTTGTAATTTTGCACATCGAAAAGAAATTGAAACACAATATAAACAGATGAAACCAACAGCAATTTTGCTTCTGCATTGTCCCGACCAACAAGGCATTATTTCAGAAGTAACAAAGTTTATTACCGACAACGAAGGCAATATCGTTGATCTTGATCAGTATGTAGATCATCAAGACGGCGTTTTCTTTATGCGCATACAATGGGAACTGGACGGTTTTTTGATTCCACGCGAAAAAATCAAAGAATACATTGAAACACTTTACACACGCCGATACAACATGGAATTCTCCTTGTATTTTAGCGACCAACGCCCACGAATGGCTATATTTGTATCAAAAATGAGTCATTGTCTTTACGACTTGTTGGCTCGCTGGAAAGCAGGAGAGTATGATGTTGACATCCCTTGTATTGTTTCTAATCACGAAGACCTCCGTTACGTAGCAGAACAATTCGGGATTCCATATTATGTTTGGAGTATCAAAAAAGACCATTCCAACAAAGCAGAGGTCGAGCAGGCTGAAATGGATTTGCTAAAAAAAGAGAGTGTAACATTCATCGTTCTGGCTCGTTATATGCAGATTATCAGTGATGAGATGATTGCTGCATATCCTCACCATATTATTAATATTCATCATTCCTTCCTACCTGCTTTTGTTGGTGCTAAGCCATACCATCAGGCTTGGGAGCGCGGCGTCAAAATCATTGGTGCCACAAGTCATTACGTAACAGCAGAGTTGGATGCTGGTCCTATTATTGAGCAGGATGTAACACGTATCACTCACAAAGACACCCCTGAAAGTCTCGTTCTAAAAGGAAAAGATCTTGAAAAGATTGTTCTGTCAAGAGCGGTTACAAAACATATCCAACGAAAAGTACTAACATATAAAAACAAAACGATTATTTTCAGTTAATGCAAGTAGCTGTCGTAAAATATAATGCAGGAAACGTCTATTCAGTTTTGAATGCGCTGAAGAGAATTGGCATTGATCCAATACTAACGGACGACGCCAAGTTGATTCGTCAAGCAGATCGTGTGATATTTCCTGGGCAAGGAGAAGCCAGTAACGCAATGGCATATCTTCGTCAGCATGGCTTAGATGAAGTCATTCGTTCTCTGCGCCAACCAGTACTTGGTATATGCATTGGTCAGCAGTTGCTCTGTCGACACTCTGAAGAAGGCGATGTAGACTGTATCGGAATATTTGATACAGAAGTCAAGCGCTTTCAGCCCACTATACATCAAGAAAAAGTTCCATGTATGGGATGGAATCAGCTGAGAGATGTAAAATCGCCTCTTTTTGAAAACAACAGTTATGTCTATTTTGTGCATAGCTATTATGTGCCATTGTGTAACGAGACAATTGCCACTGCAGATTACATTCTGCCCTACTCTGCCGCATTACATAAGGACAACTTTTATTCATGCCAATTTCATCCTGAAAAGAGTGGCGATGTAGGTGAACGTATTATTAAACGTTTTATTGAATTATGATTGAACTTATACCAGCAATAGATATCATTGACGGCAAATGTGTTCGTCTAACAAAAGGTGATTACGAAACGAAGTCGGTATATGGCGAACCTATCGATATGGCTCAACAGTTTGAGGCATTAGGTTTTAAACGTCTTCATATGGTTGATTTAGATGGTGCTAAGTCAAAGCATATTGTTAATGATTCTGTGCTTCGTCAGATTACGGAAGCGACAAATCTAATTGTTGACTTCGGCGGTGGTATCAAGACTGATGATGATATTCAAAAGGCATTTGATGCAGGAGCTTCTATGGTGACTATTGGCTCAGTAGCTGTCACAAATCCTGAATTGTTTGAGAATTGGCTGAACAAATATGGTCCTGATCATATTATTTTAGGAGCTGACGTACGCAACGGGAAAATCAGTATTAATGGCTGGAAAGACGATTCAAACGATGAACTTCTATCTTTTCTGAAACGCTATGTGAAGATGGGTGTAAAAAACGTATTGTGCACAGAAATATCTCGTGACGGAACATTGTCAGGACCTGCCACTCCACTATATAAAGAAATAATGAATATCTATCCTCATCTTCACCTAATTGCTAGTGGAGGCATTGGAAGTATCGAAGATATAAAAAACTTGAGCGACTCCGCTATACCAGCCGTTGTTTTTGGAAAGGCAATCTACGAAGGAAAGATAGACATGAAAGAATTGATTCAATTAAAGAACACACAAAAATGGGGTTAGCAAAAAGAATCATCCCTTGTTTAGATGTGAAAGATGGCGAAACAGTAAAAGGTACCAATTTCGTCAATCTTCGCTCGGCGGGAGATCCTGTCGAGCTGGGCAAGTTATATTCTGCTCAAGGAGCCGATGAACTTGTATTTCTTGACATCACCGCTTCGTATGAAAAGCGTAAAACGTTCACTGATATGGTAACTCGTGTTGCACAACAGGTAAACATCCCCTTTACTGTAGGAGGTGGTATTAATGAACTTTCAGACGTTGAACGCCTACTATATGCAGGCGCTGACAAAGTCAGTGTAAATAGCGCGGCCATCCGCCGTCCAGAGCTAATAGAAGAAATTGCCAATCGATTTGGATCACAGGTATGCGTGGTAGCCATCGATGCTCGTTTTGACAGTGATGGCTGGCATTGCTATCTCAAAGGAGGACGTGAACGCACAGAATTAAACCTATTCGACTGGGCTCGTGAAGCACAAGAACGTGGAGCAGGAGAAATATTGTTCACATCAATGGACCATGATGGCGTTAAAGAAGGTTTTGCCAATAAAGCTCTTTGCCATTTGGCTGACAGTCTTTCAATACCCATCATCGCTAGTGGTGGTGCCGGCAAGAAAGAAGATTTCGTTAATGCGTTTACACAAGGACATGCAGATGCAGCCCTAGCTGCAAGCGTGTTTCACTTTGGGGAAATATCTATTCCTGAACTAAAAAAATATCTGTATAATGAAGGAATTAATGTTAGACTTTGAGAAGATGGGAGGTTTGGTGCCTGCCATCATTCAAGATGCAAGTACTAAAAATGTTTTAATGCTAGGCTTCATGAATGAAGAAGCATATCAAAAAACGCTAGAGACAAAACATGTCACATTTTGGAGTCGTACTCGTAACACACTTTGGACAAAAGGTGAAACCAGCGGACATTTTCTAAACCTTGTTGACATGAAGGTTGATTGTGACAACGACACCTTGCTTGTAAAGGTCCATCCACAAGGTCCTACATGTCACAAGGGTACTGACACATGTTGGGGTGAAGATAACAACCCTTTGGAAAGCAGTTCTCTTACTTTTCTTTCAGAATTGCAGGATTTTATAGAACAGCGTCATAAAGAAATGCCAGAGGGAAGCTATACAACAAAGCTTTTCAAAGAAGGTGTAAATAAGATTGCGCAAAAGGTCGGTGAAGAAGCCTTGGAAACTGTCATCGAAGCAACAAACGGAACAGATGAGCATTTGATATATGAAGCATCCGATCTTCTTTATCATTTATTGGTTCTTCTCACACACAAAGGAAAGAGAATCGAAGATGTTGCTGACGAACTCCAAAAACGCCATGATCCCGAGTGGGATAAAAAAAGACGTGCTGCAAAAGCTGCAGGCCAAATGAAATAACAATAAATGATTAGTGATGTTGATAGATTATAGAAATGCAACAATATGTCAACAAGACGGAAAGGTTGTTCTTGAGAATGTAAACTTCACGGCCGATGAAAACTCGTTTATTTATATCACTGGCCGCGTTGGATCTGGCAAAAGTTCCCTGCTAAAGACCTTTTACAAGGAACTTGATGTAGAAAAGGCAGATTGTGCTAACGTTCTAGGTAGTGACATGCTATCAATTAAGAGCAAGGAAATACCTGCTTTACGTCGTCAGATGGGAATTGTATTTCAAGATTTCCAGTTACTGACTGACCGATCTGTTCATCATAACCTTCAGTTTGTATTGAAATCCACAGGATGGAAGAATAAATCTGAGATTGAATCTCGCATCGAGCAAGTACTGAAAGTCGTTGGTATGTATGACAAGATTGACTGCATGCCACATGAGCTTTCCGGAGGTGAGCAACAGCGCATTGCAATTGCCCGAGCAATTTTGAATTCGCCCAAATTAATTATAGCAGATGAACCCACTGCCAATCTCGATCCAGATACAGCAAAAGGAATTATGGAACTTCTTTACGGATTCTCCAAACAGCAAACTGCAGTTGTCATGAGTACACATAATCTTCAACTACTCGAGCAATTTCCTGGTGTTGTATATCACTGTGAAAACAATCAAATAATCAAAGAATAACAACAAAAATAATTAAGATATGAAAGTTATGAAATTTGGCGGAACCTCAGTAGGATCTCCGCAAAGAATGAAGGAAGTAACTAATCTTGTTACAAAATCAGGAGAACCCGTAATGGTGGTTCTTTCTGCAATGTCTGGTACAACAAACTCTTTGGTTGAGATTTCGGATTATCTATATAAGAAGAATCCAGATGGTGCCAATGAGGTTATCAACAAGTTAGAGCAGAAATACGAGCGTCATTTGCCAGAGTTGTATTCTACAGAAGAATACAGAAAGATAACACACGATTTCCTTGCAGAAGAATTCAACTATCTGCGCTCGTTTACAAAAGAGCTGTTTACTTCTTTTGAAGAAAAAAGCATCGTTGCACAAGGCGAGATGATGTCTACCAACATGGTGGTAAATTACATGAAGGAACAGGGAATTAATGCCGTGTTGCTTAATGCGCTCGATTTTATGCGAACAGATAAAAATAGCGAGCCAGACCCCGTATATATCAAGGAGAAGCTCGCCGCATTAATGGAGCAGCATAAAGACGTTCAAGTATTTATCACACAAGGTTTTATTTGCCGTAATGCATATGGTGAAATAGATAACTTACAGCGCGGAGGTTCTGACTATACAGCTTCACTGATAGGCGCTGCCATTGGTGCCGATGAGATCCAAATATGGACAGATATTGATGGCATGCATAACAACGACCCTCGAGTTGTTGATAAGACAGAACCTGTTCATCAGCTTCATTTTGAAGAGGCTGCAGAGCTTGCATATTTTGGAGCTAAGATTCTGCATCCCACATGCGTACAGCCAGCAAAGTATGCAGGCATTCCTGTGCGTTTGTTAAATACGATGGAACCAGAAGCCGAAGGAACCACTATCTCCAACCAGACAGAATACGGAAAAATTAAAGCAGTGGCAGCAAAGGATAATATAATTGCTATTAAGATTAAATCTTCACGTATGCTTTTAGCGACAGGATTCCTGCGTAAGGTATTTGAAATCTTTGAGTCTTACCAAACACCTATTGATATGGTATGCACATCCGAGGTTGGCGTATCTATGTCAATAGACAATTCTGCACATCTTGGCGAGATTGTTGACGAACTGAAAAAGTACGGTACTGTCACAGTAGATACTGGTATGTGCATCATTTGTGTCGTTGGTGACCTTGACTGGTCTAACATAGGATTTGAAACCATGGTTATGGATGCCATGAAAAATATCCCTGTACGCATGATTTCATATGGTGGTAGCAACTATAATATCTCTTTCCTTATCCGTGAAGAAGACAAGAAACGCGCCCTACAGAGTCTCAGCGATCAGCTCTTTAACTAATTCACAACAACACAACACAATACTATATTCATGAAAGGATTATTCCCCATAGAGAAATTCGGCCATATTAGAACGCCCTTTTACTACTACGACACAGAACTGCTGCGTAGGACGCTAAATACGATAACAGAAGAGGTAAAAAAACATGAAGGTTTCTGCGTTCATTATGCTATTAAAGCAAATGCCAATCCAAAAATTCTACGATACATCAGAGAAGCAGGTTTTGGCGCTGACTGCGTTAGTGGTGGAGAAGTAGAAGCATCCCTCCGCGCAGGCTTTCCATCATCAAAGATTGTTTATGCTGGCGTAGGTAAAAGCGATTGGGAAATCAATCTAGGCTTAGACAACGATATTTTTTGCTTTAATGTTGAAAGCGTCCCAGAGCTAGAGGTCATAAATAAATTAGCTCATCAGAAAGGAAAGTTAGCTCGTGTAGCATTCCGTCTTAATCCAAATGTAGGTGCACATACTCATGCCAATATAACAACTGGCTTAGCAGAAAACAAGTTTGGCATTGACATGAGAGACATGATTAAGGTTATTGAAGAAGCCGCTCACATGGATAATATTAAATTGGTAGGTCTTCATTTCCATATTGGCTCTCAGATTTTAGACATGGGCGATTTTGAGGCTCTCTGTAATAGGGTTAATGATTTACAGATTGAATTAGAACGGCATCATATAACTGTTGAGCATATTAACGTCGGTGGTGGACTCGGAATAGACTACCAACACCCTAATCGAGTTCCCGTCCCTGACTTTAGATCTTATTTCGACACATTTGCAAAGAAGTTAAAACTACGTCCTAACCAAACACTTCATTTTGAATTGGGACGTTCTGTCGTTGCTCAATGTGGCACACTTATCACTCGAACCCTTTACGTTAAGGAAGGTTATGTGAAAAAGTTCGCTATTGTAGATGCAGGCTTCACCGATTTAATTCGTCCAGCTCTCTATCAAGCATATCACAAGATAGAAAACCTCTCAAGTGATGAGGCATGTGAATCATACGATGTAGTTGGTCCTATTTGTGAATCCACAGATGTATTTGCAAAACAAATTGATATAAATAAAATTCATCGTGGCGACTTTTTGGCAATACGCTCTGCTGGAGCTTACGGCGAAATCATGGCTAGTAGCTATAACTGTCGTCCGCTTCCACTAGGTTATATTAGTGATGAATTTGTATAACATGAAATGAATATGCGAATATTAAATGTCTATTCTCAGAATAACCATCAGTTAGCACGATATGTAAACATGCTATGCTCAGATATGCCATCTTTGATTGAGATGATGAGTGTTGATGACTCTTTTGACATGAAAAAGTCTCTTGAGAATATACATCCTGATATTATACATATTCATGGCTCTGTAAAATGGGATATTACGAACGACTTCCGAATTATCATTTCTCCTCATGGTGAAAAAACAAATCATGATGCTTACGTCGTGATTGCTAGAAGTGAAATGGAACGGAAGAAATTATCTGATACCTTCGAACGTCTGGAAGTTGTTCGTAATCCATTCCTAACTAAAACAACGACTAATGAGGATTGTTGTCATCAACTGATGGCGATTTATCGTAAAGTAACGGACTCTGACGTTCTTCCTTTAATGGATTCAGATACTTTACTAATGATGCATGCAATGTTAAAAGCTGGTATTACGGGAGATGCTCGTTGGGTTAATTTAGAAAGGACGTGTCCGATTGATTGGCATAAGCTCCACATCTATGCCCACTATCAAGGGATATCAGATTTTATAAGATCTGGTGCCGCAGTTCTAGGCATCTCAGAACCTAATTCCGAAGTCATCAGTTCCTATCTCCCTTCCCATTATCAAGAACCAGTACCATTAGAGCATCATGATACAACAAGTATTATAAAAAAGATTATTGAAGGAGATGTTACCTTACTTCGTTTTGTTGAATTAGACATAGCTTTGCGACGAGGAGATATTGATGAGCCAAGCTTACTACACGATTTAAAAGAACTACATTTTGATACATATTTTCCAAGTATATTACAAATACTTAAAGAAACCACATGGTTGGATGAAGGTTTTATGCCTTGTCTTCCACAAGATAATAAATATACAAACAAATTACGAACTATGATGGCTAATTTACTAAAAATATGATAGACGAACGCTACTTAAATCTCTTATCTACGACATATCCAACCGTAGCTGATGCTGCTAGTGAAATAATAAATTTAGAAGCAATTCTTAATTTACCCAAAGGAACTGAGCATTTCTTAGCCGATATTCATGGTGAACATGAAGCTTTTCTGCACATATTAAAAAATGCTTCCGGCAACATTAAACGTAAAGTCTCTGAGATCTTTGGTAATACAATACGTGAAAGCGAAAAGAAAGAGCTTTGTACTTTAATTTACTATCCAGAGCAGAAATTGGAGCTAGTTAAGGCTAACGAAGAGCAGATTGATGATTGGTACCAGACAACCATTCATCAGTTGGTTCGCGTCTGCCGTGATGTATCTAGCAAATACACTCGTTCAAAAGTAAGAAAGTCTCTCCCCACTGAATTTTCATATATCATAGAAGAACTATTGCATGAAAGTTTAGACGATCAAGATAAGACCGCTTACGTATCTGTTATTGTTGACACAATTATCTCTACAGGAAGAGCCGATGATTTTATCATCGCTATTTGTAATGTTATACAACGTTTAGCGATAGACCAGTTACATATTTTAGGAGATATTTACGATCGTGGACCAGGTGCACACATTATAATGGATACCCTGCTTCAGTATCATTCTTGGGATATACAATGGGGAAATCACGATGTGTTATGGATGGGTGCAGCAGCAGGAAATGACGCATGCATCTGCAATGTTCTAAGATTGTCTTTGCGATATGCCAACCTTGCAACATTGGAGGAAGGCTACGGTATTAATCTTGTACCTCTTGCAACTTTTGCACTTGATGTGTACGGGGATGACCCATGTACTGAATTTATGCCTCTACTTGTAAAAGGTCAGTCTTTAGATGATAAAACAATTCATCTAATTGCCAAGATGCATAAAGCCATCTCTGTTATACAATTTAAAGAGGAAGCACGTATTTTCCATCGCCGTAAAGATTGGCAGATGGAAGATCGTTGTATGTTAGAATATATCGATTATAAGAATGCAACCTGCACAGTTGATGGTATTTCTTATAAGATGAATAGTTGTTATTTTCCGACAATCAAAGAAAATGATTGCAATGCATTAACTAAAGAAGAGTCCACATTATTGTGCAAGCTACATCACTCATTCCGCGTGAGTGAGAAACTTCGCAAACATATACAGACCATTCTTAGTCATGGATGTATGTACAACATTTGCAATCAGAATCTTCTATTTCATGCATCTATCCCCCTTAATGATGATGGTTCTTTGAAAAACGTTAGAATTCTAGACCGAGAATTGTGCGGAATAGAACTAATGAACTATATCGGTCAGATGATTCGTTCGGCCTTTCAGAGTGACACACCCATTGATATGAAAGAATATGCGAAAGATTATTTTTTATATCTTTGGTGTGGAAAAAATTCTCCTCTATTTGACAAGTCGAAAATGGCGACTTTTGAAAGATATTTCCTATCTGACAAAACAACCTACCAAGAAGAAAAAGGCAATTATTACAAGCTAAGAGACTCCATAGATGTGTGCGACCGTATTCTTGATGCTTTTGGAGTTCAGGGCAATAATCGCCACATTATTAATGGACATGTACCAGTTCATGCATCAAAAGGAGAGAATCCCATCAAGGCAGGAGGAAGATTAATGGTGATTGATGGAGGTTTTTCTGAAGCATATCACAAGGAGACGGGTATCGCAGGATACACTTTAGTATATCATAGTCGCGGCTTTCAGCTAGTACAACACGAGCCCTTCACAAATGCCAATGATGCAGTATTAAGAGGATCAGACATTAAATCGACAACACAAATTGTAGAGCTTTCGGCACATCGGATGCATGTTTCTGATACAGACAAAGGAAAAGAATTGCGTGAACAGATTGAAGACCTTAGAAATCTGCTTTACGCCTACAGGCACGGAATTATCAAGGAAAAAAGAGTATAATTATGAAATAACATAACGGAAAGAGTTTATCAATTGCATAGCAAAAACATATAGCACCATGTATGGTGCTATTGTTTTAACACCATCTCCCATTGCTTCTACTACCGAAGCAACAGATGTGAATTTCTTTGTAATTAGCCCATAGATAACGCATGACAAAGATAATATAAAAGCAAGCATTGGAACGATAGCTCTACTAAATGCAGAAGGCCAAAGTTCACCTGTTGCCGAACGTAGAATTGCATGAGATGGAATCGAAAGATATAATATAAATAATATATATAAGACGTCAATAAATAAGACAATCCTAAATGCACCATCATGACGGATGTCGTGATGGTGCTGATAGACTCCACTGTTTTTTACACATCCCCATGCGATAGAAAGGAGAAGCCCCCAAATAAGTTCTTCATTTTGCAAACCATCTACAAAACTTCCTAAAAACCACCTTACACCTTCTGCAGAAAGGAGAGAACGAATTCCCTCAACCTCAATGGCAGACATAAACCATGAAGTCAATATTAGCACAAGCTCTAAAGTACATAAAAAGACGAGAAGAGCACCTATAATTTTATTCGTCATCTGGTTCAAGGTTGTCAATGTCTAAGATATGAAGTTCTATAGCTCTTACAACTAATCGTGTTGCATTAACGCTTTTCGAGTCAGGAAAAAGTTTCTGGATTAATTCATTTTGACGTTTTTCCAAACTCTTTACACCAAATGGCATTGCTCTTAACTGTGTAATCTGGTCTTTCGTGTATCCAAGCGCTAGATGACGCAAAAAACGTTCATCATATTCATCAATTTCATAGTTAATTAGCGCATCTTGCTTAGCAATTTGTGCACCTACACTATTCTTGAATCGATCTACTATTTTCCGCAGAATCGGCTCATTAAAGACAAGTTGCTTTCCTTCCATCACAGCCGATACATCATTTCGTGTCAGGAGTTCACCTGTTTTCAGAATAATTCCATCTGCTCCCGCGTCAAGAACATCAACCCAAAGTTTTTCATTAAGTATTTCTCCTGTAAATATTAGAACTTTAACTTGTGGGTACAGCTCCTTAGTTTGACGACAAATTTCGACACCAACTGTTGTTGAGCCTCCTAAACCTAAATCCAGCAATACGAGGTCAGGCAATTGCTTTTTTATAAGATGCCAGTAAGCATACTCTGTATCTGCGGTTCCGATAATTTCCGCTTCTGGTATTTCTTTATGTATGATACCTTCTGTCCCCTTCAATTCTAAAGGAACATCTTCTACAATAATTACTTTGAAGTTTTGCATACTCGTGGAAATATTATATTGATGAAAACAATGTTTTCTTTTCTTTCTGCCCAAATGCCACAACCGTGTAAATTTGTAATGTTACCAAGATCTCTCAATATTTGTTTGCATATTAATAACGGTATGTGTTCTATGCTGGGAGTAAAAAGCGTTTTAAGTTCATCGTCAGTGAGTGAAACTCCCTTTAAACAGACTTGACAAGCTATGTATCTATTATCTCGCGGCGAATAAGAAATCGCGTCAAAATGGCTTTTGAACACTCTTCGCAGCAAATCAAAAAGCATCTTAAGTTGTAGTTCATTTGCTAAGATTTCGTGCTCGCACTCTGTTAGTCTGGTCGAATGTTCGTTTGCCTGTCTATTAGCATGTTCACTCAGAATTCCATAAATCTCGCGATAATAAGCCACCGTGTCATTCAAAGCTTTATAATCTCCATCATTTAAAAGTTGACGTATTCGCCCTGGATAATACATTGTCTCATGTTTTAGCGAAGAAAGGCAATTATCAAGTACGGCATTGGTAACATATAGCTTGCTGTCTTCATAACGTAACCGACTCAATTCGTCTTCCTTTATTTTTTTCTTCTCTTGAATGTCATTCTGACGTTGAGCCGAATTGTTTAGTTTAACAATGATATGCCAAACAATTGCTATAAGAATAGCAAACAACAAGATTACCAATAATAAAATGGCTATTTGCTTATTGCTTTGCGATTGCTGCATCTTTTTACAATAATCATCTAATGTTGCATCTGCTGACAGTTCTTTAAATAACAACGTGTAAATCCTATTATTATAATAATATAATTTCCAGTCGTGAAGCGCCAGTGCGGCCACAGCGCTCTCGTTTCGTATATCTAGAATTACATTGTAATTGACATCTATTGAATCATGTAACCATCGAATCTCTGGAATTACCGCATTATCGGAATACCCCATCAGAGTATCTTTACCTTGCTTTATAATACTAAGATAGTATTCATTTATTTTCTGTCTTCCTAACTCTGCAAAATCCAAGGCTTTCTCATACTCTCCGTTAATATTACAGAAATAAACAGAGTCTGCATATATACTCGCTTGCTCTATAGGATTCATTGCTGATATCTGTTGAGACATGAGAAATGCAACACCAAAGAGCAAGAGAGAAAAGCCCCTACCTGCCATTTTCATAATACCTTTTGGCAACCTAAAAAAGAATCTACTCCCCTCGCCTTTTGTACTTTCACAATTAATCGTACAGACATTAAAGATTTTACTCGTCTTACGATATTTCTCTATAATTCCTTTGCAGTTCACAAGTCCATATCCGTGTCCACCCTCAATCTTATGTTCAAAGATATGACTTGCCGTGCTATCATCCATCCCAATACCGGTATCTTTAATGGAAATTTCGACATAATCGTCATTGGTCTCAGAATAGATAGTAACCGTATCTCCTCCTCTTGTAAATTTTCGAGCGTTATCTGCCAATGTATTCAACATGAAAACAGTCAGTATTTTATCGGCTTTAACAATGGCATCTGTAGAAACAATATTCAAATGGACATGTTTCATCTTAAATCCCATTTCGCTCTTTGCAACAATATTAAATATCTCCTGAAGGGGGAAAGATTCTATGTGAAGAATAAGTTCACCTTGACGAAGTTTGATCCAATTGGTCAAAACATCATTATCTTTTTCTATTTGTTGTGTCAATTCGTTGATATAAGTAATCGTATCCTTGTCTATATTATCCTTACTTAATCTTATGGAGTGAAGTATTCTGTCAATAAGTGGAGTGATACTATTAACAAGCGAAATTTTAGCTCGATGTTCTAAAAGAACTCGCTGTTCATTCTCGCAACGAAGCTTTGCTATATTAATTTGTTCATGGATATCCTCTTCTTCGTTGATAATTTCGTCTTCTTCTACAAATTCTCTCCTACGCTGTCGTAAAAGCCGACGATAGTATTGAATAACAATAAATATAACAACGATTGCAATTAAGACACTAATGACAATTAACAAATTATTTAATTGTGATAGCTGATATTCTAACTGTCCAGCTCTTGCTTCAAGATAACGATCTTGTCGAGTTTGCTCCTGTAAGTCTAGATAGCGATTCCTATTCAAATCACTATTCTCCTTATTATTTATTGCGGCATAGACTACACTCAATTGCTCGCAAATACTTGCCACCAAATCAGGTGCTTGATTAATAATCGTGTCTGAAAGAGCCTTCTCTAAAGACGTAAGAGCCTGTTCATAATTTTGCTGTGCCCAATAACATGATGCAAGAGTTCTGTATGCACCAGCAATTTGATATACATCTCCATATTTGCAAAACAAGTTTAGTGCGCTATCAGCTAAAGCGGGCGCATAATACTCATCAAGATGATGCTCGGCTAATCCCTCTAAGGAATTGGCCATAAAGAATGTATATTGTCCTTCCCTTGCTAATTCATAGCATCTTGTTAAATATACAATTTCTTTTTCATTGATTTCATTTTGAGTTCCCTGATTAATAACGCCACCAGCACCAATATTATAAAGATAGTTTAAATATTGTGCTGTATCACTTTCTAAATCTATAGATATTTCATCCATAGCTTGAATAGACTGTCGTTCTAATCCCACGTAATAATAGTAAGTGGAGGTGACAAGAGACATTTCACTTTTAGCATAGTTTAGACGGTGTGTCTCATGCTCGTTGAGTATATTGGTGTCTTCTTCGATTCTGGCCAACGACTGTGAGGCCTTCATACGATAATCATAAAATTCTCGATTATGCGAACGACGTTGACATAATCGCATCTGTTGAACATAGGCAACAAGAAGTTCAATATGATTATCCGTTAATTGGGGAATGTACCGAAGCAAACTGTCGGCCTTATCATACTGCATTCGAATAATATATACGAATGCTAAATTATTAAGTGCTTCTGCCTGCCCATCAGGGTAATTATCTGAAAGATTAAATGCGATATTGGCATAATGCACTACAGTGTCTAAATCTCGATAATGATAGGCATAAGAAAGAGAATTCAGCTTGTCCACCGCTTGTCTATTAGACGGTGAACAAGCTGAAAGAAGTAATATTGTAGCAACTAAATTAAGCGCGAGCTTTTGCCACATAACCCAATGCCTCCTTGCACTTGTCGGTCACGTACTGCCAATCGCCAGCCTTAATTTTGTCACTAGGGAACAACTTTGATCCCATACCAACACAGAAAACACCAGCCTTGAACCACTTTGAAAGGTTATCTTCTTCAGGAGCGACACCTCCAGTAACCATGATTTTGGACCATGGCATTGGGGCTTTCAAACCCTTAATCATATTTGGTCCAACCACGTCACCAGGGAAGACTTTTGTGAGATCACAGCCAAGTTCCTGCGCTTTTCCTATTTCTGATACAGTCATACATCCTGGACAGTACGGAACCAATCGACGATTACATACTGGTGCAATCTCGGGGTTAAACAATGGACCCACAACAAAGTTTGCACCCAACTGTAAATATAGTGCTGCCGTTGGAGCATCAACGACAGAACCAATTCCCAGTGCAAGCTCTGGACACTCGATGTCTGCCCACTTTACCAACTCACCGAAAATCTCATGTGCGAAATCTCCACGATTTGTAAATTCGAATGCACGAACGCCTCCATCATAGCAAGCCTTTACTACTTTTTTACAAGTGTCTAAATCTTTGTTATAGAAAACGGGAACCATACCCGTATCACCAATTTTCTTTAGAACAGTTAACTTATCAAATTTTGCCATAGTAGAAGTTTCTATAAATCATTATTATAATATTATCGTTGCACACGTCCGTTGGCATTGCCACCAGCTAAGGCTTCTACTTCCTCAGCAGAAACCAAATTGAAATCACCATTAATCGTATGTTTCAACGCACTAGCTGCAACAGCAAACTCAAGAGCCTCTCCTTGTGTTTTCTTAGTTAGCAGACCATGAATCAAACCTCCTGAGAATGAATCTCCACCACCAACACGGTCGATTATAGGGTTGATTTCATAACGTTTTGACTGATAGAATTCCGTGCCATTGTAAATCAATGCTTTCCATCCATTAAATGTTGCAGAGTATGACTCTCGCAGAGTTGATACAACATATTTGAATCCAAACTCTTTCATCATCTGTTTGAAGATTCCTTCATATCCAGCAGCATCTGTCTGACCTCCCTCAACATCAGCATCAGGTTTGAATCCAAGGCAAAGTTCAGCATCCTCTTCGTTACCAATACAAACGTCAACATACTTCATCAAAGGACGCATCACAGAGATAGCCTTTTCACTTGTCCATAGTTTTTTGCGGAAATTTAGGTCAACAGAGACTGTAACTCCATGACGTTTTGCTGCTTCACATGCTAAACGAGTCAACTCAGCAGCCTTATCACTGATTGCTGGAGTAATACCACTCCAATGGAACCACTGAGCACCTTCCATTACTTCATCAAAGTTAAAATCCGTTGGATCAGCTTCGGCGATAGATGAATGGGCACGATCGTAAATTACTTTTGAGGGACGCATAGAAGCTCCTGTTTCAGCATAATACAATCCAACACGATTACCGCCACGAGCAATGAAACGAGTATCTACTCCATAACGTCGCAATGCATTTACTGCAATTTGACCAATTTCATGTTTAGGAAGTTTCGATACAAAAAATGCCTCATGACCATAGTTAGCCAAGCTAATAGCGACGTTAGCTTCGCCACCGCCTGGTATTATGCGAAAAGATTCACTCTGAATAAAGCGATCATTTCCCTGCGGGGAGAGACGAAGCATAATTTCGCCAAGTGTTACAATTTTTGCCATAATTTTTGATTTTGTTTTTTATAGTTAGTTATTTATCCGTTCATTGACATTAGGAATTCATCATTATTCCTACTTTGAACAAGTCTGTCTCGCACCGTGTTCATTGCCTCAATAGGATTCATCTCACTTATAAACTTACGTATAATCCACATGCGGTTAAGTGTTGTCGTATCCTGAAGCAGGTCATCACGTCGTGTTGATGACTGAACTAGATTGACAGCAGGGAATATACGTTTATTAGAGAGCATGCGATCCAACTGGATTTCCGAGTTACCTGTGCCTTTGAATTCCTCAAAGATCACTTCATCCATCTTTGAACCAGTATCCACCAAAGCTGTAGCTATGATGGTCAGAGAACCACCATTTTCAATGTTTCGTGCTGCGCCAAAGAATCTCTTGGGTTTCTGAAGGGCATTTGCATCCACACCACCTGTAAGCACCTTACCACTTGCGGGAGACACAGTATTATACGCACGTGCTAAACGTGTAATAGAATCGAGAAAGATTACAACGTCGTGACCACATTCTACCATACGTTTTGCTTTTTCCAAAACAATTCCTGCAATCTTAACATGCCGGTCAGCAGGTTCATCAAATGTAGATGCAATAACTTCAGCATTTACAGTACGGCTCATGTCCGTAACCTCCTCTGGACGTTCGTCAATAAGCAACATCATAATATAGGCTTCGGGATGATTAGCAGCAATCGCATTAGCTATATCTTTCATCAAAATTGTTTTACCCGTTTTTGGCTGCGCCACTATTAGTGCTCGTTGTCCTTTACCAATTGGAGAGAATAAGTCAACAATACGTGTTGAAGGATTCGTCGTAGTCTTTTCGCCACACAAGTTAAATTTTTCCTCAGGGAAAAGAGGCGTTAAGTGTTCAAAACTTACGCGGTCACGGACTTCTGACGGGTTACGCCCATTAATCATGTCAACATTTGACATCGCAAAATATTTCTCATTATCTTGCGGTGGACGAACAGTGCATTCGACCACATCACCAGTTTTCAGTCCAAAACGCTTGATTTGTTGTGGAGACACATAGATATCATCCGGTGATGATAGGTAATTATAGTCGCTAGACCGAAGGAATCCATAGCCATCCTGCAATATTTCCAACACGCCATTACCTTTTATAATATCATCAAAGTCGTATTTTTCAATTTGGGAAGCAATGGTTGCTGACGAAGAAAAAACCGAATCTGGCTGTTGGACCATCGGACGGTCAAACATGTCCAATGTTGGTATGGCGGCTTGATCTTCAATAGGAATATCAACCACTGTAATAAAGTCTGTACCATCTCCAGGATCTCCAGGCCACACATCATCATCATCAATATCATAATCTTCTAATAAATTATGATGAGACATCTTTTCTTGAAGTTGACTTATCATTCCTTCATCCAAAATTTCCGAAGAATCTAATTCTGTTTGTATTTCTTCAGGTATCTCAACAACTGGTTCTTCAGCAACTACGGCTTCAACAGGTAATTCCTCAACATGTGAGATTTCTTCTGAATTATCATGTGTTTCTTCCTTGGCAATCTTTGGTTTCCTACCACGTTTTTTAGGAGCCGGTTTCTCCTCACTCTGCTTTTCTTCTTCGACAATTTGTTCGTCTGCAAAGAGAGAGGGCGCTTCTATATCCATACTTTTACTATTTTTCAAATCGAAATTTTCCCCTTCTTTCCCTTTTACCGCATATACTTTGTCAGTATCTTTCTTGGCAATACGAGTACGCTTTTTCTTTGGTTCCCCAGTAGTATTATTAGCGCTATCAATAGCAGCTTTATCTAAAATATCATAGATAACTTTTTCCAAACTATCATCCTGAGCAACTTTTACACCAAGGCTGTTGGCAATTTCCATCAACTGTGGTATATCCATTTTTTGGAGTTCTTCTTTTGTATACATAATTAATATACTAATTTTCGAATTTTGTTTTGTTTGATTTTAAAAAACGCTTCTAGGAAAGAAACGCTACTTGAATTTAATTGCAAAGGTATAAAAAAATCTTTAATAAAGACAATTGGCGATTGAAAAACCGCATGTCATTTACATTTATTAACCATGCTTTTATTTTTCAATCGACAATTACATTATTTTTTTAACGGAACAAAAACGCTAAACGTTGAACCCTCACCCAAGACTGATTCGACCATCACATCTCCGCCAATCTTCGTTGCAAAATCCTTACATAGCTGCAGTCCTAAACCGCTACCTTCTTCTCCATCAGTGCCATAAGTTGTCTCACCTTTATGAAAAAGGGTTTCTAATCGATCTGGACTGATACCAACGCCATGATCCTTTATACTAATTTTTGCAAATTCACCATCAGGTTTCATTGTAATTTCAATGGTACTCTCGTCTGGACTAAATTTAATTGCATTAGATATGAAATTTCTAACAATCGTCTTTAGCATATCATTATCCGCCAATACAACCACAGGAGTTTTACTGCCCGTATAGCTCAGTTTAATCCTCTTTGTCGAAGCGATCATGTTGTATATTTCAACTACACCAGGAATAATATCATTTAGATCCAATTCCTGTAGTACAACATTTAAACGTCCAGTCTGACTCTTAGTCCATTTTAACAGATTATCAAGCAAGTCATGACAATCCTCTGATTCTTTATTCGCCTTATCCAACAGGTCAAACAACTCCGGTCCTATTACTTCAGGAGTTACGGCTGACATAACAAGATTAAGAACCATACGAATAGAGGCCATCGGTGAACGCAAGTCATGGGCAATAACCGAATACATCTTATCACGGTTTTTAATAGTAGCCTGCAGATCGCTATTTTGCTTTTGAATAATGCGCTTTGCAGCAACCAATGCAATTTGGTGCATCACACGAACCAAAAGCTCATCTTTATTAAAAGGCTTTGTCAAAAAATCATTAGCTCCAACTTGAAAACCTTTAACTAGGTCACTTGGATTATTAAGTGCAGTAAGGAAAATGATAGGGATATCTTTAGTTTCAGGATCTTTACGCAAAATAATAGCAGCATCGAATCCACTGATATCGGGCATCATGACATCAAGCAAAATCAAATCCGGTTTTTCTGCTTTTGCTTGTTCTACAGCCATATTACCACAGTTTGCAGTGCATACCTGAAATTTCTCATTAGACAGCAAAATCTTCAAAAGAAGAACATTGCTAACGACATCGTCAACAATTAAGATTTTATAATCACTTCTATTAATTTGTGACTCAAATTTTCCTTCCTGATCCATCGTTAATAAATTAATGGTGTGGATTTATTACTGCAAAAATAAGATAAATAATTGATTTCAGCAAATTTTAGACAAAATTTTTAGAGATAAATCATTATTTTTAGTAAATTTGGCTAACTTTGCACATCGAAATGGAAAAGATTATACTTGGAATCGACCCTGGAACAAACATTATGGGATATGGATTACTTAAGGTAACTGATGGTAAAGCTCAAATGATTACAATGGGAATCATTGATTTACGTAAGTTTAACGATGCCTATCTTAAGTTAGGTCATATTTTTGAAAGAGTTACAGGGATTATTGATGCATATCTTCCAGACGAGCTAGCAATTGAAGCTCCTTTTTTTGGAAAGAACGTTCAGTCAATGTTAAAACTTGGCCGAGCGCAAGGAGTAGCAATTGCCGCAGCCATCAAACATGGGGTACCGATTCATGAATATGCACCGATGAAAATCAAGATGGCCCTCACCGGTAATGGAAACGCTTCAAAAGAGCAAGTTGCAGACATGCTTAAACGGTTGCTTCACATTCAAAAAGAAGACATGAGTACTTTTATGGACGCAACCGACGCATTGGCTGCTGCATATTGTCACTATCTTCAAGCACGCTCGCCCATTTCAAATGCACCGCATTACAAAGGTTGGAAAGATTTCGTGAACAAGAATCAAGAGAAAGTATGGAAGCAGGCAAAACTATAGCTATTCTTGGTTTAAACGCTAGTGGCAAAACACAATATATCGAAAGACTTCGTCGTCAATTGAGCAGTGACAGAGTAAGATATATGGCATTCTGCGATTCTTATGGCATGAAAACAGATCGCGCATATTATCTTCAGCAGCGCTGGAACCAACACGACATCGACGAGGATACTCCAACAGTAGGGAGTGTATTAGAGCAGTCTTTTCTAATCTCCGGCGATGACACTCCGGAGCGTCGCTCTTTTCAAAAGCGTCTATACCATCTTTTTTCTATAGATCAGGAATATGACAAGTATTTAATATTGTTATCAAGCGGGGAATTGCGTAAGTTTCAAATAGTAAAACAATTACTTTCGCATCCTAATACATTAATTCTTGACAATCCTTTTATTGGATTAGATATACACACTCGAGAAGCTTTGCGTGATTTGCTCCATTTGTTAGTTCTAGAAGAGCACCTTTCTCTTTATATTATTCTTACAAAGCCAGATGAAATACCTGAATACATCGACGAAGTCGTTTACATCACGCCAAAAGAGTTGTTTTACTCTAAGCCACAAGGACTTAGTTGCAAAATGAAGAAGGAACTCTTAAATCTCCCGACGCCTTCTCATAATTCCAATTCCAACATTATTGTTAGGATGAAAGATATTAGCATCCATTATGGCAACCGACAAATTCTAAAGAATATAAATTGGGAAGTTCATGATGGAGATTTTTGGTCACTTTCCGGGTCAAATGGTTCTGGCAAATCCACACTTTTATCACTTATTGCGGCAGACAACCCTCAGGCATATGCGTGCGACATAACGCTGTTTGGAAATAAACGCGGATCTGGTGAATCGATATGGGACATAAAAAATCACATTGGATATGTATCCCCTGAAATGCATCGTGCATATAAGCATAATATTCCTGCACTACAAGTAGTAGCAAGTGGCTTTAAAGACACCATAGGACTATATATGCGTCCAAATGCTATAGAGCGCGAACAGAGTTTGTGGTGGATGCGTTTGTTTGGTATAGAAGAATTAGCCTTTCGTTCGTTTTTGAACATATCAAGCGGTGAGCAACGCTTAGTTCTTTTAGCTCGTGCATTCGTCAAAGACCCCGAGCTACTTATCCTCGACGAACCCATGCATGGACTAGACCTTCACAACCAGCAGCTTGTAAAAGACATCATTGAAACTTTTTGCAAGAGACCTCATAAGTCCCTAATCTTCGTAACTCACTATCCGGATGAGTTACCTTCATGTATAAATCATCATTTCACACTAACAAAACAAATATGAGAAAGATTATTCTAATTTCTTCTTTGTTTTTTACAATTAATATAAGCATGTCTGCACAGGCTGTTTATACTGAAATCAGGAAAATTGCACAAAAACACATTGAGGACACCAATTCGCAACAGATTATTAAAGACATAAACAGGTTCGAACTTGATGCTTTAAATTATATGGGCATGAAAATGAAAGAGGTCATGCCAGATGCTCCCGCTTCGGTTCTCGACGATCAAGCTTACGCTCTTTATCAATTCATTAATCTTTACTGTAGAACTTTGATTGATATTAAAAAGCAATCTAAAGCACAACAAATAAAAATAATTAATCTATTTATGGATATCAGCTATTCAAACCCATTCTTTAAAGACCCTGAAAAGAACATAGTTCTATACTATTTTTCTAATGAAGAAAGTTTGACTCGCTTCTCTCTAGATACAGATTGGCAACGTGCTTACGTTGCTGCTTCCACGGAATTAAAGAAACTTAGTAAGTAATTAACTTAATTGATTGAATTCCATAATGAAGGAGCTTAAATTTTAAGCTCCTTCATTATTTCACTCATACGTTGCAATGTTGAAATTCTTGTTGGCACTAGAGGTAATCTCAAGACATTTTCAATAAATCCCATTTCGTGCAACATGGCCTTGACACCAGCAGGATTTCCGTCAACAAACAATAGCGAGAACAGATCCGTAAAGCGATGATGTATTTTCCGTGCAGGATCGTACTCTCCCTTCATCTGTAAACGAATCATCTTTGAGAATTCCTTGGGCAACGCATTACCGATAACTGAAATAACACCAACTGCGCCGCATGATATCATAGGAAAAGTTAGTGCGTCATCACCAGAAATTACATCAAAGTCTTTCGGTTTGCTTTTGATTATCTCGTCAACCTGTTCTAAGTTACCAGAAGCTTCCTTGATAGCAACAATATTTTTACAGTCGCGCGCCAATCTCAATGTTGTTTCTGCCTTCAAGTTGACCCCCGTACGGCCAGGTACATTATAAAGAACGACAGGAAGTTCCGTCGCGGCAGCAATGGCTTTAAAGTGCTGATATAGTCCTTCTTGAGAAGGTTTGTTATAGTATGGGCATACACTCAACACGCCGTCAACGCCCTTAAAGTCTCCATTCTTTAATTCATCAACAACTGATGCTGTATTGTTTCCGCCACACCCCATTAAAATGGGAACACGCGCCTGAACTCTTTCTACTATTAAATTCTTAATCTTAGACCTCTCCTCTTTTGTCAATGTGGGAGTCTCTCCTGTAGTAGCAAGAATACAAAAGAAATCAGCACCGTTCTCCAATTGATAATCAACTAATCGCAAAATTGCTTCATAATCTACAGAGCCATCTTGCTTAAAAGGTGTAACAAGCGCAATTCCAAGCCCTTTAAAAATATTGTATACCATAATAGTCCGTCTAATTTGCCTGCAAAGTTACTATTTTTTTTTGAATCCCCACACGATAAACATATTTTTTATCATGTTTAGCTTCCAATATATAGAAATAACATTCCTAATAGTACCAAGGCTAAATCGAGGGCTTTTGCCTTTAGGTTCTTTTCATGGAAGAAAGCGGCACCACACAGAAACGAGACGACAACACTTCCTCTTCTTACCATTGACACAATACTAATCATTGCTTCAGGTAACGACAATGCGAAGAAGTATGCAAAATCTGCTATTGACAGAAAGATGCTTACGCCAATAATTGCCCAATCCCAATGAAAAGGTGTATTTTCCTTTCTCCTAGGGCACCACAATAACATCAACATCACAAACATCATGATGCATTGATAGATATTATACCACGACTGTACCATCATGCGGTCTAAACCAACACCACCCTTCTCTATAGGCGCCATTAGATATTTGTCATAAAGACCACTTATGGCTCCTAGTACTGCCGCACCTACGATCATATAAATCCATTGGTCGTGTTTGAAGTCTATACCTTCCTTTTTCCCGCTTCTACTCAATAGAAGAAAAGAGATTATCGCCAATGACACACCTATCCACTGCCACATATTCAAACGTTCTCCAAACACCAGCAAAGCTCCTATCAGAACCATTACCGGTCGAGTAGCATTAATCGGGCCAACAATTGTTAGTGGCAAGTGCTTCATACCAAAATAACCTAACACCCAACTTGACAAGACTATAATGGCTTTCAGTACAATATATTTATGACACTCCCAACCACCAGTTGCGACCAAAAACGGCGTTCCATCTAACAAATGAGTCTTAGAGCTTAACACAATAAACGGAACAAATATTAGCGAGGAGAATAATGTATTAAGAAACAAAATTGGAATAACAGCATTATTCTTCAGCGCCTTCTTTTTCAATGAGTCATACACACCCAATAGGGCGGCAGACATAAATGCAAGCAATAACCACATTTTAATATTTTATATCAACTAAAAATAATGCATTTCCAGGCATCGATTCTCCTGCTTCTGTACGACGTTTCCCTTCAATAACATGACGAAAATCATCCAAAGATAATCGGCCACGCCCTACTTCAACTAGCGTTCCAACAACAGCCCTCACCATATTTCTTAAAAACCTATTTGCCGTTATTTCAAAGAACCACTCACCTTCTCTCAACTCTACCCACTTTGCCCGAGTCACTTTACAGAGTGTAGTTTTTACATCAGAGTGGCTCTTACAGAAAGCGCCAAAGTCATCATACTCAGTAAGAATCTTCGCAGCCTCGTTCATTTTTTGAAAATCTAATTCATAGTGCAACTCACACGAATAATGATGCAAGAAAGGAGACTTGTACGTATGAACATAATAATGGTACGTACGCGATACAGCTGAGAAGCGTGCATGCAAATCTTCCCCCACCTGTTCTATCTGCCGAATAGCAATATCTTGAGGCAATAATCTATTCAATTTGTAACACAACTGATCGCGGTCGAACTCTTTGTCGCAATCAAAGTGTGCTATCATCATTGAAGCATGCACCCCTGCATCCGTACGTCCTGCGCCAGTAATAGCAATGTCTTCACGAAGTATTAGTGAAAGCGCTTTTTGCAACTCACCTTGAATCGAGACGCCATTGGGTTGCACCTGCCATCCATGAAAATGTGTTCCGTCGTAACTTAACGTAATGAAATATCTCATAATCGTTTGCAAAATTACCTCAAAAATCAAAGAAAAGCGATTTTTTTAATGAAAAATTTGGTCGTTATGAAGTTTTTACTTACTTTTGCACACAATAAATCCATTATTAATAACTCATTAAACTAAATAATATTGCCTATCGAAACAAAATTACTTCATAATTAAAACAGAAGACCAATATGAAGAAATTTGAAGGAGTTACCGACGAACAGTTGGCATTACTCTATGCTAAAGGCAATAATCGTGCGTTTGATGAATTATTAGATCGCACAAAGAGTAAATTGTTTACTTATATCATGTTCGTTGTACGTGATCATGACATCGCAGATGATATTTTCCAAGAAACTTTTGTGAAAGTTATCATAAAGTTGCAAAGTGGACAATACACTGATACAGGTAAATTCCAGTTTTGGGTTAGTCGCATTGCTCATAACGTGATGATGGATTGGTATCGTCAACAACAAAATCATCACTTTGTTGAGCCCAATAAAGAAAACGACTTGCAGAATCTAAGTGGTGCATCAGTATTGGACAGTTACCGTGAGTCAGAACTGGTTAATGAGCAAGTTCTAAAAGATGTGATTCGACTCATGAATATCCTTCCTGCCACGCAACGCGAGGTAGTGTACATGCGTTTCTTTCAACAACTATCTTTCAAAGAGATTGCAGAAATCACAGGTGTGAGCATCAACACATCACTTGGCCGCATGCGCTATGCTATTTTCAACCTACGCAAAATGGCTAAAGAGAACAAAATGGAACTAGCACTCCAGTTATAGCATCTTGTTATCATGTTTTTACAAGGCCTTTAATTCTTTGATAACTGATTCCGGATTAGATGCTTTAAAAATATAACTACCACTGACTAAAACATCGGCACCCGCTTCAACAAGACGTGGTGCCGTTTCCTTTTGAACACCACCATCAATCTCTATCAATGCGTTACTGCCACTCTTATCAATAAGTTGTCGTAGTTGTTTTACCTTTTTAATCGTATTCTCAATAAACTTTTGACCGCCAAAACCTGGGTTAACACTCATCAGCAATACCATATCAACATCACCTATCACATCCTCAAGAACAGAAACAGGTGTAGATGGATTCAATGTTACAGCAGCCTTCATGTCAGCATCGTGTATTTCCTGAATGGTACGATGCAAATGAACTGTAGCCTCTTGATGCACATTCATCATCATTGCGCCAAGTTTGGCGGTCCGGCTAATATATCTCTCCGGGTGTTCTATCATATAATGTACATCCAAAGGTTTCGTACATATCTTGGCTACAGCCTCAATAACAGGGAAGCCAAAAGATATATTGGGAACAAACATGCCGTCCATCACGTCAACATGCAACCAATCTGCTTCAGATCGATTTATCATCTGAACATCTCGTTCTAAATGCAGAAAATCTGCAGAGAGCATAGAAGGTGAAACAATGGTCATTTCTTACTATTAGTTTATTGTTATAAAATCAGTTCAGGATATAAGTCTCCTTATTATTAACACGATAGGTATAAGCTATCTGTTTTATGAGTGTAATCACCTTCTCACTGGGATTCATTTCTTCGGGAGTAAATATCTGCATAGGCCAAAAAATTTTGTTTTGAATCATTTCTTTTATATTCATAACGTGCAGACCTATTAATATATTATACTATCGTACAGAAAATTTTTCTATATCTTTCACCCCGTTGAGGAAAGCTGTTGCATCCATTCTTTTTTTACCAGCTAGCTGCAGTTCTTCTATTTCAAGTAGGTTGTCTTTGCAGCATACGTATAGATGCCTTTTATCTGCTATTAATTGCCTTACATTACCCTTGGAAGGAAGATTGGTCTTTCTTGTCTTGAATATTTTCATCACCACCTCATGTCCATCGTCATCGGCCATGACAGTCCATGCACCGGGATAAGGTGAGAGCCCACGAATGAAATCGTATATTTGCTTGTATGATTTATCCCAATCAATCATACAAGTTTCCTTAAAAATCTTTGGTGCATGATGTAATTCCGCCTCCATCGGCATAGATTGATCGTAGGCAACAGGATAACCATCCGATTCAACTATTTTCTGAAGCGTGCTCAGGCAAATCTTCGCACCCAAATGCATCAGTCCATTATATACATACTCAACATCCGCATCGTCAGGAATATCAAAAGACATTTGTTCAATAATGCGTCCTGTATCTATATCATGATCCAAAAAGAAAGTAGTAACTCCTGTTTTCGTTTCGCCATTGATAACAGCCCAATTTATAGGTGCTGCACCGCGATATTGAGGCAGTAAAGCAGCATGAACGTTAAACGTACCATATTGGGGCATAGCCCAAACAACCTCAGGCAACATACGAAAAGCTACAACGACTTGTAAATTGGCATTATAACTCTTCAACTGTTCAATAAAGTTTGAGTCTTTCATCTTCTCTGGCTGAAGCACGGGAAGTCCTCTGCTTAAAGCATACTGTTTTACAGCCGATGGCTGAAGCACAGAACCATGCCTTCCAACAGGTTTGTCGGGTTGTGTCACTACAGCCACTACCTGATAGTTATTTTCAACCAATGCCTGAAGGGTCTCCACCGCAAATTCCGGTGTTCCCATAAATACAATTCTTAAATCTTCTTTTGTCATATTATTCCTCACTCATATCAGCCACCATCTTTCTGTATTGCGTAAACAAACGTTGTCGCGAGATATACCCCTCTAATCGACTCTCGTTGTCAAGCACTGGTAGCCAGTCTGCATGTGTTTTCTCGAACACCTTCATCACATCTGTCATGGGCGATTGATCACTCAGCACAGCAGCAGGCTCTTGCATCAACTGTCGAGCTGTGAAATGATGATATAGTTCTATACGAAACACCACATTGCGTATCTTTGTTATGTCAATCTCGCCTTGCAATATACCACCAGCGTCAAGCACAGGTATTATACTAGTATGTGAACGACTTATCTTGTTGACGATGTCGCGCAATTCGGTATCTGGCTCTACGGATAAGTAGTCTTTCTCAACAACGCTGCTCAACTGCATCAGCGTCAACACAGCGTGATCGGTATGATGCGTAATCAGTTTTCCTTCTTTAGCTAAACGTGCACTATAAATACTATGCGATTCGAAAATGTTTATCGTTAAGAACGAACTAACAGACACAATCATTAATGGCAGAAAAAGACTATACCCACTAGTCAGCTCTGCTATCAGGAAGATGCCAGTCAACGGTGCATGCATCACTCCCGACATCACTCCAGCCATACCCATCAGCGCAAAGTTTTTCTCTGGAACATGGACACCTATCTGATAGATATTCCACAGACGAGAGAAAAGGAAGCCGCTGTAGCATCCAACAAACAAACTGGGAGCGAAAGTTCCACCACAGCCACCTGCACCATTTGTTGCCGATGTTGCAAAAACCTTGGTCAACAAAACTAATGCAATGTATATAATCAACCAATGACTATGGCCCGCGAAGAGTGAATTATTCAAAATTGCATCCCAATCAGATTCATCCGTACCGTTTATCAACAGATTGATAGAATCATAGCCCTCTCCAAATAATGCGGGAAAAAGGAATATAAGCCCACTCAACAAAGCGCCACCCAATATCAGTTTGACGTAGGTGTGGTTCTTCAGTCTGGCAAAGACACCCTCGCAAAAACTCATGGTTCTGATAAAATACAGACTTACCAAACCACAGAAAACACCTAAAAAAATACAGGCAGGAATACGTTCAATCGTCCATTCATCATCAAGATGAAATGTAAACAATGCATCTCCACCACTTAAAATATACGTAAAACAAGTTGCAGTAACACACGACACCAAGATTGGCATTAAAGAAGCCATTGTCAGGTCTATCATCAACACTTCAAGCGTGAACACCAATCCTGCAATAGGAGCCTTAAAGATACCCGCTATAGCACCTGCTGCACCACAACCCACAAGCAGCATCATGGTCTTTCGATCTAATCCAAACACTTTTCCGAGATTGCTTCCTATGGCTGAGCCTGTCAGTACTATAGGAGCCTCTGCTCCAACGGAACCGCCAAAGCCTATAGTTATGGCTGACGCTATAACAGATGTCCAGGTATTGTGTACTTTTAAGCGTGAACGATTCGAACTGATAGCATATAAGATACGAGTAATACCATGCGAGATATTATCCTTCACCACATACTTAATAAAAAGCATCGTTAAAAAGATACCAACAACCGGATAAACCAGATATAGCCAATTGTACGATTCTGAGTTAAAAGAACTGGTTAGAAAATAACCTATCTGCCTTATTATCGAGTGAAGTACAAAAGCAGCAACTGCTGCCAACAGACCTATCCAAAAGGCCAATACGAGCACAAGCATGCGCTCGCTGATATAGTGCTCTCGTAAAACATTCAAGCGCGAGAGCCACGATGAAGATATGTCAGTTGATGCATCTTTCATCAAGAATATGATCGATGTCTAGTTTTTTAATAGTTTTTCCAAAAAGGTGTTCAATTCTTCATCCAAGCCTTCCATCAAGTTTGGATCAATAATCACCGTATCGTCATCTACAACATATAGTTCTGCGACATGTTCGGAGTCGTCGTTCTCCAATACAAAAGAATATGGCTTTAGAATAGAAAGGTTTTCTATCAATTCTTTTTGCAATACGATACATTGACGAATATCCTTAGCTATAACATCATAGAAATCATCATCCTTATTATCTATCCATTGCTCTACCACACAGCGAGTCAATTCTTTGTCATCATCATCAAAAGCTAACAATTCACCTGTATCCTGCGACACACGAATATGAATATCTGTCATTAAAGCTGCCTCATCGTTTTTAGGAAACTTTTCTGCTACTTTTCTAATAGCACGTTGTATCTGCTGCATGGTACTTTCTGTTGCTTTCATATGCTTTTCTATCAAATATCACTGCAAAAATATCAAAAAAAAATTGTATGTGCAAATAAATGCGGAAAATATTTAAAAAATCCAATATTTTCTGCGCAAGAATCCCCAATTTATTGTATCTTTGCCTGCAATATGGAACAAGTAGTACGTCACGAAGGCATTGTGTTATCTGCCTCAGATGAACATGTAAGAATAAAAATTGTGCAGCATTCGTCTTGCGCATCTTGCCAAGTGTCATCCCGATGTCAGCTATCTGAGTCAAAGGAGAAAATTATCGAAGTCTTCGATACACATGCCTCAACCTATCAAACAGGCACCCCCGTTGTCGTGTGTGTCACGCGTCATGTGGCCCTGCGGGCACTACTGCTGAGCTTTATTCTACCATTATTCATCCTCTTAACAACTTTATCGGTTTTCCTGTGGCAATCTTTCAATGAAGGCATAGCCTCGTTATTAGCACTCGGCTCATTACTCCCCTACTACGGACTTCTATGGATATTTCGCAGAAAAATTGCAAAAACAGTTAGTTTCCACCTAGAACATGCCTAAAAACAAATAACTTATAAAACTATTAATTAATGCTTTATGAATTCAATTATTATTGCAGTCATTGTACTTGGAGGCATCGCTTTTGTTGCCGCCATTGTTCTATACGTCTGCTCTAAAAGGTTTGCGGTATTCGAAGACCCCCGTATTGCTCAAGTGAATAGTTTGCTTCCTGGCGCCAATTGTGGCGGATGTGGATTTGCCGGTTGCAAAGCCATGTCCGAAGCACTTGTTAAAGAGTCAGACAAAGGAAGTATAGAAAACCTCAGTTGTCCAGTGGGGGGCACCAAAGTCATGTCACAAGTGGCCGACCTACTCGGTATAACCGTTGCCAATGGCGATCCACAAGTTGCCGTTGTAAGATGTGATGGAACATGCACGAACCGCCCCCGCACTTCTCAATATGTCGGCCTACGCTCATGTGCAGCCATGAATACATGCGGTTCGGGCGAGACTGCCTGTGGCTTTGGCTGTCTGGGGTGTGGAGACTGCGTGGACGCTTGTCAATTTGATGCAATCCACATGAATGTTGAAACTGGTCTTCCTGTAGTCGATGAAACAAAATGTATAGCTTGCGGTGCCTGCTCCAAGCTCTGCCCTCGCCACATCATCGAGTTACGCGCTAAAGGTCCCAAGAATCGGCGAATCTACGTCTCGTGCGTCAATCGTGACAAGGGTGCAATTGCGATGAAGGCCTGTAAGTCTGCATGTATTGGTTGCGGAAAATGTGCTAAAGAATGTAAGTTCGAGGCTATTACAGTAGAAGGAAACCTGTCCTACATCGACTTCAAGAAATGTCGCCTTTGTAAAAAGTGCGTAGCCGTATGTCCAACAAAAGCCATCATGGCCGTAAATTTTCCGACACCCAAAAACGTTGAAGAAAAAAAGGAGGTAGAAGCATGAAAATCAAGACATTCAGTATTGGTGGAATTCACCCAGAAGAGAATAAGTTGACACACGAGGTACCGACCCAAGTTGCTCCGTTGCCAACTCAGGCAATTTTCCCTTTATCGCAACACATCGGTGCTCCAGCAAAACCAGTCGTTAAAAAAGGCGATCAAGTGAAGGTTGGCACATTGATAGCCGAGGCTGGTGGTTTTGTGTCTGCCCCCATCTATTCTTCTGTCAGTGGAACCGTTTCGAAAATAGACGCCGCCATTGATGCTACTGGCTATCGCAAGCCAGCTATTTTCATCAATGTTGAAGGTGACGAATGGGAGTCATCAATAGATCGTTCCAACAATCTAGAATTAGTAAGAAACCATCCTGAGCTCACACCGGATGAGATTATCGAACGTATTAAGAATAGTGGTATTACTGGTATGGGAGGAGCTGGGTTCCCCACTTTTATCAAACTCAGTCCGCCACCAAATACAAAGCCCGAATGTGTGATAATCAATGCAGTAGAGTGCGAACCATATATCACGGCCGATTATCGCCTAATGCTAGAACACAGCGACGAAATTTTGATTGGCTTGGAGTTGCTAATGAAAGCGGCTAAGGTGAAAAGAGGTTTTATTGGCATAGAAACCAACAAACCTGCAGCAATAGAACTCTTTACACATAAATGTGCCGATGTCTTCGACACTACTGAATATCAGGTTGAGGTAGTTCCTCTTCAACAGCGTTATCCTCAGGGCGGTGAAAAACAATTAGTCGATGCCGTTATAGGTCGTCAGGTTCCTGCCCCTCCAGCCATTCCTGTCAACGTTGGAGCAATTGTTCAGAATGTTGGCACTGTCTATGCTGTCTATGAGGCAGTTATGAAACGAAAGCCACTATTCGAACGCTATACTACCGTAACAGGCAAACAGCTATCAAAGCCTACGAACTATCTAGTGCGAATGGGAACACCTATTCAATTACTCATAGATCTCTGTGGAGGTATGCCTGAGGACGACAATAAAGTATTGGCAGGCGGTCCCATGATGGGCAAGGCTCTTATTTCTACAGAGGTCCCCATCTGCAAGGGAACTAATGCCGTAACGATTCTCTCTGGTGATGAGGCACGTCGTCAAACACCTCAGCCTTGCATTCGATGTGCCAAATGCGTCGCTGTATGTCCGATGGGGTTAGAACCCTATCTTCTGGCTAAGCTTTCTGCACACAGAGATTGGGAACATGCCGAACACGATGGCATAACCAGTTGTATAGAGTGCGGTTCGTGTCAATTCACCTGTCCAGCTCATCGTCCAATATTAGACAACATCCGTCTGGGCAAAAGCAGCGTCATGAATATTATTAAATTAAGACAAACGAAATGAAACAGCTAATAATATCACTTTCGCCACATGTCCATGGACGCGACACCGTAGAGCGTAACATGTATGGCGTAATCATAGCCTTGTTGCCAACATTGCTAGTATCATTTTTCTATTTTGGAATAGGATCTGCCATCGTCTGTTTTTCCAGCGTTGCTGCATGCATATTCTTCGAATGGTTTATAGGCAAGTACATCATGGGGCGCAAAACATGCAGTATTCATGATGGATCGGCTGCATTAACAGGTCTGTTGTTAGGATTAAACCTACCCTCTAACCTACCTATTTGGATTATCATCATAGGTGCACTATTTGCCATTGGTGTAGCTAAGATGACATTTGGCGGTCTAGGCAACAACATCTTCAATCCAGCTTTGATCGGTCGCTGTGTACTTCTTGTTGCCTTTCCTGCCCAGATGACAAGTTGGCCCCAACCTGGCCAGCTATGGCAATACACTCATGCCGTAACCGGAGCGACACCGTTGTCTGTCATGAAGCAAGCAATTCATACAGGAGATGCAAGCATACTCGATCAGTTGCCCAATGCTTTCCACCTATTATTAGGCGACCATTCCATTGGAGGCGGTGCTGGAACAGTAGGCGAAATTTGCGGATTGGCCCTCATATTGGGTTTCGCTTTCATGTTGTGGCGTCGCATCATCACTTGGCACATTCCCGTCAGCATCATTGCAACGGTATTTGTGCTCAGTGCCATAATGCACATGTATAATCCTATTTATGCGGATCCCACCACCGTCATCCTGAGTGGCGGACTTTTGTTAGGGGCCATCTATATGGCCACGGATTATGTTACATCACCAATGACTCCACGCGGTCAACTCATTTATGGCGTCTGCATCGGTCTGCTCACGATAGTCATTCGAAACTGGGGCGCTTATCCTGAAGGTATGTCTTTTGCCATTCTCATCATGAATGGCTTCACACCTCTCATCAACAACTACGTTAAACCAAAACGATTCGGAGAGGAGGTAAAAAAATGAGAAAAATAGAATCAACATTATTAAATATGGTTATGGTGCTCACAGGTGTAGCCATTGTGATGGGCATCGTGTTGGCAGGCGTTAACCATATCACCAGTGGGCCCATCGCTTTTCAACAGCAAAAAGCATTAGCCGATGGTATCAAGGCGGTGATGAATGCCGACGATGTCAGCGTTAGCCATATTGATACCATACAACAGAACGACATTAGTGGTAAACCACAGTTATTCGTTGTGTATCATAACGAACATGGTGTAGCCGTAGAAAGCTCGACCAACGGATTTGGTGGTAAATTGCGTGTGTTGGTTGGTTTTAACCATCAGGGCACAATCCTGGGTTACACGATTTTGGAACATGCCGAAACACCAGGACTGGGTGCAAAGGTTACTGATTGGTTTCAGAGCGGAAATAAAAGATCTATCATCGGTCTGTCTCCCGACGAGCCCCTCGCTGTATCAAAGGATGGTGGCACAATAGATGCCATTACCGCTTCGACCATCACTAGTCGTGCATTTCTCTCGGCTGTCAACAGTGCATATCGTGCCTATAAGACACTGCCAACAGATGCTGAAACAGCAGCCACTCAACATAAATAATAATAAGGAGAAATAATGATATGAAAGCAATACAAATTATCAAGAACGGCATCATCAAAGACAATCCAACCTTTGTGCTGATGCTTGGTATGTGTCCTACACTTGCTACAACCACATCGGCCATCAATGGTATGTCAATGGGCCTTGCCACAATGGCTGTTCTTATCTGCACTAATGTGGTCATCTCGTGTTTGAAAAACATCACTCCCGACAAGGTTCGCATACCAGTATTCATCGTGGTGATTGCAGCATTTGTAACCATCCTACAAATGATCATTCGAGCATATCTGCCCACTATTGACAAAGCATTGGGTCTGTTTATCCCACTCATTGTCGTAAACTGTATCATCTTGGGGCGTGCAGAAGCATTTGCTTCTAAACAAACGCCATTGGCATCACTTTTCGATGGTGTAGGTATTGGAATAGGATTCACTTTAGCACTCACACTGTTGGGTATGCTTCGCGAATTGTTGGGTGCTGGGGCACTCTTCGGTTGTACCATTATACCCGAGCAATACAACATTCTGCTCTTCGTTTTGGCTCCTGGTGCCTTCATCACCCTCGGCTATCTCATTGCATTAGTAAGAAAAGCAACAGAACGATGAAATCGCATTTCATTTTCGCCACTCTGCTTTTACAAAGAAAATAATATTAATAACGCATTAATTAAGTATATGGAATACTTACTGATTTTTATAAGTGCCGTCTTTGTTAACAATATCGTTTTAGCACAATTCCTAGGTATCTGCCCCTTTTTGGGCGTATCTAAGAAGATTGACACTTCATTGGGTATGTCGGCAGCAGTAGCCTTTGTTATGGTTTTAGCCACATTAGTGACTTGGCTAGTACAGAGCTACTTACTAGTGCCGTTACATCTGGAGTATTTGCAGACCATTGCTTTTATACTTATCATTGCCTCACTCGTACAAATGATAGAGATTGTTTTAAAAAAAGTATCTCCAGCTCTCTATCAGGCGCTGGGCATCTTCCTTCCCCTTATCACCACCAATTGCGCCGTATTGGGTGTAGCCATCTTGGTCATTCAGAAGGAGATGTCGCTCGTACACTCAGTAGTGTATGCACTTTCCACAGCCATTGGCTTTGGTTTAGCCCTTACTGTTTTTGCTGGTATTCGAGAACAGTTGGCACTAAACGACATCCCAAAGGGGATGCAAGGTATGGCTATCGTTCTAGTCACTGCAGGACTACTCAGCCTTGCCTTTATGGGATTCTCGGGTATTGGAAACTAAACGAGTATTTTTCAATCACAACAACAGATGATAGATATTGTTAGAAATAAAGCGAATACAACATATCTATCATCTGTTTTATTTAGAGGAACATGTGACAATTGATATATAAGGATAAATAATATATTGATTTTAAAACAACTGGAGAGTTGACAAAGTAGCAAAACAATAAGATTGGAGTTACAAGACTAAACGAATCACAGCCCAATTTAGTCGAACCTTTATTCTCAGACTAAAAGGATACGCATTCATCTAGCCCCTGGAATAGCTAAATCTAGCCCCTGGAAAAGATGAATCCAGACCCTGGAAAAGGTAAATCTAGCCCCTGCAACAACTTGTTTTAGAGCCTAGATTGAAAACAATAGTTATACTTTTAGACTGCAAAACCTACATTATTAGCAAATAATAGTAAAGAAATTAGTGTGCAGTTTCTATCGTAATCCATGGTCATTCATATAATAAAATAGGTGTTGTGAAAATATATACTGCAGCCAAAATGCGATAGCACTAAAAAATATATTTCCGACATAACGCTTATTATGAAAGATTAAAGATAGAGAACAAAAATAAAAAATAACTTGAAATATTACTCAATACGGATTTTATTTCGTAACTTTGCATCGCAAAACAGCAAATTCTTTATAACGTAATAAAATAATGGCTTAAAAGATGAAGCTTATCATCCTTACAAGAGCCACGTTTTTCGTGGAAGAAGACAAGATTCTGACAAGTCTTTTCGAGGAAGGCATGGAGAATCTACACCTATACAAGCCCGGTTCAGAACCAATTTATTCTGAAAGGCTCCTTACCCTTCTCTCTGAAGACTATTATAAAAAAATAACTGTTCACGACCATTTTTACCTGAAGGAAGAATATGGTCTGCACGGCATACATCTTGACGCGGCAGACATTGAAAAGCCAGAAGGATACAAAGGACACATAAGTTGTACTTGTCATTGCATTGACGAACTTCATGATTCCAAGAAGCGCAACGACTATGTATTCCTAAAGACCATCTTCGATAGTAATAGTAATCCCGATGACAAACAGACACTAGACATGGAGAGTCTGAGAAATGCATCGAAGAAAGGATTGATTGATAAACATGTTTACGCTATGGGTGGTATCTGTTTAGACAACATTAAGGAGATGAAAGATCTTGGATTTGGAGGTGTTGTTATTTGTGGTGATATCTGGAACAAATTTAGTATTCACCATGGTCAAGACTTCAAAGAGCTTATCACCCATTTCCAAAAATTACAAAAGGCAGTAAGTTAATTTTCGATTATACAACAAAAAAATGAGCACACAAAACTCCTACATGGTATTCTCAGGTACAGCAACCAAGTACCTGGCTGAAAAAATCTGTCAAAGTTTGGGTTGTCCTTTAGGAAAAATGCAGATGACAAAGTTCTCTGATGGAGAATTCGCTGTTTCTTACGAAGAATCAATTCGTGGTCGCGATGTCTTTCTGGTACAGAGCACATTTCCTACTAGCGACAACCTCATGGAACTGTTGCTGATGATTGACGCAGCAAAACGTGCATCTGCCCGCACAATCAATGCTGTCATTCCTTATTTTGGATGGGCACGTCAGGACAGAAAAGACAAACCACGCGTTTCGATTGGCGCAAAACTCGTAGCCGATCTTCTTAGCACCGCAGGAGTTACCCGTGTTATCACTATGGATTTGCACGCAGATCAGATTCAGGGTTTCTTCAATGTCCCCGTTGATCATCTCTATGCTTCTGGCGTTATTCTTCCCTATTTGCAAAGTTTAAAGCTGAAAGAACTTGTTATCGCATCTCCAGATGTTGGTGGTTCAAAGCGAGCAAACACATACGCTAAATATCTTGGTTGTCCACTTGTTCTCTGCAACAAGACACGCGCAAGAGCCAACGTAGTAGAATCAATGCAGATTATTGGCGAGGTGGAAGGCAAGAACGTAGTAATCATTGACGACATGGTTGATACCGCAGGTACCATTACGAAGGCTGCAGACCTGATGATGGCTGCTGGTGCAAACAGTGTAAGAGCATGTGCTTCTCACTGCGTTATGAGTGGTCCTGCCAGCGAAAGAGTACAGGAGTCTGCTCTTGAGGAGATCGTATTTACCGATTCAATACCTTACACCCAGCGTTGTGCAAAGGTTAAGCAGATTTCTGTAGCCGACATGTTTGCGGAAACCATTCGTCGTGTGATTGCCAACGAGAGCATCAGCGATCAGTATCTAGTATAATGTTATTGTATGAAAAATTATAAAACACTAATTGGGCTAACTAGTTTAGCCCTTTTCTTTTCAGCTTGCCAATCAAACAGCTATAAGATTGAAGGTACTGCCGAAGGTTTTTCCGAAGGCGACACGTTGCTTATTGTTGATGCCTTTGGCAATCCTACCGACACGCTGACCATCAGTGATGGCAAATTCGAATACGAGGGAGAAGTAGATTCAGCAGCCCTTTATTTATTGGGAGCACCTGCATCTATGAACTCAGTATCGTTCATCAAAGAACCAGGAACTATCAAGATTCACTTCTCTGCTGATGGAAATTCCAAAGTTTCAGGAACCAAAGCCAATGATGGTTTACAGCTTTTTGAGGACATCAACACGGAATATGCAAAGAAAGCAGAGCAGTTGATGATGTCGGCAAAGCCCGATGAGATGACAGAAGAACAGCAAGCGGCCATCTTTCAGCAGTACAAGAATCTTCAAAAAGAGATGCTTGACAAGATACTTGAGCTTGCGTCAAACAACATCGACAACGAGTTTGGCTACTACCTAGTTGTAAATATTCCCATCAACGAAGAAGCGCTTACCCCAGAGAAGGCTTCCGAACTGATAGAGAAAATGCCGGAGAAGTTTAAGAAGCGTCAGCTGATAAAAGAGCTAAAAAACCGTATTACTGCCTATCAGGATTTAGCTGTCGGTAAACAAATTAAAGATTTTACACTATCCACTCCCGATGGAACGCAGCTAAGCGTCATGAGCGAGATTTGCAAAAACAAGATTACCATTCTTGACTTTTGGGCATCATGGTGCAACCCCTGCCGCAGAGAGATGCCAAACCTTGTGAAACTCTACAAGGATTATCAGCCTAAAGGATTAGGAATTATAGGTATTTCTCTCGATGACGATGCCAATGAGTGGAAAAAAGCTATCAAAAGCTTGGGACTCACATGGCCACAGATATCCGATTTGAAAGGATGGCAATCTGAACCTGCAAAACAATTCCAAGTGAAAGCAATTCCCTTCACAATGGTACTAGACAACAAGGGTCGGATTTTGGCCAAAGAGTTAAGGGGCGAAGAGTTGGAAAACTATATCAAGCAGCAACTCGACTAATGAATAAAAACGGCGAACTCAATACTAAAGAGTTCGCCGTTAAATTATGTAATATCATATTCTATTAAACCAACTTGTTATCCTTTGGGAACACAACCGTAGGTTTAAAGGTTTTTGCCTCTTCAAAATCCATCAATGCATACGAGATAATGATAACCGTATCACCTACTTGAACTTTTCGCGCAGCAGCACCATTCAGACATATACAACCACTACCGCGCTCACCTTTAATGATATAAGTCTCAAAGCGTTCACCGTTGTTGTTATCAACAATCTGTACTTTCTCACCTGCAATCATATTGGCAGCATCGAGCAAATCTTCGTCAATAGTGATGCTTCCCATGTAGTTCAAGTTTGCTTCAGTCACCTGAGCACAATGTATCTTAGACTTCAATACTTCTATCATCATGATTCTTTGTATTTTATATGATCGATAAGACGAATGGGAGTCTTGCCGCAATATACAGTAATACAGCCCACAACATAATCAGAAGAATCCCAGTCTGCAAGGTCCTGAAGCGTATTACCATCTACAATTGAGAAGTATTCCACATCAAGTCCGTCAACAGCATTGATTTTGTCAACAACAAAATCATGGGTCTCCTTCAACGAATGTTTTTTACTATACTCAACACTGTCCTTCAAAACCTCATATATTTTAGGAGCAATGGCGCGTTCTTCCGGTTTCAACAATGTGTTTCTGCTGGAGCGAGCCAATCCGTCCTCGTCTCTTACGATGGGACATTCCACGATTTGAACCTTCAGGTCTAAATGTCTGACCATTGCTTTCACAACAGCAATCTGCTGCCAATCTTTCTCTCCGAAATACGCACGATCAGGGCGAACGATATAGAACAAGCGACTAACCACCTGACAGACACCATTAAAATGGCCAGGACGATGAGCGCCCTCCATAACCGTAGAAACAGGAGGATATTCAAACTGACGCGTATCGGGAGTTGGATACATGTCCTCCACTTCGGGAGCAAACACATAATCGGCCTTACATTTCTCTAACAATTCGCAGTCAGCTTTTAAATCCCTCGGATAATTCTTAAGGTCATTTTTATCGTTAAACTGAGTAGGATTTACAAATACTGATACTACTGTTACATCGTTATCCTTAACACTATGACGCACAAGCGATGCATGTCCCTCATGCAATGCTCCCATCGTGGGAACCAATCCGACAGAGTGTCCCTGCTTCCTCACTTCAAAAAGTTCGTTTTGCAGGTCAACAATTTTACTAAAAACTTTCATCAATATTGTATATCATTAATCACCAAATATCATACCTTGGTGCAAATTGCGGTGCAAAGTAACAACAATTTTTGCAAATATGGAAAAAAAAGACTAAAAATTAGCCTTTAAAATGTCACTTTTTCATAAAATAAGACCTTTTGATGCTTCTTTTAAGATTTTTTTTCGTACCTTTGCATGGAAATAATCAAATAGTAATGACAAAGAAAAAGATTCTATTTATCAACCAGGAGATTGCTCCTTACGTTCCTGATACGAACTTATCGCTCATGGGACGTGCTCTTCCTCAAGCTATGCAAGAGAAGAATCATGAAATCCGTACGTTCATGCCTAAGTGGGGAAACATCAATGAGCGCAGAGGGCAGCTTCATGAAGTAATCAGACTCTCTGGTATGAATCTAATTATTGACGATACCGACCATCCCCTAATTATTAAGGTTGCGAGCATTCAGTCAAGTCGTGTCCAAGTATATTTCATCGATAACGATGATTATTTCTCTAAGCGTCAGATGGTTACAGACGAACTCGGAGAAGACTATCCTGACAATGGAGAACGCGCTATCTTCTTTGCAAGAGGCGTGCTTGAAACCGTCAAGAAGCTGCGCTGGGTACCAGATATCATCCATTGTCAAGGATGGATGAGTGCAGTAGTGCCTCTATACGTTAAAACAGCCTACCACGATGAACCATCTTTTGCCAATACAAAAATTGTCACTTCGCTGTTTACCAAAGGTTTGAAGAACGATTTGGGCACCAAATTTAAGAAATGTCTGGAATTCAGAGAGGCAAAAGCAGAACTTTTAGCTGGCTACAAAGATAATTTCGATTTCATTGAATTAGGCAAGTTAGCTATTGACTATAGCGATGGTGTCATTCAGGCAAGCGAAGATGCCAATGCTCAACTCATCAAATACACTAAGAAAAAGGAAATTCCATTGTTGCCTTTCACGGAAGATTTTGCTGACGCATACGAAAGCTTCTATGATCAAATCTATCCTGATCCGGCAGAATAACAATTAGGTTTAACATCATATATATTAATGATGAATATTTATAAGTACATGGCTTGCGCTGCGCTTGTGGCAATAGCCATTTCTTCATGTGACGAAAGTACAGTAACACTTGGCAGTTCGCTGACCGACGAGAACGATCATCTGTCTATTGTTGATTCCGCATTTCATGCTACATCACGTACATATATTGCAGATTCAGTTCTCTCACTGAGTAACTCATTCTATCTTGGAAAAGTGAAAGACCCCGAAACTGGAGCTGAGGTTAAAAGTGAATTTACAACGCAATTTCACTTGTTAGAACACACATACATCTCTCCAGAGGCAAAAATTGTAGGCAGAGATAACGGACGAGCTGCTGCCGACTCATGCGAACTTTTGATATATATCGAGTCCGCCTACAACGAAAACGACAGTTTGACCGCACTAAAAATGCGTGTTCGCGAACTTGCAAAGCCTATGGAAGAAGGTGTGAAGTACTACTCAAACTATGATCCAGTGAGCCACGGACAAATCTTGACCAATGGATTAAATAAGAGCAAGGTCTTCACATATAAAAATCTGATGGATGAAGATAGTGTTCGTGATGCATCAACCTACTTGAATCACATTCGTATTACGCTAAATGAGCCATATACGAAGAATGACGTGACATATAATAACTATGGCACATACTTGATGCGTAATTACTATGACCATCCCGAATACTTTAAGAACTCATACACGTTCATCCATAACCTTTGTCCTGGTTTCTTCTTTGAGATGACCGATGGTGTGGGCTTCCACTCTCAGATTTCAAATATAGGATTAAGAATACACTATCGCATTGATGCTGATACTGCTGTGACCAATGGAATTTTGACACTTGCCGGAACTAAAGAAGTTCTTCAAACCAGCCATATTACAAACAATAAAAATGTTATCAAAAAGCTGGCAGAAGAAGACACGCACACATACTTAAAGTCACCCGCAGGACTCTTTACCGAGGTTGAACTACCAGTAAGTGAGATAAAAAAAGACCATCAGAACGACTCACTTTTAGCAGCTAAGATTGTATTCCAGCGTTTGAACAACCTGTCGTCAGACAGTCGCCAGTTGGGAATACCTCAAACAATTATAATGATCCAAAAAGATAGTCTTATATCTTACTTTGAGAACAACAACGTTCCTGACGGCAAAACATCATACTACACGACATTCGCATCAACCACAAACACCTATTCATTCACGAATATTTCAAATCTGATAACTTATTTGTGGCAAGTTAGAACAGATGGTGTTGCGAAAGATGCTGCCTGGGAAATTAAACATCCAAATTGGAACAAGGTGTTGCTGATACCCGTAAAAGTCAAATCTTCAAACTCATCCTCTACCCTAACGCGCGTTGAACACGACATGTCGCTATCAAGCATTCGCTTAGTAGGTGGTGAAAATAATCCAAACGACCCAATTACCATTAATGTGGTTTACGGTAAGTTTAAATAAACAGTAAGATGGCAGACGGATATTTAGAGAAACATCAGCAGGACTACGAAGCACGCAAAGAAGCTTTTTTAAGAAAGAAAAAGCACTTGCCCAAACTCATAAAGAGACCTATAAGGCCTGACGATGAAGCACTATAAGAAATAAAGCGCCGCTATTCCTTGTGAAAAGCGACGCTTTACTCATAGTAAAGTAATAGAATACAAAGACCAAACGACATGACAACCAATGACATTTTAGAACTACGCAAAGCTGGAAACGTCGAAGATGCTTATGAAGCTGCCAGAAAACTATATGCTACCATTAAGGACTACGAGAGTTCATCGGTTATGTTTCTCACCGCCACCGACATTCTCAAGCGCAGAGTGGACGAAGGTAGAAACGACGAAGCAAACAGAATCTTCTTGGCTTTGAAAAGACTTATAAGCAATACACCTGGTCAGAACGAATGGATGCAAACTACTATTAAGAGATGTAAAACATGGATTCAACAGGCCAACAACAGGGATGCGAATATCAAACCTGTTCCAGAGCACATAAAGCTTGGAAAATGGGGAGAAGAATTGGCTGCAGCTTACCTAAGAGAGAAAGGGTATGCCATACTTGAACGAGACTGGCACGACTGTCATAAAGACATCGATATTGTGGCACAACAGAAGGATCGTATCGTCTTCGTAGAAGTCAAGACAAGGCGAAATAGAGACTTTATCGAACCAGAGTTAGCCGTCAACTACAACAAGCAAAAGAATCTGAGAATGGCTATCAACCACTATGTGAAATCGCATCGCGTCAATGGTCCATGGAGATTTGATGTCATCACAATTGTGAAACGACCAGGAGAAATAATGCCAGACATTAATCACACAGAAGATTGGAGCCTGATATAAAAGAAAATGCCGTTGGGACTTTAAAACCCAACGGCACGATTATTAGTTATCTTTTCTAATACTTAGAAGAACAAATAGCGGTTATCTTCAACATTAGCCTTCTCGTAAAGATCCTGCAAAAGCATCTGAACATTAGGCATGCCCTGCTGACGCAGCTGAATCTGCATCTGTTTCTCATCAAACTTAGCACCATCACGCTGCTTTCTGTCGATTACTTGGAACATGTAAGCACCAGCCTTACCCTTAACAACTCGACTAATCTTACCTTTCTCAGTAGCGACTACAGCACCATTCAATGCAGGCTCACTTGCAGTAGTAGATGGAACAAACACTGGACTGCTGAAAGTAATGAAACGAACAGTGTCAACACGAGCATTCTGCTTCCGAGCATCAGCAATGCTCTTCACGCCTTCAAACTTCTTGGCCAAGAGATCGAATTTCTTATCGTTTATAACCTCTTGTTTAAGCATATCCTTGACTGTCTCGAAATCTGCATAACCCTTTTCGTGAATCTTGTCAAGAGCAACAACAAGCATGTAGTCATTATCACCACAACGATCGTAAAGCTGAGAAATAGCTCCTGGCTTAGCATCAAACACCCACTTAAGCGCGTCGTGTGTGCCACAAATACCAGCAATGGTGTGAACGGCATTTGTTACATTTGCACGAGACATCACATTATAACCATTTTTAGCTGCATTTTCCTCCATTGCCTCAATGGATGTGTTCTCGCTAATAAACTGACTGAATTTATTGAATGCTTCGTTATACGTTTCATTAGAGAAATTAATGTCGCGTTTTACTATGGCAACATTATACTTGTCAACAATGGCACGACGATCTGTAACTTCGAAAACAATGTTGCCCTGAGATATCTTCAGGCTCTTAAGCTCACCACGCTGCATTGAAAGAAGTGCCTCTACATAGTTTTTTGTATCAGCGTCGATAGTAGGAGCAGACTGATAGTTTGCTGATGTAAACCAGCTCTTAGTACCAGGCTGATTATAACGAGATGCAATAGAATCGAACTGAGCTCCACCACGAAGTGCTTTCAGTACGCTGTCAGCCGATGCCTCGCTGGCAAGGAAAATAGAACGAACCTCAATTGAGTCAGGCTGCTGTACTTTAGATATATACTTAACGACATTGAAGGTATTGTCACTTGTGGTCTCGAATGGCTGAGATACCTGTCCAACACTCATAGAATCGAGGTGAGCAGCGATATCGCCGGGCAACGCTTGACGGGTTACAGGAAGGCCATTGTAAGAAATCTTAGACTGGGCACGGCGAACAATCTCTGAAGCATTAATGCTGTCTGACTTGAAATCAGCAACGCAACCCTTCATGATGTCGATCAACTGTTTACGATCACCCTCTGAAGCCTTGACATGAACTGGAATGTACTTAATGTCACGAGTTTCTACATCTTGACGGAACATTTCCTTCTTCTCATTGTATTTTGCCTTAAGATCGGCATCTGATACAGTGACTTCATTATCGTTAACTGAGTTGTAAGGCAAAGCTGCTAGCAAAATGCTGCTCTCTTGTGTTTGGTTCTCGAATGCAGCCTTAGCAGCTACAGGGTTAGACATAACACAACCAGCAAGAAGACTCTGATACTTAGACTGCAAAAGTTGCTGGCGAAGTTGCTTCTCTACATATTTCCAATAACGATCAAATGTAGCGTACTGCTCCTGATAACGAGCATCCTGTGCTGCCAACTGCTTCAGCTGTTCATACTGAGTAGTGACGATGCTATAGTCAAACTGACGAGTCTGCTGATTAAAGAACTGTGGGCTAAGAGGCAATTGATAGAGAATAGGGTTGGTTCCCTCACGAAGAATATTTGCAACTTCCTCGTCCGTAACCATCAGTCCCAACTTGTCTGCCTCAGCTTCAATCAGCTTACTGGTAACGTAATTCTGCCAAACCATATCTCTAACGTTGTTCATCTGGTCTTCATTCAGATCATCATAACCTTGCATCTTGAGAACTTCTTGATACTCATCAACAAGAGCTTGATAGTCTTGATAATAGACCTTCTCGCCCATTACTTTACCAATTGTCTGACTGTTTGTAGCTGTAATAGTACGCAAAGCTTCGCCTGCATACTCCAAAATGAAGAACAAGAGCACAATTCCCAGCACAACTACCAGGAAAGTTCCCCAGCTTCTAATTTTTCCAATTGCTGCCATTTTTGTTTTTATTTTTTTATTATTTAATTTTTAGTTATTCGAACTAACACATTACTCGGATTCCCCGATTCAGCCGACAAAATTACTAAATTTACTTGAAACAACGGCATGTTTTTACGAAAAATTACTACTCTCGTTTACTTTAAGACGAACAAGTTCAATTTTTGTAGCTGTATTTTTGATAATTTTAAAATCATAAGGAGGAATAGAGACAACTTCATTAAGTTTAGGGAAACTTTGATACTCGTGTAGAATCAACCCCCCAATAGTCATATAGTCATCACTTTCGGGAAGTTCTAAACCAAACATTTCATTAACTTTTCCTATCTCAAGTCTTGCAGAAAGAAGATACTCTCCATTATCAAGTTGCTTGGAAACATAATGCGTAGAATCATGCTCATCTTCAATTTCGCCAAATATTTCCTCTACAATATCTTCTAAAGCGACAAGTCCACTTGTTCCACCAAACTCATCTACGACGACACCTAAAGATTTCTTTTGCGCTAGAAAAGTCTGCATCATCTTACTTGCAGGCATAGTTTCCGGAACAAATGTCATCGTACGAATATTCTGAGTCCAGTCTTGGGGATTTCGGAACATTTCAGACGAATGTATATATCCAACAATATGATCTATATCGTCATGATAAACAACAATCTTTGAATGACCACTTTCAATAAACTTCTGTTTCAGTTCATCAATGCTACAGGTATCTTCGACCGCATCTATCTCGGTACGAGGAATCATGCAATCACGCACTTTAGTGTCAGTAAAATCAAGTGCATTCTGGAATATCTTTACTTCTTCATCGATGTCATTCACATTGGTAGCATTGTCAATACTTGACTGAACAAGATAATCCAAATCGACTTTGGTAAACTCTTTATCATCAACCTCTTTCTGCACATGCACACCTAGCACACGAAGCAGCACTCTTGACAAAAAAGTGGCAAAACGAGATATGGGCCAAAGTAATACATAGCAAATCCACGCCGGAACGGCAAAAAAGGTTAGCAGTCCATTGGGATTGGACTTAAAGATACTTTTTGGGAGAAATTCACCTGTAAACAAGACTACCATTGTTGAAAGCAAAGTGTCGCACGTCACACGTACACCATCACTAAAACTTTCAAAAAGTGTGGCATCGAATATGCGAGCAAAAAGGATGCCGTAAATAACTAAAGCGATATTATTTCCAACAAGCATCGTGGAAATAAAATTATTGGGATATCTATAGAAAAGGGATAAAGCTCGCTGAGAAAGGCCATTTTTCTCTCGATCCATCTCGGCACGCAAGCGATTACTTGAGACAAAAGCAATTTCCATGCCTGAAAAAAAGGCGGAGAAGATCATTGTCACAAACAATCCAATAAAATCTGCTGTTGAAACCATTAACATGATGATTCGGTTATTTTGTTGCTGCATGTTTAACCACAGCAGGTCGAACAAATATGGTATCTGCCGAACTAGTACTATCTTGCTGAGTAGAAATATCAGAAGATGCACCACTCATATCTGAAGCGAGGAATGAGCCTTTCGAATTTGTAACCATATAGTGACTCATGCTTTCGTCACTTCGGAAATAAGAGCCTTCTATTGTACGATCAGGAGTAATCAATCGGGAAAATTCTGTAGAATAGAACTCATGACGGAGACCATCCCAGTATAGTTCTTCTGAAGAATAAACAACTCCATTGACGTTGCGAATATTTACCCTTCCTCGTAGTTTCCAAAGCTTCTGCTGATCGTAGTACCATGCTGTGTCAGCCTGAATATAAGCCTGAACATGTAACAATTCATCAAACTGTTCAAAAAAAATGCCTTTCATGAATTCCCAACGGGAAGGATTTTTCACGGTATTCACATCCCAACGCTCGGTGACAATGCGATATTTGATAACACCAGAATCACTAATAAGCGTATTGACGCCATAAGATGTCATCATCGATGCAGAATCTTGAGGGTTAACTGCATCAGCTACATGTTCATGCGCCTGACTACATGACATAATCATCATAAGGGTAAACGCAATGCTCACCCGCAAAAAGAAATGTATGATGAATTTTATTGTTTTCAACAAGCTATGGTTTTTTAATCTATTCTCCACTTCATGAACCAACGCTCATTGAACGTAAGACCAATATTTATTCGGAATGTATTTTCAGTAATCAGGTCTTTTGCAGACGAATGTGCCCACTGAGCACTAATGTTCAAAAGCGAACGATTGTTATATGCATTTTGCAATGGGATACCGAAACCAGCACTTACACTGATTTCCTTTGGGCCATCTGCCCCATTTATTATATAATATGGTGTAGCAATTCCTGCACCAAACCGATAATGTACACGATTTAGAAAACGGCGACTCGTCGGTTGTGGAACGAAATCTGCACCAACATTCACTTTATAACGATCCTTCAACAAATCGCTACGGAGTATATAATCATTGATATTGCCATCAAAATATGGATATTTTACACTGCCCCACTTCTGCAAGCTGAAATCTGCAGCCACTAACCATCTATTAGAATGATTCCATGCCAAGCCAAGGCTATAAGTCATAGGAATTTCCAAACCGTCATTCACCGTAAAGAGCGTAGTATCAGTAACTGCTGTTTGAGAATTGATATCCAAAATCTCGCAATTTGCATCACAACCTAACTTATGACCCAGACCAACAGTTGCGCCAATAGTCAATTCATCCTTTTTAGACAACCACTGCTGCCACTGGAGTCCAAACTCCAAATCATAGCTATTAATAGTACCATAATAATTCTTGGCTAACGAGTTGATAGAAGAAGTTGAACTACTAGAAACCGATCGATTATAGGTACCCCATAGATATGCCACATTGACACCTACTGACAATGATTTAAACATGCGCCATCCTGCACCAATAAAGGCTTGATGAATACCGCCTTCACCTGTGTGGGTATCTGTAATACTTTGCTGAGTGAGAGCAAGTTTTTGCTCCGAATAATAATTATATCCTATATTGGAATATGGCAGGATACCAAAACCGATACCAACCGATGGCAACAAGCGAAAACTGCCAACGGCATACTCAAAATTTGAGTTATTAGCATTAACCTTTACGTTATTTTCTTTGAAATTGGTAATTTGACCAGAAAGACCTACATCAAACATCATTGTCAAAGAGTCAACAGCTGAATATGACGCAGGATTTAATGTATTGACAATATTACCTTTACGAATGCCAAGTCCCACACCGTTCATACCACGATTAAAGCCCACAGACTGATCAGAAAGGATTCCCAATCCATACTGACTATATGGAGAGTTTGTTCCACTTTGTGCATTAGTCGTCATAACTACTGCCACCATGCAAACTACAGAAATAATACTTTTATTCATATCTCTAATATTATTCGGCGTGCAAATTTATTAAAAAAAATCGAACTAAACGCACTGAAAGTGGAAAATATAGCTTAAATTTGCATCGTGAAACAATTTATAGACTTTTTTAGAACTATTTTCCTTGTTTTTACAGGGATTATTTTCGCCTGCACAACAATTTCTGCAGACGAGAAAGAACGACTTGATAGTATTGAGATTGGACTTGTCACCTGCGCACCGCACGAAGAAATATATAGTTTATATGGACATAGCGCCATCAGAGTTCATGATTATAAGACAGGCCAAGACTTAGTATTCAACTACGGCGTTTTTAATTTTAATCAACCATTCTTCGTTCTTCGTTTTGCATTAGGTATTCCTAAATACGAACTTGGAATTATCCCATATAACCATTTTTGTAAATATTACAAAGATTGGGGAAGTCAGGTAACAGAACAAGTCCTTAACATAACCAGCGGAGAAAAGCAAAGAATCATTCAGGCATTATCTCAAAACTACCGTCCTGAAAACAGGACTTATACCTACAATGTGTTCTACGACAACTGTTCAACGCGCCCTAGAGACCTCATTGAGAAATGCATCCAAGGCGAAATTGTATATACATATAAAGACAACTACATGCCATCCTTTAGGGAAATGACTCACGAATATACGAAAGGACACCCTTGGGCCACTTTCGGCAACGATATCCTTTTAGGAGTAAAAGCTGACTTAAAAACGAATGCCCGCCAACAAGAGTTTCTCCCTTTTAACCTTCGCAATAACTTCGACCATGCGAAGATAAACAGAAATGGAGTTGTTACACCATTAGTTAAAGAACGCAGAGAACTTGTTGCACCAGGAGTTCAGGTAACAGAAGAAGGATTTTCTTATACGCCAACAGAATGCAGCCTATTTCTTCTGTGCCTTACAATCATCATTTTGGGTCTAGAATACTACAAAAGAACGATCTATATATGGTTTGATATATTATTGATGTTATTAACCGGTATAGCTGGTTGTGTACTTACTATCCTATTTTTTTCACAGCATCCAACAACAAGCACAAATCTTCAAATACTCGTACTAAACCCAATTGCTTTGGCATTTATCCCAAACTTTTTAAAAAAGAAGAAAAGCCGTTGGTTTCACATCAATGCAATATTTATCATTATATTTTTTATTGGCAGTTTTTGGCAAGACTACGCAGAAGGAATGGAAATCGTGGCACTATGTTTGCTACTAAGAATTATAAGACACTACAATGACAAATAGAAACTTCTATATTACCCTACTGGCAATCCTTGGCTTTAGCATCGAAACAATTGCGAAAAGTGAGGTTCTACACCAGAACGCACCTCGACTGGTGGTTAACATCAATATTGATCAACTACGCAATGATTACCTTGAAGCATTTATTCCTTTATATTCAGAAAAGGGATTCAAACTGATGCTTGAGAATGGAAGAATATATACCCAAGCATCCTTCCCTTTTGCCCCAATTGATATTGCGTCAGCCATGGCTTCTTTAATGACTGGTACAACACCTTATTATAATAATATAACGGGGATAAACTGGATGAATAGAAAAACACTACGTCCAGTATATTGTGTAGAAGACTCAAAGCAAGAAGGTCTTCTAACCAAGACAAAAGCATCGCCTGCAAAACTAAGTACTTCAACGATTACGGATGAACTGAAAGTTGGTACAGCTGGAAAAGCCGTTGTCTATTCCATCGCACCCACCTGCGAAGCTGCCATACTTGCAGGAGGTCATGCTGCAAATGGGGCGGTGTGGTTAGATGACACTAATGGAGTTTGGTGCTCGTCCAATTATTATTATAATTCAATACCTACTTGGATTCAAAGTTTTAATAACCTCCATGCGCCAAGCAACAATTTGCAAAACATTACATGGAAACCTATCAATGAATTGGTTGGAAATTTCAGCTATTTCATGAGTTCAGGCATACAAAAGCCATTCAAGCACAACATCAAAGGCGAACATCAATACGCAGACTATCGTACCTGTGCACTTATCAACGAAGACATCTCGAACTTGGCTATGCAATGTATGCTTAGCACAGGCATGGGTAAAGACAAGGTAACAGACATGCTTTGTCTGACGTACTATGCGGGAACATATAAGCATCAGTCCGTCACAAATTGTCAGATTGAACTCCAAGACACCTACGTTCGCCTTGACCGTGAGTTAGGAAGGCTTATAGAATTTGTCGAGGAACACTTTGGAAAAGATAATGTTCTTTTTGTAGTGACAAGTACGGGTTACAATAAAGAAGAAGATGAAAACTATGAAACATATAGAATTCCATCTGGAACATTCTACATGAACAGAGCAACGAATCTTTTAAACATGTACCTAGGAGGAATATGGGGACAAAATAAATATATAGAAGCGACATTCAGTAACCATATATACCTAAACCACAACCTCTTAGAAGTAAAAAAAATAAGTATTAATGAAGCTACAGTCAAAGCTCAAGAATTTTTGGCTATGATGTCGGGGGTGCGCAATGTTTACACATCCTTTCAACTTATCACAAGTAAAAACGAAAATATAGAGAAAACCAGAAACGCCTTCTCTGCTGATCATGGTGGCGACTTAATCATTGATGTTGCTCCAGGATGGCGCGTGCTGAATGAAGACACCAAAGAAAGCGAACTATCGAGATTATCATATATACAATTCCCCATCATATTTTACGGAACAGGCGTTCAGGCTGAGCGAATTAACAAACCTGTTAGTATTACACAAATAGCTCCTGCTATTGCACGCTGCATTCGCATCAGGGCGCCAAATGCATGCACCTCAGAACCACTTTACTAAAGAGGATAGTTTACACCCTGCTACTCTAAAAAAAAGCAAATAATAGTCTTTTCTTGCAGATTTAGCAAAAAAATGACTATCTTTGCATGCAATTTACTGTAAAAGAATAAAATAATATATCATAAACGATGAATTTTAATAAAATTTTGAGGACTTTGTTCGGTGACAAGTCTTCACGTGACATGAAACTCATCCAGCCATTCGTAGATAAAGTTTTGGCTGTTTCACCACAAGTAGAAACCTTAGACAACGATTCTTTGCGAGCAAGAACACAAGAAATCAGAAAGCAAGTTCAAGCCGCAGCCACAAAGCAAAAAGAAGAAATTGAAAAGTTAAAGAGTACAATAGAAGGAACACCTATTGATGAGCGAGCAGACATTTTTGCTCATATAGACAAGCTCGAAAAAGAAGCTCTTGAAGAATACGAAAAGGCCCTCGATGAGGTAATGCCCGAGGTCTATGCTATTGTTAAGGAGACTGCTCGTAGATTTGCTCAAAATGAAGAAACTATAGTAACGGCCAACGATTTTGACCGCGAACTTGCTGGCGATCCACGCAAAGACTTTATCACAATTGAAGGTGATAAAGCAATTTACCATAATCACTGGACTGCAGGAGGAAATGATCTTAAATGGGAAATGGTACATTACAATGTACAACTATTTGGTGGCGTTGTTCTGCATCAGGGTAAGATTGCTGAAATGGCCACAGGTGAAGGAAAAACACTTGTTGCCACTCTCCCCGTGTTCTTAAATGCGTTAACAGGAAATGGTGTTCATGTTGTGACAGTCAATGATTATCTTGCTAAACGCGACTCAGAATGGATGGGACCTCTATACATGTTCCACGGGCTCAGCGTAGATTGTATTGACAAACACCAACCAAATTCGCCCGAACGTCGTAAAGCCTATCAGGCAGACATCACATTTGGAACAAACAATGAATTTGGTTTCGATTATCTACGTGACAATATGGCGATTTCTCCAGCAGACCTTGTTCAGAGAGCACACAACTATGCAATTGTCGATGAGGTAGACTCTGTATTAATTGACGATGCACGCACACCACTTATTATCAGTGGTCCTGTTCCCAAAGGTGACGTACAGATGTTTGAAGAATATCAGCCACTTGTAGAAAAGTTAGTAGGTGTACAGCGCCAATTGGCGACACAATATTTGGCTGATGCAAAACAAAAGATTTCTGAAGGACAGAAAACAAATAACAAAGAGTTAATAGATGAAGGTTTTCTCTCTTTGTATCGTTCTCACAAATCCCTTCCTAAAAACAAGCCACTTATTAAATACCTCTCAGAAGAAGGCATTAAGGCTGGTATGATTAAAACCGAGGAGATTTACATGGAGAATAACAACCGTAAGATGCCAGAAGCGGTAGAACCTTTATACTTTGTAGTCGATGAGAAACTCAATTCATGCGACCTCACTGACAAAGGAACAGCATGGCTGGCTGCACAGGTAAACGACAAGGACCTATTTGTACTCCCAGACATTGCTGCCCAACTTTCAGAATTAGAATCAGAATCAGGATTAACAGATGAGGAGCGTTTAAATAAAAAAGATGAACTTCTAAACCACTATGCTGTTCAAAGCGAACGTGTACACACACTGCAGCAGCTTTTGAAAGCATACACTATGTTCAACAAGGACGATGAATATGTTGTAATTGATGGCGAAGTTAAGATTGTTGATGAACAGACTGGTCGTATCATGGAAGGTCGTCGTTGGAGTGACGGTCTTCATCAAGCCGTAGAAGCAAAAGAACATGTAAAAGTTGAAGCAGCTACACAAACATTTGCCACAATCACTCTTCAGAACTACTTCCGCATGTACCATAAACTTGCAGGTATGACAGGTACAGCATCAACCGAGGCTGGTGAATTTTGGGATATCTACAAGCTGGATGTCGTTGAAATTCCGACCAACAAACCTGTTGCAAGAAATGATATGGACGACCGAGTTTATAAAACTGCAAGAGAGAAATATCGTGCAGTCATTGAGGAAGTTGTCAAAATGCGTAAAGCCGGACGACCAACACTGATCGGCACTACATCGGTAGAAATTTCAGAATTGCTTTCACGCATGTTGGATATGTACACAGATCCAGAAACAGGTAAACGCGAAGGTATTCCCCATCAGGTACTGAATGCTAAACTCCACCAAAAAGAAGCGGACATTGTGGCATTGGCCGGTCAACAAGATAGCAACGGTCTGGGAGCAGTTACCATCGCCACCAACATGGCTGGTCGTGGTACGGACATCAAACTTTCACCCGAAGTTAAAGCCGCTGGTGGTTTGGCTATCATAGGAACTGAACGCCATGAAAGTCGCCGTGTTGACCGTCAGTTGCGAGGTCGTGCTGGTCGTCAGGGAGATCCTGGTTCTTCAGTATTCTATGTATCTTTAGAAGACAAACTGATGCGTCTGTTTGCCAGCGAAAGGATTGCCGCAGTAATGGATCGTCTTGGTTTCAAGGAAGGTGAGATGATTGAAAGTCCCATGATATCCAAGAGTATTGAGCGTGCTCAAAAGAAAGTGGAAGAAAATAACTTCGGTATTCGTAAGCGCCTGTTGGAATACGATGATGTGATGAACAAACAACGAACTGTTGTATATGAGAAACGTCGTCATGCATTGATGGGAGAACGAATCGGCATGGACATTTCAAACACAATATGGGATCGTGTAGTTTACATCCTTGAAAATAATGATTATGTGGGTTGTAAGGAAGAATTCCTACATCTATTTGCGATGGAAGTCCCCTTCACAGAACAACAATTCAATGACAAAAAATTGGACGATCTTGCAGAAGAGTCATTCCAAGCCGCTCTTACAAATTTCAATCGAAAAACGGAGAGAATCATTGAAGTGGCAACGCCTATCATTAAGCAAGTTTACGAGAACCAAGGACACATGTATGAACGAATCATGGTACCCATTACTGATGGTCGTCGAATTTATAACATTGCATGCAACTTGAAAGAGGCTTATGATACAGAATGTAAGTCAATTGTTAAGGAGTTCGAGAAACAGATGCTGCTACATATTATTGATGATGCATGGAAAGAGAATCTGCGCGAATTAGATGAGCTCCGTCATTCTGTACAAAATGCCAGCTACGAGCAAAAAGATCCTCTACTAATTTTCAAGTTGGAAAGCGTAAAATTGTTCGATGCCATGGTAAACAACATGAATAATCGAACAGTATCAATTCTCACCCGTGCCGCCATTCCCGAAATACAACAGAATGAAGTAAAGGAGGCTGCGCCAGAAGAGCATACGAACCGTCAGCAGTATACAGAAAACAAGCAAAGTTTACCTGAAGAGCAGATTACTGATGCGAATCAGGCTCGTGCTGCTCAATCGGATACTCGCGCTCAACATCCTAACAATCCTATTGTTAAGGATAAATTACCTGGAAGAAACGACCTCTGTCCTTGCGGTAGCGGTAAGAAGTTTAAGAACTGTCATGGAAAGGGTCTAGTATGATAAACATTTCTAACCTTAAGAAACAGTTTGGTAAAACTATAGCCTGCGATATCCCATCGTTCACCGTGAACGATGGAGATATCGTAGGTCTGGTAGGAAACAATGGTGCAGGAAAAACGACATTGTTCCGTATGATGTTAGATCTCCTAAAACCAAACGAAGGAATAATCACAATAGATAATGTCAATCCTTCTGTTTCTGAGGAATGGAAGTCTCAAACAGGTGCCTATATTGATGATAGTTTTTTAATTGACTACCTTACTCCAGACGAGTATTTTGCCTTTTTAGGGAAAATATGTGATATTAGCAGCGAGGAACTTTCATCACGACTTCAGCAATTTAAAACTTTTGCCAATGGTGAGATCTTTGGACAGAATAAGCTTATTCGTAATCTCTCTGCAGGCAACAAGCAAAAAGTTGGTATCATTGCTGCTTTAGTAAGGATGCCAAATCTTGTTATCCTTGACGAACCATTCAACTTTCTAGATCCAAGTTCTCAAAGTTCTTTGAAACATCTTTTGACAGAATACCATGCAAAGTCAAACGCGACTATACTGATAAGCAGTCACAACTTACAACATACAACAGATATTTCCACACGTATCGCCTTGATGGAAAAAGGACACATTATTCGCAATCTAAACAATGACAACGAAGAGGCGAAACAAGAACTTATCGCCTATTTTGAACAACAAATATAAGCTCAAAGGAATATTTTTTTCAAAAAAAACAAAAAAAATTTCTATATGTGACTGAAAAACAGTATCTTTGCACTCCGAATTTAGAAACAACAATATAAATACATAAATCAAGAGTAATATGACTAAGGCAGAAATGGTCAACAATATTGCCCAACAAACAGGAATAGGCAAGAAAGAAGTTGCTATTACAATAGAGGCTTTTATGGAAGAAATCCGCAATAGCCTTGCAAAACAGAAAGAAAATGTATATCTCCGCGGTTTCGGAAGTTTCATCGTAAAACATCGTGCACAGAAGACCGCTCGCAACATTTCAAAGAACACCACACTCGTTATTGAGGCTCATGATTTGCCTGCATTCAAGCCAGCGAAGAGTTTCATTGAGAAGATGACAAAATAATAAGGATATTCAAAACAGAACAATAAACATTAATTTTTTTAAGTTATGCCTAACGGAAAGAAAAAGAAGGGTCACAAGATGGCTACTCACAAGCGTAAGAAGAGACTGCGCAAGAACAGACATAAGAGCAAGTAAAAGAGAGCTTTTACGTCATGAAGTAAATGAGAGGAGTGTACCCATGGCATAAACACATGCTGGGTGCACCCTTTCTGTTTTAAGACAAACAATAATTTAAGCAAGATAAGTCAAAAACATGACAAGTGAAGTAATTATCGATGTCCAACCAAAGGAAATATCCATTGCGCTATTAGAAGACAAACAATTGGTGGAATATCAAAACGAGCCAAGAGAAGTTTCGTTTGCCGTTGGTAACATCTACATTGGAAAGGTCCGTAAATTGATGCCGGGCCTTAATGCATGTTTCATAGATGTTGGATCAGAGAAGGATGCTTTTCTTCATTACCTTGACTTAGGACTACAATTCAGTTCATACGAAAAATACCTCAAACAGGTATTCAGTGATCGAAAGAAACTTTTCCCAATCCAAAAGGCCACTCACCTCCCCGACCTTCCAAAGGATGGAAGCATTCAGAACATTTTAAAGGTTGGACAGGAAATACTTGTTCAAATTGTCAAAGAGCCTATCAACACAAAGGGTCCCCGTTTGACATGTGAATTAAGTTTCGCCGGACGTTATATGGTTTTGATACCTTTTGGAGACAAGGTTTCAGTATCCAGTAAGATTAAACGTGGTGAGGAACGTACACGCTTGAAACAACTTGTCCAAAGTATGGTACCAAAGAACTTTGGTGTAATTGTCCGAACGGTAGCAGAAGGTAAGAAGGCTGCAGAACTTGACCAAGAATTGAAAGTACTGCTCAAAAGATGGGACGATACTATCACTAAAGTACAGAAGACAACCGAACGCCCTTTGATGGTGTTCGAAGAGCAAACACGTGCCGTTGCCCTTTTACGTGATCTTTTCAACCCAACTTATGATGGTATTTACGTGAATAATGCTGAAATAAAACAGCAAATTCACGATTATATTTCGCTCATAGCACCAGAAAAGACTAGCATTGTAAAACTTTACGAGGGCAATGTACCCATTTTCGACAACTACAATGTCACAAAACAAATAAAATCGGGATTCGGTCGAACCGTAAACTACAAGCGTGGAGCCTACCTGATTATTGAGCACACCGAAGCAATGCACGTTGTAGATGTCAATAGTGGAACACGTATAAAGAAAGAAAACGGTCAGGAAGCCAATGCCTTGGAAACAAACTTAGGCGCTGCTGACGAGCTAGCGCGTCAACTTCGTCTCAGAGATATGGGTGGTATCATAGTCGTTGATTTTATTGACATGAATCTGGCAGAAGATCGCCAATTGCTCTATGAGCGTATGTGCGAGAACATGAAGAAAGATCGTGCACGCCACAATATTCTTCCACTCAGTAAGTTTGGCCTGATGCAAATCACACGTCAACGTGTCCGTCCGGCTATGGACGTCGCAGTAGAAGAAAGTTGTCCAACATGTCATGGAACTGGAAAGATCAAAGCAAGTATTCTTTTCACTGACCAATTGGAAAGTAAGATTGATTGTTTAGTCAACAAAGTTGGTATAAAGAAATTCACATTACACGTGCATCCCTATGTAGCAGCATTTATCAACCAAGGCGTCATCTCATTGAAACGCCGTTGGCAGATGAAATATGGCTGGGGTGTGCATATCATTCCCAATCAGAAAATGTCTTTCCTGCAATATGAATTCTATGATGCTAACAAGCAGTTCATCGACATGCAAGAAGAAAATGAAATCACCAAGTAACAATTATGGCAAGAAACAAGAAACCATTACCTATACTTGAAAATATAACTATTGAGGCCGTGGCAGCCGAAGGAAAATGTCTCTTCCACTGGAACGACTTAGTAGTTTTCGTACCATTTTGCGTACCAGGTGATGTTTGCGACATACAAATAAGAAGGAAAAAGCATTCATTTGCAGAAGGTGAAGTGGTACGATTTGTTGAAAAGAGTAAAGTTCGTGCTGTGCCTTTCTGTCAGCACTTTGGCGTTTGTGGTGGCTGCAAGTGGCAGAATCTGCCTTATGAAGAGCAGTTAAAATTCAAACAACAACAAGTATTCGATCAGCTTCACCGTATTGGAAAGATTGAACTCCCAGAGTTCCGCCCTATCCTTGGAAGTGTACAGACACAAGAATATCGCAACAAATTGGACTACGGATGTGCGAACAAGCGTTACCTAACAAAAGAAGAAATATCCTCATTACCAAAGGATGAAACTTTAAGTATGAAAGATATTCCTGCTATTGGCTTTCATATCACTGGCGCATTCGATAAAATTCTTCCGATAACTAAATGTTGGCTGATGGACGATCTTCACAATCAGATCCGTAACGGCATTTACGATTACGCCATCAAACACGACATTTCCTTTTTCGATTTGCGTGCCCAAGTAGGATTACTGCGTGATATTATCATCCGCAATAGTGCCAGCGGTGAACTTATGGTCATCATTCAGTTCCACTATGATGAAACTGGCGGCGAAAAAGAAGCAATTGCTTTGCTTCAACATGTTGCAGATACCTTCCCACAGATTACATCCCTACTCTATTTAGACAACCAGAAATGCAATGACACCATTGGAGATCAGGACGTTCTGGTGTTCAAAGGTACAGATCATATTTTCGAGCTAATGGAAGGCCTAAAGTTCAAGGTTGGCCCTAAATCATTCTACCAAACAAATACAGAGCAAGCTTATCACCTATATAGTGTAGCTCGCGAGTTTGCAGAACTGACAGGCCAAGAGATGGTTTACGACCTATATACAGGTACTGGCACCATCGCCAACTTTGTTGCTAAGAATGCCAAGCGTGTTATTGGCATTGAGTATGTTCCTGAAGCTATTGAGGATGCAAAGATTAATTCTGAGATTAACGGCATCACCAACACGCTGTTTTATGCCGGCGATATGAAAGACATCCTAACAGATGACTTCATTGCAGCGCATGGACGCCCTGATGTCATTATTACCGATCCACCTCGAGCTGGCATGCATCCAGACGTAGTCAATACCATACTACATGCTGCCCCCAAACGTATAGTGTATGTTTCTTGCAATCCAGCTACTCAGGCACGCGATTTACAGAGCCTTGACGAGCAATATAAAGTGGCAGAGGTTCAACCCGTGGACATGTTCCCTCACACACCTCACGTAGAAAATGTAGTTTTATTAAAGAAAAGATAATGAAAAAAATATTTATAGCAGCCCTAATGATGGGCACAACACTGAGTACACAAGCTCAGAACGAATGGTTCAAAAACGTCAAGTTCAGCGGATATGGCATGGTGCAATATCAGGCCAGCGACAAAGACAATGCAGAGAACAACGGTTTCAACTTGCGTTTGGTTCGTATGGCACTCGAAGGTCGTGCGCATCAGGATTTCTATTGGAAAGCTCAGATGCAGATAAACGGAAATACATATGATCCTGACAAATCTTCTACCGACATCCGTTTGGTGGACCTTTTTGGTGAATGGCAGAAATACGAGTTTTTCAAAGTGAAGGCAGGTCAGTTTAAACGTCCATTTACATTTGAGAATCCCATGCATCCTATCACACAAGGTTTTATGAGCTATTCGCAGAATGTATCGAAACTGGCAGGATTCTCAGATCGTTGCGGAGGTCATGCTTCAAACGGTCGTGATATTGGTGTACAGATTCAAGGTGACATGATGTGGCTCAATGAGCGTCCTTTGTTACACTACCAAATAGGTGCTTTCAATGGTGAGGGCATCAATCAGAAAGACAAGGACAATCGCAAGGACATCATCGGTGGTGTGTGGGTAATGCCTATTAAAGGTATGCGTATCGGTGCATTCGGATGGACAGGAAGTCAGAACGTAAACAAAGATGAAACAAGCATAAGAATGCAGAAGAACCGTTACGCCCTGTCTGGTGAATATGCACAAAACGATTGGACCTTCCGCACAGAGTATATTCACAGCCAGGGATGGAATCTTGCTCACACCAGCGACAAAGCCGATGGTTACTACGCACTATTCATTGCCCCCATTCAAAAGAACAAACTGCACGTAAAGGCACGTTATGACCTGTATCGTGAGGCTAAGGAATGGGGACAGTCAAAGACCCAATACGAGATTGGAGCAGACTATCTGATCACAAAGAATTTGCAGCTCAATGTAGAATACGCACGCGTAAACGATCGTACAATCACAAACGCCGACAAGCACAACTACAACTTGGTTGATGTTGAACTCGACTTCCGCTTCTAAGTCTTGTTCAAGCTAGTCGTCTTAAGTCAAGCTAGCCTATGACATCAAAAATATTATTAATTTACACAGGTGGTACAATCGGTATGAATCAAAACCCACAAACAGGTGCTCTGGAGCCATTCGACTTCGAGCACCTGCTAAGTCGGGTGCCAGAGTTAGCTCAATTTCAAACAGAGATAGCTACTTACCAATTCAATCCCCCTATTGATTCCAGTGACATGTCACCTCGGCTATGGACAGAGTTGGCACACATCATTGCAAGTCACTATAACGAATATGACGGATTTGTAATCTTGCATGGAACAGACACGATGGCCTATACAGCATCAGCCTTGTCGTTCATGCTTGAGAACAATACGAAACCTGTTATTCTCACGGGGTCACAACTCCCGATTGGTCAGTTGCGCACAGACGGAAAGGAAAATCTCATCACCAGCATCGAAATAGCTGCTGCTCGAAACCAAGACGGAACAGCAAAAGTTCCTGAAGTAGGTATTTACTTCAATGGTCATCTAATGCGTGGTAACCGTACCACCAAGCAGAGTGCAGACGAGTTTAATGCTTTCGAGTCATTCAATTACCCACATCTAGCTGATGCTGGTGTTGAAATAACCTATCACGATGAGTTTATTCAACATCCAACGGGCACTCATTTCACACCACAATTTAAGCTAGACAACAATGTCATTATCTTCTCGCTATTTCCTGGCATTCGAGAAGACCTTATCCGCCATATTATTGCCACCCCCAACCTACGTGCCATTGTGATGCGAACTTATGGTTCTGGCAATGCACCACAGAATCCGTGGCTCATCAACGCATTGCGCGAGGGCACACGCAACGGCAAAATTATTATCAATATTAGCCAATGTCTTCAAGGGTGTGTTCAGATGGGACGCTATGATACCGGCTATCAACTTCAGGAAGCCGGCGTTATCAGTGGCTATGATGGCACGGTTGAATCAGCAGTAACTAAGCTCATGTATCTACAAGGAAAATATGAAGATTCCGAACAGGTCCGCAAATTCATGCGAAAAAGTATCTGTGGCGAGATTAGCATATAATTTATTTACTAAACAAATACCAAACAGAAATGAAAGAATTAAAAGGAACCAAGACAGAGAAAAATCTGCAAGAAGCATTTGCAGGTGAATCCCAAGCTCGTAACAAATACACATATTGGGCTTCAAAAGCTAAGAAAGATGGTTTTGTACAGATAGCTGCTATCTTTGAAGAAACAGCTGCCAACGAGAAAGAGCATGCCAAAATGTGGTTTAAACTACTCGAAGGCGGAGCTATCAAATCAACCGTTGAGAACCTTGAAGCAGCTGCAAACGGAGAGAACTACGAGTGGACCGATATGTATGCACGTATGGCTCAAGAGGCTCGCGAGGAAGGTTTTGATGAGATTGCTGCCAAGTTTGAAGCAGTAGGAAAGATTGAGAAAGAGCACGAGGCTCGCTATCGCAAACTGTTAGACAACGTAAACAAGGAACGTGTATTCTCAAAGGATAACGATGTTATCTGGCAGTGCTCAAACTGTGGTCATATTGTAATTGGAAAGAAAGCACCAGAGGAATGTCCGGTTTGCAATCATCCACAAGCTTACTTCCAAGTTAAAGCTGAGAATTATTAAAATCTGGACTTGACATAAAATGTGAGCTACCCCCAATGGATAGCTCACATTTATTTTTATCCTTATGCTTAAAGCATCGCTATTTCAACAGAATAGCGCCTCCAAACCGAGTCTAAAGCGCCATTTTAAAGAGTGTTTAGCGCCACTTTACGACATGAGATGAAGATTATATCTTTTGCCTTTGTTTATCATGCCATCATCTTGGTTATTGACTATCCAAAGAAATATATCTCAAGCCAAAGAATAGCAAATCCAAGAAGGAAGCCCAATAGCACCTTCAAAGTAAGGTTCTTTAGATACCATCCCACACGTATATGCTCCATAGACATCAAAGCCATTCCACTTGTGCTGCCTACAGAAAGCAGACAACCACCTATTGCTGTACAATAAGCAACCACCTTCCAGTAAGTACCGTTCTGAGCATAGTCGCCAGCATTCCACACATCGTAGAGAGATATATCACATACAGCAATAACCAGCGAATCAACAAGACTGCTGAGAATGCCTGAGATGAGACCAACTACCCATAAATTGTTGATAGTCTTGTCTATCCAATCTGCCACCTCTGTAAGCACACCAGTCTCAAATACGACGCCCATGCCTAACATGACGCCCATGACAAACAATACCTGCTGTATCGATTGGTACTGAATAGAACGAGGCAGGCGACGGCGTGACATTTGATCAGATTCATTTAACTTACGGTTAAAGGCTTCGTTGACAACCCAAAGCACTGACAAAATGCAAAGAGCGCCAAGGAAAGCAGGGAGACGTGTGATGCTAAGAAAAGTAGGTACGAACCACAACCCTCCAATTCCAACGAGCAACATCAGCATACGCTGCCAGCGATTCAGGCGTGTATCATCACCACGATATGGAGCCACCACCCACTCAATGTCAAGACGTGAAGGTAACTGACGACCAATTAGCAATGTAGGCACAACCCATGCGATGATGGCAGGCATAACCATAAATGAAGAGAAATTGGTGGCAGTAATGGCACCATTATTCCAAAGGATAAGACCTGTGGGATCGCCTATAACGGTGAAACTGCCACCACAGGTGGCTGCTAGCACAATTGCCGAACCAACAAGCATACGCTGACGACGGCTTTTGATGATACTATGCATGATGACAAGCATCACTATAGTAGTGGTCAGCGTGTCAAGATTGGCTGATAAAATAAATGCAGCAAGCGTTATCGTCCATAATAGGCGTTTAGAGTTACGCGTACGAATCCATTCGCTTATAAAGTCAAAACAACCGTTGTTGTTCAGTATCTCGATAATTGACATAGTAGCCAAAAGATACATGACAACGGAGGCAGCCTTTCCCACATAGTTCAGAAAGATGTTACTATAGATGAAGTTTTTGACAGCAAGCTCGTTGTTGGCATGATCCGTAAGATACTGAGCAAACTGAACTGGATGCTGACTCATCACGAAATCACTGCCCCAACAGATATAAACCACCCAACCGATGGTACCCAAGAACATAGCAATAGCCGCCTTGTTCACACCTGTTAAATGCCCCGTAGCTATCAGCAAGAAGCTAAACAGCAACATGATAACAATAATGAGTGTCATCTTTCCGAAACTATTAATTTAAAATGTATTCCTATTTCTTGGCAGACTTGCTGTAACGCTTATTCATGCCATTAATGACATCCTGTGTGATATCATGTTTCTTTTCAGCATAAAGCACAGCAGCTTTGTTCAGGATAATATCATATTTCTTATCCTTGTTGTAGTCAGCGAGAAAATTATCCAAACTATCTTGGAATGCTTGCAACAACTTTGCCTGTTCAGATGCGAGCTCATTCTCCAATCGCTGCTGAAGGGCAACCAAGTTATTCTGCTCACGTTGCAGAGCTGCCTGGGCATTCTCGGCCTGTTCACGCGATGCAAATCCGTTGTTCTGCAACTTATTTTGAAAATTTGCCACGTTACTTTCCAGCTGTTTTGACTTAGTAGTCATTGTATTACGAGCATTATTGCTCTTTTTTTCCAATTCAGCTGTTGTGCTCTTAGTAAACTCATAATGAGCCAAGAGAGTATCTAACTCGATATATCCAACACTGATTCCTGCTGTGCTGTTACTACTAACCTCTGTAGGCTCATCCATTTTAGGACTTTGATTGTTACAAGAAGCCAACAGTGCAGCCATAGCTGTCACCGACATAACACTTTTAATGATCTTTTTCATTTTATATGTTTTTAGTTAATTATTTTTTTCACTTACCGCGAATCGACTTTCACGTCGGGCCTCACGATCTTGATCCATCACACAATGAATACCCCGCTCGCGCATGGCTTTCGAATCGTGAATATGCTGCGAAGCAAAGCGTCCATTTTGCTTAAAAAGCAATTTAACGCACAAAAATGCCATAGCTATAGCAATTATTAACGTGCTTATGACAATTATTTCAACCATTTTTACTAATTTTGCGGGTGCAAAGATAATAAATAAATGATTAAACAATAAAATTTAAACATTAAAAATGAATAAAAGTAGCCTTAAACCCGCATCTGTCTTTGAACAGTTTGCAAAGATTAACACAATACCCCGTCCATCAAAGCGCGAGGAAAAGATGATTGAATACCTGAAAAAATGGGGCGAAAACCATCATTTAGAAACAAAAGTTGACGAAATAGGAAATGTCATTATCCGCAAGCCTGCTACCCCAGGTTACGAGAATCGCAAGACTATCATACTGCAAAGTCATATGGATATGGTATGCGACAAACTTGTAGATGTAGATTTTGATTTTGACAACGACCCTATCCAAACATACATAGATGGTGATTGGCTCAAGGCTAAAGGTACCACATTGGGAGCTGACGACGGAATCGGATGTGCTATTGAGTTAGCCATACTTGAGGCTAGCGACATTGAGCATGGTCCTATAGAGTGTGTATTTACTCGCGATGAAGAAACTGGTCTTTCAGGAGCTGAGGGAATGAAAGCCGACTTCATGACTGGCGACTACCTTATTAACCTTGATTCCGAAGACGAGGGCGAGATGTTTGTATCTTGTGCTGGCGGACGTAACACCACTGCAAAATTCACATTTAAGCGTGAAGAAGCCCCTACAGGATCATTCTTCATGCGTGGACAATTGAAAGGTCTGACCGGTGGCCATTCTGGCGACGACATCAACAAGAAACGCGCCAATGCCATCAAACTGCTTGGACGTTTCTTGTACCAAGAGATGAAACGCTACGAAGGACTTAGACTGGCCCAATTCCATTCTGGTAAGCTACATAATGCCATTCCTCGAGACGGACAGTTTGTTATTGCTATACCCAGCGCCCAAAAAGAAAATATCATGGCAGATTGGAATGTGTTCAAGACTGAAGTTGAGGACGAGTTCCACGTAACCGACACACAAATGGTATGGTCAATGGAAAGTACCGAAGCTGAGCTCGTGATTGAGAAAGCCGTTGCAGATAACTTTATCCGTGCCATCCAGGCTGTTGACAATGGAGTTTATGCCATTTGTCAAGATCCCGAACTAAATGGCATGGTAGAGACATCAAGCAACATAGCGAGCATTCACACGACAGAAACTGAAATAGACATCTTGTCATCACAGCGCTCGAACGTAATGTCTAACCTCAACAATATGTGTGCCACCATTATTGCCACTTTTGAATTGGCAGGTGCCGAGGCTTATTCAAGTGATGGATATCCCGCATGGAAGATGCGCGCCGAAAGTAAATTGCGCGATACAGTAGTAGAGACCTACAAAGAACTATTTGGTAAAGAGCCCATCGTACGCGGCATCCACGCAGGCCTGGAATGCGGTCTGTTCTCAGAGCGCTATCCTAATATCGACATGATATCATTCGGCCCCACCCTTCGCGATGTTCATACCCCCGACGAGCGACTCTATATTCCCTCTGTACAGATGGTTTGGGATCACTTGCTGCTCGTTCTGAAACGTATATGATTAACGACTATATTGAAATAAAAGGAGCGCGCGTCAACAATCTCAAGAATGTTGACGTGCGCCTTCCCAGAGGAAAGTTTGTTGTCATAGCCGGTGTTTCTGGCTCTGGCAAATCATCATTGGCCTTCGACACACTTTATGCCGAAGGCCAGCGTCGCTACGTAGAAAGTCTATCCAGCTATGCTCGCCAATTCCTGGGGCGCATGAATAAACCCGAGTGCGACTTCATACGCGGCATTCCGCCTGCTATTGCTATCGAACAGAAAGTGATAGCGCGCAATCCCAGAAGTACCGTTGGCACGTCAACAGAGATATACGAATACATGCGTCTTCTGTTTGCACGTATTGGAAAGACCTATTCTCCCATCAGCGGAGAAGAGGTCAAAAAGCATTCTACTGAGGATGTCATTCAGAAAATGCTTGAGTTCTCCCAAGGCACTAAATTTGTGGTAATGGCACCACTGAGAGTACCTCAAGGACGAACCGTGGAAGAACAACTGAAAGCCAGCATTCTTCAAGGATACGCACGTATCTATGTCAACAATGACTTTCAACGCATAGACGACTATCTAGAGTCAGAGAAGCCAGGAGACGAGGAGATATTCATCGTCATCGATCGTTTATCTGTTGACGACACAAAAGATGTCATTGCACGCCTTGTTGACTCTGCAGAAACAGCTTTCTACGAAGGACAGGGCGAAATGCGTCTCATGTTCCTGCCATCAAACATCTATTACGACTTCTCTACTCGCTTTGAGGCCGATGGCATCACTTTCGAGGAGCCCACCGACCAAATGTTCTCGTTTAACTCACCTGCAGGTGCTTGCCCAGAATGCCAAGGTTTTGGACGCATTGTAGGTATTGACGAACACTTGGTCATCCCCAATACCTCCTTATCCGTCTATGATGGCTGTGTTGTATGTTGGCGTGGCGAGAAGATGAGCGAATGGCAAAAGTGGTTCATTCAGCATGCGGCTAAAGACGACTTTCCTATCTTCGAACCATACTACAATCTGACACAGAAGCAGAAAGACTGGCTGTGGCACGGTCTCCCCTCTGATAAGAACCTGAAGGAGAAACCATGCATTGACAGTTTCTTTCAGATGGTGAAAGAAAACCAGTACAAGATACAATACCGCGTGATGCTGAGTCGCTATCGTGGCAAGACCACGTGTCCCACATGTCACGGAACGCGATTAAAGAAAGAGGCAGAATACGTAAAGATTGGTGGAAGAAGCATTACCGACTTGGTACAGATGCCAGTTGTAAGACTGAAAGAATGGTTCAACAATCTGGAACTATCTGAGCAGGATGCTAAGATTGCCAAGCGACTGCTGGTTGAAATCAACAGTCGTCTTCAGTTCATGCTTGACGTTGGCTTAGGCTATCTAACACTTAATCGCCTTTCAAACACACTCTCTGGTGGCGAAAGTCAGCGCATAAACCTTTGCACATCACTTGGTTCATCACTTGTTGGCTCGTTGTATATTCTAGACGAGCCCAGTATTGGTTTGCATTCACGCGACACCGATAGGCTTATCAAAGTGTTGAAAGAACTACAAGCCATTGGAAACACAGTGGTAGTGGTAGAACACGATGAAGATATCATCCGCGCAGCCGACTATCTGATTGACGTAGGTCCTGACGCAGGTCGTCTGGGTGGTGAAATTGTATTTGCTGATGATCCCAAGAATGCGGATAAAGGCAATGAGACACAATCCAGAAGCCACACCGTTGCTTACCTCACAGGCAAAGAGACAATACCTGTGCCAGAAAGCCGTCGCCCCTGGAACCAGCATATTGACATTATAGGTGCCCGCATGAACAACCTGCGTGGTATTGATGTTTCAATTCCTCTAAATGTTTTAACTGTCGTAACAGGTGTCAGCGGAAGCGGAAAATCAAGCCTTATAAAAGGCATTCTTTACCCTGCTTTAAAACGACAACTTGGCGAGGTATTCGACGCTCCAGGTGAATTTACAAGTCTTAGAGGCGACATAGGTGCCATCAAACATATTGAGTTTGTGGATCAAAACCCAATTGGCAAATCAACACGAAGCAATCCTGCAACCTATGTGAAAGCGTATGACAGCATACGTGATCTATTTGCCGAGCAGCCACTGGCGCAGCAAATGGGTTTTTCACCACAGTATTTCTCGTTCAATACCGATGGTGGCCGATGTGAAGAATGCAAAGGAGCAGGAACTATTACCGTTGAAATGCAATTCATGGCCGATTTGGTATTGGAATGTGAAGCCTGTCATGGGCATCGCTTCAAGCATGACATACTAGACGTTAGATATGACGGCAAAAACATTGACGACATCTTAAACATGACTATCAATGAGGCAATTGAATTTTTCGGAGCTCGAAATCAAAAAGTCATCGTCAATCGCCTTAAGCCATTACAAGACGTCGGATTGGGTTATATCAAACTGGGACAAAGTTCATCCACATTGTCAGGTGGCGAGAACCAACGTGTGAAATTGGCCTATTTCATAGGACAAGAACGTCAAGAGCCCACATTATTTATATTTGATGAGCCAACGACAGGACTACACTTTCATGACATACGCAAACTGATGGAGTCGTTTGACGCACTGATCAAGCGCGGTCATACCATTGTGGTCATAGAACACAATATGGATGTCATCAAACAAGCCGATTATGTCATTGACCTTGGGCCTGACGGAGGAGACAAAGGCGGTAGTCTTGTTTTTGCTGGCACTCCCGAACAGTTGATCAATCATAAAGAGAGTATCACCGGACAATACTTAAAAGAAAAGCTATAACTATGAAAGAGCTAACACTAAAATCACTCATCAAGGAATATCAATTGGATGAGTTAACAGCAGAAGATCGTCATCTTGTCGAATCTGCTATTGAGGCTACAAATCGTTCGTACGCCCCCTACTCAAAATTCCATGTAGGAGCATGCCTCAGACTTGACAACGGAGTGGAATTGAAAGGATGCAATCAAGAAAATGCCGCATTTCCTTCTGCTCTATGTGCAGAGCGTGCTGCGATTTTTGCAGCTGGCACACAATATCCTAATGTAGGAATTCAAACAATAGCCATTGCAGCCCGAACGCCGAAAGGCAATCTCACTGAAGAGCCAGTGAGCCCATGTGGAACCTGCCGCCAGGTTCTTATTGAAAGTGAGACACGTGCCAAGCACCCCATTCGCATACTACTACATGGAGAGAAATGCACATACTTGATAGAAGGCATTAAACACCTGATGCCCCTATCTTTTACCGAATTTTAAAAATCACTTAGTTTAAATGAAAGACTTTCTATGTATAGGCCACATCACCCATGATCGAATCATCACGCCACGAATGCCTGATGGCATCGATTGTGCCGGCGGCACCGCATACTATGTAGCATGGGCTATACACCATTTACCTCACGACATAGACTTTGGTGTTGTCACTGCAACTGGCAATGATTTATCACACGAAATAAATAAAATAAAAGACGCTGGTATTGACATTACCAATCTTCAAAGTCCTACGAGTGTTTTCTTCGAAAATAAATACGGTGAGGATATCAACCAGCGCTCGCAACGTGTACTATCAAAAGCAGCCCCATTCACCATAGAACAACTAAAGGATTTTAATGCTAAGATTTTTCATTTGGGCACATTACTTGTTGACGATGTATCGCCAGAAGTCGTTGAGTACCTCTCAGATAAAGGGAAAATCTGCATTGATGTTCAAGGGTACTTACGCGAAGTAAGAAACCAAAATGTCTATCCTATTGACTGGAAAGACAAACTTCGTGTGCTGAAATCGACCGATATTCTTAAAGTCAATGAGTTCGAAATCGAAGTACTTACTAATGGTGAAAAGGACATCAAACAAGCAGCTCGGATAATACGTTCGTGGGGTGTTCCAGAAGTATTGGTTACACTGGGCAGCTATGGATCAATAATCTATGCAGATGATCATTTCTACGAGATACCTGGTTATGCTCCAAAGAAGGTTATAGACGCTACAGGTTGTGGAGATACCTTTACAGCTGGCTATCTATATGCTCGCATAAAAGGTGCGAACTACGAAGAAGCTGGAAAATTTGCAGCTGCAATGTGTACTCTCAAACTAGAGCATACGGGGCCTTTCACTGGAAACATTGACGAAGTTAATAGTATAATCCAATAATTGGCTATATGGAGAAGAACGTATTCTCAAAACAGATAGCACAAATACTCAATTTAAACATTGAGGCAATAGCCAATACACTGACATTGTTGGAAGAAGGCTGTACAATACCCTTTATCTCACGCTATCGTAAAGAAAGGACAGGCGGGCTTGACGAAGTGCAGATTGCTGCCATCAATGAAGAAAATGAGCGACTAAAGGAAATTGCTAAAAGAAAGGATACGATCGTTAAAACCATCACCGAAGCGAGAAAGATGACGCCCGAGTTATCAAAAAGAATTGAAAACTGTTGGGAGGCTTCGGAACTGGAAGATATCTATCTGCCCTACAAGCCACGTCGAAGAACAAGAGCACAAGTGGCTCGAGAACTGGGATTAGAACCCCTAGCACAACTCATCATGCTTCAACGAAATCCGAATGTTCAACTGGCAGCTAAACGATTCGTACATAATCAAGTTACTTCTGTCAGCGATGCAATCGCCGGAGCACAAGACATTATAGCAGAAATAATTAGTGAGAACGAACACTCACGTCAACAACTACGTGGCGCATTTCAACGTACAGCCATCATCAAATCTAAAGTCATAAAAGCGAAACAAAATAGTGATGAAGCCGCAAAATACATCGACTATTTCGATTGGCAAGAACCACTGCGTCGTTGCTCTTCTCACCGTCTGCTTGCTATGAGACGAGGTGAGAATGAAGGATTTCTAAGAATTAGCATTGAACCCCATGACGATAACGAACGCATTGAGCGTTTACGACATCAGTGGGTACACTCCAACAACGAATGTGGGCAAATCATTTCCAAAGCAGCGGAAGATGCCTATAAACGACTTTTAAAACCTGCAATAGAAACAGAGTTTAGTAACTTAAGCAAAGAACAGGCCGATATGGAGGCCATCAAAGTATTTGCAGAGAACCTCAGACAACTACTGTTAGGAGCACCATTAGGACAAAAACGTGTGATGGCTATTGATCCAGGTTTTCGGAGCGGATGTAAGGTTGTATGCTTAGACGGCCAGGGGAACTTACTCCATCATGAAGCGATTTTCCCTCACCCTCCAGTAAACAAGCGCATGCATGCCTCTGTTCACATCCTGCAAATGGCAGAGACATATCAAATCGAAGCTATCGCTATTGGCAATGGAACAGCAAGTCGCGAGACACGTGCGTTTATTGAAGACTGTTTCAGCAAAGAATCCGGAAACAGTCAAAAGCCCAGTATCTTTGTTGTCAGCGAAGACGGAGCCTCTGTTTATTCAGCATCAAAGGTGGCTCGCGACGAATTTCCTGATGAAGATGTCACTGTCAGAGGAGCAATTTCAATTGGTCGCAGATTGATTGACCCACTAGCAGAGTTGGTAAAAATAGATCCGAAGAGCATTGGCATCGGACAATATCAGCATGACGTTGATCAAACCAAACTTAAACGACAGTTGGACCAAACTGTAGAAAATTGTGTCAACCTGGTGGGAGTCAATCTAAACACAGCCTCTCAACACCTGCTTACATATGTCAGTGGTCTTGGACCGACCTTAGCAAAAAACATCGTAGATTATCGAAATGCTAATGGTGCATTCACATCTCGTTCACAACTTAAGAAAGTGCCCAGATTAGGACCTGCAGCCTTCCAGCAATGTGCTGGCTTCTTACGTATTCCAAATGCTAAAAACCCCTTAGACAATAGTGCCGTTCATCCTGAAAGTTACGACATCGTTGAACAGATGGCAAAAGACACAGGGTGTGATGTCAATGAATTAATAAAAAACAAGGAGCTTCGCGCGCAAATCAATGTAAATAAGTATATTACAAAGAATGTTGGAATACCCACGCTGACAGACATTATGAAAGAACTGGAAAAGCCAGGCAGAGACCCTCGTGAGCAACTGGAAGAGTTTGAGTTTGACAAACGAGTACAATGCGTTGATGACTTAGAGATCGGAATGATTTTACCCGGCATTGTTACGAATATAACAAACTTTGGCGTCTTTGTTGATATAGGAGTTCATCATGATGGTTTGGTACATATATCACAAATGGCAAACAAACGCATCAACCATCCTACAGATGTGGTAAAACTACATCAACAACTGATGGTGAAAGTTATTGAAATAGACCTTCGTCGCAATCGTATCTCGCTATCTATAAAACAAGTATAATAACTTATTTATAAAGGCAATCACCCCAATTACTGTGTGATTGCCTTTAATAGTTGCATCAGACTTTTTTCATTTTGCCAACTGAAATCAGGAAGGCCAACCATTCGTTTGAACATCACCCGTTGTTCTTTATTCAGCCTACGAATGATATCACGCTCATGAACTTTCACATAGATTCCATTCCAATAGAAATAAAAATACTTAAACACTGGCAATTTCCAATCTTCTTCATTATTGATATCCATTGTTCCAATATTTATCATCTCACCTATTTCCATATTGGAGATATTCACATTGTTCTGAAGATTGCGTTCAAAAGCTTCACGGTCAAACAACTCCACACAATAGAGGGCATTTGTCCCTATTGAATCTATTAGATAAGCCAATTGATTATTGATATTAACAAAATGGCGATCATCAAAATCCACTGCCAAAATGTTATTCATCTCAGCTTCCATTGTATATTCGCCTTTCAAATAGAGCAATGAACTATTTTTCAAATAAACATTAGTATGCGATTGACGAATCTTTCGCCCTGTGGCCAACGTGATTACAGATGGCTTGAAACCACGATACAACATTGGCATAGTTGTTTGCTTCTGGGCAAAAGCGCTAATAGACACAAACATCAACAAAAAATACAAATAGAATCTTTTCATAAGCTCTTGAATAATTAAAAAGCCCATCGACTTTCATCAATGAGCTTAATCTTTGCGGTGCGTACGAGATTCGAACTCGTGACCTCCTGCGTGACAGGCAGGCATTCTAACCAACTGAACTAACGCACCAATCCTGAAGTGTGTTTACCAACTGAGCTAAAACTGCGGTGCGTACGAGATTCGAACTCGTGACCTCCTGCGTGACAGGCAGGCATTCTAACCGACTGAACTAACGCACCAGTTAAACAGCGTTTTCTTGTTAGCGGGTGCAAAGGTATGAAGTTTTTTTTGATTTAGAAAATAATTCCCTAAAAACTTTTCACCTATAACATCCTTTAACAGTTTTACCGGTCAAAATAGCTTTTTTACAGAAAATATTTGTTCAATCATGAGAAAATAGCTACCTTTGCGCCAACTAAAGACCGCATATGGACAAACTTATTGAACTATTCCCTTCCATCACACTGGCAGAAATGAGTAGCGTCAAATTAATGAATCGAACAGATACGAAATTTGTCACTACTCGAAAGCAATTGTGTCACTTATTAGAGATGGCACAGCGCGACTACTATATACAGGATATTGATGGTGAGCGAAACATGCTCTACGATACGACATATTTCGACACAATCGATTTTCAAATGTATAAAGACCACCAGTATGGGCACACCAACCGGCAGAAGATTCGTTTTCGCACCTATGTAAGTTCACACTTGCAATTTATGGAGGTAAAGACAAAAAACAATCACGGACGAACAAAGAAGAAACGTATTGAAGTTAAAGACATGAATCTACAAGACACAGAGAAACGCGATTTTCTCTCAAAACATTTAAAATTCGATTCAGCCACATTAGCTCCACACATGCACAACTCTTTTCGTCGCATTACATTGGTCAACAGGGCAAAAACTGAACGACTGACGATTGACACTGAACTTGAATTTGACAACGTACAAACTCATGAACACAAATTCATGAACGATTTGGTCATCATAGAATTAAAAAGAGATGGATTGGTATATTCTCCTGTATTGGAGATGCTACGTCAGCTACATATTCACCCCCACGGATTCAGCAAGTACTGTATGGGTGCCGCAATGACCAATGGACAATTACCGATTAACCGTTTCAAAGAGAAACTGAGAGAAATCAACAAGATATTACTAAACGAATAAACCAACTATATAAATTATGGATTCAATAATCAATCTTTTTTCTGGCGAATTTGGAAATACACTTCTCCATTTTGCCATCTGTATGTTAGTCAACTGGGTAATCATTGAGTTATTCTATTTCCGCAAAAGTCACCGACGTGATTTCTACTTCACGTTCATGCTTATGAGTGTCGCTATCTTCTTCCTCGTGTATTTCATGATGGGCATTGAGAGAGGCAAAGCCACAATGGGCGTTGGTCTAGGACTATTCGGAATATTCAGCATTATGCGTTATCGAACCGATGCAATGCCTGTCAGAGAAATGACATACCTTTTTCTCATCATCTGTCTATCAGTAGTTCATGCAATGGCAGACTCATACACAGAACTTGTCATAGTCGATGTAATTTGTATCATTGCTATTTCTCTGTGCGAGAAAAAACTCAAGATCCACAACACTAAAATCATACAATACGACCGCATTGACCTGATTAAACCAGAAAGGATGCCAGAGCTCATTGAGGACTTAGAATCAAGAACCGGATTGAGCATCACGAAAGTTGATGTTGGTGGAATTGATTTCCTGAGAGATTCTGCGGTCTTGCGCATTAGCTATGAAGGCGAATGTGTCGAAAACGATATCAACAAACAATATACAGTACGAAAATCACAATGGAGAGAAGTATAACCTGCATGATCATGTTGTTGCTGTTGACAACAACTGTAAAAGCCGAAGATAGCGACTTTGGCTTATGGAGCGAAGTCAATGTAGAAAAGAAAATTAATTCGTATTGGGACATTGGTTTCAACACAGAACTGCGACTACGCGACAATACCAGCGAAATTGATCGATGGAGCGCCGGGGTTGACGCATCATACAAAATCAGCAAATGGTTAAAGCTATCAGCTGGCTACTCTTTTCTTAATGACAACAAATACAAAGTAAGTTCAAAACAGAAAGTAGCCGACTATTACGGGCAACGTCATCGAGTTAACCTGTCACTAACCGGCTCACATGACTTTGGAAGGCTCAGCATCTCGCTTCGCGAACGCTGGCAATACACTTATCGCCCTGCAAAATCCGTATGGCGTCATTATGCCGAAGGACACGCCTTTGCCGGACAAGATGCCGATTTCGACGATGACGGAGAAGCTATAAAACACACCTTTGCAGGCAAAGGCAAAAGCGTATGGCGCAACCGACTACAATTGAAATATAAACTCACGAAAAAGTGGCGACCATACGCCAATATTGAGACTTCCGTTGCAAAAAGTCTTGAGAAGACAAGATATGTAATAGGAACAGAGTATAGACTCACCAAGCAGCATTCCTTCGATATTAAATATCTGTATCAAAATATCGTAAGTGACGACAACGATGAAACTAATAGTCACATCATTGGTATCGGCTACACCTACAAATTCTAATTTTTCCTGCTTATTTTGCATGTGTTCTAAGATTTTTTAATACCTTTGCAACACAAAAGCAAAATAAGCATGGGAACAGAAAATATCAGAATTAAAGATATCGCCGAGCGTGCTGGCGTAAGTGTTGGAACAGTTGACCGCGTACTTCATAATCGCCCCAATGTTTCGCAATCAGCAAGAGAGAAAGTAGAGAAGGCTCTTGAAGAAATGAACTATGAGCCCAATGTCTATGCTTCTGCCCTAGCCTACAATAAGGATTATACTTTCTACTGCATCATCCCAAAACATGAGAGCGAAGCCTATTGGGAAGAAATAGAGGAAGGTGTGCGCGCTGCAACACAGAAGCGCCGCGATTTCCACATCTCGCTCCGCATTCTTTACTACGAACGTTTCAACTCTCCCACGTTTGTCAAAACCACACAAGAATGTTTGGATTCTAACCCAGACGGAGTCATCGTGGTGCCAGCAAAACTGGAAGACACACAACATTTTGCCGACGAGCTACATGAGCGCAACATCCCATTCATTCTGCTCGACTCCTATATGCCTGATTTACGTCCTCTTGCCTTCTTTGGTCAAGACTCATTCCAAAGCGGATACTTCACAGCACGCATGATGATGCTCTTAGCATCTAATGAAGAGGAAATCATGCTGATGAAACAACTCAAGGACGGACATATCGGCTCCAAGCAACAATCAAACCGCGAGACGGGCTTCCGCCACTACATGCGCGATCACTTCCCCAAGATCAAGATCACAGAGGTCAACCTCCCCATGGGCGAACCCAAAGAGTCGTACGACAAGATTCTGGAGGATTTCTTCCAGGAGCACCCCCACGTACACCATTGCATCACATTCAATTCAAAGGCACACATCGTTGGCCAGTTTTTGCTGCGCACCAACCGACGCAACGTCCAGATCATGGGCTATGATATGGTGCCCAAGAATGCCGAATGCGTGCGCCAAGGCAGCATCTCGTTTTTGGTTGCACAGCATGCCTACCTGCAAGGCCATGCATGCATTGAAACCCTCTTCAAGGCCATCGTTCTGAAGAAAGAGGTGACGCCCGTCAACTACATGCCTATCGAGCTGTTGACTCGTGAAAACATCGATTTCTATCGAAGAACAAATATCTAAACATCACAAACTACTTATGAATCAAACTGCTTTTATCAAGATTAACCCAGCCGACTCGGTTGTGGTGTGCCTCGTTGCCATGCAGCAAGGGCAAATCATCGACGTTGACGGACGCACCATCACCCTCAGTCAGGATGTACCTGCCGGCCATAAAGTGCTCATCAAAGACACACCTGCTGGTACAGACATCATCAAGTATGGCTACCCCATCGGTCATGCCAAAGAAGATCTGAAGGCAGGCGACTGGGTGAACGAGAATAATCTGAAGACCAATCTATCTGGAACACTATCTTACACATACACACCTGTAAACGAAGAACTTAAAATAAAGAACGAGAACCGCTACTTTAACGGATATATACGAAAAAACGGCGATGTTGGTGTGCGCAATGAGATTTGGATTGTGCCTACCGTAGGATGCGTCAATGGCATTGCTGAACGATTGGCAAAGAAACTGCGAGAAGAAACAGGCTGCAAAGACATAGACGCCATATACACTTGGCACCACAACTATGGTTGTTCACAACTCTCTGGAGACCACGAAAACACCCGCAAGATATTGCGCGATATTGTTCTTCACCCCAACGCAGGCGCAGTTCTTGTGTTAGGACTTGGTTGTGAAAACAACCAACCAGATGCTTTTATGGAAACACTAGGTGATTACGACAAAGAGCGCATACGCCTGATGATTACCCAAAAAGTTGAGGGTGACGAAGTCGAGGAAGGTATGCGCATCCTAAGAGAGCTCTACCAAATAGCGAGCAAAGACAGGCGTAAAGAAGTTCCTGTTTCGAAATTGCGTGTAGGACTAAAGTGCGGTGGAAGCGATGGTTTTAGTGGCATCACAGCCAATCCGCTTGTAGGCGAATTCAGCGATTGGTTGGTCGCTCAGGGGGGCACCAGCGTCCTGACAGAAGTGCCAGAGATGTTTGGAGCCGAAACCATTCTAATGAATCGATGCAAGTCGCCCGAACTTTTTGAAAAGACCGTGTCTATGATAAACAACTTTAAAGAGTACTTTCTCTCGCACGGTGAACCCGTAGGCGAGAACCCCAGTCCTGGCAACAAGGCTGGAGGTATCTCAACCTTGGAAGATAAAGCGCTGGGATGCACCCAAAAGTGCGGTCGAGCTCCTGTCAATGGTGTCATGGAATACGGTGACCAGCTTACTACGACTGGACTCAACCTACTCTCTGCTCCAGGCAACGATCTTGTCGCCTCTACGGCACTTGCTGCTTGCGGGTGCCACATGGTACTATTCACGACAGGACGAGGCACACCATTCGGGACTTTCGTGCCCACCATGAAGATAGCCACTAATCCCGATTTGGCCAGCCGAAAGCCCAACTGGGTGGACTTTTCAGCCGGACAGCTCATCGAAGGACGTAGCATGCAAGAGATACTGCCTGAGTTCATCGATAAGATTCTGAGTATTGCTTCTGGAGAGTTGGTTCGCAATGAAGAAAATGATTATCGCGAAATTGCCATTTTCAAGAATGGCGTCACGCTCTAAACCATAAAAAGAATTGATTTTGAAAAACGGATTATTAGCATTGTCACCCCTTGCGGTGTTCATCACACTCTATGTCGTCACCAGCCTCATTGCTGGTGACTTCTATAAGGTACCCATCACCGTAGCTTTCGTCATTTCCAGCATCTATGCCGTCATTACCACGCGTGGAAAACTGCGAAAGCGCATCAATCTCTTCAGTCGAGGCGCTGGCACCCCAGAGATGATGCTAATGATTTGGATATTCATACTGGCAGGTGCCTTTGCCAATTCAGCAAAGGTGATTGGCTGCATCGATGCCACCACCAACCTGACACTCTCGCTGTTGCCCTCTGAAATGCTGCTGGCCGGCTTATTTCTAGCCGCCTGCTTCATCTCGCTCAGCATCGGCACCAGCGTAGGCACCATCGTGGCGCTGACGCCTATTGCAGCGGGTGTAGCCGCACAGACAGGCGCCTCGGCAGCCATGCTCACCGCAGTGGTTGTGGGCGGTTCCTTCTTCGGCGACAACCTGTCGTTTATCAGCGACACCACCATCATTGCCACCCAGACACAAGGCTGTCAACCCAGCGACAAGTTCAAGGTCAACGCCTTCATCGTGGTGCCTGCAGCCGTGATAATACTGATTGTCTATATCCTGATGGGACAACACATAGCAGCGCCTACGAACATCTCCGAGATTGAGTTCTGGAAGGTCGTGCCCTACCTCATCGTGCTCGTCACCGCCATCTCAGGTCTCAACGTGATGGTAGTGCTGACGCTAGGCATCATTTTAACCGGTTTAATCGGTCTGTGCGAGGGTGCCTTCGATGTCTTTGGCTGGTTTCAGTCAATGGGCGACGGCATCCTGGCCATGAGCGAGCTGATCATCATCACCCTGCTGGCAGGCGGACTCCTTGAAATCATCAAGCACAACGGAGGCATAGACTTTATCATCGACAAGCTGACGCGCCATATCCACGGAAAGCGCGGTGGCGAACTGTCTATTGCCGCCCTGGTGAGCCTGGTGAACTGCTGCACAGCCAACAACACCGTGGCCATCATCACCGTTGGAGGCATTGCGCGCAAGATTGGCAATAAATACCAGCTCGACCCCCGCAAGTGTGCCTCGCTGCTCGACACCTTCTCTTGCTTCACCCAGGGACTCATCCCCTATGGCGCACAGATGCTGATGGCGGCAGGCCTCGCGGCCCTCAACCCCATCGCCATCCTGCCATACCTCTATTACCCCATCGCCATTGGCGTAGCCGCCTTTATAGCCATTGTGATGCGCTATCCCCGTCGTTACAGTTAAATAGGATTTAAGAACCATGGAAATCATTATCCGCAACTTTTTCCGATTGCTTCGTTCCGGCATCTTCAACACCAGCGAACAGATAGAGCCCATGTCTGCATGGAAGTGGAATCGAATCTACCAACTCGCTATGCAACAACACATAGCGCCACAAATACGAGAAGGAATATATAGGCTAAATGACCAGTTCTTTCTGCAGATTCCCCCTCGACAGATGGAATTATGGAAAGAGGTCAAAGAAAACAGACAGATTAAAATCAGTAAACCAAAGCTAACCAATAAGTTAAGCGAAAAGCGCTTGAGCGACATTATAACAAAAGAAGGCGGAAAATCCGTCACTCTCACAGCACTCTACTTAATTGCTTCTACGGCACATCATCTGCTGAATGATGGCTTATTTCTCCCCCCCTTAGTGGCATTGGGATGCTACATCAAGCAACCAGATATCTATCCCATCGAAAATGACAAGTTAAGCGACTGGATTAACAAGTTGGGGCTTAAAAGCATTGTCCGACTGGAAGCCGCACTTTTAATTAACTATTTAGGATTAAGCGAAGAAGAGGTTAAGTTCACAAGAACTGACAAAAAGCACGATGTAGGGCGTATCACCAAAGAATTGCTACAGCTGCAAGTCAACGACAAACACGAGTGGCAATTCTCACAAGGCAACGACATCTTTGTACATAACAACAATACCAGTGCTATGTTCTGGCAAGCACGCCGTTCTGCAAAATATTTCCGCTATTCTCCGATGGCAAGCATCTCAAACTTCGTTTCCTCATTTGTCAACTCACTCACTCACGTTGAGGAGTAGGACGGATCACCCCACCCATCTTTAATGATTATTCACTACAAACTTACAACGGGCGAATCTGCCCTTTTCATCGCATAACTTAGCCAAATAACAACCGACAGACAGACGACTACAATCGACGTCACCTCGCCCAGCATATAGGTGAACATCTGTTTTCATCACCTCTTGTCCTGACAGCGTATAGATTGTCAAGTTCAAACGTTCTGCCGAACTGCTATTCACAATGAGGTGTCTGGCAACATAGTGCACTGAAAGATCATTCTGATCTACTTTCACATCGTCAATGTGATTCAAGATATCTTGGCTGACATCGGTCATATAACTTGTATGAAGATTACTCCGAGCTATGGTTGGAATGTTCATTTTATAAACATTAGCGGTTCCATCGGGATATCTTCCAACAGATTCCATGCCACTGTGGGCGTCATAGACCAGTCTGTCAGTCCACGATTTATCCTTTGACATCAGAGTCACTATGCCGCCACCAGCCGACAACTTAAACGGCGCATGAAGCTGTGACAACGGCTCTAACTTGTCACACCACACGACAAGGTAGTCATGAGGCTTAATGATTGTTGTCAATTCCGAATTACCTCCGGTTATGAGATATTTATCAGGATACTGCAAATCATCACTAAGATACATACCTTCAACATCTATTTCGCGATCTGTCGTGTTGTAGAGTTCCACCCAATCATTACGTTTCTGATAGTCATTGACAAAGATACTGTTAGACGCACTAACCTCATTGACAACAACAGGCGCAACAAGGCTGTCTGGTTCGAAACAAGCTACAAGCGTACCAATATCTGTGGACTCTGTGACCACGAGACGGTCGCTTAAGGAATAATACCACGAGGGATTGGAACTCGACGCCCATCCCTTGAAACGATATCCAGCAGGAGCATCAACACTGACTGTGGCTGGCAAAAAGATTGAACCATCAAAATCGCCATACGGAATCGTTTCACCGTTCAAATATATAGTAGATCCCTTTGTATTAGTCGTGATGACCATTTGCCGTGTAGTACGCTCCGACAACCCGAGCAGTTCATAGTCCTTCATATAGTCAGCCATGCGGGCCGATCTCCCTCTGAGCGCCTGCCGTATTTCATTAAGCGATCCATCGGGCGAAGCCCCCTCCCAAGCCATCGTAGGCCGCACGCGCTCGCCCAGTTCGTCGAGTATCGCCTCTGCCCTTTCAGGCAGAAACACACTTCCGCCCATCAGCGTCATCATCGTGACAAAGCGCTGGCGGAAACCCTCGTTTCTCAGCATGTTCAGGAAGAACGTGCAGAACTTGATCTCGCCATAACGGCGTTCAGCCGTGTCGTAGATATAGTCGTAGCGATGCCACTGCATACCTTCAATCCATCTCAGCGGGTTGCCGCCCATATACACCTCGCCCTCCTCGTCATACTCGCGCCCCTCCGTTCCGAAGGCAGCATCCAGGTCGAAGAAAGTGATGCGATAGCGTCCGCCATCCGTCTTGCGATAAGCCTTCAGGTTGTTGTCGGGCCAGTCCCACGACGACAGAAACAGCTCTGCCGCCATATAGTTCACATACTCGTCGATGTCCAGCAGCGATGCAATCTCCTCGTACACCTCGTCGTTGTCGGCCTGTTTCGACAACTCGTACAGTCGTTCCAGCACATCCTTCGTGCCGAGCATCATGTAGGCGCCGCTGTCAGGACTCTGTTCATAGACCTCCAGTTCGTCCTTGCTCAGTCCCCAGTTGGCATAAGCAAAATCTTTGTTGTTAGGTTCGCGCACGTTTATCAGTCCCTTGTACTCACCGTTCAGATAGTGTACCGCAGGCTGGTACGACATCACGTCGAGGTCGATGCCCGACCGCTGAATGATCTCGTGCAACGCAGCATCCTTGATACGACAGTGCGAATCGTTGCCACCAAAGCGCACCTGTATGGTCTTGTTCTTCAGAAAAGGCTTGCTGTCGAAAAACGGATAGCTGAAAGCGTTCTGTCCGCCATAGATGCGGTCGGCCTTCAACTTAAACGATTTAGGGTTGTTGGCGCGTGTCCATCCGCCCGATATCGAGAAGTCAACATCCTGGTTCACAGCCACCTCGTCGGTGCCTGGCAGCACATAGTGGAAGTTCACAGGGCGATCCCAATCCATGTTCCAGTTCACGGGCGACGACTGTCCGTTGCCCGTCCGCCCGTTGACGCCACGCACGTACACACCGATGGAATCGTCATAAAGATAGCGCGCATCGGTCGAAACCATGATGGCGGGCAACGTGTGGCGATGGTCGCGCTTCACAAAGGTGCGCGTCACCACCTCGCTGGGCAACTTACCCTCCTGAAACAGTCGGAAGCGCACAGACATATTCTTTGTCACCGCGATGCCCTGCGCCCCCATCGTAGCCCCATTGGTCATCGTTGGCGTGGTGCCGTCGGTGGTATAGCGCAGTGTGGTGCCCTCAGGTGCTGTGGCGCGCAGCGTGAAATTAGAATCGAAGAAGCCACCCTGTCGCGCAATCACGGGCGCCTCCAGCTGCTCGTTGGCATACGCCGCCCCATTGTTGCACTGCTGCGGCGTGGGCGTGGCCGTATGTGCCCACTGCGCTCCGCCATCCGTGGTGCGAGCCCACGAGGTGCGCCCTATGGCCTCGGCATAGTTCTCGCAGAACAGCTCCTCGCCCCGCTGGTTCGAGAGCATCAGCAAACCGCCCTCGGCATCCAACTTAAACGGTGCCTGCAATGCATTGATATTGTTGCTGCCCATCCATACGGTGCGGTAGCCGCGCGCAGGAATGTTGCCAAAACCATCAGGAATGCGCCATTTCATCGGCATCGACACATCATCACTAAGATAGCATCCGCCTAGCGTAACTTCCTCGTTCAAAGGGTTATAGAGTTCAATCCATCCATCAAAATTGTAAGCAGGACTCATTATCACATCAACATTAGAAGCCATTACTTCGTTCAAGCACAGGCTCCCCTTTTGCGGCACGCGCACCTCAACTTGCTGCAGAATCTTGAAATTATCGAAAATCATCCAGTTGTCGTTGCGCGCCATATCCTGCGTGTTGTATAGGCCAAATTTCACATGGCCGTCTGTCACGTCAAACTCCAACTCGTTGTTGTAAGCCCCAGTGGCAAATGCCATTTGGGCGGTCTCCATCGAGTTAGGAAAAAACACCTTTTCATCGGGCGTATAGCACCGTCCCACCGACTCGTTGAAGTGGAAGCTATATTCGCTCTGCAGCGCCACCTGCTGTTGCTGTGCAAACAGAAATCCGCTGATGGTCTCCGTGCCGTTCTTGTATCGTTCGTAGGCCTTGTCGTGTGCACGGGTGCGATAAAGTCCCTGCACGCTGATGCGATAATGCCCGTTGGGCACGTCCGTCTGCGTATGTTCCAGTCGCATATATCCGTTCCACATCTCCATACACGAGAAGCTCACCGCCCCCAGCGAAGTAGCCTCGCCCGTCAGGTTCCAGTCAGAGCGATCAGAAGTGTCGAACCCAGGGTTCTTCAGAAATCGAGCAGTAACATCTATCCATTTCGTCTCTGCCAGAGCGACATGTGCCACCATCACCAGCAGTGCAAGTATCCATTTAGGATTCATTATCATCATTACGTTTTAGGTTAAAAATCTGTTGGCAAAGATACAAAAAAGTTTCAATACTGCAGAAAAGTTTTCTCATGCAATAGTACACTTGAATTGAAATTGCTATGAATTGAACAATTTATACCTAAAGCCAAACATTCAATGGCTACAATCTCTTATCTACATCCTATATACCAGTTTTTGACAACCCTGTAGAATGGAGCCGCCAAATACCGCATGACAACGGCAAACGAAGTGAATAATGCCCCCCCAAAGAGGCCTCAGGCTTACGTTCAATCAACATTAATCATCATTTACCTATAAACAAAAAGCGGCTCAGTTGCAATTGCGTAGGTTGCGCGATGCTCCCAGAGTCTTGAATTGGCATTTCCTGAGTCTGGAGAGGGTCGTTTTAAAGTCTAAAAGCACGTATTCTAAAGTCTTGAAGAGGCGTTTCTAAAGTCTAAAACCGAAGCTATCATTTCAGCTCTAGCCCCTGGATGCTCTACATCCAGCCCTTAGAACAACCGCATCCAGGGGCTAAAACGACCCGTTCCAAGGGCTGGATGCGCCACATCTAGGGGCTGGACGGACATCAAAAGTAAAGCTATGACAACGCAAAAGCGAAACTATAACAAGGCGAAAGCAGCACTATGACAGTGCGAAACCGTTCCTATCCCGACCAAGAACAACCCCACCACTAACCTCCCGAGGGAGGGGATATTCCTGTCCTTTTTTCTATCTGATTTCTACTTTTATTGATTTCAATCTAAAGAATCTACTGAGCCTCTACTGAAATAATAAAAAAACCTATGATTTTTCGCTTGAGCCCAAAAAGCTCTCACATCTAATCTTTTATTTCTAACCAAAAGAATTAATGCAAAAAAACAAAAACCCCCATCCCATTTTGCAAGGATGGAGGTTTTTATAGTCTAATTAGTGATGTATAATCTTAGAAATTGAAATACAGACCGAAAGTCAGATTGGTGCCGCTCAGATCCACACCGACTTTTGTGGTGTTGTTGTCGTCGCCATCAGGATTGTACTGATCGAAACCAATGAAACCTAAGTGAGAAACAAAACTAATATTGTCTGTCAGGTTAACAGCCAAACCAGGCTTAACGCCAAAAGCAAGTTCTGTCCAGTCAGCCTTTGAAGCAGAGGTAAAATCGATACCGCCATCTACAAAGAAATTAACCTTTCCAGCCTTGAAGAAGGTGTAACGTGCATAGGGATTGAATGTGAAGGCATTTTCGCTCACGCCATTAACACCATTAAATTTGTCGCTTACATAACCGATAACAGTACCTACTGCCCACTCGTCGTTAAGGTTATAGCCGATTTCAGGCAATAAGGCGAAGGTTGTCTCACTCTTATCACCAGCGAGCTTCTGACTACTCCAAGAGTCAACAGAAACACTACCACCAACGTACCATTGTGCATTCATGGTTACAGTTGCGAAAACAGCAACAATTGTCATTAAAATCTTTTTCATTGTTTAGATAATTTATAAAGTTATACAATTGCCCATTGCTAATGCTAACGGGCCTATTTCATCAAGATTTCGGCGGCAAAAGTATATAAAACTTTCAACACCGCAAAAATTTTTCTACATTTTTTTTGTTTTTCCATCAATTCTTTGTCGAATTCTTGGCAGTTTCAGCGGAAATAAGTATCTTTGCACGTCTATTCAACACGATTGTAATAATGAGCAAACAAACAAAATTCATAGCAGGTCCCTGCGTCATTGAATCTGCCGAATTGCTGGAAGAAGTAGCAGCAAAACTTGTGGACATCAATCAGCGTTTGGGCATTGACATCATATTCAAAGCCTCATTTGACAAGGCCAATCGCACCTCAATTCACTCTTTTCGCGGCCCCGGCATTGACAAAGGGCTGCAAATGTTGAGCGATGTGAAAGCGAAATACCATCTGAAGATACTGACAGACATACACGAATCATGGCAAGCTGCACCCACTGGCGAGGTGTGCGACGTCATTCAGATACCCGCTTTCTTGTGTCGGCAGACGGACCTTTTGGTAGCTGCTGCACAGACTGGGCGCATTGTAAACATCAAGAAAGCACAGTTTCTGGCTGGTCGTGACATGCGCTATCCTGTAGAGAAAGCACGTGAAGCCGGAGCCAAGGAAGTTTGGCTGACGGAGCGTGGCAACATGATGGGATACGGCAACTTAGTGGTTGATTTCCGCAACATTGCCGACATGAAAGAAATTGTACCTACCGTTGTGATGGATTGCACGCATAGTGTGCAGCGTCCTGATGCTGCAGGTGGAAAGACTGGAGGCGACCGTCGTTTTGTGCCCTCGATGGCGCTTGCGGCAAAAGCATTCGGGGCAACAGGCTATTTCTTTGAGGTGCACCCCACCCCAGATCAAGGATTAAGTGACGCAGCCAACATGCTGGAGTTGAATAAGCTTGAAGGTTTGATTAAGGCGCTCATCGAGCCAACCGGATATACGATTTGAACAAAATAATAAAAACGTAAACTCCGCAGGCATAAAGAAAAAAAATAATGATGACAACAATAGAATATGGAATACAGGCCATCAAAGACGAGGCCGAAGCACTATTGGAACTGATTCCGAAGATTGACAATAACTTCGAAAAGGCAGTTAACTTGATGTATGATTGCAAAGGAAAGGTCATTGTGACCGGTGTTGGCAAAAGCGGTCACATTGGTGCTAAGATTGCCGCAACACTATCATCTACCGGAACCCCTGCCTTCTTCATCAACCCACTTGACGTTTACCACGGCGACCTTGGCGTGATGACACACGAAGATGTGGTGGTGGCCATTTCAAACTCAGGACAAACAGACGAGCTGCTGCGCTTTATCCCGATGGTGCTGCATATGCAGATACCCATCATAGGCATGAGCGGCAATCCACAGTCGCTGTTGGCCAAATACTCTACATGCCACCTCAATGTGGGCGTAAAAAAAGAAGCATGCCCGCTGAATCTGGCACCCACCAGCTCAACAACCGCCACACTGGCAATGGGCGATGCACTTGCCATTGCCCTGATGCAGAAACGCAACTTCCGTCCTCAAGACTTTGCACACTTCCACCCCGGTGGCGAATTGGGTAAACGTCTGCTCACGACGGCACAAGACGTGATGCGAACCAACGATATGCCCGTCATCAGCCCCGACATGCATTTGGGCGAAGCCATCATACTGGTGAGCAAAGGCAAACTGGGACTTGGTATAGCCGTCGTCGATGAAAAAATCGTGGGATTGATAACCGATGGAGACATACGCCGCGCCATGGAGCGCTGGCAGGCTGGTTTTATCGACCACACGGTGAATGACATCATGACGCGCGAGCCAAAGGTCGTATCACCAGAAACGAAGATTTCTGAAATACAGAATATCATGCAACGCTACAAGATACATTCTGTGCTGGTCGTAAACGAAGAACGGCATCTGCTGGGCGTCGTAGATCACTACTCCTGCATGTTATAATCATTGAAAAGCGATTGAACTCTATTACTACTATATGAAAAAAAGAACAAAAATCTATATAACACTGCTGCTGGTGGTTGCTATATTACAAACTGCAACATCAGCAGAGTATCTTTATAAGAAACTGGAAGCAAGAGATGGTTTAACATCGAGCCAGATTAACTGCATCCTTAAAGACGACAGAGGATACATGTGGTTTGGCACACCAGCAGGTCTTTACAGATATGACGGCTACACATTCCGCCACTTCCAAAGTGACTCGCAAGACGGTTCGTCATTGCCAGACAGTTATGTAGAGAGCATACAGGCCTCGCTGGCAGGCGACCTATGGGTGAAAACCTCTTCTGGCTATTGCATCTATCATCCACAAACAGAAAATTTTGAGCGCGACATGCGACAGATTTTCAGTAAGCTTGGTATGAAGAGTACACCCAGCATCATCTATATTGACCGACACAAAAACCTATGGGGTTACCAACAAAGCAAGGGTGTCTTCTGCTATGACATGCAACAACAGCTACTCTATGAATTTGGATATACCAACGATGCCACAGGTATTCCGCAAGGCGAGATTTGCTCTATTGGCGAATGCAATGATGGTGTCATTCTCGTTTATTCAGACGGCAGACTCGTATGCTGCGATGCAACAATAAAACAGAGAGTTGTTTGGAAGAATCAAGATATTGCTATTCAGCATCTTCGCCATTCAAAAACCTTACGTGTATATACTGATAAGAAAGACATTATCTGGCTTTACGGTCAGGGCACACTGTTCTCTTACGACCGCAAGCTGAACCTTTGGGATACTCATATTGGCGACCAACTGGGGCTAACAGGTGGCAATGCCGACTATGCCGTCAGTTCCGTTTATAGCGACAAAAACAAAAACGTATGGGTGGGCACTAATCGTCATGGGCTCATACATATCGACGCCGTAAGTCACACCATCGAGCCCGTCCAACTAAAAAGCATGTCGCCCATGAGGCGAATCAACGAAAACATGGGTATAAAAAGTGTTTATGTGGACAACACTGGATTGCTTTGGGTTGGCACAGCGAAGGCTGGTGTGGCTTATATAGGCGATAAAATTTATAAGTTTCAGTCGGAGTTTATTGGCGATATCACTGCAATGGCGCAAGATGCCAACGGAAAGGTATGGTATGGTACAAGCGACAATGGTCTGATCGATTATGATGGTCCCCTTGCCAGCATGAAGGTGAGCGCAATGACCTATACCAACGACGGAAGCTTATGGGTGGGCTCTAAGCAGAACGGGCTGACACGCATCGTCAATGGCACTGCGCATATTTACTCAACAGCCAACGACAGCATTCGCAAAACGCTGATTGATGACCACATCAACGACCTCTGCACTGATAAGAGTGCAAACCTGTGGATAGCTACAGATGGCGGATTGCAAATGTATAACCCACGGATGAACCAGTTCTCAAACTATACGAAAGAGAATGGAAAACTTAAAACGAACTATATCACATCACTCTTCTACGCATCACGAAATCGTCTATTGGTGGGCACAGCAGAAGGCGTATTCATCATGAACATCTCGACTGGCGAGATAACACACTTGGTTGGCAACCAGAGCAGTATCACTAAATTCACAAACAATTATATCACGGATATCTTTGAAGACTCCAGAAAACTGTTGTGGATAGGTACGAGAGAAGGTGTAAACGTGCTCGATACAGAAACAGACAACTTGACACAGATAACCGATAAGATTGGTTTGTGCAATAATAACATATGCGGTATCACTGAAGACAAGCACCGTAACATCTGGATAACGACAAGCAATGGCGTATGCCGCATTGTCATACAGCGCGACCACGAAGAAGGAACCTTCAACTATGGCCTCTACAACTACGACTATAACGATGGTCTTCAAAGCGATGAATTTAATCCTGGCGCCATACTTACTCGCAAAGACGGAGAGGTTGTCATGGGCGGACTTTACGGCATCAACATGGTGCGCCCCAAAATGAAAGGCGACACGGAATCGCTACCGCAAGTCATATTGACCCAATTATTTATAGATGAAGAGGAAATTCTGACCGGACATGAATACGACGGCATCGTACCACTTCCTAGTGCATTGAACGAGATAAGCCGTCTGACGCTGAAAAATAGTCAGAATACATTCACCATTAAGTTTGCCGGTGGCAACTACAACCAGAGCGAGCGACTGCAATTTATGTATTGGATGGAAGGCTTGGACCACGACTGGAAGAATGGTGACGCACTTAAACATGGTGTGACCTTCACTGATCTACCCAGCAAGACTTACACACTTCACGTGAAAGCCATGAATGCCGACGGACAAGTAAGCGACCAGGAACGAGTACTCAAAATCACAATACAGCGCCCATGGTACTTACAATGGTGGATGCTCATCATTTATGCACTCCTGTTGGCCGCCTTCATCTTTATCTGGCGTAAGGGCTGGGCACAATTGAAAGCATTGTGGGTCAAAAAGCATGCCATACTCAGAGAGTTAGCCGTACAACGTGATGAGATTAAAGCTGCCAGTGACGACCTGAGGCAACCCATGTCGCGCATGACATCTATCATCATGAATCTGGCTGAATTAGACAGCACGCCCGAAGAACGCGAGCAACTCAATGCACTACATTCGCAGATGCTGACCGTCATCACTCGTGTCAGCGATATGCAGTCAGCGCTTGAACATCCAGAGGAGAAGGCTCAACAAGTCGTAAACAAAAACTTTGAACTGGGCACGATTTCAGACCAACTGTCTTTGCCTGAAATGGTAGAAGAAGAACTGACCTCAGAGATTCGTCCTTCGCAGAACGATCTGCCAACATCTAAGTTCCGCATCGTCTTCGTTGACGATAATCCGGAATTTATCAAGTTTATCAATAACCGACTGCGCTACATCTACGACTTCCACCCTTACGACAACGTGAAGAAGGCACTTGCTGACATAGAAGTGGTGCAACCAGACCTGATTGTATGTAAGCAAGACATGCCTGAGATGAATGGCAGTGAATTGTGCAATCAGATTAAGATGCATCACTTGATGAATAAAATTAAGTTCATCCTGATGACCGACATGAAGTTGTCGTACAACGAGATGATGAACCAAAACATCACAATGGCAGCCGATGACTACCTTGCAAAGCCCTTCAATCTTCATGAAGCCGTCGCACGAATCAACAAGCTGCTGGGTGTTGGTCCAATCGAATTTGACTCAAACCTCATCGAAGGCGCAGAGACACGCATGCTGGAAGGGCGCAACTCGAGTATGACCACAGCGACAGAAAGTGCTGACTTTGAGACCGCTAACAAGCATGTCGATATTGATGATGAACTGAAAGCTGTGTCACTCGTTGTTCGCAACCACAACATAGACGAAAGTGATGATGCCTTTATCACTGGCAGCGAACAGGAAGACGACAGTATGACCTATAACATTGACCGCCAACTGATCAGGAGCATAGAACAATATGTGCAACAAAACATGAGTCGAGGCACAATCAATCTTGAGGAAATGGCTGCTGCAATGGGAATGGGTATGAAACCATTTTTCCAGAAAGTAAGAGACATCACTGGTAAAACACCTGCCGAAGTCGTTCGCGACTTACGTCTGAGAAATGCCTGCGTGCTGTTGCAACGTACGAATATTAACATGAGTGAACTGGCATCAAACATTGGTATCCCTACTGCCGAACACTTTATTAACATGTTTAAAGAACGATTCGGTATCTCTCCATCGGAGTACCGCATGAAATATAGACAATGACAAACAAACACACAAGCATAAGGACGAGAGCCCTACTGACAGTGGCACTCGCCTTTTGCCTTTTACGAATACAAGCACAAGAACCTGACACTTCATCCGATACACTCATCTACAATCAGCTAAAATCGTATGGCATCAGGTTTTCAGATAACAACAACATCAAGGTTATCATGTCAGGCCAAGAGAAGTTTGACAGCATGTTTGATGACATCCGCCAAGCACGCCACAGCATTCATCTGGAGTATTTCAATTTCAGAAATGACTCTATAGCCATGCAGCTATTCGAACTTCTCAAAGAGAAGCGCCGCGAAGGCGTTGAAGTTCGTGCCCTATTCGATGCTTTCGGCAATGACTCCAACAACCAACCGTTGCTGAAGAAACACATCAAAGCGCTACGCAACGACTCGATAGACATCTGGGAGTTTGACCCTATTAGATTTCCATGGGTGAACCATATCTGGCCGCGTGATCACCGAAAGATTGTGGTCATCGATGGTAAGATAGCCTATACTGGAGGTATGAATGTTGCCGACTATTATATAAAAGGTACGGAACAAGTAGGTGCATGGCGCGATATGCACTGCAGAATAGAAGGAGGCACCGTAAATGACCTGCAGCATATTTTTGCAAAGATATGGAAGAAAACCACCAAAGAAGATATTAGCCAAAAGACAGAATACTTTCAAGGTGAAGCTGTCGGAAATAAATGCATCGGTATCGTCAACCGTGAGCCTCGCACAACAAACGATGCGATGCGCTATTTCTACGTGAACGCCATCAACGATGCCAAAGACTCCATACGCATCATCAATCCCTACTTCACCTTGCGCCCCTGCATCACAAAAGCCCTAAAAAGAGCTATCAAGCGTGGTGTAAAGGTGGAACTGATGATTTCAGCCAAAAGCGACATTCCATTAACCCCCGATTGCGCTTTCTATAACATGCATCGCATGATGAAGAAAGGTGCCCATGTATGGCTCTACCAACCTGGTTTCCACCACTCCAAGATCATGATGGTAGATGGTAAGTTCTGCACGATAGGAAGCACAAACCTTGATGCCCGTAGTCTTCGTTTCGACTATGAAGAGAATGCCGTCATCATCGACAAAGAAACGACGCTGGAACTGGACCACATGTTTGATCGGGACAAACATGAAAGCATCTATATGACAAAGGAGGTGTGGAACGAATTCCGCACCCCCTGGCAAAAATTCCGTGGATGGTTTGCCCACCTGCTCAGCCCATTTCTTTAGGTCTGCCGACCAACGCTTTAGTCTTCACTCCACCAGACCTTTAGATGACATTAAGCATCAATGCCCTACACTGATGGTATCTAACATGAGATGTAGCTCAGCATTGTCGATTCCCATTGACGCGATGAGATCCTCTTCATATTTAAACTCTCGTTCGAAGTCCACATGCTTTACGTTCAGCGCACGAAAAATGCTTGAAGCATCCAACGGCTTTCCCTCGAACCAAAGACAATAGCCATAGTTCAAGGTGTCTTGTATATTTGGTTCCTCGGCAGAAAGTAACTGTGAATAAATTTTTTCTGCTTGTTCAAACTTGCGGTTGACAGTAAGCCCCCAAGCAAATACACGTTGAATCTCAACATCTTCGGGATAAAGATAAGACAATTGATAGAGTAATTTCATGGCATCCTCATAACGCTTAACGTGAATAAGGCATATCGCATTGTTCAACTGATAACCCTTATTATCAGGATGTTCAACAAGCAAATCATCATATATCTTCATGGCTCCCTCATAGGCGCCTTCTGAAAAGTAGGCTCGTGCCAAGGCTGCCATAGCTCTTTCATCATAAGGCTTCAAACTGAGAGCCATCTGATACTGGTAGGAATTGATGCGATCAAAATGTCGCAAAATACTGCCTTTAAGCATGTAAAACTGATAATCACGTGTCTTTTCGCTACAGTTCTCCAACACACTCTGCGCCTCTTTATAGTAATGATGCTTGACCATGAAGGCTGCCACCTCGACAAAACGACTCTCAAGTGGAGTTTCCCTAAACAACTTATTGCCAAAGAAGGCGTATTCTATCAAACTAGCATCAGCTGCAAATGGATTCTGAAACTCATTACGGTAAGGGAAGAGCATAAAGAAGCGATAGAGGTTTTGCAGGTATAGCCTTCTGACAAAGGCTGGGTTTCGACGCTCGTCATCAGCAATTTGGGCACCCAAGATGACAGCAGAAGCTTCGCCATCGTTTAACATCTTCACCATATCACTTGGCATATGACGATACACTTGGTCGAAAGCCAACACGAATGAGTAAAGGTCACTGTCGCAAAAGGCACTCGTCTTGGTGAGATTATGCAGAATATTCTTTGCCTTTGAGTTGTTCCACATTTGGCTGATACTTGGATGCTGAGGATAGAAAGGCATAAACCAGTTGAGCGCATCATTAAAGAAGGGGAAGCGCTTCATCTGAGAAAAGCCACCGAAGAAAATATCAGAGCCCTGTTTCTGCATGTCAATCATCTTTTGCATGCTCTTCTCCATGCGCTCCATATTTTGCTCTGAAGCTTCAGGATGCAAGATATCTTCCAAGGAGTCGTCTTCTAATTGCTCAATTCCATGGCGCGTGATTCGCAGGTTATTGCCAGCCATCAGGTCAGGCATAATCTCATTTCGTATTTTCTTGCTGTCATTCTCCACATCCATACAGTAGAGCATCTGCAGCTGCAGCTCGGTTATCTCCTGACAACAACGCTCATCGCTGCAAACCTCACGAATCAGATCCTTCATTTCTGTGTAGAGTAATGCTCGCTCGGCATTCATCGAAAGCACCCACCCTACTAAAGCGCGCTGCCTAAGTCGCTCGTCTGTAGCCTTTTGATAGACGTGCATCAAAACCTTGAACTTATTAGGTCCGAAAGCGTTCATAGCAGATATTGTGATAGCACTCACGATGAGCTGTTGATCGTTCACATCAATCGTTGGCGACAATATGATGTCTTCAAAAGCATCTGCCAGACAATCCTTCCACAGACGTGACGTTAGAATATAGTCGAAAAGGTCGTGCATCATGTCCTGATGTTCTTGATAGACTAGATCAAGTTTTGCCTGTCTCGTGTGAGGAGGCTCGAGTTCAAGAATGGCCACTGTAGAAACAAACGTCTCAAGATCATGTTTCACATTGGACATAGACCAATCTTTTCGGATCTGTCGGGGACGGTTATATAGGGAGTTCAGGAAGGAACTATTGCGAATACGCTGATGTATCATTACATTAACTGTCAGCATATAGAGACGACGAAGCAAACTATCATATAATTCTGCACGTTTAGGATCGGCATACCCACGTTGCCAATATTCTGCCATCAACTGATAATCAGACCTGATGCCAGAAAGTATCTCCATATCCCGCATACTAGTGTGTGATAATAGATAGTTTTCAAGTTCGTCAATAGCCTTACCTAATCTTCGATTTTCGATGAGCTCGATAATCGCATTGAGCGTTTCATTTTGTTGCATTTTGATTGGTATAATGGTTTTGGGTTCGCTTCAACCAGCCACTTACTTGTTTCACATCTGCGTCACGTGGAGGCACTATATGATGATAGCGAATGTCTGTGGGCAAAGAATCACAAGTTGACTCATCTGTGTGGCAGTAACGACTGATTATAGTTTTGTAGTTATTTAGTCCTTTGATATTGATAGAGTCACAAGCCATATTATAAGCTTTGACAAATGCTTTCATTTGCCGTTGTCTCATCGTGTCTTGTCGAACGATGGGATTGAAGGCAATAACACCCAATTGTATATTCAGGTCGCGACTATCAAACAACTGGCGATGTTTCATGTTATGTGCCTCGGTAGCCATTGGTTCGGTCAACATTAGAGCATCCATAATGCCATTGCGCAACATATCCATTCGCACATTCACGTCGTTGACCTGAACGCGAAACACATTTTTCGACTTCAGCTTGAGGCTGTCCAACAGGTAATCGACGAGGAAATCAGTTCCTGAAAAACGAGTCACAGCTATCATCTTGTCCTCTAACTGACTGATACGGACAATACGTGCCGCACGGTTAGTAATAAGTTTCCACTGAAGATTTGTAGAAGATATATAATCTAACGGAGTGCCTTTTAGCTTCAAATACTCGGTTCGCACCAAATCAGTGACGAGCCCCTCTACCCTTCCATTCAGAAAAGCCGTGTCCTGATCCATTTGTGCTTTATAGTGAACCAAACGAACATCTACACCTTCACGCTGAAACATGCCATTTGCCTCAGCAAGAAAAAGCGGCATACAATCGAGCGTTGGCAAGACAGCAATCTTCAATGCCAGCGAGTCCTGCCTTAATTTCTGCACCAAAGCCTCTTGTTCTTTTTGCTGTTTTTCCGCAGTCGAAGACGAACAAGCATAGATAAATATAAGCGCTAATAAATATATATAGGTGTATTTCATCACTCATTTCGAATTTGTCGCAAAAGTAAATATTTTCTTTGATACTACGAAATAAATGTGTAACTTTGTAGCATAAAAAAAACTTAAAAACAGATGAGCAAAGGAAAAACTGCGTATGTTTGTTCTAATTGTGGACAAGAGTCGGCTAAATGGATTGGCAAATGTCCTGCTTGCGGACAATGGAACACGTTCAAGGAAATCAAAATCGAAACCGACAACAGTCGCACAACAGCTACCTCAATAGCAGCACAAGCTGGACACGCACTGAGAAGTAATCGCGTACAGAGACTACGTGAGATTAGCAGTCAAGCTGATCCGCGCATAGATATGCACGACGATGAACTGAATCGCGTATTAGGTGGCGGATTGGTTCCAGGCTCAATCGTACTTCTTGGCGGCGAACCAGGTATTGGAAAATCAACCCTCTCGCTCCAAACGGCATTGAACATGCCAGAGAAAAGGATCCTCTATGTAAGCGGCGAAGAAAGTGCTCATCAGCTAAAGATGAGAGCCGAGCGAATTCCTCACAAAGATATTGACAATTTTCTCATCTTATGCGAAAATTCTCTTGAACACATTTTCGAGCATGTCAAGGAAGAGAAGCCCGAGCTTTTGATTATTGACTCTATCCAGACAATAGCCACAGACGAGGTTGAATCGAGCGCGGGTTCTATCGCACAAGTCAGAGAGTGTGCATCTTCTTTACTCCGCTTTGCAAAGACAAGTGGGGTGCCAGTAATCCTCATCGGCCACATCACCAAAGAAGGCACCCTGGCAGGACCTAAGATTCTGGAACACATTGTAGATACGGTCATCCAGTTTGAGGGCGATCAACACTACATGTACCGCATCTTGCGAAGCATTAAGAATCGTTTTGGAAATACCTCGGAATTAGGCATTTACGAAATGCAGCAAACTGGATTAAGACAAGTCAGCAACCCATCCGAACTTCTTCTCACCCAAGATCACGACGGACTCTCCGGCATTGCAATATCAAGCGCCATCGAAGGCGTCAGGCCATTCCTGGTAGAGACTCAAGCATTGGTATCCTCGGCTGCATACGGTACACCACAACGTTCTGCCACAGGTTTTGACCAGCGCCGACTAAACATGCTCTTAGCTGTGCTTGAAAAACGAGTTGGTTTTAAGTTAATGCAGAAAGATGTGTTCATAAATATTGCCGGTGGTCTTCGCGTCACCGACCTCGCAATGGACCTTTCCGTCATCGCCGCCGTACTAAGCAGTAATGTTGACACGCCTATAGAAAGTGGATGGTGTATGGCAGGCGAGGTAGGACTTAGCGGAGAGGTGCGTCCTGTTAATCGCATTGAGCAACGTATTGCAGAGGCTGAGAAGCTGGGCTTTTCTCATATGATTATCCCCAAATACAACATGCAAGGCATTAATCCAAAGAAATACAAGATAGAACTCCACCCCGTACGCAAAGTAGAGGAAGCCCTCAAGGCTCTCTTCGGATAGCTACATGCCTTTAAATAAAGAAAAGTGGGTTTTCTTTTTGCATTTCATGCTTTTTTTGTATCTTTGCACCAAAATTAAACAGATAACACTAATATCAAAAAGAATAATATGTCCAATCAGCATTCTCTCGTCGGATCAAAAATCAAAAGCATCCGAGAAACTCAGAAGCTCTCTCTTGAAGAGATTGCAGAACGCAGTGGTCTGAGCAAAGACCAAATCATCGCTATTGAAAACAATGAGAACCTACCATCGCTGGGACCCTTAATTAAGATTGCCCGCGCACTGGGTGTGCGACTGGGAACTTTCATGGATGACAATGACGCAATAGGCCCTGTAGTATGTCGCGCTAAAGACCGCGAAGCTGAAACAAGCATTAGTTTCTCAAACGGAACCACCGATGCCCGTAAACATATGGAATATCATCCACTGGCTAAGCAGAAAGCTGGCCGACACATGGAGCCATTTATTGTTGATATTCAACCCTGCGAGGAGAAAGAATTCATTTCTTCTGCCCACGAAGGCGAGGAGTTTATTTTCGTGATGCAGGGCGAAATAGAAATTGACTACGGCAAGGAGAAATACACACTGAAAGAAGGCGACAGCATTTACTACGACTCCATCGTGAAGCACCACATCCACGGTGCAGAAGGCAAAGCCGCAAAAATCATGGCTGTAGTTTATATCCCTTTCTAAACATAGACAAAGGATGAACAACGTAAAATTAGATATGGCAGGCAGACCTCTGCCAGACAGAACATACCCCGCCGAAACCGGCAGCACTGGATACACACTTTCAGAACGCACATTAGGACAATGGTTAGAGCACTGGGCAGAAACGACACCCGACAAAGAGTATATTGTTTACTCTGATCGCGACTTGCGTTTCACATGGAGCCAGTTTAATCAGCGTGTTGATAATCTGGCCAAAGGTCTTATTTCCATTGGTGTCAAAAAAGGCTCAAACGTAGGTATTTGGGCAACCAACGTTCCCGATTGGCTCACGTTCCTATATGCTACCGCCAAGATAGGGGCCGTACTGGTGACCGTGAATACCAATTACAAGCAAAACGAGTTGGAATATCTTTGCAAAGACTCCGATATGGAGGTGCTTTGCATCACCGATGGCACATGGGATTGTAACTATGTGGACATGACTTATACCATGCTTCCCGAGTTGAAAACCTGCGAACGTGGTCATCTGAACAGTGAGCGCTTCCCCTTCCTGAAGAATGTGGTATATATAGGTATGGAGAAATATCGCGGCATGTACAACACCGCCGAACTGCTGCTGCTGGGACAAAACGTCGAAGACGACACGCTCAATGAGATGAAGAAGAACGTGAACTGTCATGATGTGTGCAACATGCAATACACCAGTGGCACCACTGGATTCCCCAAGGGTGTCATGCTGACCCACTACGGCATCACCAACGATGGTTACTTCACCGGTGAGAACATGGGGTTCACTCAAGACGACAAACTTTGCGTCTGCGTGCCCCTTTTCCACTGTTTTGGCGTTGTGCTGGCAACAATGAACTGCCTGACACACGGCTGTACTGAGGTTATGGTCGAGAAATTCGACCCTCTGGTAGTTCTTGCCTCTATTCACAAGGAGCGTTGTACCGCTGTATATGGTGTACCAACCATGTTTATCGCAGAGCTAAACCACCCCATGTTCAACATGTTCGACCTCTCATGCCTACGCACAGGTATCATGGCAGGCTCACTATGCCCAATCGAACTGATGAAGCAGGTGTCTGAAAAGATGTTCATGACCATCACCAGCGTTTACGGACTGACCGAGTCGTCGCCAGGCATGACACAAACTTGCCTAAACGACACCTTCGAACAGCGCTGCACTACCGTAGGTCGCGACTTCCCATTCGTCGACGTCAAAGTGCTCGACCCCGAAACCGGCGAAGAGTGTCCCGTAGGAGTACAGGGCGAAATGTGCTGCAAGGGTTTCAACGTGATGAAAGGCTACTACAAGAACCCACAAGCCACAGCCGAAGTTATCGACAAGAATGGCTATCTGCACTCTGGAGACCTTGGTGTGAAGGATGAACAGGGATTCTATAAAATTACTGGTCGTATCAAGGATATGATTATCCGTGGCGGTGAGAACATCTACCCACGCGAAATCGAGGAGTTCCTCTACCACATGCCAGGCATTCGCGATGTGCAGGTGGCTGCAGTACCTTCGAAGAAATATGGTGAAGCCGTTGGCGCATTCATCATCCTTGAAGAGGGTGCCAAGATGACTGCAGAAGATGTCCAGTTGTTCTGCCGCGGCAAGATTGCCCGCTATAAGATTCCTAAATATGTCTTCTTCATCGACAAGTTCCCACTAACAGGTTCAGGAAAGATTCAGAAGTTCAAGCTGAAGGAGATGAGTCTGGAACTCTGTAAACAACAAGGCATCGAAGTAATATAAATATGAATATCATTGAGAAATATTTCCCTAATCTGACATCAAGGCAGCTAGAACAACTGGCTGCCCTTGATGCTCTATATCACGAATGGAACGAAAAGATTAATGTCATCTCTCGCAAAGACATCGACAATCTCTACGAGCACCACGTGCTTCACTCTCTGGCTATCGCTAAATTCATTGGTTTCAAGCCAGGTACAGAGATTCTTGACTTTGGTACTGGTGGTGGCTTTCCTGGCGTTCCACTTGCCATTATGTTTCCTGAATGTCAGTTCAAGCTGATTGACGGTACGGGCAAGAAAATTCGTGTGGCACAAGAAGTATGTCAGGCTATCGGCTTAGACAACTGTCATCCAGAACATCTGCGCGGTGAAGACGAAAAGGGCAAGTACGACTTTGTGGTTAGTCGGGCTGTGATGCCCCTACCCGACCTGATGAAGATTGTGAAGAAGAACATCTCTACCAATCAGCGTAATGCCATTCCAAATGGTGTTATCTGCCTGAAAGGCGGTGATTTACAGGCCGAAAGTCGCCCATTCCGCAGAATCGTTCAGACGATGGAGCTGGCCCAATATTTCGAAGAGGAATGGTTTAAAGAAAAGCATTGCATCTATGTCCCAGTTTGACGTCAAGACATTCACCGTTAATCCGCTACAGGAGAACTGCTACATCGTCTGCGACGAAAGCAAGGAGTGTGTTATCATTGACTGTGGAGCATTCTTCCAAGAAGAACGCGATGCAGTGATTTACTACATCCGCGACAAGAAGCTAAAGCCTATTCATCTGCTCTGTACACATGCACATTTCGATCATGTATTTGGAGCAGACACCATCTATCAGCACTTTGGTTTAAAACCTAAGATGCATCAGCATGATGAATTCCTTTACAATGCGACCAACGAACAAACACTTGCCGTGATGGGGATTGCCACTAATCTGCAGGTTCCACCCTGTGGTACATTTCTCAATGATGGTGACATCATCTGCTTTGGCAATCACAAGCTGAAGGTCCTTCATGTGCCAGGTCACTCGCCTGGCAGCGTATTGTTCTATTGTGAAAAAGAAAAAGTCGTCTTTTCTGGCGATACGCTGTTTAGAATGAGTGTTGGACGCACCGACCTCCAACGCGGTTCCTGGACAGAACTAATGAACAGTATGGAAAATGTGGTTGCCAAACTTCCTGCAGACACTATCGTCTATACAGGACACGGCCCGAAGACAATCATTGGCGAAGAACTTCAAATGAATCCTTATCTTAAATAAAAGAACAAACGCTATGACTACTAGCTATATTCTAAACATCTTTATTGCGGCACTATTAGGTGGCGCTATCGGATTCGAACGCGAATACAGATCAAAGGAGGCAGGATTCCGCACCCACTTTCTTGTAGGACTTGGCAGCGGACTTTTCATGGTTCTCTCACTTCATGGGTTCGACGATTTTGTAGGCATCCAAGGAATACAACGCGACCCAAGCCGCATTGCGGCTCAGGTCGTTAGTGGTATTGGATTTATTGGTGCTGGCACCATCATCTTTCAAAAGAACGTGGTAAAAGGGCTAACCACTGCCGCAGGCCTTTGGGTTACGTCTGCCATCGGAATGACAGCAGGTACAGGCATGTATATCGTCGCCGCCACAGCCACAGCAATGGTCATTGTTTGCTTGGAACTTGTAGATTTCATTCACCATAAAGTTTTCAAGCACCCCTATGATGAAGAAATCAAAGAAGAATAATATTTCCTATTTATATTTCTGAATAAAGCTCTCTGCCTGCGTGTCACCAAGTTCTTTTGCTTTCTGCAGGTTTTCGATACCATCGGTTTTCTCTCCTTTCAAGCATTGGGCAAGACCGAGAAACAAATAACCGTCACTATAGGTCGGTTGCAACTGAACGAGTGTTTTTGATGTAGTTATAGCATCATCATACATGCCTACACGCACTAATAATGAGGCTTTCTCTGCATAGTAGAACTCATTTTGTGGAGCTAATTCGATAGCCTTTTCTATATCATTCAGAGCCTGCTGAAACAGTCTTCCACCAACTTCTGCCTGATAACGGATATAGTAAAAATTGTCATTCAACTGACTCTTCATCAACTGTTCGTAATCATTGAGGTCAACAACGGCATCGCGATAGCGATTAGCATTAAGCCTCACCTGTGCACGAACTAATAAATATGGAGCTGCTTCTTTTAGCAAAGGACGGCTAAATTGCGCCAAACAACTATCAAGCAATGCCTGCTGAGCTATACTGTCATTTTGTTTTGCCTTACACTGTGATGCCATATAGAACAACTCGGCAGAACGTATTGGAGAATCAAACAACGACTGATATAAATCGTATGCCTCAGCATACTTGTTTTGTGCAAACAGAATTGTGCCCTTTTGATACAAATAATTAGGTTGTGGCGACAATTCATAAGCCATATTGATGTCGTGCATGGCATCCTCAAAACGACCATGTGAGTATGCCAGTTGAGCTCTGCTCACATAACCATCCGGTTCTTTAGGAAACTGTTTCAAAAAATCTGAAATAACCGAAGTGTAGGTCAAAGAGTCATGAGAGCCAGCAATAAGCAACATCAATTGCGCCTGATTCAAATCGTCAGGGATGGCTTTCTTAATATGAACTGCTCGTAATGCCGGATCATTGAGACTCAGCCCTGTCATCTTTAACTGATTGGCAAAGGTAGCAGCGACCGCATAAGCCAATGTGTCGCCATCACTATTCATAGGTTGCATCACTCCCAAAACCTTACCATTGTCATCTAACAAGGGACAGCCGACAAGGTCTAAAGACGAGCGAAGCGACATCGTATAGTAAGTATAGTCTGTATTAAACGATTCCATTTTCTGAAGTTTCGCCTGCACCATGGACATCGAACCCTTATAAGACAAAATCCAACAATTAGAATTAACAGCTGGCTTTGCTGCTGCAAATTCTACAGATGGAGACTTCTTGATTGCAACCCGAAACTTGATAACGTCATATGTTTCGTTAGCACCCAGTATTTTTTCCACGTCCCATTCTTTTCCTGCATTATCTATTGCTACAGCCTTTGCTGCATTTTTAAAGGGTGCATAACTACTGATCGCCTCACCATGCTCTCCTACAAAAAAACCGCTTGAGCTACCCAATAGTTCGCCATCGGCAGAGAAAGTCTTCAGTGTAAACACTGCCTTCGACATTTTTTTACTCCATGAGGGCTGTCCAGCCAAAACTGTCAGGCTTACACAGAAAAACAATATGATTGTCAACGAGTATTTCTTCATCTTTTATCACTTTATATACAATTAATCATTTTCATTTATCTTCAGTAGCTGACGAGCATTTTCGATAGCTGCCGAACTAATATCACTACCGCTAAGCATTTGTGCTATTTCATTCACACGTTCGTCATGATTCAGGCGTAACATATGACTTTTTGTTCCATTATCGGTTTCTTCCTTATACACCTTATAATGAGCGCATCCTTTTGCTGCAATCTGCGGCAGATGAGTAATGCTAATAACTTGACGACCATGATGGCCCATTTCCGACATCATCTGTGCCATCTGCTCTGCAATTTTCCCACTAACACCAGTGTCCACTTCATCAAAGATGATGGTTGGCAACTTAACCACACCACTAATCAATGCTTTTAACGATAGCATCACACGGGCAATCTCGCCACCCGAAGCTACTTGTGAAATGGGTAACAAAGGAGTTGAGGCATTTGCACTAAAGAGAAAAGCCACGCGATCCTGACCTTTCGGTCCCAGATCAGCCTTATCTATTTGAATTTGAAACGTAACGCGCGGCATCCCCAACAATTGCAAACTTGCAATCATCTGTTTGTAAATAAGACGAGAGGCTTCTAATCGCTTCTTGGTTAGTTCCTCAGCTAATTGCTTTGCCACATCGCGCTCTTCTGACAAACGCTGTTCTAATGAAGATAGAGATTCATCACTATTATCAATGGCGTCCAGTTGTCTTTTTAAATTGTCACGCAGAGAAAACAGTTCGTCAATGGTCTCTACACGGTGTTTTTTTTCTAGATCATAGATTTTATCCAGGCGCGCATTCACTTGATCAAGTTCAGCTGGATCAAAATCCACATCCTCCAGCTGTCCACTTACATCCGTTGCGACGTCTTTAGCTTCAATATAACAAGAATTCAAGCGTTCTGCCAAATCCTTTAATTCAGGTAATACATGTTCAATGGAACGCAAAGAAGATGCAGCTTTTCGCAATGCGCCAACAGCACCCACAGACTCATTCATCAACAATGTATCTGCCTCATAAAGAGCCTGCTTAATATCCTCAGCATGCGTCATGCGTTCCTGTTTCTGTTCCAACTCATCTTGCTCTCCATCAACAAGCCTGGCAGCGTCAAGTTCATTATATTGAAATCGGAGAAAGTCGGCCTGCTGCTGATTGCGTGCAATTTCCTGACGCATATTTTCGAGTTCACATTCTGTGGCATGCATTCTCTCATAGCTTTCACGATAACGTCTCATCAAGGATTCATCATCTGCCACGATGTCGATTACTTCAAGTTGGAAATCTTGTTTTCCCAAAAGCAAATTTTGGTGCTGAGAATGGACATCTACAAGTTGATCGCCCAACTCCTTCATCAAGGATAATGCCACCGGCTCGTCATTAATAAATGCACGACTCTTTCCAGCAGATGTCAGCTCACGTCGAACAATTGTATCATCACCGTCATATTCTAAATCATTCTGATCGAAAAAAGCTTTCATCTCATAGCGTGACAAATCAAAATGTGCTTCAATGACACACTTCTCTGCCCCCTGTTTGATAGACTTAGAGTCTGCACGCTGACCAAGAAGAAGTCCAATGGCCCCTAAGATAATACTCTTTCCAGCGCCAGTCTCACCCGTAATGACCGAAAAGCCCGATTCAAAGCTAATGTCAAGCTGGTCAATTAAGGCATAGTTTTTAATATATAACTGTTTCAGCATTTTCTTATTCTTTTGCTTTGCAAAGATACTACTTTTTATTCTAATAAGCAATTGTCGCCTGTTTTTATGCTAATTTGGCAAGAAAAAACTACCTAAATGTAGGTAATCTCAAAAAATATCAGTACCTTTGCAGCACAATACACATATTTTATTATAAAATAGGTTACAATGATTTATTCTAAGGAAGTTGAAAACATGTGCGTTGTGGCAAAAGGCCCCAACCACGGTCCTGCCCCCATCCCCGAAGAGGGAAAGTGGATTCAGGCCAAAGAGATCAAGGACATTTCGGGCTATACCCACGGTATTGGCTGGTGCGCTCCTCAGCAGGGTGCCTGCAAACTGAGCCTGAACGTAAAAGACGGCGTTATTCAGGAAGCTCTTGTTGAGACCATCGGTTGCACAGGTATGACTCACTCTGCTGCTATGGCTTCTGAGATTCTGCCTGGCAAGACCATCCTCGAGGCTCTTAACACAGACCTCGTTTGCGATGCCATCAATACTGCTATGCGTGAGTTGTTCCTGCAGATCGTTTACGGACGTACACAGAGTGCATTCTCTGAAGGTGGCCTGGTTATTGGCGCTGGTTTGGAAGACTTGGGTAAGGGTCTGCGTTCACAGACTGGTACTCTCTATGGCACAGTTGCTAAGGGCACCCGCTACTTGGAGTTGACCGAGGGTTACATCACCAAGCAGTTCTTGGATAAAGACAATCAGGTTTGCGGTTACGAATATGTACACCTGGGCAAGATGATGGAAGCCATTAAGGACGGCATGGACGCCAACGAGGCTGTTAAGAAGTTCACAGGTTCATACGGTCGTACCACTGCTGAGCAGGGAATTGTTAAGGCTATTGACCCACGTAAAGAGTAAGGAGGATAGAAATTATGATTAGAAAAGTATCATTCGAGAGCTACGAGCGTCGCATCAACCAGGTGCTGGCTGCTCTGAAGGAGAACGGCATCAATAGCATTGAAGAAGCTAACGAGATTTGCGAGAAGGCTGGCGTTGATCCCTACCAGATGTGTGAAGAGACCCAGCGTATCTGCTTTGAGAACGCAAAATGGGCATATGTATGCGGTGCTGCCATCGCAATCAAGAAGGGTGTGAAGAGCGCTGCCGAGGCTGCCGAAGCCATTGGTATTGGTCTGCAGAGTTTCTGTATCCCTGGTTCTGTTGCAGACGACCGTAAGGTTGGTTTGGGCCACGGTAACCTGGCTGCTCGTCTGTTGCGTGAGGAGACAGAGTGCTTCGCATTCCTGGCTGGCCACGAGTCATTCGCTGCTGCCGAGGGTGCTATCAAGATTGCTGAGAAGGCAAACAAAGTACGCAAGAAGCCTCTTCGCGTTATCTTGAACGGTCTGGGTAAGGACGCTGCTATGATTATCAGCCGTATCAATGGTTTCACATACGTACAGACACAATTCGACTACTATACTGGCGAGGTAAAGGTAGTGAAGGAAGTTGCCTATTCAGACGGTCCTCGTGCCAAAGTAAAGTGCTATGGTGCAGACGATGTTCGTGAAGGTGTAGCTATCCTGTGGAAGGAGAACGTAGATGTATCAATCACTGGTAACTCTACCAACCCAACTCGTTTCCAGCATCCTGTTGCAGGTACCTATAAGAAGGAGCGCGTGCTCGCTGGCAAGCCTTACTTCTCTGTAGCCTCTGGTGGTGGTACTGGTCGTACTCTGCACCCCGACAATATGGCTGCCGGTCCTGCATCATACGGTATGACCGACACACTGGGTCGTATGCACTCTGATGCTCAGTTCGCAGGTTCTTCATCAGTTCCTGCACACGTAGAGATGATGGGCTTCCTGGGTATTGGTAACAACCCAATGGTAGGTGCTACCGTATCAATCGCTGTAGAGATTGACCTCGCACTGAATAAGAAATAATAAGCCAATTATATACGATAAGGAAGTCTGCTGTTTACAATAGGCAGACTTCCTTTTTTCTTTTTCATCAACAGACAGTAATGAAACGACTACTCTATCTGCTTATACTTATCCCCGCCTTGACAAGTGCACATCATCAAATTTTCTCGCCCAACGTCAAGTCACTCGAAGTTATCCTCAACGACGACTTCACAGCCCTACCCGTGCTACAATTGGGCAGCGACGATTACCTGCAGATAGGTTTTGACGAACTGTCACATAACTACCACCGTTACGTTTGCCACCTGGAGCCATGCAATCCAGACTGGACACCGGTAGAAGGAATTTTCGAAAGCGACTGGTTAGTAGGATTCAATGACACGCCCATTGAAGATTACGAGAACTCAATCAATACACATACGCTCTATACCCACTACAGTTTTCGATTTCCTAATTCACAATGTAATATCAAACAAAGCGGAAACTATCGTCTTTACATCAATGATGAAGATCTAGACGGAGAAACTATTGCCATTATAGAGTTCAGGGTATTAGAATCGTTGATGAATGTTGGCCTCGGTATAACAACGAATACCGACATTGACTTTAACAAAAGCCATCAGCAGGTCAACATGACTATCAACTATAACAGTATCCATGTGACTCGTCCTGACGAGCAACTACAAACCTTTGTCCTACAAAACGGGTGTGAAGGAAACATGAAAGAGAACATTGCACCCAACTACATCACGCCTAAAAGTCTGCGTTGGGAGCACAATCGGCAACTTATATTTGAAGCGGGCAACGAATACCATAAGTTTGAGCTACTAGATCCCAGTCATACCACAATGGGATTAGCATCCGTCTTTTGGGACGAGGACAACGAGGCCTATCACGCCGTACCCTTTCCCTGCTCTATGCAATCCAGCTATATTTACGATGAAGATGCGAACGGAGCCTTTTTGCTTCGCAACAGTGACAACTACGAAGCGACCCGCACATCTGAGTATGTCTTTGTTCATTACCTCCTAAAAGCGGAACGTCCATACGACAATGCCCAAATTGTCATTGACGGACGATGGACATCAGAAGATAAAGATTACTACACCATGAGCTACGATGAGAAAGAAAAAGCATATCATGCCACCATCATGCAGAAACTTGGATACTATAACTATCGGTTTCTGATGAAGGACATGGACGGAACCACCCATCTTGTTCCCGAGGAAGGTTCATTCTTCCAGACAGAAAATACGTACCAAGCGTTGGTTTATTATCGTGGTAGCGGTGAACGAATATGGCGCCTCGTTGGTTACCAACAAAAGACATTCCGACTTTAATTCTTTTTAGACCTATACTCTTTTGGAGTCATCTTATATTCATGGAAGAAATTTCCAATGAAATAATTTGGAGTATAGAAGCCGCACTCCTTGGCTATATTCTCTATAGAGAAGTTGGTGGTTCGCAACAGGTTTGCTGCACGTTGCAGACGAAAGATGCGTGCAAGTTCTCGTGGATTCTTATAAAGCTCGCTCGACATCAACTCATACAGTCGCACGACACTTACGTCACATAGCTGACTTAGCCTCTGCATCGTAAGCGAACGCTTGTCCTGCTGATGTACAAAAGGAGTGATCTTCAGCATGACAGCAATAAACTCTGGCGACAGTTTTGTGTTCGTATCACGCATATTAGCCATCAAATCATCCTGCGTAGGCATCAGTACTTCGGCAGAGAAAGAATCACATCGCTCAACAAATGAACAAATCTTTCTTATCATTTCACCTTCTGCATTGGCCCGACGCACACGCAAGCGAGTGTTTTTATTGTAGATGACGAAGTTAAAAATCACCAGTGCAAAGACAATTATGCCAAGAAAGATATGTACCACCTGAGTCTGCCACCAAGGTTGACTGACGCGAATTTTCCACTTGAAGGGTTCACCCTCCCAAAGGTCTGGAAACATTGAAGCCTGAACTTCCAAAGTATAATCTCCTGGCTGCAATCCGAGAAGAGTCAGATGAAGCCGTCCCTGAATATCCACCTGCTGATGTTCGTCGTTATAAAAGAATGTCTGCCATTCACCTTGATGATCCAATCCGTGCACTCTGACACGGTAATAAGTCTGTAGTGGACGAAAATAGTTCAACGCAGAGAAGGTCAGCGCCAGTGAGTTTTGATCACTGTTCAAATTAATTTCTGTGGCTCGTGTAAACGCCTGATCAATGACGACATTCCCGCCTATTACCTCTCCTGGCAAGACATTAGTCCCATTCACCTGTAGCCGTGTCATTTTCGGATAAAGCTTATGAGGCTTTCTGTCGTTGATAATCCCAAACGAGTCTGGGTGAAATGCAACTATATGATCCAGTCCCTCCATCAAAATGGTGCCATCATTCAGAGATATAGCTCGATTATTCTCGAAGGACTCTATAGGAATATAGTCGAGAGCCGTAAAGCTATTGATAAACACAGGCTCTTCATGGTCTATCATAATATAAGAGATACCGGCAGATGTCGATACCCAGATGTCATGGTTTTTATCTTCCACAACAGCATGAATAACATTATTTGGAAGCCCATCTTGCTTGGTGAAAACGATTGGTTTCTCATTCTCTGAGCGATATAAATAAAGCCCACGCATGGTTCCCTGCCATCTCCATTCGCGACTATCCCGATATAAACAGTTTGCAGCAATACCCCGGAAATCTATGTTTGGCTGCGGTATCCGCTCAAGAATCTTACTATAATCGGCACATTTCGGATGCTCTCTACGGTAAATATGGAAGGGAGACGCCATAGGACCAGAATAAAGGACGCCCCTTTTCTCTGTGCCTATCCACATACCACCCTGGCGATCGAAAGACAGCATATTACAATCTGTTACCAACGGCGTACCATCCATCAAGGTAAATTCCTTGATATGTTCTACTTTTCTGGTAGCAATATCATAAATCCAATAGCCATAAGTACTTGGTATGTAAAGTTTATCGTCCTTCAACGCGAAATTATTCAGACGATAAGGACATTCTGTCAAGGTTGTCCACTTCCTGTTCTTTACATCAAAATAGAGTAAGATGGAGCCCTGTTCACCTTGGCGTATTTGGAAGAAACCATTCTCATATCTGAGGAGTACAGACGTTTTCTTGTATTTACCGACGCAGTCAGCACCATAAGCTTTCTTACGAAACATCAACCGACCTGTTTTTATACTTTGCCCAACCACCTCGCCATCGTCAAAGAATGTCAGGAGTATGTTTCCAATGACATCCAAATCCTGAAGGTTTTTATTTGAGTAAAGACGATGGTATTTATTTTCATCTACAGAAAACAGCCCTTTGGCGGTGACCATCCAAACCGATCCCAGTGTATCTACAAACAAGTCATTCACGGCATCTCTACAGCCCATCTCACGTATTACGCTGTCCACATTTTCCACAAAATGTTCCAGCATCATATCCACACAAGTCACCGTCCCTTGGTTTTTCAGCCAAACATGATGTCTGTTGTCAAAATATAACTGATAATAACCGTGATAAGCAGGCAACAAGTATTGATAATCTGGCCTAGTATCGATATGTGTAAAACTAACGCCATCAAAGAAATTCAAGTTGCCAAGGGTTGAAATAATCATTCGTCCCGTCTTGGTACAGACAACAATCTGAGCACTATTGTCTGCCAAATCGTTAGCTGCATTCAGAAATTTAAATTGTCTATCCGTCTCCGCTGCATTCGCAAACAACGGGAACACAAGTATCAGAAATAAGTATAAGGTTCGCAGCTTCATAACATTATATTGTAGATGCTGCAAAGATACATAAAAATTTATATAATGCAAAAATATTATTATGAAAGTTTTTCAATTGAATCAGCAAGCCCAAAATTGATATTAACAGCCTTTAAAGAAAAAAGGGCTTACGCCCTAAGGATATCGAGCGGAATACGGGACTCGAACCCGCGACCCTCGGCTTGGGAAGCCAATGCTCTACCAACTGAGCTAATTCCGCAAATAACATAAAAGAAAAAGGGACTTTCTACGTCCCGCATTCATATCCCATTTTCAAATGGAGCCGACACCCGGACTCGAACCGGGGACCTACGCATTACGAATGCGTTGCTCTACCAACTGAGCCATGTCGGCCTGCTCCTTTTGTTTTTGCAGCTGCAAAGGTAATCATTTTTTTGTTATCCAACAAATATAATCGCTACTTTTTCGCCGTCAACGGTCTTTTTTATGCTCCTTGAACTCGATGATCGGGGCTGATGATCCATCTGTAAAGGTTGCAACCCATAAAATTACCCAAGACTTCAACAACATAAATCGTTACCAAATTGCCGTCAATAAACTTTGGAATAGCTAAGAAATAGAAAGCGTCGGCAATGGAATGAGTAAAGCCACAGAGGATAAACACCGGAACACCAAACAGCAAAGGCAGGAACTTGCCGCTTCGACCAAATTGAACTGCGGTCGTCATGATAAAGCCACAACCTATGGCTAACAAAAAGCATGCTAAGGGCCCCTTATCCAAACGCGACTGGACGATAAGTTCTGCAGGCGGCAATATGTCGGGCTGAGCATAGGCAAAGACCATTGAACACAGACCGCAGGCGAGAACATTACCCATCACCACGAGCGACAACATGCCCCAGTCGCCTTTTGCCCGAATAAAACCTGCTGTGCCAGTATAAAGTTTCAACTGATAATGGAGAACTGCGAGAAGACCGAAAGAGAATAGAACTGCCCCGGATACACCACCTACTCGGAGGTTGACTATACAACCCACAGAAATACAGAGACCCGCAAGAAATGCTGAACGTAAAATGGATAATGGTTGATTCATGAGTGCAAAGGTACTAAATATTCTACAAATACATAGCACCTTTGCACAGAAAAACCGATATTACTCCTCGAATGAAACGTTTTGTTGTGCCATTGCACTAAACATACATGCTGATGCAAGTAGGCAAATAACTAATAGCCTTTTCATTGTTAGATTAATCATTTATTTATTTTCCTTGGTTCACACATATATATATCATACAAACGCACGAACATATTAATATATTGTGTGGAAGGGAAGCGAATAAAAAAAAGTGGTTGATCATCACTGACCAACCACAAACTAATACTAAACTAAACAAATACTTTATGAATTAATGCTATTGATTTACAATTCAGGGGTAATAGCAGATAACCAGGTTTCTATGCGCGTGTCGGTTTTATCGTCCTCATTGATATCGTCAAGGGGAAGACCCACAAACTTGCCATCAACAACAGCTTCAGAATCATCGAAGTCGTAGCCATCTGTATCGACGCTGCCTACGAACTTTGCCCCACTATCTTTGATGCCATTGTAGAGTTGTCCCATGCCCCCCACAAAGGTGTCGCCATAGGAAGCACAGTCGCCACAACCAAATAGAGCGATGGTCTTATGGCTAAGGTCTGAATTCTGCAGAATCTTCAGCCCATCGTACCAGTCGTCCTGTAGCTCGCCTGCACCCCATGTTGAAGTACCAAGAATAAGGTTGCTATTGGCAGCAACAACATCAGCTGAGAGTTCTTGCACGTTCAAAGCCGAGCATCCTAGTTTCGAGGCAATCTTCTCGGCAAGGGCCTCACATGTTCCTGTTGAGGAACCGTAGATTACAATTGTAGTGTTCATACTTTATTTTTACTATTTATTATGGTTAATTCTTACTGACACAAGGCTGCTTGCACTTACGTTGACAATACCTTTGACACTGTGCACAGATGTCGTAGCCAAGCATTGCACCAAGAATAAAATCTTCTTCGGGAGAAAGTTGATTGAGTGGACGCGTGACAATGAGGCGGATAGCCTCGAGACACTCGCGACGACCAAAATACATATTTAAATTTTGGCGACCCACGGGCTGCAAGACATAGGGAATGCCTTGACTCTCAAGGCGCTGCACAGCCTGCTCTCCAAACTTCTTGTTGCAGGTAAACAATACCATCTGCCGAACACCTTTGTTCAGCTCGTAGATGTGGTTCATCAACACCTTCATCTCTGTGGAAATTGTTGTTTTTGTTTTCATCGGTGCAAAGGTACGACAGAATGTCAATATACACAATACCTAAATCATGGGGTTTGATTTTCCACATACTTGACACACAGAACAAAAACAGATTAATAAAAAGTAGGTATTGGGGGCTAAAACTAAAAATCTTCACAATTTAACAGATAAAAACTGGTGATATCTGTTTAATTATTAGTATATTTGCAAAATAATCAAAATGGCCAAGACCTTTTTGACAAACAGAGTAAATATCAACTTGATAGCAGATATCAATTATTAAATAATAGATTAAGTATTATGACACTATTAGACTTAGTAAGAAAAAGGTATAGCTGCAGAAGCTATAAAGAGGAAAATGTGGAACAAGAAAAGCTTGAATACGTGATGGAATGCGTGCGTATGGCTCCGTCAGCAGTGAACAAACAGCCATGGATGTTTCGCATCATAACGAACGAGGAGGAAAAGATAAAGCTGAGAGAGTGCTACCGAGGCAGTTGGTTTGGTTCGGCACCAGTGTATATCATCTGTAGCATCTTGCATGATCAGGAATGGGTGCGAAGAGACGGCAAACACCATGGCGACATCGATATCGCAATTGCTGTTGAGCATCTTTGCCTGGCAGCAACAGAGCAAGGACTGGGCACCTGCTGGGTATGCAACTTTGATGCTGAGAAATGCAAGCAGTTGTTTCAACTAGACGAGAACGAAGAGCCAGCAGTACTCATTCCCATTGGCTATCCTGCCGATGAGCCAAACGAGAAGATTCGAAAAAACATGAATGAGATATTGAAATAACACGCCGCACGTGTTATAATAGCCAAATTACGATAAGGAGGGTGTGTTCACGTGTTGGCACATCCTCTTTAAAGTTATAACAGATTAAGTTTGGTGTTGCAATGCGTAGATTTCCAAGTGCATGTAGAGTTTAGAACAACCTTTTCTGAGCTCTAAAAGGAGACGTTTTAAAGTATAGAAGAGGCGTTTCTAAAGTATAGAACCAAAGCGATTGTTCCTGTTTTAGCCCCTGGACGCCCTACTTTTAGCCCCTGAATGAACCGTTTTTAGGGGCTGGATCGACCCTATCCAGGGGCTATACACACCACTTTCAGGGGCTGGACGGACATCAAAAGTAAAGCAATAACAACGCAAGAGTGAAACAATAACATGACGAAAGTAAAACCATGACAATACTAAATCGCTCCAATCGTCACGAAGACACACAGCCTTTTTGATTCTCTATTATAACAAATAAAAAAGCAGACCTTAAAAGTCTGCTTTCTCTGTACACCCGCAGGGGTTCGAACCCTGGACACCCTGATTAAGAGTCAGGTGCTCTACCAACTGAGCTACGGGTGCATAACTTAAACGTTTTCCTATCGGTTGTACACCCGCAGGGGTTCGAACCCTGGACACCCTGATTAAGAGTCAGGTGCTCTACCAACTGAGCTACGGGTGCAACGTTTATCGTTTTGCGGGTGCAAAGGTACACACTTTTTCTGATTCGACCAAACTTTTTGGCACTTTTTCTTTAAGAAAGTACTATTTTCCCCATTTTTATCTTATCTGGTGGCACGAAAGCCGTCCAAATTTTCATATTTGCGCCTCATCATACGCATATAGATGTTGCGCAGCCACCAAGGATGAGTCAGTGTGCATACCACCCCAACTGCTATCATTATAAGATAGGCTGTCGTCTCGTCAAACACAAGAAGCAGCACGGTAACCGACACTAAGGGAAGAAACATAGCCACCATCTCGATAATCATCTGTAGCCCATTCTCGACATTTCCTTTTCCCGTTATTTTCTGATTCAAGGGAATCGTCTGCTTATTATATACAGCCAACTGAAAAAGAGTGCCATAAAGCAGTCCACTAGTAGTGGTTATATATGCCAACATCATGAGCCAAGTGAACTTGCCTTCAATGACGGCTGGAGTCATGATTAACAGGGGTACAATGAGGATTGCAACATGAAAATAGTATTTGGCACGTAGCAAGGCTAAGATATTCTCGCGATGTACCAACAACAGGTCTATATAATTGCCTTCGGGCGCCATAATCTTAACCAAGGTTGTCATGCCATAAAGAGCAAAACAATAATAGCACCAGAAGTTGCGCATCATAAAACTATCGTATATATCGGTATAGGCAACGAGTACCGATAAAACTATAATTAGCGTGAGACTCATAATGACACGAGAACGAACTGCCTTGTTTCGCATAATAGACTTGATCTCGAGTTTTAAGTATTCGCCTATCTGACCAAAACGATCAAGGAAGGCAAAGTTGAAGACACGTTTCATGTCGCTTTCCTTCTTTTGCATATTAGCCACCTCCTCATAGGCAAACCTAAACTGAAGAGCTCGGTTGATTGTAAAAAACAGCAATAATAATGACAGAGCAACAAGGGACATCCACCCTGAACTACCCACCTTAACAAAAAAGTCAAGAACTGCATCACAGGTAGCATTATTATCACTTAACAACATCGGAACCAGATAGCCCCCATACACTACGATGGGGAGAGCCCACCATAGCAGAGAACGACCTATGAGTGTACGCATCAAAAGGTACCACTGACTGTTTACTAACACCAAGAGCATTCCACTAATCAGCACCCCAAGTGTAGCCAGAAATTCTGCACCACCAAAGAAAATAACAACACAATATGGCAAAAAGAGACTGAGCCACATCAGATTGTAACCACTCAGCAACGAACTGACAAGAAAATGCTCAATCACAGACAGACGAGGTAGAGGCAATAGCAGATAGGGAGTGACCAATACGGCTGGCGTCTGTTGCACCATGAAACGCATGCCAAAATCTATCAGAAGGAAAATGGGAAGAACAGAAATAAGTAAACCAGGATGACCACTCTCATTGGCTGACATGGCAAGTATCGTGCCCAACATGATGAGATAGACCACCATGAATCCGGCGCCTAAATAAAGCATCACCTGAGCTACGACACTCTGTTCAAATGCAGGACTACGTCGATAACTCAGGCGATTATTCTTTCTGAGGAGTAGAAAAAGTGACAGTCTATTCATCAGCGTAAATCTATAACCTCTGCTGAGGGGAAATCTTTTGCATTAAAACGGAACTGCGCATCGGCAATCTTGTCTTTCTTGAAATTACTGATAGTGAAGGTCGTCCACTTTGATTTCTGCAGCAACTTCACTTCGGTGGGCTGGAAACTCTTTTGATCTACAGTGATAAACATCTCCTGAACCCGACGCTTTGCATCTTTGGCAGTAAGGTGGACACGATAGAAGCCCGATGATTTTGTCATTGTGTAGCTGAAGCCAGTCTTATACAGATTAATAAAATTATAAGGATTCAGCACCTGCAATTGTGACTCACTTGGAGTTGTGACATTGACCTCATCATTCTTATTCATATAGGTCCACAGCGTCTTGCCGTCAAACCACATCTTAGATAAATTAGTAGAGGCCCGAAACATACGACCTTTCACTGCAATATCTCCACTTGTATGTCCATACTGTGCACTCGTCATTTTGAAATGAGCTGATACACCATTCTTGTTGCTTACCACAGCTGCACACTTGTCGAGCACTTGCTTAGCTGTCTGCGCTGCGACATGTGTAAACGTCATTTGTGATGCCAAAAGCATCATCACGAAAAACAATCTTTTCATTATATCTCTCTTTTTATTGATTTGACGATTGAAAGTGACTATTGTTTAATGCCGATAGGTAAACTAAAGTAAAAAAACAGTCGAAATTTCCATTATCATCTAATCTGACTCAACAGATTCTCAAGACTTACTTCGTCCTTTATCAGCACTTCACGGGGCTTAGAACCATGAGCTGCACCAACAATGCCTGCTTTCTCCAGCTGGTCCATCAGTCGGCCTGCACGATTGTAGCCAATCGCAAACTTACGTTGAATAAGGCTGGTTGAACCTTGTTGACTGCCAACAATCAAGCGAGCAGCATCTTCAAACATTGGATCGAGATGAGACAGGTCAGCATCGTTGGCACCTCCACTCTCTTCACCATCACCAACGGGAGGTTCTGGCAGTTCATAAGGAGCAAGATATCCTTGCTGCTTAGCTATGAACTGATTGATACCGTCCACTTCCGGTGTATCAACAAAAGCGCATTGTACGCGGATAGGATCGTTGCCCTGCAAATATAGCATATCTCCACGTCCAATTAACTGCTGAGCCCCCATACGGTCGAGGATGGTCTTTGAATCTATACCTTGTGACACCTTGAAAGCAATGCGCGCCGGGAAGTTGGCCTTAATAGTACCCGTAATAATATTAGTGGTAGGACGCTGTGTGGCAATGATCATGTGAATACCTACAGCGCGAGCCTTTTGGGCTATACGAGCGATGGGCAGTTCTATTTCTTTGCCTGCGGTCATTATCAAATCACCAAACTCATCAATAACGACCACGATATAAGGCATAAACTTATGTCCCTTCTCTGGATTAAGCTTGCGTGCAATAAATTTACGGTTGTAATCCTTAATATTTCTCTCACCTGCAGCCATAAGTAACTCATATCGGGCATCCATCTCTACGCAGAGTGACTGCAACGTACGAACCACCTTAGAGGTATCGGTAATAATGGGGTCGTCGGCTTGTTCGGGCAATGCTGCCAAAAAATGCTTTGATATCGTACGGTAGATACTGAATTCAACCATCTTAGGGTCAACCAGTACGATTTTCATCTCGGCAGGATGCTTTTTGTAGAGTAAAGATGTCAAGATTGCATTCAATCCAACTGACTTACCCTGACCAGTGGCACCAGCTACCAAGAGGTGTGGAGCTTTGGTGAGGTCAAACATAAAAACCTCATTGGTAATGGTCTTACCCATAGCACAAGGGAGCTCCATGGTAGATTCCTGAAATTTCTTGGAGTTCAAGATGGATTCCATCGACACGATGTTCTGTTTGGCATTAGGCACCTCAATACCAATAGTACCTTTACCTGGAATAGGCGCAATGATACGAATGCCGAGGGCAGCAAGACTCAATGCAATATCGTCCTCAAGATTTCTAATACGCGAAATCTTCACGCCCGATGCTGGTGTTATCTCGTACAACGTGATGGTAGGACCGACGGTGGCCTTGATGGAACTAATCTCTACACCAAAGCTACGCAACACGTCAACAATGCGATTCTTGTTGCGATTCTGTTCTTCCATATCAATATATGGTTTTCCATCGCTCTCATAAACTTTCAACAGATCGAGTGTCGGATAATGATAGTTCTCCAAATCACGCTTAGGATCATAGGGCTCCATCTCTTCTACATTTACCAAAGCGCCTTCTGCCTTGTCATCAGCTTCGCCCGTATTAATATCAATGATAATATCATCGTTGCTATTCTCATTTTCATTTGCAGGAACCTGAACGGCCGGTTCTTCGTCATTGAAACCTATAGGAGTAGCAGGGATTTCGGGTTCAACACTTCTCAAATTATCATCCTTGAATTCTACTGTTTCAGAAATGGGGTCATCGAACACCTCTGGATCTTCCACGATATTAAGATGTCCATTAGCGTTATTGGCATTAGCATCATCAGATGAATTAATCGTGAAGGGTACATTCTTGGGGATTAGTGTCAACGGATTCAGCACCTTCCTCAAAATAATGATTGTTTCACTACTTACATATATAAAGAAGAGCAAGGCAATGCAAATCATAATGGCAGCTAAGCCCGGCATACCGACAAATCCTTCTATCATCTTGCCTGCCCATAGACCATGACCTCCGCCAAGATTGAAGTGCAAATCAGGAACAACAGGCGAGACAAACATTGCCAAAGAAACTGACGTCCACAGCATGAGTAGCATCAAGCAGAAGAACCACTTAATAAGTTTTGCTTGATAAGCCTTCATCAATCTCAACGAAACCAAAAACAGGAATACTGGAATACAGAAAGCAGAGACACCAAAACAATGGCTCATAAAAAAATAAGCTGACTTGGCACCTAGTGAACCGCAGGCGTTACGAAATTCGCCATTCTGATTAGCCATCTCGCCAGGATTGGTATCTTCAATAATACTTTGATCAAATTGTCCAGTGGTAAAGTATGATATAAAGGCCCAGATTAGAAAAACAGATACTGCGAAGAGCAGCATACCTAATACAAAGTGCAAACGCTCGTTTTGAAATATCTGTTTAAAACTACTTAAACCTATCGACTCCATCAATGATGGTGCTTGTGTCTTGGTGCTCCTACCGTTTCTTGTGGTTTTCTTAGCCATTCTATTTGGTCATTCGTTAATTCAGTGCAAAATTAGTGGAAAAATTCCACATTAAGTCAAAAAATCGCTTTTTTTTTGTATTTTTGCACCGCAAAAGAACAATGTGATGTCAAAGACGATATACAACAAATACGACAAGAAGTTGATTGCCTCGCTACCAGTGGCCACCTTTGAGGGAAGAATCATTGTAATCTTAACTGCTGGCGAAGCCGAGAAAGCGGTCAACTATCTTCTGTCTCAACCAATACTTGGCTTTGACACAGAGACGCGTCCGTCGTTCAAGAAAGGACAGCATCATCAGGTGTCCCTGCTTCAGGTTTCAACAGAAGACACATGTTTCCTGTTTAGGCTGAACCATACGGGAATGACTCCTGCGCTACTACAGCTGCTCACCGACAAGACTGTGAAAAAGATTGGATTATCTTGGCACGACGACTTGAATGCGCTACATAAGTTAAGCGACTTTAAGGCAGGTTGTTTCACAGATATTCAAGACTTTGCAAAAGTGCTAGGCATAGAAGACCTCAGTTTGCAGAAGCTCTATGCCAACCTCTTTGGACAGAAAATCAGCAAGCGACAACAGTTGAGCAACTGGGAAGCAGACATATTAAGCGACAAGCAGAAAGTATATGCAGCAACCGATGCTTGGGCGTGTATCAAAATATACCAAGAACTGGTTAGGCTGAAAGAGACAAATGACTATCAACTCGTAATACAACAAGAAGACCATGCTCATGCAGAAATATAGAAAGATCTATCTAAAAAAAGGCAAAGAAGAAAGCCTGCTACGTTTTCATCCCTGGGTTTTCTCGGGTGCTATTCAGCAAATAGATGAAGGTATAGAAGAAGGAGAAACTGTTCAGGTGCTGACCTCGCGCAATGAATTTATAGCTGTAGGCCACTATCAGCAGGGGTCTATAGCTGTGCGCGTTTTATCGTTCAGCAATGTGGCTATTGATGAAAAATTCTGGCAGTCGCGTCTTTCTTCGGCCTATCAGATGCGTCTTAGCACTGGCATTGCGGGCAATCCCAACAACAACACTTATAGATTGGTGCATGGCGAAGGTGACAATCTGCCAGGGTTGATTATAGATGTGTATGGACCTACTGCCGTCATGCAGGCACATAGCATCGGCATGCATCTGTGTCGCCACGATATTGCCCGCGAATTAATTAATGTGATGGGCAGTCATATCAAGAGTATTTATTATAAAAGCGAGACTACCCTACCCTACATGGAACCCGAGAATGGTTTCATTTACGGTGGATGCGACGACGATACAGCACTTGAAAATGGTCTGAAGTTTCATGTTGACTGGCTACATGGTCAGAAAACGGGTTTCTTTGTTGATCAGCGCGAGAACCGTTCGTTGCTTGAACATTATGCCAAAGGCAAAAAAGTGCTGAACATGTTCTGCTACACGGGTGGTTTCTCGTTCTATGCCATGCGGGGCGGGGCCAAGTTAGTCCACTCTGTTGACAGTTCGGCTAAGGCTATCGACCTTACCCGTAGCAATGTGGAACTGAATTTTCCTGGCGACAAACGTCATGAGGCTTTCTGTGAAGATGCATTCAAGTTCCTTGATGGAATGGATGGAAAATATGACCTAATAATCTTGGATCCGCCTGCTTTTGCAAAACACAGAGGTGCGCTTCATAACGCATTGAAAGGCTATACACGCCTGAACAACAAGGCTTTTGAGAAGATTGCTAAAGGAGGCATTCTGTTCACGTTCTCTTGTTCTCAGGTAGTCACGAAGGAGCATTTCCGTAATGCAGTCTTTACAGCTGCCGCTCAGGCCAAGCGAAAAGTACGCATTCTCCACCAATTGCACCAACCGGCAGATCATCCCGTGAACATTTATCACCCAGAAGGTGAGTATCTGAAAGGACTTGTTCTATATGTTGAATAAGGTAAAGCAGTTCATCGAACGTCATCATTTGCTCGATATATCACAGAAATATCTGGTGGCCCTCAGCGGAGGAGCAGACAGTGTCTGCCTTCTGCTGATGCTGAAAGAACTGGGATATGAATTAGAGGCTGTTCATTGCAATTTTAAATTACGCGGCGAAGAGAGCTACAGAGATGAGGCGTTTGTGAAACAGCTTTGCGACGAACAACAGATAGATTTACACTTGATACATTTTGATACCAAGACCTATGCATCACTTCACAAGGTTAGCATTGAAATGGCAGCACGCGAGCTGCGCTACAACTACTTTGAGCAGCTGAGAAAAGACTTAGGATGTGCCGGCATCTGCGTGGCTCACCATGAGGACGATACTGTAGAAACCATACTGATGAACATCCTGCGCGGTACTGGATTACGCGGATTAACTGGTATCAAACCTTGCAACGGCCATATCTTACGTCCATTGTTATGTATCAGCCGTCGTAATATAGAAACGTGGCTTGAGGGCAAAGGACAGACTTACGTCACAGACAGCACAAATCTTGAAGCCGATATTTTACGAAACAAACTGAGATTACAAGTAATACCACTACTGAATCAGATATCGCCAAGTGCCAAAACAAATATTTTGAAGACGGCTCGCCACATTAGCGAAGCAACTGTTGTCTATGAAAAAAGCATCAATGACACACTTGCACAAATTCTGAAGAATGATACCATCTCAATAGAACAACTTTGCCAAGAGCCTTCACCCGAGAGTATTCTCTACGAATGGCTAAATCCAAAGGGGTTCTCTTCACAAACAATCGAAAGTATCAGCGACTCACTGGACCAACTACAGTCGGGACGCGAGTGGACATCGTCCACACATCAGTTGACGATCCATCGTGGTCAGCTTGTTGCCGAACCACTATTCTCGGCATTACCAACCCTGCAAATACCAGAAACTGGCATCTACCATTACAATGGAACCGAAAAGTATCACATTAGGAATGTAGAAGGAAAACTGGTCTTATTCGACCACCAAAGTGCCTGTTTAGATGCAGAAAAGCTACGCTTTCCACTCACAATTCGTCCTGTTTTGACAGGCGATCGCTTTCAACCTTTTGGAATGAAAGGCACCAGATTGGTGAGTGACTTCCTTACCGATACACATTTAAACATTTTCGAAAAGCGAAGAACGCTGGTTATCTGTGATGCAAGAGGGAATATTGTTTGGCTTGTTGGTCATCGACCCGACCATCGTTTCTGCGTCACCGACAGCACTAAGAACACAATTGTTATTTCCATAGAAAAACTAAAGTAAATTTGGTCGTATCGAAAATAATATATAATTTTGCACTCAACATAGAACAAATATCTCTAAAACAAACAAGAAAATGTTGAAACCGTTAAACAAGCATTTTGCACCTAAGAGCGTAATGCCCGAGAAGGTGATTCAGTTTGGCGAAGGAAATTTCCTTCGTGCTTTCGTTGATTGGATTATCTGGAACATGAACCAGAAAACCAATTTCAATGGATCAGTCGTTGTAGTACAACCTCTGGCACAAGGTATGGTTGATTGGTTGAATGGACAGGACTGCCTGTATCATGTCAATCTGCAGGGACGTGAAAACGGAAAACCCGTCAACACACTGGAGCGTATTGACGTGATTAGCCGTTGTCTGAACCCCTATTCTCAGAACGAGGCTTTTATGGCACTTGCCGATCAACCTGAAATTCGTTTTGTGATCTCAAACACAACAGAAGCTGGTATTAATTTTGATCCAGAGTGCAAACTGGATGACAAGCCCGCTAGCAGCTACCCGGGCAAACTTGTGCAGTTATTGTATCGTCGCTACCAGACATTCAACGGTGATCCCACAAAAGGCCTGATTATATTCCCTTGCGAGCTAATTTTCCTGAATGGTCATGTTCTCAAGGACTGCATCCGCAAATATATTGAGCTATGGAAGTTGCCAAAGGACTTCAGCAAGTGGTTCGAAGAGTCTTGCGGTGTTTATGCAACGTTGGTAGATCGTATCGTTCCTGGTTTCCCTCGTAAGGAGATTGCACAGATTCAGGAAAAGATTGGCTATCGTGACAACCTCGTGGTTCAAGCAGAGAACTTCCACCTATGGGTCATCGAAGCGCCAAAAGAGGTGGCTAACGAGTTCCCCGCCGACAAAGCAGGTCTGCACGTTCTGTTCGTGCCATCAGAGGAGCCCTACCACAAGCGTAAGGTTACGCTTCTGAATGGTCCTCATACCGTTCTCTCACCTGTGGCATATCTCAGCGGCATCAATATCGTTCGCGATGCTTGCAATCACGAGATCATTGGCAAATACATTCACAAAGTTCAGTTTGAAGAGCTGATGCAGACACTTGATCTTCCCATGGAAGAATTGGAGAAGTTTGCTAGCGACGTACTGGAGCGCTTCGACAATCCCTTTGTTGATCATCAAGTGACCAGCATTATGCTGAACTCATTCCCCAAATTCCAGGCTCGCGACCTGCCCGGTTTAAAGACATATTTAGAGCGAAAGGGCGAACTGCCAAAGGGACTCGTCTTCGGACTTGCAGCCATTATCACATACTATAAAGGCGGTAAGCGCCAAGATGGTGCGGAGATAACGCCTAATGACGATCCTAAGATCATCGAACTGCTGCAACAACTGTGGGCAACAAACGACACACAGAAAGTGGCTGATGGTGTGCTTGCAGCCGACTTTATCTGGCAGGAAGATCTTAATAAGGTTGATGGATTGAACAAAATGGTTAAAGAATTCCTTGATCTCATCCAGCTCAAAGGTATGCTTGAGGCCGTTAAGACAATACTTTAGAACTTAAATTTCACAATGAGTGGCAGGTGGTCGCTGAACCCTTTTTGAAACCGCACGCCATTAAACGAACGCAAAGGACGCTTTCCTCCGAAACGAGTATCTTCGTCTAGGAGGAAAGCTTCATCATTTATATAGGTTTGTTCTACACGATTAGCCACCTTTTCCGAACAGAAAAAGTGATCCAAAGAGCGCCACTCACCATGATAACGATAGGTGCCTTTTGCATATCCATTTTTACCTTGTGAGTTCTTGGTGACGTTGACAAGTGAGAATTCTTCCAGGTACTTCAACGATGCATTATCGATATAATCATTAAAGTCGCCTGTGATAATTACGTTTTCCTGATGACATAATTGCACTTGCTGGCTTATCATCTGTGCCACTTTCATGCGATACGAGCGTGTTTCACGTTCACCACCATATCTGCTTGGAGCGTGAACCACATAAATATGTAGTGTATCGCCTGTTATAATTTGTCCCTGCACATACAGCACATCGCGTGTTGGTCGCATCCCCGGCAATACTGGCACCTCTATTGACTCATAGCAAAGCGGACGAAAAGAAGCCGGTTGAAAGAGTAACGCAACATCGAGCCCACGTACATCGGGTGAAGTGGTCATCAAATACTCATAACCTGCATTACGCAACAAAGAACGTCGCGTCAGCTGATGCAATACCGAATCATTTTCAACTTCTACCAATGCGACAATATCTGGCAGACATGAGGAACACGACAAGATCTCTTGACCGATTCTATTCAATTTTCCCCAATAGCGAGTTCTTGTCCAATGACGTTTCCCCTCGGGCAGAAACTCACTGTCCTCCTTCCCCACATCGTGAGTTGTGTCAAACAGGTTTTCACAGTTTAACTCAACAAATGTGAGAAAGGAGGACAGCAAAAGGGATAATATCATCTTAGCAGACTTTCTCCAGTCGTTTCATAATTAAGAACATGAAAGCTGCTGCCAACAGGCATAGACATGCAAATACTGCCCATACAGTCCATAGAGGAAGGTCACCCCAAAGAAGTCCACCAACCATCACAAGTTGGTTGCCGAGGGCTGTAGAAACAAACCATCCGCCCATGCACGCACCTTTGTATTTTGGAGGTGCGACCTTAGATACGAACGAGATACCCATTGGCGAGAGCAACAGCTCACCAAAAGTAAGAATAAGGTATGTACTAATCAACCAGTATGAAGACACGCGGGGAGCTGCATCACCAAGACTAGCTTGATCTGCAGGCGAAGGTAAGGTGAGTGAAGCATAGAGCATCAAGCAGAATGCCACAGCAGCCACAATCATACCATAAGCAATTTTGCGTGGTGCCTTAGGCTCTTTATTACGAGCTGCGAGCCATCCAAATATAGCAAGCGATACAGGTGTCAGTGCTACTACATAGAAGGGGTTGAACTGTTGGAAGATTGGAGCCTTAACTTCAACACTACCTTCAATTGAATTATAACTATAACTTAAGAAAGCCAGAGCAGCAATGATAACCAGACCGCTTTTTACCTTACCCGAAAATGATTTACCCTGAAACAGAGAGAATGCCGCATAAACCATGACAATGATAGCCACGAGGTTCCAAACATTAAACGCCATGGCTTTCAAACCATCAGCAGAAGTCTCAGTAAACTCATTGGCGAAATAGGTCAGTGAAAGACCATTTTGATGGAATGACATCCAGAAGAAAGCCACAACACCAAACACAAGTAACAATGCAATCAGGCGCTCTTTTGTTTCAGAAGGCGAGAGCGTGTCTTCCTCAGAGGTATTTCCATTCTTTTTAGAACCACCCTCAACATGGCGGAAAGTACTGCGGAATGCATAGTAAATTGCAATGGATAGTATCAATGAAGCACATGCTACTGCGAAAGCAAAATGATATGAGTCGTTTTCACTGACATTAAGACTCTGCTGAGCCCATTCCATAATACGAATAGCCGCCGTTGGAGCAAACAGTGCACCGATGTTGATGGCCATATAGAAAATTGAAAAGCCAGAGTCGCGCTTATCAGCGAACTGCGGATCATTATAAAGATCGCCCACCATTACTTGCAGGTTACCTTTAAAAAGACCTGTCCCCAAGCCGATACTCAACAGGGCAACCAACATTACCACAAGTGCTACCGTGTTGCCGCCCAAGGGAACAGAGAGCAACAGATAGCCCAAAAACATAATGATAATACCTGTGGTTACCATTTTTCCAAACCCAAACTTATCAGCCATAAAGCCACCAATAAGAGGGAAGAAGTAAACAAACATCAAGAACGAACTGTAAATGACGCCGGCTGTGCCAGGTGTCAATCCGTAATTAGCTCTTAAAAACAAAGCAAAGACGGCCAACATCGTGTAATAGCCGAATCGCTCTCCTGTGTTGGCAAGCGCCAAAGCATAAAGACCTTTAGGTTGGTTTTCAAACATAATTATTTAATTTTGGAATTTTTACTTTTAACTAAGTCGAAGAGATAAGTCATCTTAATAACGATATTGCTGATATTAGAACGAGCAAAATAGTCATGCTTAGAATTACCATAGATGTCTCCAAGGCCATAATAATAACGACCTTCGAGCAGCAGATGACCTGCATGTGGAATTGAGAGTTCCAATCCCAAACCTGCAGCAATGCCATAATCCACCTTATGTTCAACCGACATTGTATCCTGGGCAATGATAGTAGAAGTGCGTGAACCTATGTTGATATCTTTAAATTCAAAGTTCTTCTGTGTCTTCTCGTTAAGAAATACACCAATTTGGGGACCTGCCTGAAAGAAAAACTGCAGGCCACGACGTTCACGTCCCCACCCCAAACGAGCAAAAACAGGAATCTGAAGATAAGTCATATCGCGCTGGTATGATTCTGCCAATCCCGTTACTGTATTGACAACCAGCTCGTCTTCTGGCGTTTTAATATCTTCCTTCCACCCCAGCTGGGTATAGTTTACCTCTGCTACTACAGCACAAATACTGTTGAAATACTTTTCAGAAGTATATCGCAGAGTCAAGCCTCCAGTAAGTCCCGTATGCTGACTTTGCGGTACTGTTGGCGTAAAACCAACATTGCTAAGTACGTAACCACCATTGAAACCAATGGAAAACTCATTACGATAATCTCCAATCTGGGCCTTGACTGCAGACGTAAGAGCCAACAAGGCTATTAAGAGAGAGAAACGCTTCACCTTTCTATTAATAATTAAGAGCATCGATTGTGAAGTCAGGTTTATAATGAATAAACATATATGCTTTATTTTGTAATCCGCCATGCCCTATACGCTCGAACTTTAGCGGAGTTTGCACCACCTGATAGTTAAATCTGCCAGGGGCCCCATCGAACTGCATTCCATACTTATGGAGGCCACGCAGGAAATAGACCGCATGATCAAAACCTGTGAGCGCGAAACGAGGCATGATTGTAATCATGTCCTGATGGAAATTCCAACGATAGCGTTGCAATAAACGTATGGTCAGTGGCGAATTGATATTCGTATAGAATGGTGCAGGAATATAGGTGTCAAAGCGGTGGAAGTTTGAGTGCTGTGCATAGATGCCTCCCAACCACTCTGTGTAGCCAAACACAGAAATCTTCACGTCTGGGTGTTGCTGGAGAATGGTATCCAGCCTTTTAAACAGCGGAGTTATAAAAGATGTATTCTCAGAATTAAGAACAACCACATTAGATACACCTTTCAAAAAGGCACCCATAAAATTAAGGTCAGACGAGTAGATACTTGTAAGATTATACATCTTACCATCCTTCTCAAACTGTTTTCTTAAAGCAGATGTAAATCCTCCCTTAGAACTATTGGCATCACTACAATTTACAATAATTGGATGATAATCCCTAAACCACACAGAGAAACGACGTGCAGTGATGTCATCGAGATCTGAAGAGGGTTGATAGATCTGAAAAATGTATCTGTTATTAACCAACTCGGGGATATCAAGTGAAAATGGTACCACCATCAAGCACTGATGTTGCTGGGCAAAAGCTGCCAACGTTGGCACATGCTTATTATAGTAAGGACCAATCAAAAGGTCACACTTAGCATTCTCAATCTGAGGCAATAAAGCACCAAGGTTTGTGTTTTCTGATAAATTCCAAGCGTGCACATCTACTGAAATCCCCTCGTACTTCATACTATCACAAGCCATCAACACACCTCGATAGTACTCCAGCATACGCCTACCATCATCGCTTTGAAGATTTAACGGCAACAACACCCCCAAACGGATTGGACGCTGACGGACATCATCAACTGCAAAATTCGTACGAACATTCTGACTAGCGCCATTTGTTGTTACCGGAATATTAATCAGATCACCTTTCTTCAACTGATAGTCCGACTGAAGCATAACCGGATTGGCTTGCCTCAACTGTTCTTGGGTGATACCATACATTCGAGCTATACCATATACAGTTTCTTTCTTCTGTACTCTATGCACCTTAACGTATTGTGCACGAATAACACCTACACAACACGTTAGAAGAACAATGCAAATACAACGTAACAATCGAACCATAATATTTATAATCTGCTTATTCGACTGCAAAAATACGAAATAATTATGAAATGATTGCAAGCAAACAAAAAAATGTTCTAACAAACAAAGCTTTATTATCAATAAATTAGTATCTTTGCACATTAAAATATAAAAATAATGAAAAATAGAATCATCAGTTCCCTTTGGTTTTCTTTAATGCTTTTACCCTTGACAGTAACAGCACAGAAAGTTAATCCTATGGCATATTATGTCGATGATGAGATGAAAGCACAGGTATCATCGAACATTTCAAATGCGCAAGCACCGCTTGAAGTGACATTCAAGGCGAACCCTACAAATATCGGCGACCATATTCTGTCATATGAATGGCATTTTAGAAAGAAAACAAATACAGACTACGAGGAATTGTTTGTCAGATACGAGGAAGAAACGGAGTACACTTTTCGCGAGTCGGGAACGTACAGCATACTACTTAAGACTAAGCTTGACAATCAAGAAACCGGACTTGAAGATCAAGAAATTGTAATTACCATTGTGGAAAGCAAGTTGGAATTTCCAAATGCATTCTCGCCCAATGGAGATGGCATCAACGATACCTTCAAAGCTAAAGAGGGATACAAGAGCATTGTTAAGTTCAAGGCAATCATCTTGAACCGATGGGGACAAAAGCTTTATGAGTGGAACAATCCCGCTGGCGAATGGGACGGCAAGTTCAATGGAAAGCCAGTGAAAGACGGAGTTTATTATCTCTATGTAAATGCAAAAGGTGCGGATGGAGCTGTTTACGAGTTTCGTAAGGACATTAACCTGCTTAGAGGGTTTACAGACGGAGGTTCTTCAACCTCGACAAAATAATGAATAAGACGACATGGAAGATCATAATAAGATTCAAGTATTCGGGGCACGCGTACACAACCTGAAGAATATTGATGTAGAAATACCACGCAACTCGTTGACCGTTATTACGGGACTATCGGGATCAGGAAAATCTTCACTTGCTTTTGATACGATATTCGCAGAGGGTCAACGACGCTACATCGAGACGTTTTCTGCCTATGCACGTAACTTCTTGGGAGGTATGGAACGTCCCGATGTTGACAAAATTACAGGATTGTCGCCCGTCATTAGCATAGAACAAAAGACAACCAACAAGAACCCACGTTCTACGGTAGGCACGACAACAGAGATTTACGACTATATGCGCCTGCTATTTGCCCGTGCTGGCAAGGCTTATAGTTACAAGACGGGCGAGCCTATGGTGAAATATACAGAAGAGAAAGTTCTGGAGATGATTCTGAATGATTATGCCGGAAAACGTATCTTTATTCTCGCTCCACTTGTTCGCTCAAGAAAAGGACATTATCGTGAGCTCTTTGAAACCATGCGTCGCAAGGGATACCTAACCATGCGTGTTGATGGCGAGATTGTTGAGATAAAACTTGGCATGAAGGTAGATCGCTACAAGAACCACGACATTGAAGTCGTCATTGACAAGATGGCTCTTCCACAGACACCTACAGAAGGAGGTTCGGATGAACGATTAAGAAAGTCGGTAGCCTTAGCCATGAAACAAGGTGAAGGTCTGATCATGATACTCGATAAAGATTCTGGAAACGTGAAATACTTCTCAAAAAGACTCATGTGTCCCACAACGGGTATATCTTATAGCGATCCTGCTCCCAACAATTTCTCATTCAACTCGCCGCAAGGGGCATGTCCTCAATGCAAGGGACTTGGAAAAATCAATGAGATAGACTTAGCAAAAGTCATCCCCGACCAAATGGTGAGCATATACAATGGGGGGATCGTTCCTTTAGGAAAATACAAGAACCAATTGATATTCTGGCAAATAGACGCAATACTAAAGAAATATGACTGCGACATCAAGATGTCAATCAAGGATATACCCGAAGAAGCAATGAACGAGTTACTATATGGTTCGCTTGACGATGTTCGCATTGACAAGGATGTGGTCCGTACTTCAAGTGATTATTTCGTTCGTTTCGATGGTATTATTAAATATCTCCGCGACATAATGGATAGCGACGAGTCTGCAAGCGCACAGAAATGGGCCGACCAGTTCATGGCAGAATGCGAATGCCCCGAATGTCATGGTCAACGATTGAACCGCGAGGCTCTTTCCTATAAGATTTGGGACAAGAACATCAGCGAGCTTTCGTCGATGGACATCAGCGAACTACGTCAATGGATTGACGATGTTGAAACGCATTTAGACAGTCAACAGAAGCAAATTGCAGCTGAGATTCTAAAGGAAATACGTACGCGTTTAGACTTCTTGTTGGAAGTGGGTCTCGACTATTTGGCTTTGAATCGTCAGTCAGCATCATTGTCTGGTGGAGAAAGCCAGCGCATTCGTCTGGCGACACAGATAGGTTCTCAGTTAGTAAACGTACTGTATATTCTTGATGAACCCTCAATTGGTTTGCACCAACGTGATAACGAACGACTCATCAACTCTTTGAAAGAACTGCGCGATTTGGGCAATACGGTTATCGTCGTAGAACATGATAAAGACATGATGATGGCAGCAGACTATGTGATTGACATCGGTCCACGTGCAGGACGAAAAGGTGGTGAGGTGGTTTTCCAAGGTACTCCTGACGAGATGATGAAGACAAACACCATCACCGCACAGTATCTTAGCGGAAAACTTCAATGTAGTGAAATAACAGAAAGAAGGAAAGGGTTGGGTAAAAACCTCGTTATTCGTGGTTGTACAGGCAACAACTTGAAGCATGTTGATGTTACGTTCCCGTTGGGAAAACTAATTGTGGTGACAGGAGTCAGCGGTTCTGGCAAATCTACACTTATCAACGAGACCCTTCAGCCCATACTCTCGCAGCATTTCTACCACTCGTTAAAGAAACCTATGCCTTATGATTCTATTGAGGGCATCGAATATATAGATAAGGTGGTCAATGTGGATCAATCGCCTTTGGGACGCACACCGCGTTCAAATCCTGCCACATATACTGGAGTGTTCTCCGACATTCGCTCGTTGTTTGTAAACCTGCCCGAGGCGAAAATTCGCGGTTATAAGCCAGGACGCTTTTCGTTCAATGTTAAAGGCGGACGTTGCGAGACCTGCGGTGGCAACGGTTACAAGACCATTGAGATGAACTTCCTGCCAGATATTCAGGTTCCATGCGAGGTGTGTCACGGGAAAAGATATAATCGAGAAACATTGGAGGTACGTTATAAAGGTAAATCTATTGCCGACATACTTGACATGACCATCAACCAAGCGGTGGAGTTTTTCGAGAATGTGCCAGATATTCTACGTAAGATTAAAACTATTCAAGACGTGGGATTGGGCTACATTAAACTGGGACAGCCATCCACTACCCTCTCTGGCGGTGAAAGTCAACGCGTAAAATTGGCCACCGAGTTGTCGAAGAAAGACACCGGAAAGACACTCTACATACTGGATGAACCGACCACCGGTCTTCATTTTGAAGACATACGCATTCTGATGCAGGTCATCCATAAATTGGTGGATCGTGGTAATACGGTTGTTATCATCGAGCACAACCTGGATGTTATCAAACAGGCCGACTACATTATTGATATGGGACCAGAAGGTGGACGTAAAGGCGGCACTTTACTTTGCGAGGGTACGCCCGAGGATGTTGCCAAAAGCAAGAAAGGCTTTACGCCTATTTTCCTGAAACAAGAGTTGCAATAGGACATATGGAAAGAAGTAAGGAAATCTATAGAGTCACACTCATCGGAAGCGCTGTCAATGTTCTGCTACTGCTATTCAAGTTTATAGCAGGCATCTTGGGACATAGTGCAGCTATGATAGCCGATGCTGTACATTCTCTATCCGACTTTCTTACCGATATCATCGTTCTTATTTTCGTCAGAATCAGCTGCCTACCTCAAGACAAGTCGCATGATTATGGGCACGGTAAATACGAGACATTGGCGATGACGATAATAGGAATTGCTTTGCTAATGGTGGCAGCTGGCATCATGTATAGTGGTGTTACCAAGATTATAGCGTGGGCCAATGGGGCGTGCCTGAAAGCTCCTGGACTGCTAGCGCTTTGGGCAGCACTTATTTCTATCATTTTGAAGGAAGCCGTTTACCAATATTCCATGATAAAAGCAAGAAAACTGCAATCACAAGCAGTAGAAGCCAACGCGTGGCATCATCGCAGCGATGCTCTATCATCGATTGGAACAGCCATCGGTATCGGGGGAGCTATATACTTAGGACAAGAATGGACGGTATTAGATCCTCTGGCTTCTGTCATCGTTGGCGCGTTTATCTTGAAAATATCTATTGAGTTGTTACGTGATAGCATCGGTGACCTGATGGAGCATTCTCTTCCAGATTCCGTAGAAAACGAAATTATACAACTGGCAGAATCTATTCCTGGTGTATCTTCTCCTCATGATTTGCGAACGCGACGCATAGGAAATCACTATGCCATTGAGTTTCATATTCTTATGGATGGAGATATGCCTCTGCGCAAAGCTCACAATAAAGCTTCGGAAGTAGAAGAGTTACTACGCAATCGCTATGGACAAGAAACTCACATAGCGGTGCACGTTGAACCCAAATAACGATTGTATTCCCCTTCAATTTAAGCTGAACAGTCGCCCAATTCTAGCCGTCTTGCAGGCTTAAAGAAGAGCCTTCTGAAACCAAGACTAGAACTCTTGCTTTAGCTCTAGACTTTAGATAACATATTTCTAGACTCTAGAACGAATAGATCCAGACTCTAGAACGAGAACTTCCAGACTCTGGAATACGCAATTCTAGAGTCTGGAAGCTAACCAATAGTGCCAGTTTTACGCGATTAAACAATAACTATTGAACATCAATCACAATGCTTTTGCAATGCAAAACCAATGCTATTAAATGTTCCCATCGACTTCATCGCTTGGCAATGACAAGAATATTCCAATCACCTATGCTCGCTTGCAACCGAAGGGACGCGATAATGGCCGATGGCCGATGGTCAATAGTCAATGTCCAATGGTCAATAATCAACGACCAATCACTCTTTTGTTGAAAGCTTAAGCACAACAGGTTTCATACCTGCAGCCTGCGCTTTAAGTGTAATAACACCAGCCTCGAGAGTTGAACGAAGTATAACGGTACAAGAGCCATTGAACAGACGACGATGATTGTCAACATGTAGTTCATCTGAGTTGATGTCACCATTAACAACACCTACTATCTGCGCATTTCCATCTACTGTAAAAGTCACATCTTCATTTGTTGTCTGCACGAGGCGACCTTTTGCGTCAAGAGCAGTAATACGAATATGTTGCAGATCTATGCCATCGGCCTTCCAGTTGTTATTATCCGATTCAGCCTTTAGTCTAACAGGAGCTTTTGTCGTTTCTATCTGGTGTCGAGCAACAATTTTTCCTTTAGTACGGGCAATGGCTTCCAACTTACCAGGCTGATAAACAATATCGTTCCAACGAATTTGGTTACGCATCTTGGCATTCTTTACATCATTTTTCTTCACGCCAAGACTCTTACCGTTCAAAAGCAGTTCTACCTCATCGGCATTGGTATAAGTTAACAGCGAAAGATGTTGTCCTGCAATACGGTTCCAGTGGTCGCTCATACCATCATTACCCGTCTGCACACCATTCCACATCTGATCACCTTTTTTCTCTATCACTCCGATATGAACCACAGGCTCGTCAGGACAGAAGAAACTCTTCATGTAGTAAGCCTTGGGTTTGGGATTCAGCTCCAAATCGAAAACGCCCTGGCTCCATCCTTTGGCAGGCCACCCCTGACTCTCGCCTAAATAGTCAATGGCGCCCCAATAGGCCAAACCTATAACTTTTTCAAGATCCATCTCGAAGTAGTTCTGTCCCATAGCAGAGACAGATGCCTCACTTTGATAAAACTTCATCCAAGGAAAGCGACGTCCGTCGCCTGGGAAATACATATACCTATAATTATATGCCTGAACGTCGGTCTTCATGGCCAGGTCACAAGGTAGAGAATCTGTCGCCCAGTTGCGATAGCGGGGATGCATAGCTACAGTCACAAGACGAGTACTATCGTAGCGCAGCACCAATGTCTTCATCAGTTGATACATGGTGACACCAAAATCATTAAAGGGCTGATTTGGATCCTGCTGAAGCTCATTGCCAAGGCTCCACAGCACCACACTGGGCGAATTACGATCTCGTTTCACCCATTCTGGCACGTCATTTTGCCATAATTCTTCGAAAGCCACACGTCCACCGGTATGCTGCTGCGTCCACTTGTCGTAGAGTTCATCAACAACAAGAATACCGTATTTGTCACATAATTCTATAAACTCACGGCTGTAGGGATTGTGCGATGTACGGATATGATTAATGCCAAACTGCTTCATCAACTGGATTCGCTTCTCAATAGCACGTGGATATGCTGCTGCACCAAGTGCACCAAGTGTGTGGTGATTGGCATAACCCTTAAGCAAAACCTTCTTACCATTCAGCTTCAAACCATGATCAGACGTAATTTCGATGGTGCGGAATCCGAAATGTTCGTTATAGGAATCAACAATATCACCATTTGAATTGTGCAGAACAACCTCTACGGTGTAAAGATTTGGATGTTCACAATCCCACAATTTGGCATTATCAATCTCTACCTCTGCCACTTTTTGTTCGATGGTTCGCGATGGCGTATTGCGCCTAATCTCTGTTTTATTACTATACACACAATCACCTTGAGGATCCTTTATTACAATGTCAACAGGAAGCACTTTATCCTTTCCCATAAACGAAGCTTCTGCATAGACGGCTACATAGCGATTGTATTGCGTTACAATTCTCAACGGATTACGCCGCAAAAAAGCCTCTTTGGCGGTACTAATCAAACGCACGTCGCGGAACAAGCCTCCACCTGTGTACCACCGCGAATTAAAAGGATCGCGCGTATCGGCTTTGACTGCCAACACATTGTCTTGACCGAACTTCAACTTATCGGTGATGTCAAGTTCGAAACCTACATAGCCATAATTGGTACCACCAATATATTCACCATTCAAATACACATCGCCTACATACATGATACCTCCAAAATCAAGAAGCAACCTGCGATTCTTCAACGAGTCGTCTGGCGTCAGATGATAGCGATACCAAGCCTTCCCCATTTCTTTAAACCCACGACTTGAAAGCCGACTCTTGATGTTAGCCGCAGGATCGTCGTTGTTGGCCTTCTCATCGGCCGACGGAGCCACCCACGGTTGTTCAATCTGGAAATCATGGGGTATGTTGACCACGCGCCAGTCACTATCATCAAACTGCAAAGAAGATGCATTGGGGACATCGCCAGGCATGAAGCGCCAACCGAAATTAAGACTAATCATCGCACGCGGTTGCGCTGTTAAAGTAAGCGCATAACAGAAAACAGCAAAACAGAAAAAAAGATTTCTCATTATTATTTTAAGTAGTCAGTTATTTTAATTCGAAGACAAAGGTACATATTTTTTTTAGAAAAGATACACTATTTCTAAATTATTTCGTAACTTTGCAGCCAGAAAAAAGACATCGGGGCCGTATTGGTTCGATCGGGATACTCATCAAATAACATTGAAACTCGGGATGTCTTCTCTTGTCAATGGCGGGCCATTAACCAAGCTTTCTTCGAAATGCCGATGGATTACAAAGACGGAGAGCGCCCTTATCTTTTAACAAAGGAGTTTTCATCACATCACCCTTACGGCCCCCTTTTATAATTACAGAAAGGACAAAATACAATATGTTCTCAGGTATTATCGAAGAATTCGCCACTGTCGTAGCCATTGAACACGACAGAGAAAATATTAATTTCACACTCACTTGTTCTTTTACCAACGAGTTGAGCATCGATCAAAGCGTGGCTCATAATGGTGTTTGCCTAACGGTGGTGAAAATTGAAGGCAGCAACTATGTAGTGACCGCCATGAAAGAAACCCTCGACCGCACCAACTTGGGACTCCTGAAGGTGGGCGATAAGGTAAACGTAGAACGCTCAATGATCATGAATGGCAGACTGGATGGCCACATCGTTCAGGGACACGTTGACCAAACTGCAACGTGTATAAATATGGAAGATGCCGATGGCTCAACCTATTTCACATTCGATTATCCAGAAAATCGAGAAATGGCACTTCACGGATACTTTACTGTGGATAAGGGATCTGTTACAGTCAATGGCGTTTCCCTGACGGTATGCAACCCCACATCTCACTCATTCCAGGTAGCCATCATTCCCTATACGCTGGAACATACCAACTTCCAAGATATCAAGGTGGGAAGTGTGGTCAATCTCGAATTCGACATTTTAGGCAAGTATATTGCCCGTCTGAATGAACTAAAACAAAAATAAAAATAATTATGCTTACACTGAAACTCATAACTGAGGAAACCGAGCGCGTGATTCGCGGCTTGGAAAAAAAACATTTCAAGGGAGCCAAAGAAGCCATTGACCAAGTACTCGCTGTTGACAAACAGCGCCGCGAGGCTCAGCAGGAACTTGACAAGAACCTGTCAGAAGCTAAGAAGATGGCAGCTCAGATTGGTGGTTTGATGAAGGAAGGCAAGAAAGCTGAGGCTGATACCATCAAAGAGCAGGTTTCAAAGATGAAAGAAACCAACAAGCAATTAGAAGAAACTATGAATCAGGCTCAGGAAGAGATGACTCGCCTGCTTTGCCAGATTCCTAACATACCTTACGATGAAGTACCTGAGGGTGCTGCTGCCGAGGACAACCGCGTGGTAAAGAGCAACCTCAAGGAGTGCACTGCCAACGACACTGTTGGCAACTGGGACGTCAACCCATCGCTGGGCATCGCCAACCCCCTGCCCCACTGGGAACTGGCTAAGAAATACAACCTCATCGACTTCGATTTGGGTGTAAAAATTACAGGTGCCGGATTCCCCGTTTACATCGGCAAAGGTGCTCGTCTGCAGCGTGCACTCATCAATTTCTTCCTCGATGAGGCTCGCAAGAGTGGTTACACCGAGATTATGCCTCCTACAGTAGTAAATGCAGCTTCTGGCTACGGCACAGGACAGCTGCCCGACAAAGAAGGCCAGATGTACCACTGTGAAGTTGACGACTTCTATCTCATCCCCACTGCCGAGGTACCCGTCACAAACATCTACCGCGACGTGATTCTCGACGAGAAAGATCTGCCTATCAAGAACTGCGCATACACCGAGTGTTTCCGTCGCGAGGCAGGTTCTTATGGTAAGGACGTTCGCGGTTTGAACCGTCTGCACGAGTTCTCTAAGATTGAGATTGTACGCATCGACAAGCCCGAGCACTCAAAGGAGAGCCACAAAGAGATGCTGGCTCATGTAGAGGGTCTGCTCCAGAAATTGGAACTGCCCTATCGTATCTTGTTGCTCTGCGGTGGCGACCAGTCGTTCACATCGTCTATCTGCTACGACTTCGAGGTTTACTCTGAGGCTCAGGGCCGCTGGCTCGAGGTTTCAAGCGTTTCAAACTTCGATACTTATCAGGCCAACCGTTTGAAGTGCCGCTATCGCAATAGTGAGACAAAGAAGACCGAACTCTGTCACACACTGAACGGTTCTGCTTTGGCTCTGCCAAGAATCGTAGCCGCTCTGTTAGAGAACAACCAGACAGAAAACGGTATCAAGATTCCTGCTGCACTCGTGCCTTATATGGGATGTGACATGATTGATTAATCATATTTATCTCACATATTTGTTATAAATTGTGCGTTATTTATAAGAATGAAATGCGCACACTTCGAGTGCCGTATTAAAGAAGTTTACAAAATATTTAAAACAACAATTAAGATGCAAACACAGCAAAGTGTTTGCATCTTTTTTTGTGAAAAAGCGTGGTCAATTAAAAACAAATTGTTATCTTTGCAACCAAAATTCAAACATTTTGAAGCTAACGAATTAATGCAATGAACAAAATCGTCAGAAAAGAGCAATTCTCAGAGAAAGTTTTTCTCTTTGAGATTGAAGCTCCACTAATTGCGAAGAGCCGCAAAGCAGGCAACTTCGTAATCGTACGCGTAGGTAGAAACGGTGAGCGCATGCCACTGACCATCGCAGGCGCAAACATTGACAAGGGCACCATTACGCTGGTAGTGCAAGTGGTGGGGCTCTCTTCCAAGAAATTGGCTGCACTGAATGTTGGTGATTCTGTAGCAGACGTAGTAGGTCCTTTGGGTAATCCAACTAAGATTGAAAACTACGGCACAGTGGTTTGTGCTGGTGGTGGACTTGGGGTTGCGCCAATGCTTCCTATTATTCAGGCCCTCAAAGCTGCAGGCAACCGTGTTCTCTCTGTGATGGCTGGCCGATCAAAAGACCTGATTATCCTTGAAGATAAAGTACGCGAAAGTTCTGACGAGGTTATCATCATGACCGACGATGGTAGCTACGGTGAGAAAGGTGTGGTAACCGTTGGCATAGAAAAATTCATTGAGCAAGAGCATGTAGATAAGATTTTTGCTATCGGTCCTCCCATCATGATGAAGTTCTCAAACCTGACAGCACAAAAGCACAACATCCCTTGCGAAGTATCGCTCAATACCATCATGGTGGATGGAACGGGTATGTGTGGTGCTTGCCGACTCACCATCGGTGGCAAGACGAAGTTCGTGTGTATCGATGGTCCTGAGTTCGATGGCTCACTCGTTGACTGGGACGAGATGTTTAAGCGCATGGGGACCTTCAAGCGTGAGGAGCAGGAGGAATTAGCACATTATGAGGAGCATCTTGACAGCATCAACGCTGAGGAAAAGTTCGAAGCCAAGACTACCGATGTCATCATGGATGCTGACCCAACCAACGACACCATAGAGGTACTCACCGACCGCAATGCCGCCTGGCGTAAGGAACTGCAGCAGAGCATGAAACCCAAGGAGCGCACACAGATAGAGCGCGTGGCAATGCCCGAACTCGATCCTGTTTATCGTGCTACCACACGTACTGAAGAAGTGAACATCGGCCTTACCAAGGAGATGGCGATGACTGAGGCTAAGCGTTGTTTGGACTGCGCTAAGCCAAGTTGTGTGGAGGGCTGTCCGGTGAACATCAACATCCCATCGTTCATCAAGAACATCGAGCGCGGACAGTTCCTTGCAGCCGCCAAGGTACTTAAGAACACCTCAGCACTTCCTGCAGTCTGTGGACGTGTTTGCCCACAAGAGAAACAATGTGAGAGCAAGTGTATCCATTTGAAGATGAACTCAAAGCCTGTTGCTATTGGCTATCTAGAACGATTTGCTGCTGATTATGAGCGTGAGAGTGGTAACGTTAGCTTGCCTGAGATCGCCCCAGCTAACGGCATTAAAATTGCAGTCGTAGGTTCTGGTCCTGCCGGACTGAGCTTTGCAGGCGACATGGTGAAGAAGGGATATGATGTCTATGTATTTGAAGCTCTACATGAAATTGGTGGAGTTCTGAAATATGGAATTCCCGAATTCCGTTTGCCCAACAAGATTGTAGACGTCGAAATCGAGAATCTTGCAAAGATGGGAGTCCATTTCCAAACCGATGTGATTATTGGTAAAACAATTAGCATCGAACAGCTTGAAGACCAGGGATTTAAAGGAATCTTTGTTGGCTCTGGTGCTGGTCTTCCCAACTTCATGAATATTCCAGGCGAAAACTCTATCAACATTATGTCAAGCAACGAGTATCTCACTCGTGTGAACTTGATGGATGCCGCCAACCCCAAGACTGACACTCCATTGAATCCTGCCAAAAGCGTACTTGTGGTAGGTGGTGGTAACACCGCCATGGATTCTTGCCGTACAGCCAAGCGCTTAGGTGCTGAAGTCACATTGGTTTATCGTCGTTCTGAGGTTGAGATGCCTGCTCGTCTTGAAGAAGTAAAACATGCCAAGGAAGAGGGCATCAAGTTTCTCACCCTGCATAACCCCATTGAGTATATTGCCGACGACCAGGGCGCCGTTAAGCAGGCCGTTCTACAAGTGATGGAGTTGGGTGAACCCGATGCATCAGGTCGCCGCAGTCCAGTTCCCATAGAAGGTAAGACGGTAACTCTCGATGTTGATCAAGTTATTGTCGCCGTTGGTGTATCTCCCAATCCGCTCGTACCAAAATCTATCGAAGGTCTTGAGTTAGGTCGAAAGAACACTATCGTAGTTTCTGAGAAGATGCAATCTTCTCGTAATGAAATTTTCGCTGGTGGTGATATCGTGCGTGGTGGTGCAACTGTTATCCTTGCCATGGGCGATGGACGTCGCGCTGCTCAAAACATGGATGCTTATTTGCAAGCAAAGAATAAAGAATAAAAGATAAGAAAGTGAATATTTTACTACCAATGTATCATTGTTTTGGCAAGTAAATATTCACTTTTTTTGTGGAATTATAACCATAAATTATGAACGGATTATATACAATTATACTACTCATACTTAGCAATGTATTCATGACACTTGCGTGGTATGGACATCTTAAACTTCAGGAAACAGGCATTAGCAGCAATTGGCCACTCATCGGTATCATCGTATTCTCTTGGGGCATTGCTTTTCTCGAATACTGTTGTCAAGTGCCAGCCAACCGCATGGGGTTCATCGGCAATGGAGGACCATTCTCCTTGGTACAGTTGAAAGTGGTACAAGAGTGTATCTCACTGGCGGTCTTTGCTGTTATAGCTAACATTTTGTTTCAGGGAGACCATCTTCATTGGAACCATATTTTGGCTTTTTTTCTAATAATATGTGCCGTCTATCTGGTGTTCATGAAATAAAGAATAAATGCGTACAGAAATAGAAAAATTAGAAAAGTATCTGCGCAATCGCTTTGTTAAAGCGTTTGCCACCTATCATCTTATAGCCGATAACGATTATATCCTTGTTGCCCTCTCTGGTGGCAAGGATTCTCTTTGTTTATTAGAACTATTAGCTAAACGTGCAAAAATACAACATCCCCGATTCAAGGTTGACGCGGTACATGTAAGAATGGAAAACATCAAGTACGAGACATCTACAGACTATCTGCAGCAGTTCTGCAATGAGTTAGGTGTTCATCTTCATATATGTACCACCCACTTTATTGTAGATGACAAATCAACTACAACATTAATAAGCGGAAACAAAAAACTTAAAAAACAGAAGCAACCCTGTTTTCTATGCTCATGGTATCGTCGAAAGAAAATATTTGATTTAGCACAAGAATTAGGATGTAATAAGATTGCCTTGGGGCATCATCAGGATGACATACTCCATACAGCACTCATGAATCTATTCTATGAAGGGCGATTTGGTACGATGCCAGCTCTCTTACAAATGAAAAAGATGCCTCTTCAAATCATACGTCCCCTCTGTCTCATAAAAGAATCCGACATACAGCAATACGCAGAATTGCGTGGATACCAAAGACAAATCAAATTATGTCCCTATGAACATGAGAGTAATCGCACTTTTATCAAACATTTATACGATAAAGTAGAACAAATGAATCCAGAGACACGACATAGTCTCTGGAACGCACTCGTAAGAGAAGGAAAACTAATTGAAAATTCTTAAATTCAGTTAATAATACATTCCCTTTATATTATTGTATAATAATAATTTGTACCTTTGTTTGTCCAAACAATGAAAAGCGATGAAAAGATATATTTCTCTTCTATTAGTTGGAGTCCTACTAATACCTATCAGTGTTTCTGCACAGAATAAAAAGTCAAAAAGAAACAATAAAAAGCCAACAGTCGAAACTGTTCAAGAAGATCCACGCATTGCTCAAATGTTGGCAGCCACCCAAAAGATTATGTTCATCGACAGCTTGGTTGTTAACTTGGACGATTTCATGCGTTTTATTCCTATCGCCAAAGATTGTGGCACACTAGTACAAAACAACAATCTCGGACAATTCACCAACGAGTTAAAAGATTTCCGACTGACGACCATCTTTGATGCAAAAGACTCGCTTTCACATCTTTATGTGAGTGATTACATAGGCAATAGATGGAGCCCCCCGGTTGTCGCAAAGGGTATCAATAAAGAAGCAGATGCAAACAATCCATTTATGATGCCCGATGGCACCACTCTCTATTTTTCACAAAAAGGGGCCAACAGCCTTGGTGGCTATGATATTTTTGTGACTCGCTACGATGGCAGCGAAGGCACATTTCTAAAACCCGAGAACCTAGGCATGCCCTTCGCATCAACTGCCAATGATTATTTCTATGCGATCGATGAGTTCAACAATCTAGGCTATTTTGTGACAGACCGTCATCAACCACAAGGCAAAGTTTGCATCTACGTGTTCATACCTAACGACACACGTCAAGTGTATCCATCGGAAGCTTATTCAGAAAGCGAACTCCGTGCACTGGCAGACATCAGCTGTATAGCCAACACATGGGACAAATCCGACCTACGAAAAGCAGCCGTCAACCGATATCGCGAAGCACGACAGAATGTTAATGTCACACACACAAAAATAGTCAGTGAGTTCTCTTCTGAGTTAGACGATCTTCGTCACCAAGCAGAGGTACTCAGCAAGGCATTACGCATGGCACGCAACTACTATGCTCGTGCTAATGAAAACGAACGACAGACCCTTCGCACCGAGATTCTAAACAGCGAACAAGAGTTAGAACAGTTACAATTGCTGATTCGCAAGAAGGAAAAAGAAGAACAAAACGACACCTTACTCCAATAAACATAAATACTAATCGCTATGGAAAAGAAAAAATTTGCACCTTCAGAGCTCATCATCAATACCGATGGTTCATGTTTTCATCTGCATCTCAAACCAGAACAATTGGCCGATAAAGTGATACTCGTAGGCGACCCAGCACGTGTAGATACCGTTGCTGCCCATTTTGACACTAAGGAATGCGAGGTGAGTAGTCGTGAGTTCCACACCATCACCGGTAATTATAAGGGCAAACGCATCACCGTTCAGAGTCACGGCATCGGTTGTGACAATATCGATATTGTGGTCAACGAACTCGACACCCTTGCTAACATCAATTATAACACACGCGAAGAGCACGAAGAGCACCGCACACTCACAATGGTACGCATCGGCACTTGTGGCGGTCTGCAACCCAACACGCCAACAGGAACCTTTGTTGCATCGGTCAAAAGCATTGGATTTGACGGACTACTCAATTATTATGCAGGTCGCAACGTTGTTTGCGACATCCAGATGGAACAGGCTTTTCGCGAGCATATGAAATGGAACCCAATCAAGGGCGCGCCCTATGTAGCTGTGGCCGACAAAGAACTCATTAACCAAGTAGCTCAGAATGACATGGTGCGGGGCTATACCATCTCATGTGGTGGTTTTTATGGTCCTCAGGGACGTGTACTCCGCGCCGATATCGAAGACCCACAGCAGAACGAAAAGATTGAATCATTCGAATATGAAAACATGCGCATTTGTAACTTTGAAATGGAATCCTCTGCTCTTGCCGGTCTTGCCACCCTGTTGGGCCATCGCGCCATGACCTGTTGCATGGTAATTGCCAACAGATACGCCAAGCAGATGAACACCGAATATAAAAACACGATAGATACGCTTATCACAAAAGTTCTTGACAGAATTTAATCATATAATAAACGGATAACTATATAATGACTTCATTCGAAAGCGATTACAACAACGGAGCACACCCTTTTGTGCTTCGGCAACTTATTGAAACCAACAATTCAAATAGTTCTTCTTACGGCTCTGATATATGGAGCGAACAAGCTCGTCAGAAAATCCGTAAAGCTTGTCAGACACCAGATGCAGACATCTACTTCCTCGTTGGTGGTACACAAACCAATGCCACCGTCATTGATGGCGTTCTCACAGGCTATGAGGGTGTTATTGCCGTCGAGTCCGGCCATATCAATGTACATGAGTCAGGTGCTGTAGAGGCTTTCGGACATAAAGTTATTACCATACCCGCTCACAATGGTAAAATGACTGCCGAAGATCTTCGTGCCTTCCACAATAGGTTCTATGCCGACTCATCCTACGAGCATATGGTCATACCCGGTATTGTATATATTACAATGCCTACTGAACTGGGGACTATTTATAATGCTTCTGAAATAGAGGCTATCTATAATCTTTGTCAGGAGTACGAGATTCCACTCTACATTGATGGCGCTCGCCTAGGTTATGGTTTAATGTCTGAAAAATGCGATTTTGACCTGCCATGGCTTGCCCACCATTGTGATGTATTCTATATTGGTGGCACAAAACAGGGGGCACTGTGTGGTGAAGCCGTAGTATTCCCACGGAATAACGCCCCACGACATTTCTTCAACATTATCAAACAGCATGGAGCCCTTATGGCCAAAAGCCGATTGGCAGGTGTACAGTTCGACGCACTCTTTACAGACAACCTGTATTTCGATTTATCCAAACATGCCATTAATAAGGCTATGCAACTTCGTCAACTGTTCTCTGAAGCCAACATTCCCATTAAGGAATCTCCCACCAACCAGCAGTTTGTAACCCTCTCCCATCAACAGATGGAATATCTTAAATCAAAAATTCTTTTCGAGACATGGGAGCCCGTAGATGAAACTCACTCACTATGTCGATTCGTCACCAGTTGGGCCACCACCGACGAGGATATGAATCTATTGTCAGAAGCACTTAAGCAGTTATGAACGACACAATCTGTGCTCTCGCCACAGCCACAGGTGGCGCCATAGGAATCATAAGAATCTCAGGCCCTCAAGCGCTTGAGATTCTTTCTCGTGTGTTTAGTAAGGACATCAGCAATGCCCAACCCAATACCATACACTACGGCAACATCAACGATGGTTCAGAGATTATCGACGAAGTCCTCGTCAGCATCTTCCGTGCACCTCATAGTTACACAGGCGAAGACTGCGCAGAAATATCATGCCACGGTTCAAGCTATATACTCAACCGTATGCTTACCCTACTCATAGAGAACGGATGCCAACAGGCAGGCCCAGGTGAATTCACGCAGCGAGCCTACCTCAATGGTAAGATGGATCTCTCGCAAGCCGAGGCTGTTGCCGATCTGATAGCTTCCAACAACAAGGCCACTCACCAGATAGCCATGAGTCAGTTGCGTGGCCATTTCTCTTCCAAGCTGGCTCAACTGCGCGAACAACTTCTGAAACTCACCTCAATGCTCGAACTCGAACTCGACTTTTCAGACCACGAAGATCTTGAGTTTGCCGACCGCAGTGAGTTACTGGAACTTGCAGAAACTATTGACAATCACATCACTCATCTGGCCAACAGCTTCCAGACAGGCAATGCCCTGAAGAACGGCATCCCTGTAGCTATTATAGGTGCGCCAAACGTAGGTAAAAGCACCCTTCTCAATGCTCTTCTAGGCGAAGAGCGCGCCATTGTTTCTGACATACAAGGTACTACCCGCGATGCCATCGAAGACACCATCCAGTTGGGAGGTGTCACCTTCCGCTTCATCGATACTGCAGGCATCCGCCATACTGATGATCAGATAGAGAGTCTCGGCATCCAACGCTCAAAAGCAGCAGCCCAGAGTGCCCGTATTATCCTGCTCATGACAGAGCCCGGTGTACCCTATCCAGATATAGAGACACACGACAACCAGACCGTCATACGCATTGAGAACAAAACAGATGCCTTCCAAGCCAAATTCGGCATAGGCCTCGAAAACCTGAAGCAACAACTCATCAATTCTGCACCCAAAACCTCCGACTCCGACATCATTATAACCAATACCCGCCACTACGATGCCTTAGTACGTGCCCACCAGCACATCCAGCGTGTCATCGAAGGCCTCAATATACAAATAAGCGGCGACCTCTTGAGCGAAGACCTTCGCCAGACCATCGACACCCTATCCGAAATCACCGGCGGCCAGATCACACCCAACGAAGTCTTAGGAAACATATTCAAGCACTTCTGCGTCGGAAAGTAGAATGTTTCTTTAAGTACTCAATGCATGACTAAAAAAAGTATCCTTCATTTTAACGGAGTATGGAGAAGTTATCAGAAAAGAATTCTTGATGATTTAGATTTCCATTTGCGTGACAACAAACTTCATATCGTTGCTGCACCAGGTGCCGGAAAAACCACTTTGGGAATAGAAGTTATATCGCGTTTGAATCGAGCATCCCTAATTCTATGTCCGACGAATACTATTAAAAATCAATGGAAGGAACGGATTCTTTCTTCTTTTCTACAAAAGAAAGATTTTGGGATTGTCTCAACAGATATCCGTAACCCTGGTTTTCTCACTATCGTTACATATCAAGCCTTGCTGGCCGCATTTTGCGGGCATGATGATGACTCAGAAGACTGTCAACCCGTTGAAAATGATGGAAAGGAAAAGTTATATTCTATTACCATTTCCAACCGATTTCGAATGGAGAAAGCCGAGGAAATTATCAACATCCTCCTATCCGCTAATGTATCTCTGCTTTGCTTCGACGAGGCACACCATCTTAGAAAAGAGTGGTGGAAGGCATTGTCATATTTGGTAGAGCATCTGAAGCCAGCACAGACAGTTTCCCTTACCGCCACACCTCCTTATGATGCAGACATCAACGAATGGAATCGGTATCAAGCGCTATGCGGCGACATCGATGAGGTAATCTCCATTCCCGAATTGGTAAAAAACGGAGATCTGTGCCCTCATCAGGATTTCATTCATTTCTCGCGACTCCACCCGCACGAGCGCAATTTGTTCGAAAACCATAGGCGAAACGTCAATGTTTTGATGGAGAAACTGAGGGAAGATACAAGATTACATGAACTTTTATCGAAAATGCGCTTCCTTCAAGCCACAGATAACGAGATTGAAGCCATTTTGGAAAAGCCTGAATTTTATGTATCTATCGTCTCTCTTTTGAATGAGGAAGGATACTCGATTCCTCGTCGTTTTTTAGACCTGTTTGATGCAACTTCAAAGGATATTCCTATATTCGACATCAAGCAGGCGATGACTTTTCTGAATGAGTTCTTTTCTGTAGAGAAAGAGGAATGGAAGGACATGAAGGCTATTAGCAGTGAGTATCACAGTCTAGCAAGACAAATGGGATTGACAAATGGAAAAAAAGTAATTCTTGACGGAAACGACAAGTTCTACCGACAGATTGCCAATAGCATTGGAAAATTGGACTCCATAGTCAACATCGTCGAATTGGAGAACAGTCTGCTAAAAAAAAATTTGAGGATGGTCATTCTGACCGATTACATCAGACTGAGCTGCCCTGACTACTCTATGCTTGGCGTCGTACCTATTTGGCGGAAATTGAAAACAGAATTCCAAGGAAGAATCTCTTTGGGTGTTCTATGCGGATCGTTAATTCTGTTGCCTGCAACTATCGTAGGAAAATTTCAGCACCTGCTTTCTGACAATGACGTTGCCAATGATGCCGTCAACTTGGAATTTTTTGAGGGAAACGAAGACTACATACGGATTACTCCCAAGGAATCCATCCGCAACCATATTGTCCGTTTAGTAACCGAGCTGTTCAACGATGGAGACCTGACAGTGCTTGTAGGTACTCAATCCTTGCTTGGAGAAGGTTGGGATGCTCCGTCCATCAACTCGTTGATTCTCTCTAGTACAGTGAGCTCCTATATGCTTTCCAACCAGATGCGAGGGCGGGCCATCCGCATCGACTTGAATCATCCAGACAAGGTGTCAAATATTTGGCATCTAGCTACTTATGATCCTTCATTTAAAAACTATAATTACGACCTCGCTCAAATTTCCTCTCGTTTTGAGGGATTTGAGGCTCCCTCCTATTTCGGGAACCACGAAATTATTTCAGGAATTGAGCGGGTTTGTAGGCCTAATACGTCGGGAAATCTTCAAACCAATTTCTCCTTGGCAAAGAATCGGGAATTGACACGTCAATGGTGGAACGATGCCTTGTATATCGGTTATGAGAACAAGCCTTCCATCGGTCTATCTTCTGGTCTACAGACCAATTCTTTAACCATAAAGTCGCTGTGCTATAGAGGATATTTGTATTACATCTGGTTCTTGGCTCTTGTAATACCATTTCTTTTAAACCAACCTCAACTAATTCGGGTTTCCGGTTTTGTGGTTGTCGTTTTCTTGATGGGTCTTGTTGCCTTAAAATTCATTCGTACAGGGACGGTGGAAGGTGTCTTAAAACAAATATCCATCGTCATTTTGGAAACCCTCTCCAGTCAAGGACTCGTAAAAACCTCCCTCAAACAGGTCGGTTTGCAAGTCAGTAATGATAAGGGAACAATGTATGTGTCATGTGTAAATCTTCCTGCAGAGGAGAACAATTTGTTCATCCAATGCTTGCAAGAGTTTCTTGATCCTGTGGAAAACCCAAGATATCTGCTAGTTCGGCATGAACGATTCCACAACTTAATAAATCAAACGGATTATTTTGCTATTCCGTCCGTAATTTCTCCGAACAAGAAAAGCTTAGAGATTTTTATGAAGATTTGGAGAACCTATATCGGAAATTGCGATGTTGTATACACTAGAAGTACCGAGGGGCGGAAAGTCCTACTAAAAGCCCGCAAGTATGCATTCTCTGCAATAAAGAGGAATGTTTCAAAACGAATGTCAAAATGGCAATGATGCTTGGACTATACAATTCATTATAAGCCATCTAAAAATAATTACTCCTTATATAGCTAAACTAAATTGTATTAGAAGATGATTGATTTGAATAAATATGGCACATTCGTTATGAATTACAAGGAGGAAAAACATTGTTATTTGTCAAAAATAAGACTAAAATAACTCAAAAATGCACTTTTTTGTGATAAAACTTTGGTAGATTTTAATATTATACGTATTTTTGCACAAAATATCACACATAATATAATTTGCAAAATGAAATATAATATAGCAACAGCAACAGATTATCTGGAAGAGTTGACAGGCTTCAAGACAAGGAGACTTACTCATGCCAAAGGCGAAGATAAAAAGTTGCCATTGGCGATTGCTACCAGTTATAGCTTTTATGATCTTGAGTTCATGGAAATGCAAGTCACTATTGCTATACCTACAGGTGACGGCATAACGCCAATGCAGTTAGCCAAACATCAAGCTAAGATGATAGAGACATTCCATCATCCTGTCATCTTTGCTTTAGAATCAGTTGCATCCTATCAGATAGCTCGGCTCACCCAAGCAAAGGTTGATTTTATTGTACCTGGGAAAATCGTGTTCATCCCAAGTATGCTAATCGTATTGCGTGAACTGAAGAACACGGTCAAAGAAATGCCTGAGAAGATGCCACCTGTATCCCAGTTGCTGGTGCTCTATCATCTTGAAACAAAAACAATAGACGGACTTACCGCTTCGGAGATAACGGAACTAACAGGCTTGGCATACCCGACTATTAACGTCGCTCTTCGATGGCTTGTGACCAATAACATCATAGCCCTTGTTGGAGGCAAACAGAAACATGTTCAGATAACGATGTGCAAGGAAGAGCTTTGGAACAAATCCCTTCCGTTGATGACATCGCCTATAGAGCGCATACTTTTCACCGACACAAAACCTGAGGGAAGTTTGATGGCCGGAGAGACTGCTATGGGACATTACACCATGCTTGCGGAGCCTGCAACTCCAGTCGTTGCGATAGACAAAGCAACAGCAAAAATTAATGCCGCCATGATGAATAAGGAATTTGGCGACATAAAGGTGGAAGTATGGAAATACTCTCCAGCCCTGCTGTCTGATGGTGAATGGGCAGACAGGCTATCGCTCTATCTGTGCATGAAGGACAGCGAAGACGAAAGAATACAAATGGAATGTGACACTTTAATTGAAAAAATGAAATGGTAACAGGAATTGAACGCTGGAAGGAATATTTCAATGATTATAAGGACAAGTATGTGCTGATAGGAGGTGCAGCCTGCAATCTGCTTGAAGAAGAACTCGACATGAATCCTCGTGCAACGAAGGATCTTGACCTTGTTCTTGTAGTAGAAGCACTCACTCCTGATTTCGGAGCCCGCTTGTGGGATTTAATCAAGTCAGCCAATTACGCTGGTCGAAGCAAAGGAGAGAACGAGTTCAAGCATGAATACTATCGCTTTGTAAATCCAGAAGATAAGACATATCCGAAGCAAATTGAACTGTTCGCACGTAGCACAGGAATCCTCAACCTGCCATCCAATGCACACATAGAACCCATAAGTGTAGGAGAAGACTTGTCCAGTTTGTCAGCTATCTTGATGGATGATGACTACTATGCGTTCACTATAGAGCATAGCAGGAATATAGACGGCATCCATGTAGCAAGTCCAGAAGCTCTCATTTGTCTCAAAGCCAAGGCATACACGGAAATGCTGGACAGAAAAGCCGAAGGTGAACAGGTAGACAGCCGTGACATCGAGAAACATAAGAAAGATGTGTTCAGGCTGATAGCCATGCTGCCACAAGACTCTCGATTCTCGCTCCCAGAGAAATTGAGGAATGACATGAGTGATTTCTATCAAAAGATAGGAGAATTGCCTGATCCAGACTTTTTCAAGAATGCAGGACTAAGAGGTTTGGATGCCCAGCGTCTTCTTGACCTCTTCAACACGGTGTTCCTATAATGAGAACTGAAACGCATCACAACATATACAATTTTCCGGACTGCCGCAACATTGTTATCTGTGGCGACATTCACGGTGACTTCAATCTCCTCGTGAATAAAGTTTGTGTCCAATATCAGATGAAAGATACTCTAGTCATTGTAGCAGGAGATTGTGGCTTTGGCTTTGAAAGAAAAGGGTACTATGAGAATATTGTCAAGCGCAATGCCAAGCGAGTAAATGAATCCAACAACTGGTTCCTTTTCATCCGTGGCAACCATGACAATCCAGCTTACTTTGACGGAAAGACATTCCGGCATAAAAGGTTTACTTGCATTCCCGACTACTCTGTAGTCAAAGCCAATGGTCACACCATACTCTGTGTGGGTGGAGCAATATCTGTTGACCGTCAGCCAAGAATAGATGCATGGGAACACAATCAAAGAAAGGCACATAGGTACAGCCATAACTCTTCTGACATTGAACTTCTTTCACCCAACTATTATTGGCAAGATGAAGCTCCAGTTTTCAACAATGACTTATTATCTGAGATAACCAACTTGCATAAGATAGATACAGTAGTGACGCATACTGCTCCATCTTTCTGTGAGCTACTGAACAAAGACGGATTACTGCAATGGGCAATATATGACAACAGTCTGTTAGATGATGTACAAAAGGAACGTGAGACAATGGATGCAATCTATACCAAATTGAGAGCTGTGCCCGAGCCACTTACACATTGGTATTACGGTCACTTTCATCAAAGCTGGCGTTCATCTATTGATGGAGTCCTATTCAAGATGTTAGACATCATGGAACTGGCTGAAATTACCCCTTGACAAAATCAAGTTTTATAACGCCATTCTGTACAAACATACTACTATTAGACAGAAGTGTAGTAGTTTTGTACGATTATATAAATTCGGCAATAAATACATTTTGTTGCCGAATTTATATTTCCTATCAACCAAACACCTGTATTAAAGGATTCTGATTTCTGCCGTCAAAAAAGAAAGAGATGGTTAGCTTGGTTTCAATTGGGCAAGGGGCGGTTTAGTTTATCCCCATATTATATATCTATAACCTAAACTAAACCTTTTATCTTCCGACGTTGAAACCTTGTCATCAAATGCGTTTCTCAAAATAGGTTAGAAATGACGATGAGCATCACTGTCACTTTTGTTACCTTAAAAAGATGTGTTTACACTGACTATCAGCCACTTATATTTACAGATAGTAACTTCTGAATCGGAAAGTAGATTCTGCGTGGGAAAGTGATATATATAATAGTTGAAAAAATCTCTCCAATATATAGCAAAACTATAGAATACTCCAATTATTATAGAAATTTATCTCCATCTTCGCAATTATTATGAATTTTGACAGAAATAGCATGCAGAATATGATCTTTTAAGGCATTTATTATCTTATGCTTTTCCCCACTACCAGTCGTTGACAAACGAAGTAATGGCAAACCATACACTTCAAGGATATGGTCTTTCATTTCGTCACGTCGATGTTGAGCAGTTTCTTCATTATGGAAGTTGTACCCATCTGTCTCAATTGCCAATAACGGTTTCTTGCTAACATGGTTTACTATAAGAAAGTCAAGATGGGTTGCATAATGAGAGATATATTTGCGCTCTTCATCATTGAGAAGCGACCAGTCTCTTATAATGGTCCTTAGCGGAGTATGACAGAATACGCCCAAGTGAGAATATTCAGGGTACTCACGCAGGATGTTCTCAATCAATGAGAATGTCAGGTTTTCTGAGTCGTATTCTGAGATGTTACGATGACCGGCAAGAAACGCCATACGTTCTGCTGTATATTGACTATAGAGATAATCGAAAATAGAACTGATTTTACTCTCCGTTACTGAGAAATTGTTGTAGGCGATATAGTCTATAAACTCCGTAATATTCCCTTTTCGTTCCTGCTCGTTACCCGAAACGACCAAGTAGAAATGTTTCTTTGCTCTTGATATGGCAACATTCAACAAATTGGGATCATCAGCAAACTCGGATATCTCGTCATCCACGACACTCATGATGATGGTGTCCTTTTCTCGTCCCTGATACTTATGAATGGTGGCGGCCTCTATAGTGGGAATCTGATGATTAAATTCATTCACCTGTTGGTTATATGGTGTAATGATACCAATATCCGTTTCATCTTGCAAGTTTGGCATGATTTCCTCCTTTACCACATCAATCTCGCGCTGGTTATAGTGACCACGCGTATGATGTCCTGGAGCTGTTTTGATGGCTGTCAGTACGTTAGGCTCATCATTGTCTTCCGTCACAATCAACAGATTCCCACCATAGAAACGCTGATTGCAAAAGTTGATGATTTTGGGATGACAGCGGTAGTGCTCCCTGAGCAAGGTTTGCTTGACGTTTGGCATGACTGCACAGACAGACTGCAGAAAGCTGTACTTTGCACAGTTGTACCCTTCCAGCACTTTATATTCTTTGAATATAGTGTCCAATTTCAACTTATCTTCATCTGTTACCACGTTAGGGAGCTGGAGAGTATCACCCACTATTACAGCGTTTCTGGCACAAGTAAGAGCCAAAGCACCCGTTTCGATAGAGACCTGCGAGGCTTCGTCCATAATAAGGTAATCATAAACCATGTCAGGAACAGATGTTCTTGCAGAAAACGTTGTGCTCAGGACAACTGGGTATTGATTCAATAATTCTTCTGCATGAAGGTGCAATTCTTTTACGTCATTAAACACCCTGCGTTGATTCTTGCTGTATTTTCCATTGAGAGAATTTTTCAGAACTGCCATCGAATGATCAGTTAGAGCGGATGACAATGCCTTTGCGTTATAGGAGGCGAGCTGACTCGTGTGGCTGTCTATGAGAACGGTTAATTCCTTAATTCTCACAATATAGTACAATGCCTGTAGCTCCAAGATGGTCGGCAGAATATTGTTTCTATCTAACGGCGACTTTACGCCAAGAAGATATTTTCTGGCAAAATTCATCCAAACCCACTTGATGCGTTCCACGAATTGGCCAAATGTACTGGATGTAACAGCATCGCCTTCAGCGTAGGCCTGATAGCGGAACCAAAGATTCATAATACGTTGGGATTTAGCAGTTCTTTTTGGCGAATAGATTTCTTCGTCTATCTGATTGTCCTGCTTAAAATGCTCCCACTCCAGTTCTATGGCCTTCAGTTCTTGCTTCGTAGAAGCCAAACTCTCTTGCAAATCAAACACTTTCCGCAGTTGTTTCAGAGTATCCCCCACTCTTCGTTTCTCTTGGAACGAATCTGTCATCGACAAACTCCATGTCTGCAATTCATCTGGAACAACAGGTTGGTTATTGACAAAGACTTCTTTGTTTTCCCTCTTTCCTAATGATGCCACAATGAAGTCCAGCCCATACTTCTGCAATTTCTCCAGCACATTGGCTGTTGCAGAGTTATTGTTCGATACTACCATCACCGTTTTTCCCTGTACCAAGATGTTGGCAATGATATTCAAGATGGTCTGAGTCTTTCCTGTTCCTGGAGGACCTTGAATCACGCTGATTTGATTCTCAAAGGCAGCAGTAACGGCTTTCTCTTGACTGGAGTTACAGCCAAAAGGAAAAATCAGGTCAGATACCCGATGCCTCTTGACATGATATACATTTGGGTTAAGATATGGGACTGCGGCCAACTCCTTATCAATGAAGTCTATCTTTTCATAAAGCGCAGGAAGGATGCCACCATGCTCTTCATCCTTACCCAGTTCATTAACCTGTGCAATACGCTTTAGAAATTCAAAAGCATTATTTGCGATGTCGTCTGCCAGACACGATTCTACCACATGAATACTACCATGAAGGTAGTCTTGAACATAACCATTGTTGAATGTAATACGCCAATGCGTTTGTTCACCATGTTGGAAGGAACGAATGTCTTCAACATTATGCTGTTCTCTTCCACCGATGTAAACCTTACAATACAGATGATCATGCCAGACGGCATCCTTCAACCAAACCACATCATTATACCTGTAATGATATGTACGAGGCGAAGACTTGAACTTTACGTCGTACACACCATTACCGCCCATCTGGAACTGCTCTATCTGCAAAGCCTTGGGCTGACCTTTAATGATTATGAATGAGTTTGGCATTTTACAATCCATGATTACACCTTCTTCTTAGCGTCCTCTTCTATCATCTTGATAGAATCAAGATTCGCCAGTTCCACTGCTGTCGCCACCATCCGAATCGTCATTCAGATTTTTCAACCGCTTCACGGGTTTCGACGCACTTGTCTTTTGCCCTCTTGACGAACTTGTAAGAATTCCTTTCGAGTTCCCTCTTCGCTCAATTCCTTAAGCGAGTATTCACACTCACCCTGCCTTCCTCATCCTTATACAGTATCAGTTTATTCTCTTTGTCCATCTTTCGTATAACGCGTTTAATCCGTTCTGTATTACATCTTATTGCGCTCTTTGAGATGCTCAGGCGAGCAGAGCTCGGAGTTTTTCTTCCAACATCCATCTCACACCTTTTAGCCTCCTTCCTGCGAATCAAAGCGCTTATCCCTGAGATCCTGCAGTCCCTGATGATTCTGTCATTCCACAATCTCCCAATGACCGCTATAACCACTACCCACATAACGGATATGCGGCATTTTGGCAAGATGACGCTTGATAGTTTTTGAACTTCGATTACTCAATTTGGCCAAATCTCCTGTTGAGATTTGAGGGTTATTTCGGATCTGTTTCTCTATCCAATCATCAAGTTCATTATCTTGAGGGACATCTTGAGGGACACCCTTTACAGGCCTCTTAAATATCACTACAACAAAGCCACCATTGACTGTCCATGTTGGCGCTGCTACACCTCTCTTCTGGCAAGCCTCCATGATGCGCTTCACCCCCGAGCCCCAGTTCTCAATATATGTTGTACTATATAGCACTGTATCAGTTCCTTCAGTTCATCTATTGTAAGTGCCATATATTCTTATAACGTTTTTATTCCGTTCTTATTTCCGTGTCTTCGAAGTCCGTAAATCCGTAATACTTTCAGCCATCTTCAGCGGATCAAGGAACCGTCCCGTAATTCTGCACATTCTTATTCTCTTTCCGTTTCATCTTTTCAAATATTACCTTTCGTAATCCTAAGCTTGATTCGATTGTCATATTGGGAGAAGATAACATTATTATCCACATCCAATTCATTCTTTGCGACAAATTCATTATACGAAAGGTTCGGAGCATCCCCTATTATAGCTTGACTTTTATACTCAGAATGTCTCTCAACCGTTGAACTGATTAGCCTCAATATAATCTCCCTTATGAGTTCTGAAAGTAGGACATAATCGTAGTAATCATTTAATACTGCATCGTGTACTAAAGTGTTCCTAACCCCTTTGATGAGACACTTTATTTCTTTTGTCTGTTGGATGTTTAGCTCATCAAGAATAAGATAAAACTTAGATGTTGCAGTACTAACATCATTAAGTTTGTTTATTGCATTCTTAAAACTTTTTTTATTATCAACAGGAATATCATCATGTCTTTCAAGTAAATCTATGTACTGCTCTTTTATATCCTCAAAAGTATCTGGTGAGATTTTTGTTGGTGTTTTCTTTTCCTTTTTATGTATGCTGATGTATTTTTTGCATAATCCTTCCAACACCAATATAAGAATAAATGCACTATCTTCGCAATAGAGTAGTTGTTGAGCAGAACATAGGTGATAGACGAACTTGTTGAGATCTAGCAAATGATTCCACCTGACATAATTGTCAAATTCAAAAAGAATAGGGGCAGGCCGAAATACATTTGCGTTTCCACACGCATAATATGAACGTCCCGTGTTTTCGGTTCTGTTATACGAGTATATTCTAAAGAAGCCATTATAATATTCTTTGGTAATTTGTACCTGCGCCCCATTAATTAGAGATAAGTATCCAGCTAATGAGTAGCGAAATAATTGAAACAAGTCTAATGTCAGAGTATTGTGCTCAACAGTTTCATTAATGGGGAAAGTTGCAAACATTACACTTGTCTCAGCATCTTTTTGTATATGAATATCAAACGGTGCGTCATTAACCATCAGACTTGTTACTGGCCATGATGGAATAAGCAAATCTAAACCCCAGAAATCAATTCTCAACAATTGTATAGGCGAGAGATCTTTATCTTTATCTTTTTGATAAGAATAAAAAACATCCTCTTCATGAACAGTAATATAGTCAAAACACTTAAATGTCACCTTCTTCTCCTTGGTTGACATTTTTGTATATGCCATGAAGGGTATTTCTATTTCAATATCATCGAAAGACGACATTTTTGCACTCGCAGGACAACCTAAACTATTGTAGTTAAAGAGGACGAAATCCTCATCATTGAAAATATGAGTTTCAAGGTACAATATTCCACAATCATCCATTACTCTACCAAACTCACATTCCATTTCCCTATAAGGTTCATGCGATTCACGGTCGAGTAAAGAAAGCTCAATTTTACGGACTTTGTATAGTTCTTTCATAATGGAGATTGAATATTGATTCGCATTTCGTTTTTATAGAATATTATACCCCTCCGGCACCAGATGCAGCTTGTTGATTGACTCATAGGCAGAAGAAAGGGAATCATATACCTTCAGCACGTCGTTGTAATCCCAATACTTCAAGTCATCACGAATTGCTTTCACGCTGGCTGCTTCTTTCTTGATTTTCTCTATCTGCTTGGCATCCGATACTGCCACAATACCCTGAACTGACGGGTTGTTCTTTGCCCTCATCAAGTTCATCAACAGGCTGTCGATACTGCCGTTTGTCTGTACTTCAAAGACGTATGTCACGCGCCCCATATTACCTACTGACACTTCCCAGATGGCATCAACAACAGCACCGTCGGCAACCTTCTTCTCTCTATAAGCCTTAAAGCCGAGGAATGAACCAATGTCGCAGATACGGTCGCGCACATCATTATGCACAAAGGTCTTCTGCTTCTCCGTCTCAGGTTTTTCTTCTTCAATTACTTCATCTATAGGAATATCTATCTGCAACTCTTGCCAATAGAAGTAATCCAAGGCAAGCATATTGTCAATTTCGGAATATCCCTTCGACTTAGCCAGTTCAACGAGCGACTTACCAATCTTGCAGAGATAAGCATACCGTTTGCCATCGAGACTTGCATTCTGCTTGGGAACCTTTTCTATCCCTAAAGCGAGAAAAGCCGTCAGCGATTTTCGGTTCCACAACAGATACTCATCAGGATTGAACTTGTTCAGCAGTTCGCTCATAATGGCAGGGCCAATACCTTTGATTTTACTGCGGAAGTCGTCCCAGCGTTTCTCTATGGAATGTTTGCTCCAGAACAACTCTGTCAGCTGCTCACGGATTAACTCCATTCCGTTGCTTTCCACAATGTTGTCGATATAATACTTCTTGTTGCCCCATATTCGCATAGCCCAAAGTGGAGCAATCAGCTCATAGAATTCTTCTTCCGTAAGCTTGGCAAATCTTTCCTTCGAATAGGCTTGCATATCTTCGCACATAGCACGACGTTCGGTGAAGTCCTGCTCAACCTGCTTTTTGTTCTCTTTCGCCCACTTCTGATACTTCTTGAGCGTATCCAAATATAGTTTCTCGTTCATATCGTTAGGTATTTAGTTCGAATTTATAACATTGTCAATAATTGTACGCAATTGTTGGTTATTGAGTTGATCCCTAAAGTTGACATTTAACTCAGGATAGTCCTCACGAAGCTGATTAAAAAACTTCTCGGCACAGCTAATTTTCTTCTTCTCAACGTCTCGTAAATGTGCAGGCACATCAACACCTTTGGTCTCGACAATGATATTCAGTTCCTTAGTGCCATCTGTCTTCTTTACCATATACATAAAGTCAGGGCTATACGAGTCGTTTGTAATCGTTGGAATAGCAATACTCTTACGTGGAATCTTTCCAAACACGATGACCTCGTCAATATCAGAGGTCCTAAGATTTGTCTGCTCCAATTCACTGTCGTATGTGTATGCATCGTAGAGGTATCTGTCAGCCACTCTTGCACTATCCAGATGATTGCCAATGTAACTCTGCACGATGTCTTCATACAACTTGCCGTTCTCGTCAGTAAGCCTTGTACGCTTTACGTCATAAGCTGTCTGCTTATATTTAAACTGACTCATGGAGTTTTCTATCTTCCAATTCGTGATATTGCTGATGATACGAGCCAGCGACTGATCGTTAATCATATCTTGTGAAAAGGTCGGCTTTGTACCAATACCCTCACACATTGCCTTGTGAAGCGTACGGATAGGTACGCTTGTGGCACGATTGATTCGCTTTAGGAATTCGCTATAAGGCATACGGTTTCCTGTTGTCTGATATGAAACGCCCGTATCTTGAACGTAGGCCATTTTTCCATCGTCAGTTTCCACTATCTCTCTTTGACTGGTAATGATGCTCTGTGCGAACACACCATCGCTGAACAGCATTGGTAGTGCTTTCTCCAATTCTTTCTCCAGCAAGGGGTCGAAGAAGATGATATACCTCTTATTGATCTTCATCCAAAGGTCGCGCAGACGGTCGAACACCTGCGGACGAATCTTAATTTTATTGGTATTCTTCTTATTACGGTCAATCACTTTCGACTTGGGTAATCCTGTATTAGCAAACTCTGGGTATTGATTATACAACTCACCCAACATATCACCATTTACTGTTCCCTGCAAATCTTTTATGAAGCCCTTTTGAGCCAGTTCCATCATCAACTGGAACTGATCCACACCTCGTTTCTCTGCTACCCGTTGAATCAGCTCCATAGGAATCTTATCCGTGATAGCTACTTGCTGCGACTGGCCGTTTATTTCAGCAACCAGTTTGGCTGCAAAGTCTGCTTCGTCGAAATCTACAATATAGTTCAGCAGGAATTCTTCGCTGCTGCGATTACCATATTCATCAACTGGCAGGCGCAATCCACGACCAACTTCTTGCAACTTACTAATTTCGCTACCACTGGAACGTAGCTTGCAAATGGTAAACACATTGGGATTATCCCATCCTTCCTTCAGCGTCCACTTTGAGAATATAAAACGACGTACGTTCCAACTACCATCTTCGTTCTTGAACGACAACAGTTGTTTCTTATCGTGCAGAATCTCCTTCACTTGCTGAGCTATCTCCTCGTCGCTGTTTTGGTTATCCTCTGCAAAATAACCTCCATGACAAGCATGAGGGTCTTTCAGCGTTGCCTCCAAGTATGCCTTATAATCGTCTGAGCAAGGTTTGCTAAGTTCTATCTTAATGCGTTCTTTCAGAAGCGACTCAAACTTCTCTGCCAACCAACCGTTTTCCTCTCCCTCTCCACGATACGAACGAATGCTATCGATAAAGAACAGGGCCAGTGTCTTCATGCGCTGAGGACGCTCAAAATTCAAACGCTCCGTTTCGAAATGCCGCTGAATAGCCAACTTCACCATTTCCTCCTGATACGACTGGGCATAGACAGACGGACTGAAGTGTTCGCTGGTATGGAACTGCTTGCCATTAGAAAGTGTCACCAAACCTTTCTCTACCGCAGCCACGCTGACGTTCTGCATCTCTGGTGCCAAAGTGATAGGGTCATCAGCTTGCAGCACCTCCGTTCGATTGCCATATTGCAACGTCACCTTGCGTTCGCGCTCATTAATCTCTTTGATGATAACACGTTCGCGCTGCTGTCCCTGCAACTCAAAATGCTCCTTGGCAACGCCTTTAATCAGATTCTGCGAAAAAGCCTCGCAGGCATTCAGGTCGTAGAGCAGATTCAGATAGTCTTTCGTTACAAGTTTATTCTTACCACGCCCTACGGTTATCTCAGGAAATGTGGCACCATAGCGCAGTATCAGTTGCGGCTTCAACTCATTTAGAATTTGCGTGTAGGCCGACTGGGTGCGGTTAAAGCGGTGAGGTTCGTCAATGATGACAACAGGATGTGTAGCCCTCAATGCATCGAATGGACGATAGAAGCCCAACACACCAAAGTCGTAATCGTTGCGTTTCAATATCTGTGCATTCGTCAGCAGAGCCATGTTCAGCAACAGTACATATATCTTATTGCGCTGTTGGCAAGAACCTTCCACGAAGTTGCGCACCACACCAGGGAAATACCGCTTACCTTTCTTCGTCTTTGCAGCCTCCAATACGCCAACTTCCAGGTCACAATCATAACCACAGGCGTTCTTGAAGTGATGCTGCACATACAGGTCGCTCAGAAATTGCTCTGCGCCTGCCTTGATAGGCAGCGAGGGCACACAGACGATGAATTTATTCAGGCGATAGCGCTGGTGCAACTCAAAAATGGTCTTGGTATAAACATACGTCTTACCTGTACCCGTCTCCATCTTGATATCAAGATTCAGAGGGGCGCCCTCTTCTGGTTCCTGCAACTTCTGAGGCTGATTTGGCAGCAGTTGTTTCTTCACCTCAAAGATAGGTGCACTAAGCTGATAGCGGTTCGACCACGACATTAGCGGATTGGCATAAAAGTCTTTTGGCGACTGCCAATTCACTTCCTTTAGTGCGTCACCTACAGCCTCTACAGGCAATTGCTGGTGCCGCAAATTGTTTTGTAATATCAGTTCCATATCCCCTTAGTAACGCACGTCGATAATGATGTTCTTATCCTTCACCAGATTGATGGTTGGCTTGTTCTTCTCAAGCATATCCTTAGCATTGTGGCCGAAACTATAGCCAAACAGCACGATGCAGTCGGGATTAAACGCAGGATCACTCTGATAGCGATCTACCAACGCTGTCATAGCATCTTCCGTAAAGTCAGCATCCGTCAGATAGAGATGGCGTCCGCAGAGCGTTGCGTGATATTTGTCTAGCACGACATCCTGTGTTTTAGCACCCAATCCGTAACCATCATTAACAAGCCATGTTTCCAATACTGTATCACGTCCAAACATATTCAGCGTATCGTCAGTACTCAGAATAACGTTGGGGTCAAAGGTTTCCAGCTTGTCGAGTGTATTCTGAGGCACTTCCTCCAGCGTGTAATGCTTAAAGCCCAAGTCGCCTGCAAACAGCGGATTCTCTTCCTTGATTTTCTTCGCAGCACGCTTAATGCGCTCCATGCCGATTTCATCGATGGTGCGGTAGCCTGCTTTGTATGCTGCTTTTGTACTGCTTATTTTTTCAGGTAACTGAACAAGAATAAACTTTCTTGATCCTTCATCAGCAGCATTTAAATTCATAATAGCATGTGCAGTAGAACTGGACCCACCAAAAAAATCTACAACGGTAAAGTCCTTTCCGTCTACGAGGCTAATTAAGTATTCCAACATCGAAACATTTTTAGGATTGTTAAACAATCCACTCTTCTCCATTATTTCATTTAAGGTTGTAGTTCCATCGTTGGTAGAAAACTCAATAATACTCTTTGAATTAGATATGGTTTCTTTTATATATTTAAGTGTTCCATCTTTTTCAAAAACGTCATCTTCTGAAATAAACGTTCTTTTAACGATAGTATATGAATCAGAGCCCGACAATTTCTTAACCATTAACTCTGGAGAATCTTTAGCTCTATCCATCTCCCATGTCCATGCGCCCAAATTACCTCTAACTCTAGGTGGACGTATCGCAATATAACCAGCATTGATAAGATCTAAATTGTCTGCATATACAACAGACTCATCATTTGACGTTTTTGCAAGTTCTTTGTCATAGTCTTCCAAGACCTTGACATCTTTTGTCTCTGGATGATAATAAAAGGTATATCCTAAATTTTCACGGCTATTCAAAGTTCCACCTTCTCCTCGTGTCGTAATTGGGTCATTCAGATAAAAGTACTTATCTCCTTCTTTGAATACTGTCTTTTCTGCAAAAGACTGTCTACCTAAAGTTGCAGATAGTTTCCCACCTTTGACAACCTGGGATCTCCTATAACAATATATAAACTCATGATTCTTTTGAATATTTAAAGTATCATTTTTAGAGTTTAATTTATTTTGAATAATTGGTCCAATACCATTTTCTTCTCCAAACAAATAGTCGCATAACAGTTTTAAGTTTGCCTGCTCATTATCGTCAATGGAGATAAAGATTACGCCATCTTTTGACAGCAAGTCGCGAGCCAACTGGAGGCGAGGCATCATAAACGTCAACCAAGCAGCGTGGCTGGCACGATGGCCACTTGTCATTGCAATAATCTTCTCGGCCTCGTCAGGGCTGATGCTCAACTTTTTCTCTAACTCCTCTGCCGTAAACTTGAACTTGTCGTTATACACAAAACCGTCAGTTCCTGTGTTGTAAGGCGGGTCGATATAGATGCACTTCACCTGACCGGCATAGCTCTTAGTAAGATGATGCAGCGCATCGAGGTTATCGCCACTGATATAGATATTCTCGCTGTTGGCGTTCTCAGGCTTCGCGTTGTGCTCTGTGTCAGGGCGAATCACCGTCGTGGTATCCAGCGACGACAGCATACGGGCATAACTCTTACCCAAGAAGTCATAACTGCGACCTTCACGAGTGACATCCACCTGCGGCTGAATAGCCTCACGGAACTTGTCAATATCGAATTCCCCTTGGCTATTAAAGCATTGCGGGAAGTACTCCTTCAATCCAGCCATCTCCCTGCTGACAGGGCTTGCTGTCTCGTTCTTGTTAATAATATGTTGTATCATTGCTCAATATTTTTTTCTTTGGATTTATCTTAACTCTTTTCTATCAGGTCACTTATTGCAGCCATAATTTTCTTGTTTTATTTCTTTGGCAGTTTCTGAGTATCTGTCTCGCCATAGAGATCCTTCTGCTCAACGTTGTAGTTGGTCATCTCCGTCGCCAGGTTCTTGGCGGCAATGGTCAGAGTTGGCAGGCGGTCAGCAAGGGCTCCACTCTTAATATGGAACAGGCATCTTGATCCCATTAACGTGTATTTTTTGCACGTTATTTTCACGTTCTAATTCTCCTTCTTTAAAAACATTGATAACATGCCTACGGATGTTGGATTCTTCTTTGTCAAATAGCATTGCCATCTGACTAGTAGACAGCCACACTGTCTCATTCTCCAAACGGACATCCACCTGCGTCTGTCCATCCTCTGTCTGATATATGATGATTTGATTATTCAAGTCCATAAACAATACTCACTTGCCATACATATTCTTCTCCGAGCTAGCTTGGGTACAAAGATAGCGATTTTTCAGCAGATATCATTTTGTTTTGATAAAAACATGAACAGAGAGGCAAAAATATTTGTCTTTTAACAAATCATCGCTTCAAATTATCAATACCATCATTATGCCATAACACAATTGATGTGTCTTTTATGAAGCAAATTGTATAGTCGTAAAATTTACAGCCATAAAATTTCATAAAGAGGTCCTATGAAGATGTACTCATCGATTGTTAATCGACAAAATTGCAGGTATCTATAAAAAAAAGCCCCAAAAAGAGTAGTCTAAACAGATTATTTGATAAAATGTTTGTTATATTAAACATTTTTATTTATCTTTGCACCCAATAAGATACAATTATGGGAAAGAATACATTTGGTAAAACGATGCCAAGGGCATTGAGCCAGAACCTAAAGATTATGGGCGAGCAAATCATGTTGGCCCGCAAGCGCAGACATTTGTCTATGCAGGACATTGCAGACAGAGCTACTGTGACACGCCTAACTGTCTCAAAGGTGGAACATGGCGACCCAACGGTTTCTATGGGTATCTATGCACGTGTTCTCTTTGCACTTAATCTGGAAAATGACATCACCCTGCTGGCTGCCGACGATGCTCTTGGCAGACAGCTTCAGGATGCAGAATTGTTGGGAAAATGAAAAGAATTATAGTTTATGCAGATTTTGACTTCCTAACCTCTCCCGAAGAGATTGGAACATTAGGCTACGAACATGTTCGTGGCAAAGACCATTTTGTCTTTGAGTATTCGCGCCAGTGGCTAAAACAGCATGGCGGCATTCTGTTGAGCGGTGACCTAATGAACGTTCCTTCTTTGCAGCATCCTCGTGGTAATGATAATGTCTTCGGCTTCGTCAAGGATTCCTTCCCCGATCGCTGGGGGCGTTTGTTGCTCGACCGCAGAGAGCGACTAACTGCCCAACAAGAAAGTAGGCCGAAACGTATGCTTACTAATTACGACTACCTCATAGGGATTGAAGACTTTACGCGCATGGGTGGCATACGTTACAAAGAGGAAGAAGGTGATGACTACATCCGCTCCAGCTCTGCTGGCTTGCTACCAACGGGACGCAAGAACGCGAGTGCAAAATACCTTGTTCCCCCAATTGAGAGTCTCCGTGCCCTGTGCGATGCTAGTCATGAGATTGAGTTGGCTGAAGAACGTAACGAACTACCAGAACAACGCTGGCTCGACCAGTTGATTGCCCCGGGAAGCTCACTTGGTGGTGCTCGTCCTAAGGCCAACGTGGTTGATACTGACGGAAAACTGTACGTGGCAAAGTTCCCATCAAAAAAGGATCTGGAGAATACGGAGCTTATTGAGCACTTCTCGCATCAACTTGCGGCAAAAGCTGGTATCAACGTGGCAAAGACGCGCACCATCAAGATATCAAAGGACCGTAATCTGCTTCTTTCTGAACGCTTCGATAGAACAGTAGAGGGCTGTCGCATTCATTTTGCTTCCGCTATGTCGTTGCTTGGTCTTGATGATGGAGCCGGCAGCGGCACAGGTAACGGCTATCTTGACATCGTTGATTTCATTCTTCGTGGGTGTACCGATGTGCGCCAGAATCTCCGCGAACTCTATCGCAGAGTGGCATTTAACGTCATGTTTGGCAACACCGACGACCACTTCCGTAATCATGGTTTCCTGCTCACCCCGAAAGGCTGGACGCTCTCTCCTGCATACGACATCAATCCAGGAGCAAAGTCACATCAATGCTTGCTTATAGACTCATACACAGAAGAGTCGGACATCAATGTCCTACTCTCTGCAAGCGAGAGCTACATGCTTGAACACCAAGAAGCATCAGAAATTATCGAGGAGGTTCGTGCTGCAATCAAAGACTGGCGCAAAATCGCTACAGAAATACAAATACCCGCAAAGTTGTTAGAATCATATTCTATTCGTTGGGATGAACTATAAAAAGTAGCAAATTCTGCACGTTTTTCGTGAAAAATGTGTAACCTTGCAGCGCAATTGAAACATGTAGCGTACAGAGAGAAACTCGTTGAAATCCAGCGGGATAACACTTTCTCAAAGGTCATTTCCTTTACGCCCTTGTTCTTGCTGATATCTTCGCAAAACGTATTCCAAATTCGCTTCATCTGTACTCTATTAAAAAAACTATTAACATTGTTTTTATTGTGCCCTTTTAGCGTTCTTGCTTCTTCCATCTCCGAACCTACTACGAACCCACTCCGAAGGCATAAGCCTACTTTTGGTTTCAAGATTCACGTATAACTTCGTTAATCACCTCCCAGTGACCTGTTTTATCAGAACCGACACGACGTATGTGTCCATGAATCTGTAGTGACTTGACTGTTCGGGCAATGGTTGGGCGCGAGACGCCGCAAGTTGCCGCCAGTTGTTCATAAGAGTAATCGGGATGCGTACTAATAGCATCCAGTACCGCTTGTTCAGTTTTGGACAACAGAGAGGTATTCGTGCGTTTTACAGTATCATTTACAGTATCATTTACAGTATCATTTACAGTATCATCGTCTCTCATCAGCCTTAGCAGGTCGAGTTGGGTGGCTATCACACGGTCGGCAAGGCAGCGACTCAGGTCTGATGCCTCGTTGTCCCAACATGCCACGAACACCATTCTGAGCAATCAGATAGCAGGCATATCGGGTGAGCACAAAGTCCTGCGCTTCACGTTGTGTCCCTTTGGCCAAAGCTATCATTTTCGTGACCTCACGAAAATGGTCATCAACATTGATTCCCAGCGTTTTACATGATTCTATAGCACGACCTATGGCGCCGATACGAACATTCATTTCTCTGATATAGTCGCCTAAACGCTTGTATTCTGTTTTACTCATCGCTATTCTTGTTTGTCAGACTGATAACAACCTTTGCACCACGCTGAGTGGTATTCGCAAATTTTGTGACTACCACAGATTCTGCCCTTTCCTTCATTATCCATATGTTCCAAAAAGGAACATGTGCATTTTTTGCACAAGTTGACTCACAGTCAAGTTCTTCCACTTTATAGAGATTCTTCTTTTGAACGGTCAAGTATTCCTTTTTAGAAAGCGAAAACAGCAAAAGTCCCACTATATCGACAGATGAAGCGCAGTTTTCAGACCAAAAGTACGAAAAATATGTGATTACCCCTTCCCTCAGGAGGTTCGTTGGTCGGGATAGGAACGGTTTCGCACTGTCATAGTGCTGCTTTCGTCTTGTTATAGTTTCGCTTTTGCGTTGTCATAGCTTTACTTTTGATGTCCGTCCAGCCCCTAGATGTGACGCATCCAGCCCCTAGAACGGGTTGTTTTAGCCCCTGGATGCGGTCGTTCTAAGGGTTGGATGTAGAGCATCCAGGGGCTAGACCAGAAATGATAGCTTCGGTTTTAGACTTTAGAAACGCCACTTCTAGACTTTAGAATACGTGCTTTTAGACTTTAAAACGAACCTCTCCAGACTCTGGAAATGCCAATTCAAGACTCTGGGAGCACCGCGAAACCTACGCAATTGCAACTGAGCCGTTGAATCTCTTCCACATGCAGTTCGGCATTGATAAACGAAAGGAAGCAAAACGTGTCGATTTTGTATTCTGCGGAACGGACAACGTTATTGTAGTCGTGTGGCTGGATGCCGTTGCGTACACCGTTATTTAGGTTTTTACGCAACAAATAAAGAGGATGTGCCACTGTCTTGTGTGACACATCCTCTGTGATTATTTATCGGGGAACATAACCCCTCATTGTAAGGCAAAGTCTGAAACAGGCATTGACACTACTTGCGTATCACTTTATGTCCGTTCACAATGACGATGCCACGGTAGCTTCCCATTACCTTCTGACCGCTCAGGGTGTGAGCCTCTTTAAGCTGACCGTCAGCATGGATGCTGTTGATACCGTTGACTATCGGTGTGCCTACTTCCATGTATTTAACCTTATTTAACAACATGTATTAAAAGATAGTAACTACTACGTTATCACAATGAAGCTCGTGACTCTGCTGGCTATCAGAGTGTTCATAGCCAACACGCCGTTGGGTTCTTTAAAAGTCAACTATTCTTTTTATAGCTCTGTACAGCCCAACAGCCCATCAGCGCACCTATGGCCGCAAGGGCTAAGACTTGATGGGCAATTTCGAGCAAACCTCCACCGCGGATGAAGACGGTGCGAATAGCATCAATAAAGTAGTGCATGGGGTTGATATAGGTGGTAAGATAAGCCCACTGGGGCATGGAGCGCGTTGGGGTGAAAAGACCAGAAAGTAGCAAAATGCTAACCACAAAGAACCACATGACAAACATGGCCTGCTGCATAGTGTCTGAGTAGTTGGACACGATGAGTCCGAACGAAGAGAAAAACAGCGCCAGTAGCATAGCAAGCACATAGATAAGCCACACCGGACCGGCTGGTGTAATGCCATAGACAATCCATGCCAACAGCAAACAAACGGTGATGACAAACAGTGCGATGAGCCAGTAAGGAATGAGTTTGGCGAGGATGAACGACCACTTTGAAACGGGTGTAACGTTGATCTGTTCGATGGTACCAGCCTCCTTCTCGCCAACGATGTTGAGTGTAGGCAGGAAGCCCGTCATCAACATTATCACAATGGCAAAAAGCGCAGGAATCATAAAGAGTTTGTAGTTCTGGCCTTTGTTGTAGAGGAGAAGAGACCCACCCCCAGCCCTCCCTGTGAGGGAGGGAGCAGATACCTGCTGCCCTTGAGAGTAGCCACTCCCCTCCATTACAGGGAGGGGCTGGGGGGTGGGTCTTATTATCTGGCTCAGATAGGCGCTGCCCATAGCCCCCTTGGTGCCGTTGACGGCATTGGCTGCAATGAGATATTTACCATCACGTATTTCCAAAATGACATCGGCCCTGCCTTTCTCCACGTCCTTTATCGCCTCAGCGTAGGTAGCTTTCTGTCCACCAAAAATAAAGTAGTTGGAGGCTGCTATCTGCTGTACCAACCGTTGCGACTCCACTGTGTGATCGATGTCAACCACATCTACTACGATGTTCTTCACTTCCATCTGCATCACCCACGGCATGAGGCACATGATCACGATGGGGAATATGATAATGAGTTTGGGAAGAAACGCATTGCGGCGTATCTGCAGGAACTCTTTCTGTATAAGATATTTCAGTGTCATTATTCTACTCTAACCTAACGTTAAACTTCTTCAGCGCGACAGCCAGTAGCACGACAGTCATACCTGCCAGCACAGATACCTCGTAAGCCACCTCGCCTATGCTTACCCCCATAATCATCAGCTTTCGCATAGCCTCGATATAATAGCGTGGAGGCACCACTGCAGATAGCCACTGCAACACTTGCGGCATCGACTCTACAGGAAACAGCATGCCCGACAACATCACCACAGGCATCAATAGTACCATCGCTGAAAGCAGCAGGGCAACAAGCTGTGTCTGGGCTACACTGGAGATGAGCAATCCCAGCGAGAGCGCCAACAGGATATATAGCGTGCTCACGGACAGAATCCAGAATAGCGAACCAGCTAAAGGCACACCCAACACATAACGCGCCATCAGGAGGATGGTGATAAGGATGCCAAAAGCTAACACCAGATAGGGCACCGCCTTAGCAATAATCACCATCAGAGGCTTAACCGGCGACACTAACAGCACCTCCATCGTACCTTTCTCTTTCTCGCGAACAATAGAAATCGAAGTCATCATAGCACAGATGAGCATCAGCAGCATACCCATGATGGCAGGCACAAAATTGTAGGCCGACCTCATCTGGGGATTGTAGAGGAGCCTCACCCCCAGCCCCTCTCCAAAGGGCGAGGGGAGTGAATAGTGTTTGTCGTCAACTGGCTGAGACAGTATGCTTTGGGCGTATGTGGTCCATTGCTGAGCCATATTGGGGTCGCTACCGTCAACCATGATTTGCCACTGAAGGTTACTACTCCCCTCGCCCTTTGGAGAGGGGCTGGGGATGAGGCTCATATCGGCCTTCTGACTGCGAATAAGCAGCTCTGCCTCTTGCGGGGTGTTCACCGTCTGAGTGATGACGAAGTATTCCGACTGAGCCAATCGCTCTATAGATTGTTGGATGCGGGGTGACATTTCTGACGTGACCACCACTGTACGCACATGCTTCACATCGGTGGTGATGGCAAAGCCGAAGAGGAGCATCATCACCACAGGCATTCCGAAGAGTATTAGCATCGTACGCTTATCGCGCAGGATATGCCTAGTTTCCTTGATAACAAATGCTATAAACTGTTTCATACGCTTAATCACTTGAACGGGTAGCCTGACGGGCCAGATAGGTAAACACGTGGTCCATATCGGGCTGGTGGAAACGCTGTTTCAGTTCATCGGGTGTGCCGAGTGCACTGATTTTGCCGTCCACCATGATAGAGATGCGATCGCAATATTCAGCCTCATCCATATAGTGGGTAGTCACAAAAACGGTGATGCCACGATGGGCAGCGTCGTAGATGAGTTCCCAGAACTGACGACGCGTAGCAGGATCAACACCACCAGTAGGTTCGTCGAGGAATACCACACCTGGGTCATGGAATATAGAAACAGAGAACGCCAGTTTCTGCTTCCAGCCCAATGGCAAAGACCCCACCAGATCGTTGCGATGGTCCTCAAACTTCAACTGCCGAAGCATTTCATCCATCTTACGTTTCACATCATCAGGTTTCACACCATAGATACCGGCAAAGAGGCGGATATTCTCAGCCACGGTGAGATCTTCATAGAGCGAGAAGCGCTGCGACATATAACCTATGTGCTTTTTGATTTGTTCATACTCCGTGCGAATGTCGAAGCCTACCACCCTCCCCGTTCCACTGGTGGGCTGATTCAGTCCTGTCAGCATGTGCATCGCTGTTGTCTTGCCAGCGCCGTTGGCTCCTAAAAATCCGAATATCTCCCCCTTCTTCACGCTGAATGAGATATCATCGACAGCATGGAAATCGCCAAAGGCTTTTACCAAATGTTCCACCTCAATGACGTTGTCGTCTTTTACTTCTGTATCTTTCTCGTGCTCTATGCCTGGCGGGTTAAAGATATCGGCAAACTGGCTGAGGATAGCGTCGGGAGTGCCAATACCGCGCACCTTCCCTTGGTCCAGAAAAGCCACGCGCTCACAACAGCGCACCTCATCGAGATAAGGCGTTGAAGCCAAGATTGTTATACCTTGATCTTTCAACATGAGCAGCATATCCCATAACTCCTTACGACTCACAGGATCGACACCCGTAGTAGGCTCGTCAAGAAAGAGCACACTGGGCTGATGCACCAATGCACATGAGAGTGCCAACTTCTGCTTCATACCGCCCGAAAGTGCTCCTGCCTTGCGGTCCTTAAACCGCTCTATCTGACTATAGATGGCCTTGATAGCGTCGTAACCCTCATCAACGGTGGTGCCGAAAAGGGTGGCGAAGAAGTTCAGGTTCTCCTCGATGGTGAGGTCTTGATAAAGCGAGAATTTGCCCGGCATATAGCCCACACGGCTGCGCACCTCGCGCATCTGCCTCACCACATCGTAGCCATCTACCGCCGCCGTGCCCGCATCGGGCAGCAGTAGCGAGCAGAGGATGCGAAACATGGATGTCTTGCCGGCGCCATCGGGGCCAATCAGTCCGAAGACCTCGCCCTTGCCGACAGCAAACGACACATCGCTGAGTGCCTGCACCCCTCCGTACGACTTACTGATGTTCTTGACTTCTATTGCGCTCATAGCTTCAATTCCCCATACATACCTATTTTCACGAAGCCATCATTTTTGATAGCCACCTTGACAGCATACACCAGGTCGGCACGCTCGTCGTCGGTAAGAATCGTCTTTGGCGTAAACTCCGAACGGGAGGAAATCCAACTGATGGTGCCGGCATACTCCTTGCGCTGCCCGCCGCCATAGTCGGCAAACGCCTTCACCTGCTGACCAATCTTGATGTTCTGCAACTGGGCAGAAGTGACGTAGGCACGCAGGTACATCGACTCGGTGTCGGCTATCTTAAACAGCGGTTTTCCCACACCCACAAACTCGCCAGGCTCCACATATTTCTCAAGTATAGTTCCCTTAGTAGGAGTCACAATATGACACTTGCGCAGCATATCCTGTAACTGTGCTTTCTGCACATCGGCAGCAGCCGTCTGCTTGTCGAGGGCTTGTGTGCTGGTGCTTAGCGATGAGATCTGAGCATCCAACTGTTTCTGCAGCACCTTCACCAGACTCGTGGCATCATCGAGCATCTTCGAAGGAGCAGCCCCGTCAGCCACCAGTTCGCGGTAGCGTTGCTCGTCTTGCTGAGCCTTAGCCAACTGCTGGCGCGTGGCAGCTATCTGTCGTTCCATATCGGGCTTTTGACTCTGATAAAATGCTTTAGTAGCATCCATCTGCTGAATCTTCAGCCACGTCTGTGTGGTGTCTATGAGTCCCACTTCCTGACCTGCCTCAATCAGGTCGCCCTCATTCACATCGAACGTCAGCAATGTGCCGTTCTGTTCGGCAAACACAGTAATTTCGGTAGCCTCGAACGTCCCTGTTGCATCGTAGTCTTTCTCACTTCCTACGCAGGCTGTCATCATCAAGGTCACTCCTGCCAATACATATATCTTTTTCATGTGCTTAATTATTTGTCGTGTATTTGTTATCATATATTTCTTTCAGCATCTCAAGTTCGTGTACCGTCTGTTGCACGCAGGCAGCATTTTCCTGGTTAATCTCGCGCACCAAGTCATTCACGTCGATGATGCCGTGTGCCAACTTCGATTCCGCCGCTTTTCTCACAGCCCGTCGCAACGAGATAATCTCACCGTCGTGCGCCATCAATTTCCGGTAACGCGCCATATTCTCACGCTGCTGAATCTGTTCCAGATTGTTATTGAAGAGGAACACCTCCCGACTGCTTTCCGTCATATCACGCTGCAACTGCAATTTTGCCTTGTCATTTTTGCGAGTATAGAGGGCGCCGATATTCCATGTTACTCGAGCGCCAATGATGCCATTCAGACTCCACTTGTGGTTCATCATATCCTCAAACATATTCAAGCCTGGATAACCGTAAAAGCCTTGAGCAAACACGCCCACCTTCGGCATCAGAGCTGTGTTGAGAGCCTTTTCCTGAGCGTTTAGCACACCAATCTGTGCATCCAGCACCTTCAGTTCCGGCCTGTGGCTTTCGGCCACCATACTTCCGCCATCATCCATCACTTGTGGCTTCTGTAAGTTGTTAATTTCGATACCGCAAAAGACGCTCAACATGTGCTGGAGCATCTTTTTCTGCGATGCCAAATCAGTAGCTTTTTGCACTGCGTTGAGACGCTCTGCCTTCACACTCAGCAAATCGCTCTCGGCTGCAGTTCCCCGCTTAGTCATCGACTCCAATTTGCTTTCGTTGCCAGCCAGCAATGTCTGAAGGTCGTTGTTCAGTTTGATTTGTTCGTCAATCAGCAACAATCCGAAAAACATCTCGTTCACGCGCTTTCTAACACCATATATATTTACCTCGTTCTGAGCCGACTGCACTTTGCCCTGTTCACTGGCTATGCGTTTCCTGCTTCCAATGACGCCACCATCATAGATGGTCTGCTGCACATCAATGCCCACTCGGTACTGGTCCTTTGCAAGTCCCTTCATGTCTATGCCCATACCATTCATCATCGTTTTCATCTCATCGGGCCACGCCGTCACATCACTTTGATACGTAGCTTGTACTGATGCAGACACTTGCGGTAGCCATCCTTTCTGGATATTGGCCACCGTCAACTTGGTGGTTTTCTCGATGAGTCCATACTGTTGTATCAGAGGGTAATTCTTTTCAGCTGCATGCTGACACTCTTCCAGTGTCTGTCCCTGTGATAGTATCGGCAACATCGTTAAAGCTAAAGCCAATTTCTTCATATCTTATTTTGTCATTAATTTCCTTGTGCAAAAATACGATGTTTATTTCATCGCGGCGTTATCTGTAAGAATGGAAAAATGATCTTTTTGTTCGATAATTATAAAAACAGAGCATTATTTTGCGGGAAATAATTATCTTTGCCAGCAAAAAGAACATATAATGAACAGACAGCCGCAATTGATGGATGCCTCACGAATGCGCGACATCCTTACACCACACCTCTCGCAAATCCGAGAGCATGTATTCCTGAATAACGAACTGGGAATGGTTCGTGGCGACTGCACGGTGTTTAGTCTGCTCATACGCCACAAACCACCTTTCATCATCAACGACCATCGCCTGGGCATCGTTATGAACGGTGAGGCCGATATCAACTTAAACCTGCAAGACCGCCACCTCACAAGCGGCACACTCATCTATATCGGTCCAGGCACCATCATTCACCCCAAACGTCTGTCGCCCGACCTCCGCATTTTCGGTATGGGGCTCTTCGCCAACTTCCCCATTCCCTTTGCACAGGGGCAGATGCCATCGGCTTTCAACGGTCAGGTGCGCGATTTCCAGATACCCGCCAATGAAGAAGATATCGCCACTACCATACATATCCTGGACACCATCTGGCAAACGGTTCATGCCACCGACAACTATCACCGTCCCACCATCTCTGCCCTCGTGGCCGCACAGATGCACCACTACGACCATCTGTTCCGTCAACAGGCCGACCAACAGGCCAACAATCGTTCACGCGAGCAGACCATCTTCGACCGTTTCCTCCAACTGGTCACGCAACATTGTGCCGAACATCATCAAATTGGCTACTATGCCGAACGCATGTGCCTTACCGAGCGCTACCTGAGCACCACCATCCGTCAAACCAGCGGGACTACCGCCAAAGACTGGATAGACCGTGCCCTCATTACCCGCATCAAAATAGAACTGCGCCACACTGATAAGTCTGCAGCGCAAATTTCGGAGGAGATGCACTTTGCCAATCCCTCGTTCTTCTCAAAATATTTTCGTCGCCTCGCTGGCATGACACCCAGTGAATATAAATCTATCTGTTAACAAACCACTTGCCCCTATAAAAACAATTAGCGATGGTTCTCTTTGTGAAAAAATGCACAAAAGAGAACCATCGCACGGAAAAGCCTGTACTGAAAGTTGGCTTAACCAAAATAGTCAATCTGCATGGCACGACGAACCTCACTCATGGTCTGTGCTCCCACTTCACGAGCAGCTTCTGTACCCTTGCGCAGAATGTTGTAGATCTCGGGAATGTCTTTCTCCAGCTCAGCACGACGCTGACGCATAGGCTCCAAGAATTTATTAATAACCTCGTTAAGGAACTTCTTACACTTCATGTCGCCCAAACCTCCACGGGTATAATGATCCTTCAACTCGTCAAGGTTCTGATACTCTGGCCAGAAGTTCTTAAAGTCTTCTTCGGTTGAGAAGGCGTCAAGATAGGTGAAGACAGCATTGCCCTCCACGTGGCCTGGGTCGCTGACATTGAGATGAGTCGGGTCTGTGTACATAGAGCGCACCTTCTGCCATACTTCATCTGCAGAGTCTGAAAGGTATATGCAATTGCCCAGCGACTTCGACATTTTCTCCTTACCGTCGGTGCCAGGCAGACGACGTGCGGTCAGGTTCTCTGGCAACATAATGTTAGGCTCTACAAGCACGGGGCCATAGGTATTATTGAAACGGTTCACCAACTCACGTGTCACTTCGAGCATAGGTTCCTGATCCTCACCAGCAGGCACAGTGGTAGCCTTGAATAGTGTGATGTCGGCAGCCTGCGACACAGGGTAGCAGAAGAAGCCCAATGGGATACTCTCGCCACTGAAGCCACGCATTTTAATCTCAGTTTTCACTGTGGGGTTGCGCTGAACACGGCTCACGGTAATAAGGTTCATCAAATAGGTCGTGAGCTCAGCCAACTCGGGCACACCGCTTTGGATGAAGAGTGTGCACTTGGTGGGATCGAGACCAGCAGAGAGATAATCGAGGGCCACCTGTGTGACACTATTGCGAATTTTCTCGGGATTGTCGGCATTATCTGTCAAGGCTTGAACATCGGCCATAAATACAAACATGCGGTCATAGTCGCCAGCGTTCTGTAGTTCTACGCGGCGGCGTAGTGAGCCAACGAAGTGACCCAAATGTAGTTTTCCTGTGGGACGGTCGCCCGTCAAAATTACTTTTCCCATATAAATCTTTTATGTATTTAAATCTTTCAAAATTAGTCAAATTCCAATTGATCCACACGTTTCTGCATCTTGCGGTAAGCATCTTGTAAGTCAGACTGTGAGATATTAATGCTACGCTCAACGGGGCGCCCCACATCGTCCAGACGATGCGAGAAGAGCCACTCGTAGGTCTTCTGCGAGTAAAAGTAGCGCGACAAAGCACCGTGCGAGGCACCACGTAACCAGTCGTAGCGCAGACGTGTAGCTTGCTTGTTTCGCTTCAGTCCTTCGACCACTTTCTGCGACTGCTTGACCGAAACAGCGCGGTCGCCCGTACCATGGATAATCCACAGTGGCACTTCGCCCAACTTCGATTGGTCTGTCAGCGAACAACCGCCACAAAGGGCCATGCCTGCTGCAATTTTCTCAGGATAGGTGCCCACAAAGTCCATCGTGCCATAGCCTCCCAAACTCATACCGAGAACATAAACGCGCTGATGGTCATAGGTATAGTCATTCTTGTCGAGCCACTCAAGGATGTCATTCAGTTTATGAGGACTCCATGCGCCACCAGGATTCTGAGGTGCAACGACTAATGCAGGTACGTCAAGTCCACGTTTGATGGCATCGATGGTGCCATAGCGCAACACACGATCTAAGTTGCGCCCGCAAAGGCTGGCACCATGAAGAAATACAAGGAGTGGTGTGGACTCCTGTGAGTAATAGTAGTCCTCTGGTGTGTACAACCAGAAGTTGTAGCCACCGGGAATAACATTTTTCTTGGCCGAAAGCAAGTCATACTGTGCATAGCTAAACAGCGCACACAGGGCGAACTGGCAACACAACACACATCGCTTCAACATAGGCTTTATTCTCCTTTCTTTTTTATGATAAACTTATTAATCATGGTGCCTCGACAACCCACCACGACAGCATTGCCAACGACAATAGGTGATGACTCAAAATTGGCACCAACAAGTTTCTTGCAGAGCACACGACCAGTCTTGCCTTCAATCAACCGAGCATAGCCACTTGCATCGCCCGTGAAGATAAACATCTGACCATGTTCGTTAAGCAGTTTCACTGGCGAAGACCAACAAAAGTTGCCATAGGGCACAGTGTACCTTACACTACCATCGCGCGTAGATAGAGCTGTCAGTTCGCCACGGCTGGCCGAAGCGCCGTTGCGACAGATATTGGCAAATATCATATCCTCACAATCGCCCGAACCCAGCAGGGGTGTAGAGTACATACCGCCATCGAGCGTTTTACCTGGCAGATTCACGCGCTGACAGGCTATCTGCCGTTCCCACACACGCTCGCCGTTCAAGGCCTTCAGCTTAACAAAATGACAAGTGCCGACATCACCCTGCTTATCAATCTCACACGCAGTATATAAATAAGGTATTCCGTTCTCCTCGCGACAGACCACAGTGCCGTCGCTGTCGTCATGGTTATCATAGCGCCATACGGGCTTCATGGTGTTCAAGTTCACACAAATCACATTGCCACGATTATCGCTGAAGAAACCATAGTTGAGATATACACAGAGACAGGACTCAATGCCCGGAGCCACACCATTAACACGGTAGCGCAATGTCTGCAACCGACGCAGATGTCCACCAGGCGTACGTTCAAATTTATAAAGCGAACCATTCTCGCCTGGCCAGAACAAATAGCCTCCAACCACCACGGGCGAAGAGTCGAAGGCCTGCCATCCACGCCAAGCATGCGAATCGTTGAAGAAGAACGTGCGCTCATGTTTCAGCAAGTCGAAAGCCTGACAGCCCAGCGGATCTTTGATGCTAACACCCTGTCCTGAGTAAAGGTTCATCATCTCGGGGTCAAGCGACATCGTTCCTTTCACCACATTATGTAAATCAAGTGGCTGACGTGAAGGCTTTCCTGTTTGGAAGTTCAAAAAGAATGCTTTGCCACATAGCGAACCTACCATCACTTCCTCTGGACCAAAATCAGTAGTAAGAGCCCTTGACTGCTCACGAAGCTGTGCCATTTCCTTTTCTGTCCAGTGTGCATACAAAGGCTGCCCCGTCCAACCGGTACCCCCACCCCACGAACCGAAACGTGTTGAGTCTGTGCGATAGGGAGTATGGTAGGTCCAGGCGGTCTCTATTGTGTCGGGAATGCCGTTCACCGTGCCACCGAAGTCTGCATCGCGACGCAGGTTCTTGCGGAAGGTCATCACTCGGTCACTGCGCTCATAGCGGTCGTCATAATCCATCAAGAAATGAAGCATTGAATCGTCAGCTTCCACGACGTAGTCCACGACTGCTGCCGAAGCATACATCGTGTCTGGCAACGTCAGCTCCTCAAGAGTCGGCGCAACTACCACCGAATCACTGTCGGAAGCATCAACGGAAAAGACTGTCTGAACACCTTTTCCTGTGCAAGCCGTCATCAGCAAGAGAAACAGAAACAATGCCTGTGCCAAGTATTTCATAATCGATATTTTTTTACAAATTTCTCACCTTCTGCAAAGCCTTCTTCATAGAGGCGTTCCAGTTTGCCCACATCCTGACACATGCGCCCTACTTCCATAGGACGCTGCGGACGGATGACCAACACCTCACCCCAGTCCTCCATCCGTTCGACCATGTCGAGTTGCTCGTTGTAAACACGTACACGCCGACTCAACGCCACACGCAGGCGAGGATAGTCACGGTAAATCATCCTCGGTATATCAATATCACGCTCGGTGGAACGATAGCCGCGATTACGCGTCATCACCACTACATTAAACGGATGTCCCTGCTCCACAGAATGCAATACAGGAATTGAATCAACAATGCCACCATCGAGCATGGGAATACCGTCAACCATTGTAATCTGAGCCACGAAAGGCAGTGAACTGCTGGCCTTGACAATAGCCGTCAAGCGAGCAGCGTCTGAACGCTCACTCAGGTATTCTGCGCGACCTGTAAGACAGTTGGTGGTTACGGCCTCAAAGACTGTAGGATTATTACGATATGACTCGTAGTCAAACGGCAATATCTCGTTGGGAAAACGCTTATAGAGCACATCGGGGTCAAAAATACTGCCATCAGTTATCAATGACTTCAGCGAAATATAGTCATACTTCTTGAGCATGTCAATATTAGAATAGCGCGCCCGACGTGGCTGATTACTCATATAGCTAAGCCCATTGCAGGCACCGGCCGAAACGGCTACCACATAGGGAAAACGAAAGTCGTACTTCATCAGCGCATCAAGCACGCCACTGGTGAAGACGCCACGCATTCCGCCGCCTTCAAGCACTAATCCCGTGTCTTTCCCTAAACATTCCATGCGTTTTCGTTGCAAAGGTACACATTTTTTCGTTTTTTCACATTGATTTCTCCACAAATTAATAAATAATGAGTAACTTTGCAGGAAATTTTCACAATTATGTTTCAAAAAGACACTTACACTCGTCGCAGAGCTGAACTAAAAAAGCTGGTAGGCAACGGTGTTATCATATTTTTCGGTAACAACGAAGCACCTGCCAACTATCCTGCCAACAGCTATGCGCCATTCCGTCAGGACTCTTCTTTCATCTACTACTTCGGCCAACACCGTGACGGACTGATTGGAGTCATCGATGTGGATAATGACGAAGAATGGATCTTCGGCGATGACATCGATATCGAAGACATCGTTTGGATGGGATTCGTACCTTCTGTTGCAGACCTTGGTGCAGAGGTAGGCGTCATGAATACGGCCCCTGTTAAGGAACTGGCCAATAAGATGAATGGTCAATGGAATAAGGCTCAGAAGCACTTCCTGCCCCCCTATCGACACGACACCAAGATTCAGATCATGGATCTCTTGGGCATTCACCCCGCAAAGCAGAAGGAGGCTGCATCGCTGCAGCTCATCAAAGCGGTGGTTAAAATGCGATCTACAAAAGAGCCACAGGAGATTGAAGCCATAGAGCAAGCCTGCGATGTGGGCTATGCCATGCACACCACGGCCCAACTGCTCATCAAGCCAGGCGTCACCGAGCGCTTCATCGGTGGACAGGTGGACGGCATTGCACGCAGTCTGGCTCAGGGCGTCAGCTTTGCCACCATTTTTTCGCAGCATGGCGAAATCATGCACGGCAACCCCAGCGATGCCAAACTGGAAGCTGGACGGCTGGCACTATGCGATGCTGGATGCGAACTAAACGATTATTGTTCGGACAACACACGCACAATGCCCGTAAGTGGCAAGTTCACACAAAAGCAACTGGAGATTTACACCATCGTTGAAGCCTGCCACGACTACGTACTTGAAGTAGCCAAACCAGGCGTGAAGTATCAAGATGTGCACTTCGCTGTATGCCGACTGATGACCGACCGACTGAAAGAACTGGGACTAATGAAGGGCGACACCGAGGAGGCAGTACGCGCCGGTGCCCATGCCATGTTCCTCCCACATGGACTTGGCCATATGATGGGTATGGACGTTCACGACATGGAAGGACTCGGACAAATCTACGTAGGTTTTGACGAAGAGACTCGTCCCAATCTGGAACAGTTTGGTACCAACTGCCTGCGTATGGGTCGCCGACTGGAGGAAGGATTTGTAGTAACCGATGAACCAGGAATCTATTTCATTCCTCACCTCATCGACCTGTGGCGCAGCGAGGGACACTGCAAGGAGTTCTTGAATTTCGACATGCTGGAGACCTATAAGGATTTTGGCGGCATACGCATCGAAGACGACCTCCTGATTACCAAGGATGGATGCCGATTCCTGGGTTCAAAACGCATCCCTTATCACCCTAAAGAATTAGAATCATTTATGAATAATAATTAATTGAAAATGAAAAGATTACTATCAATCACACTTCTGGCCTTACTAGCCATTGGTGCACAGGCTGAAGAGAAAGACACTACCAAGTGCAACAAGCCTGTATTCACCACCATTAAAGAGAATCCTATTACCAGCGTAAAGGACCAAAACCGCAGTGGCACCTGCTGGGACTACTCTACCCTTTCTTTTTTCGAGGCCGAAATCCTGAAGACTACCGGTAAGACCTATGACCTCTGCGAGAGTTTCGTAGCCAACAAGACCTACATGGATCGCGCCATTCAGGTCGTACGCTACCACGGCGACTGCCAGTTCTCTCAAGGTGGCTCTGCCGAAGACGTGCTGGCCACAATGAAGAAGTGTGGCATCTGCCCCGAGGATGCCATGCCCTTCCCCGGTTCTCTCTACGGCGACTCACTGAACAACTTCAATGAGTTCTTCTCACTGCTGGAGCCCTACGTTGCTGCTATCGCTAAGAGCAACGCCAAGAAAATCTCTAGCCAGTGGAAGGTGGGACTGCAGGGCATTTTGGATGCCTATCTGGGACAGTGCCCCGAGAGTTTCACCTACGAGGGCAAGAAATACACACCACAGAGCTTCGTAAAGAGTCTGGGCATCAATCTGGACGACTATGTGTCTATCACCAGCTACACACACCACCCCTTCTATACCGGATTTGCTGTAGAGGTGCAGGACAACTGGCGCGCCCCTCTGAGCTATAACCTGCCCATGGACGAGATGATGCAGGTCATCGACAATGCCATTGAAAAGGGTTATACCATCGCATGGGGCGGCGATGTGTCTGAAGACGGTTTCACACGTCAGGGACTTGCTTACGCCATCGACACCAAGAAGACTGAGAGTCTGGCTGGTAGCGACATGGCCCGCTGGCTGAAAATGACCGCCACTAAGAAGCGTGACCTGATCGACTCACTGGGATGTACCGTTCCCGAGATTACAGCCACACAGGAGCTGCGTCAGGAGCGCTTTGACAACTGGGAACTGACCGACGACCACGGCATGCTGATCTACGGTGTTGCCAAGGACCAAAACGGCAAGGAGTATTATATGGTCAAGAACTCATGGGGCGAGTCTGGCGACTACAAAGGCATCTGGTACATGACCAAGACTTTCATTGCAGCCAACACCATGGACTTCTTGGTAAACAAGAACGCCATTCCTAAGAACATCCGCAAGAAGCTTGGCATCTAAGTTGCTGTAAGCAAAATAGCCAGGAAGCAAGAAGCATTGCATTAAAACGGCGAGAAGTCAAACAACTTAGTAGCAAAAAGCCGTTTTCCATAAAATACGGCATATTCTGTTAAATTTTCAGCAGGATATGCCGCTTTTTCGTTTTTTATCGTTACCTTTGTATGCTATTATTGCCGTAATAGGCAACGATGGCACCTGAAACGAAAATAAAAAAACAATATAATGAACTCTAAATGGAATTATGAACCTCCCACGCCTGAACGACAGTTGGCGGCAAAGGAATTGGCTGACAAGATTAACATGAGCCCAATCCTGGCCGAACTGCTCATCAAGCGTGGCATTCGCACCGAATCGGCCGCCAAACGATTCTTCCGTCCTATGCTCAGCGAGCTCATTGACCCGTTCTTGATGAACGACATGGACGTCGCTGTGGACCGCTTGAACGATGCCATGGGACGCAAGGAGCGCATCATGGTGTATGGCGACTACGACGTGGACGGATGCACGGCAGTCGCACTGGTGTATAAGTTCTTGCAGCAGTTCTACTCCAATATCGAGTACTATATCCCCGATCGCTACGAAGAGGGATATGGCATCAGTATCAAAGCGCTCGACTATGCAGCACAGGCAGGCGTAAAACTGATCATCGTGTTAGACTGTGGCATCAAAGCAATCGATGAAATTGCCTATGCTAAGAGCTTAGGCATCGACTTCATCATCTGCGACCACCACGTGCCCGACGATGAGTTGCCATGTGCCGTGGCCATCCTGAACCCCAAACGTGCGAACTCAACCTACCCCTTCAAGCACCTCTGCGGTTGCGGTGTGGGCTTCAAGTTCATGCAGGCATTTGCCAAAAACAACGGCATCGCCTTTTCGCAACTGGTTCCGCTACTGGAGTTTTGCGCCGTGAGCATCGCTGCCGACATTGTTCCTGTGACGGGCGAAAACCGCATCCTGGCATTCCACGGACTGAAACAGCTGAACCAAAACCCATCGGTGGGTCTGAAGTCCATCATCGAAATTTGTGGACTCACAGGACGCGAAATCACCATGAGCGACATTATCTTCAAGATAGGTCCCCGCATCAATGCCAGCGGACGCGTGCAGAATGGAACCGAAACTGTTGACCTATTGGTGGAGCGCGACTTCCAAAAGGCACTGATGGAAGCCACGCACATCAACGAATACAACGAACAGCGTAAGGACATCGATAAACAGATGACAGAAGAGGCCAACCAAATCGTTGAACGATTGGAGAGCCAAGAACACCAGTCGGCTATCGTTCTCTACGATGAGGGATGGAAGAAAGGTGTGGTAGGCATCGTCGCCTCACGCCTCACGGAAATATACTATCGCCCCACGGTGGTCCTCTCGTGCAACGACGGAATAGCTACTGGCTCGGCTCGCAGCGTGGCCGGCTACGATATCTACGATGCCATCAAGGAATGCAGAGACCTGTTGGAGAACTTCGGTGGCCATACCTACGCCGTAGGTCTGTCGCTGAAGGTTGAGAACATCCCCGAGTTCCGTCGTCGCTTCCAGCAATACGTCAGTCAACACATCCTTCCAGAACAAACAGAGGCGATGCTCGACGTAGAGGCTGAGATTGATTTCAAGGACATCACCAAGAAGCTGCATAACGACCTGAAGAAGTTTGCGCCTCATGGCCCCGAGAACCCCAAGCCGATCTTCTGCACACGTAACGTCTATGACTACGGCACATCGAAGGTGGTGGGCAAGCAACAAGAGCACATCAAGCTGGAACTGGTTGACTCACGTTCAAGCAACGTGATGAACGGCATTGCCTTTGGACAGAGTGCTGCAGCACGCTACATCAAGTCTAAGCGTTCGTTTGACATTGCCTACACCATCGAAGAGAACATCTACAAGCGCAACGAAGTTCAGCTACAGATAGAAGACATACGTCCTTCTGAAGACGAATAAGGCAGTGAACAGCTACAAGGATATACTCAAGAAATACTGGGGTTATGATGATTTTCGCGGCATTCAGCGAGACATCATCGAGTCTATCGGCCAAGGCAAAGACACTTTAGGTCTGATGCCAACAGGCGGTGGCAAGAGCATCACGTTTCAGGTGCCGGCATTGGCACAAGAAGGCACGTGTATCGTCATCACTCCTCTCATAGCTCTGATGAAAGACCAGGTCCGGAACCTGCGGAAAAGAGGCATCCGTGCAGCAGCCATTCATTCTGATTTGTCGCACGATGACATCATCAAAACACTTGAGAACGCTATCTTCGGAGCGGTAAAGTTACTCTATGTATCCCCCGAACGCCTTTCTACAGAACTCTTTCTACAGAAACTCAGCCACATGAAGGTGAGCTTCATCTGCATTGATGAAGCCCACTGCATCTGCCAATGGGGCTATGACTTCCGACCTTCTTATCTGGCCATCGGCAACATACGTAAGCTTTTGCCCGGCACCCCCATATTAGCACTGACAGCAACCGCCACCCCCCCAGTGGTAGATGATATCCAAGAGAAGTTGCTGTTCAAGCAAAAGAACGTGTTCCGCATGAGTTTCGAGCGCAAGAACTTGGTTTATGTCGTCAGAAAGACATCCGACAAGGAAGAGCAGCTCATCCACATCCTGAAAAGTACATCGGGCTCAGCCATCGTCTATACGAACAGCAGACAACGCACCAAGGATACCGCAGAACTGCTTTGCAAAAACGGACTGGACGCCACTTTCTTTCATGCCGGGCTTGACAGCAACGTGAAAGACCAGCGACAGAAGGAGTGGCAAGAGGGAATAGTGCGCATCATCGTTGCCACCAACGCCTTTGGCATGGGTATTGACAAGCCCGATGTGCGCATCGTGATACACCTTGACTGTCCCGACAGTCTTGAGGCATACTACCAAGAGGCTGGTCGTGCTGGACGTGATGGCAAGAAGTCCTACGCTGTTCTGCTTCACAACGGCAAGGACGTCATGAAGTTGCAGAGGCGTATTGTTGACACATTCCCCGAGAAAGACTACATCCGCAAGGTTTACGACCACCTGGCTTACTTCTATCAGATTGGCGTTGGCTCGGGCTACAACGCAGCATTCGAATTCCCTTTGGACAAGTTCTGCTACAACTTCAAGCACTTCCCCATACCCACAGAATCAGCATTGAAGATTTTGGATCGTGCAGGCTACATCGAATATCGTGAGGAAGAAGAAAGCAAGGCACGTGTGAAATTCCTGCTGGAGCGCGACGATCTCTATCGTCTGCATGGCAACAGCAAGGAGGAGGACACACTCATCATCACGCTGTTGCGCAACTATAGCGGACTTTTCAACGACTTTCAGTACATCGACGAGGCATTCTTGGCGCAGAAGACCGATTCTACGACGCCAATGGTGTACCTCTTGCTGAAAGGTTTGGCCCAGAAAAACATCATCCAGTTCATACCACAAAAGAAGACACCCATCATCCGCTATCGTCAGCGACGCGAGGAGTCGCGACACCTTTCCTTTCCACCCGCTGTCTATCAGACATTGAAAGAACGATTCGCCGAACGCATACAACACATGATTGACTATATTACGACCGACAACCAGTGTCGCAGTCAGCAGCTGTTGCGCTACTTTGGCGAGACCGACAGTCAACCTTGCGGACAGTGTGACGTGTGTCTTTCATACAACAACAAGTCTGATTTTGAAGCCGAAACGAAAGCTGCCAGCGAAGCCATCAAAACAATACTGACAGACAAGAAGGCCCATGACTGCAAAGAACTGATGCAGCTTGCGTTTGATACCGAAGCCATACAAAACGCACTACGCAAGATGGCATTCAACGAAGAAATCATAATCGACGGAACGACTGTCCAATTGGACAACTAACGCTTGTCCTCAAACTCCCAATCTTTATATTTATTGCGAGGAAACGTAAACATATTATCATCTATTCCGCCCGATTTAAAGTTACTGATTTTTATCTTTGCCCAGATAAAAGCAACTTTAATCTTAAGAGATACGGGGTGGTAAGTGCCCTGAGTCACTGTCGCCCTCACCTCCTTAATCGTGCCTTTGGCGCCTTTCTTCTGTTTGAGCGTCAACAGAAGGTTACTTCCTTGTTTCTCAACGCGATACGAAAAATCATCCAAGGAGAACTTAAACTTACCAGAATACTTATCCTTTTTGTCAGACATCGCATCATGCACCTCCACCACACGACGTTTGCGATAGGCCATATAGGCCGTCTCGCCATCATTCCAGGTATCTACGCGCTCATCGGTAAAGCGCTGCTTTTTTCCTTTATACCAAATGGTGCCATGCGTTTTATAGACACCAATGATATCCACGTCGTAGCGCAACGTTGCACCTTGCGGACCAAACACCTGATTGTAGGCTTTATCAAAAATCTGTCTGGCCTGTTGCTCGTTGGTGATCTTCGTCTTTCCCCACGCCCCAACAGACATCAATATGAATAGGAAGAATAAGAGTTTTTGTTTCATCGTCAAATGGCTTCTGGTAAAACAAGCTGATAGGCCAACCGCTCATCGCCCGACAACAGATAGATAATGCCACAATACACGAAACCATGCTTCAGCAGGTTGTGCTGCATAATCTGATTATCGCGATGCGTATCCACACGGATATTCCTGTCGTGCGACAGACAGAATTCCATCACACTGGCAAAGATGCCGTGCACATCGGGAAGACTGGCAATGCGGTGCACCACATGATAAGGTCGAGAATCATCGACCCACTTTCCTTCGTAAATATTTAAATAGGTAGGATCGGGCGAAGGCAAAAAGGCAAAATAGCCCACCACACGGCCTCCGTCTTCTACAACAAAGGCACCACGACGCGCCATATCCGACAAAATGATAGTTTCCGAAGGGTAGCCGTCTCCCCACTGGTGTCTGTTGCCAGACTGTCGCATGATGCCCTTGGCAGCCACCATCACTTGCATAATCTCTGGTATTTCAGCTGGTTTAGCTTCTCTGATTATCCTATTCATATCTTACGTCACACACAGCAAGCGCTGCGTTGTAGAGGGTGCAAAGATACGAATAATCTGTGACACTTCAACATTCGTTTTAGTCAATTAACTTTTATTAGAGCCACGCGCCCCCCATTAATAGCCGAAAAGCAGTATCTTTGCAGCCGATAAACTGATTAGGGAATAATTAAAGAGCTAATGAAAAAGATTTTTGTATGCCTGCTGGCTATGCTTGGACTGAACACGGCATGGGGACAACAGGCATTTGAAGACACTGACGTCAATGGATTTGCCGAACTGATAGCAGATGACGATGTCGTCGTTTTAGACGTAAGAACTGACAGTGAATACGCCGAAGGCCATATCGAGCGGGCTATCAACATAGACTTTAAGAAAGATGATTTCATTGAGAAAGCAAAGGCCACCCTATCCACCGACAGGACCATTGCCATCTACTGCCGCAGTGGCAGACGCTCGGCAGGTGCAGCCTACCTGCTGTCGAACGAAGGTTTCAAACTGATAAACCTGAAGGGTGGCATCATCGCATGGACAGAAGCCCAAAAGCCGGTCGTCACGCAGCCTGACAAAAAATAATCCACCAGCATTGGCATTCCTCAGTACCAAAAACAGTGCCACAATCTGGTACAGACAGTACCAAGCATTGATACTGAGACTACCAAAGCCTGGTAGCGCAACTACCAGACACATGTAGCCAAACAGATATTCAGGACCAACGAAATAAATGATAAATATGATTCAAGAACAAACAAACACATTTGATTCCAAATCCGCTTTGCACCTCAAAGAGTTATTACGCAGTCAACAGGGTGAACTGGATGCTGTGCTGATGTATCAGAGACTGGCAAAATTGGCCAAGACGAGCAAAGAGCGCGACGCATTCGTACAACTGGCCAAAGAAGAAGGCAGGCATGCCAGCGTATTTCATGCCTACACGAAGGTTGCATTGAAACCTAAGAAAACCATGTCGCGCCTCATCGTCATCCTTTATTACCTGATGGGCAAGAAGCGACTCTATCGCATGATGGCCGATGGCGAATACAAAGCTGCCGTGGGCTATGAACATCTGATTGCGGAATATCCCGAGGTGGAGAGTGTCAAGAACGACGAGCACCGACACGGCAACATCTTGTCAGGACTGATTTAAACATGCAAAAAAAGAGCGCAAAAGCGCTCTTTTCGCATCTATAGAATAGATATAAAATAACGTAGGAACCCGGTTCCACCTTCTGTTATTTATATAACAACCGCAGTTCCGCTGGTGGCTACCATCAGCATTGAACCATTGGCACCTACGGTCTCATAGTCAATGTCTATGCCCACAATAGCATTGGCACCAAGAGCCGCCGCACGTTGCATCATCTCTTGCAGAGATGTATCCTTGGCCTCAGCCAGCACTTTCTCGTAACTGCCAGCTCGTCCGCCTACAATGTCACGAATGCCGGCAAAGAAGTCCTTGAACATATTGGCACCAATAATTGTTTCACCGGTCACAACACCTTTGTACTCACGAATGGTGTGACCCTCGATTTGTGGAGTTGTTGATAGAATCATAATCGTTTGTTTTAAAAGTTTCTGTTAGTTAGACGTAATAATAAGTTGAAAAGTTGCAATCAATTGACAAATAATAGTTATCTTTGCCGAAAAATTCGAGAACACATAGTCATTATGGGATACATGAATCGCTTCAGACAGTCGGACGAAGGACGGCGCGACGAACTTATTCGCATCATTGAGCACTCCGTCGAGAAACTAACGTTGGCAGAGTTAGAGGCTCTGTATTATGACATGACCACCAAATCATTCATCAACGACAACTAATCGTGCCCCCCCCGGCAATTAGTTCCGCTGGGGCTCAAGCGAAAAAATCACAGGTGTAATCCTTTATTTTCTTTTTGTTATTTCAACAGAGGCTCAGCAGATTCTTTAGATTGAAATCAATAAAGTAGAAATCAGATAGAAAGACAGGATTCCCCCCTCCATCGGGAGGGTCATGGTGGCGTTGTTCTTGGTCGGAATAGGAACGGTTTCGCACTGTCATAGTTCTGCTTTCGTCTTGTTATAGTTTCGCTTTTGCGTTGTAATAGCTTTACTTTTGATGTCCGTCCAGCCCCTAGATGTGACGCATCCAGCCCCTGGAACGAGTCGTTTTAGCCCCTGGATACGGTTGTTCTAAGGGCTGGATGTAGAGCATCCAGGGGCTAGACCAGAAATAATAGCTTCGGTTTTAGACTTTAGAAACGCCTCTTCAAGACTTTAGAATACGTGCTTTTAGACTTTAAAACGCCCCCCTTCAGACTCTGGAAATGCCAATTCAAGACTCTGGCAGCATCGCTCACCACCATTGGCATCTATTTGATTAACAAAGGAAAGAAATGAATATTTTCTTTGCTTTTTCGTTTTTTTATGCTTACCTTTGCAGTCCATAACCAAACTTCAAAATTAAACCTATGGCAATAGTAAAACCATTTCGTGGCATACGTCCACCCAAAGAACTTGTAGAGCAAGTAGAGAGCCGCCCCTACGACGTGTTGGATTCTGAAGAAGCCCGCGCTGAGGCAGGCAACAACGAGAAGAGCCTTTACCATATCATCAAACCAGAGATTGACTTTCCCGCAGGCACCAGCGAGTACGACCCTAAAGTCTATGAAAAGGCTGCCGAGAACTTTCAGAAGTTCCAGGACAAGGGATGGCTGATACAGGACGAGCAGGAACATTATTATATATATGCACAGACCATGTGTCCTGATACGCCAAATGCAAAAACACAGTACGGACTGGTGGTATGTGCTCATACCGACGACTATATGGCTGGTCGCATCAAGAAGCACGAGCTGACCCGTCGCGACAAGGAGGAAGACCGTATGAAGCACGTTCGTGTGAACAATGCCAACATCGAACCGGTGTTCTTTGCCTATCCCGATAATGCGGTGCTCAACGAGCTGATTATGCGCTATGCTGCCACCAAGCCCGAGTACGACTTCGTGGCCCCCATCGATGGTTTCCGCCATCAGTTCTGGGTGATCAGCGACGAGAAAGACATGCAGACCATCACAGCCGAGTTCGCCAAGATGCCTTCAATGTATATTGCCGATGGCCACCACCGTTCGGCCGCTGCCGCCTTGGTCGGTCAGGAGAAGCAGAAACAGAACCCCAACCATCGTGGCGATGAAGAGTACAATTTCTTCATGGCTGTATGCTTCCAGGCCTCACAGCTCACCATCTTGGACTATAACCGTGTGGTGAAGGATTTGAATGGTCTCAGCAGCGAACAGTTCCTCGCAGCCCTACAGAAGAACTTCGACGTAGTGGATAAGGGCACAGAAATCTATAAGCCTGCAGAGATTCATGAGTTCTCTCTATACTTAGACGAACATTGGTACAGCCTGAAAGCCAAAGAGGGCACCTACGACAACAACGACCCCATTGGCGTGCTCGACGTAGATATCTCGAGCCGACTGATCCTCGATGAGATACTGAACATTGGCGACCTGCGCTCTTCTCAGCGCATCGACTTCGTGGGTGGACTGCGCGGACTGGGCGAACTGAAGCGTCGTGTTGACTCTGGTGAGATGCGCGCCGCACTGGCTCTCTATCCTGTATCCATGAAGCAAATCATGGACATTGCCGACTCTGGCAAGATTATGCCGCCAAAGGCTACATGGTTCGAGCCCAAGCTGCGCTCGGGTCTGGTCATTCACAAACTTTCTTAAGATCAAAAGATTGTCCTGTTTTTCTATGTCAGACGAATTCAAGACAATAAAAAATACGAGCGAGGGATTTTACTCTGAGAAGCGGAGCAAATTCCTCGCTTTTGCACATCACGTAGAATCTATCGATGAGGTCAAGGAGTTGATTGCGCAGTATCGCAAGAAATACTACGATGCCCGTCACGTTTGCTATGCCTACATGTTGGGGGCTGCCAGAGAGGAGTTCCGAGCTAACGACGACGGTGAGCCTTCGAGCACCGCAGGTAAGCCCATCCTGGGACAGATCAACTCCAACGAGCTGACCGACATCCTCATCATTGTTGTTCGCTATTATGGCGGTGTCAACCTGGGCACCAGCGGTCTCATCATTGCCTATCGCGAAGCTGCGGCAGATGCTATCGCGCATGCCGAGGTGGAGACAAGACAGGTGGAAGAGGTCATCACCTACGATTTCCCCTATGTCATGATGAACGACGTGATGCGCATCGTTAAAGAGATGCAACCGCGCATTATCTCGCAGACCTATGAGAACACCTGCCAGATCAAACTGTCCATCCGCCAATCCGAGGCTGAACAGTTGCGACAGCGGTTGGAGAAACTAAGCTTTTCATAAACAACAAAAATTGATGGATAACAGTAAAGAGCTATTCCCACTGGTTGACGAGGTCGGAACAGTCATAGGTAAAGCCACCCGAGGCGAGTGCCATAACGGTTCTAAATTACTGCACCCTGTGGTACATCTTCATGTGTTCAATTCTAAAGGCGAACTGTATCTGCAGAAAAGACCCGCATGGAAAGACATACAACCCGACAAATGGGATACCGCCGTCGGTGGACACATTGACTTTGGTGAAACACCTGAACAGGCGCTCAAGCGTGAAGTCAGCGAAGAACTGGGCATTGACGACTTCATCCCACAACGGATAGGCCAATATGTGTTCGAGAGTAGCAGAGAACGTGAATTGGTTTACGTCAATTGTACGATCTACGATGGAGCTATCACCCCATCAATATCAGAGCTCGACGGTGGGCGCTTTTGGCGCATAGAAGAAATCAAGAATGCCATAGGTAAAGGCGTCTTTACCCCCAATTTCGAGAGCGAATTTGCCCGTTTTCTACAAAAATAGCAATTTTTTGAAAAAAGTTGGGCAAAACATTTGGTAATGCCAAAAAAAAACGCTTACCTTTGCACCCGCAAATAAGGAACAGGGTTCCGTAGCTCAACTGAATAGAGCATCTGACTACGGATCAGAAGGTTGTGGGTTTGAATCCCGCCGGAATCACTTCTTTAGTTTTGCATTTGTTCAATGGAACGTTGGTTCCGTAGCTCAACTGAATAGAGCATCTGACTACGGATCAGAAGGTTGTGGGTTTGAATCCCGCCGGAATCACAAAAAGCAAGGAATAGCGAGCGAAGTTTTACTTTAGCTCGTTATTTTTTTCTTTTTGTAACCATTAGCCCGTGGCAGGGCTAAGGGTTCGACAAAGTCAACTCCGCTTAAATCACAGAGTTCATAAATAAAGACTACCCTTTTTTAGAGTAGCCTATAATTATAAGTGAGAGAGACATATTACAGCCTCAATATATACAATCCAGTTATTCTGGCTTATCTGTCAACGCAGTAGCAGTTTCGTTAAAGTCCTTGGTGATTGCCTGTAAGTTGGGATTGTGATTATCAACGATAATGGCAATATATACCATTTCTCCTTCTACCTCTGCTTTTGCAGTGCAAATAGTAAATTGCTCAGGGCTTGCATGACGCTCAAACCAACGCAGAAAGAGCCTGTTGCGCCCGCTTTCTTTACCATCACTAGTATCGCATACGTACAATAAAATATGTTGGTTTGAACGGAAAAACTCATCAATGATAGCAAGAACAGTGGCTTCAATCTTTGGATCGTGTGGAGCACGAGCATGCTCTACATTCTGAAGGATGAATTGGTAGGTCTTGCAACCACCAAGTACGATATCCTCCTCATCGAAACTTACTCGGTAATGGATACCGTTATCTGTTAGGAAAATAAAACCAGCCTCAGACAGTGTGATGTCGTAAGGTGCGTGTTGGAGAATGTGTTGTAAGGAGAAGTCAATCATAATGCTACGACTTTTCCTTCAACGCCTTTCTCCTGTAGCCATTTTTCAAATTTCTTTTTGGCCTCTTTCTTATGCTCTAATGCCTTCTTTAAGGCACTTATTGCGTTCTCTTTTGTAATTTCCATAACTACGTATTATATTATTTCGTTTGCAAAGATACGACTTTTTCTTGAATATGGTTCAATAATTTAGAAAAAGATAGTTTTAACCAACAATTTGAACGTTCATAATTTGGGGGTAACAAAAATAATGGCTATCTATGCATTGTCTTACAGCTAACTAAGTTAGTTAAGTGGACAAAGGGGTAAAGCGTCACCCCTAAACGAACTGCAAATCGGAGAAAAGAAGTGGTTTGCTACCACGGTCGAAAAGGTAGCAATTTATCTTCTAACGAACTGATATACAGACGGGGGTTGAATCCCGCCGGAATCACAAAAAGCATGGAATAGCGAGCAAAGTTTTACTTTAGCTCGTTATTTTTTTGCTTTTTGTAACCATTAGCCCGTGGCAGGGCTAAGGGTTCGACAAAGTCAATTCGCCGGAATCACAAAGAGAGGTTTAAACCTCTCTTTTTTTATTATAAAAAAATATCATAAAAAGTTGTAGGATACGACAACTTTTGTATCTTTGCACCCATGAAGCGTAAGATACTTACATATGGCGGTAACATCTACCGTGTATTCTTTATCTTTGATGACGGACAGATAGTAGTACTGTTCAATGGCTTTCAAAAGAAAACCCAGAAAACGCCAGCAAATGAAATAGAAAAAGCAATAAAAATTAAGGAGGCATATTATGCAGACAAACAATCACAAAATCGTTGACTACGATCTCGTGCTTGACGAGAAGTTTGGCAAGGAGGGAACCCCCGAGCGTATACAAGCAGAAGAAGCTGCTTATTCTTTCTATTCTGGTCAGATACTCCAGGATGCAAGAAAGGAGGCAAAAGTGACTCAGGAGGAGTTGGCACGTCGTACTAACACCACAAAGTCATATATCTCTAAGATTGAGAATGGTGTCATCGTTCCCAGTGTTGGAGTGTTCTATCGTATCATCAATGCACTTGGATTGAGAGTGGAAGTGGTAAAACCACTTTATTAAGAGTTGACTATTCCAGACCATAACCTATGATGAGACGCGATGATTAATAGTCATGTGGTTTCGGGCAGAGTGGCCAGCACCTTCAGGCCGTTCCACTTCATGAGGCAGAGGGTCTTGACCTCCGCAGCTGACAAGTCGCGTGCGAATAGGTGATATACCATGAGCAGCTGCTCGTCTGTCAATTCGGCCCAACTTGTAGGCAATGAGATATTAAAAACTGCTTCCATACCGCAAAGGTACAGAAGCAGTTGATAATGAGAAAAGACAATGCTTATTTAGAAAGCTTGGCTTTTATTTGTTTTAAAGTAATTGATATGTTTGCAAATACTTTAAGTGCAGCCCATGATATTAACGTTGAAATAACTACACCGCAAGTCATTCCAAATCCAGTAGGATTAAAAACGGTCCTTCCGTGGTCTCCGTATTTTGGAACAAAGCAAACGGTAAAGAGCATTACTACTGCAGCTATTATTCCAATTACCAGTGTGATTGTAGCTATCGTAATAAGCGTGTTTTCTGCGCTATTGTTATCAATTTCTTGAGCAGTTTGCTCCTGGGATTTCGATTCTTCTTTAATGTCGAAGCCCATATCATTCATTATATTATTATTTTCCATGTTATTTCTGTCTTTTATAAAGTTCAATAAAGAAATATGATATACCGCACCATCCTGCTAAGCCAATGATGTTTTGGATGATGTATTCTGCTGGAATAGAGTAGTCTTCCGTTAGATTCCGAATGAGATAAAAAACTTGTAGTAAGGTTATAATTATAACCCCTACTAGACCGATTAATGTGGCTTTTTTCATAATTATGTTGTTTTTAGATTAGTGAATTAAATACTCATTTGTTGTAAAACTCTTCAGAATACAAATTCGAATTCTATTTATGCCATTCATTTTCTAGTCCAAATCCTGTATTGCCGTTTTTATAGCTAATTTTGAGGTCTTTAGCTGTTAAAGACTGAATGGAATAGACAAGCTTCTCATCCTCTGTTGCTTTTATAGTAGCAGTAGGGAAAATACTTTCTTTTTTATATGGGTCATTGCCAAATGTTTCATGCTTTATGGAATTGTGGTCAAATACAATCGTAATATCATTATCTTTGATTTGATATGTACCTTGTTTTTCCATAACATTTCCGAAGGTCTCATATTGGTGTGGCCCAGAAACATACTGGCTAGTGGATTTGTGACGGTACAGTACTTTACCATCACCATCAAATTTTATTGATTTTTCGTGTGTAATGGTTTCATTTGGCTTTTCCCATACCTCATGCTGAGCTGTAATCGTGTTTTTGTATTTCCACTCGCCGACAAGCATTTGAGACTTATCTTGCTGTTTGCAAGCAACAAAAACAAAGGAGACACTCAGAAATGTGAGCAAAAAGCTCATAAACTTGAACTGTTTCATATCTTCTTCTGCTTAAAAGTCAGTATTACACCATTCATAAGTATTACTTAGCCATATACCTACTTGCTTGCTTCGGTCTAATTGTAGGTATAATTTATTGGGTACACCTTCTTGGGTAATCTTCTGAATCGTACCTTTATACTGCGTAGGAGTTCCGTAGATGACAAAGGTGACATCAATGCTTGAACCCGATAGAATATAAGTCATTGTGTCCTGGTTGCATAGCATAGAACCAACGACTTGTTGTGTGATTAACAGTCCGTTTCTGAACTTAATATATAGATCATCGTATTTAAAAGATGGGACAGATTCCAGTTCGGCTTTTGTAATGTCGGTATAAACTGGACTTTTATCTTTCTCATCTTCGTCGCCACATCCACAATACATAAATGGCATAAGCATAATTGGTAATGCCAATTTCAGGAACCTCTTCATAATATGAACCATTTTTGAGCGTTTAAAAATTTATTCCAACTTTAAATACGAACCCATCAACATTTTGCCCTGTTCTATCAGTATAGTAGAACTCAGACTTATAGTTGTTGTACTTTGTTCCTGTAGTCATGTTGATTTGCTGAACTGTCAGTTTCCTTATTTCATATCCTACAGATAAAGATAATCCTAAATCTTCACTAATACCATATCTTGCGCCTAACGCAAGATTTGCGTATATGTTACCGTCGTTGTTTACATACGATCCTATCCGAACGTCTGCAAAGGGACTAAATTTTGTTTTAGTAAAGTTTGCTCTTGCATTAAAAAAGAGAGGAATATCAACTTTGGAGTCTCTTTTGTTATATGGATGTCCTCCTACTTCTCCCCATTTACATTCTCCAGTAAAATCAAATCCAAGACCAGCACCCAGATAGATATAAGGATTGAACTGGTAACCATGTGACGTGGTAATCTCAACTGTAGATGGGTCGATTTGGCTAATATAATAGCAATAGCCAATATCAACCATTCCGTGATAACCTTTCTTCAGGCTTTGAGCCTGAGTAAACAGCGGTAATATCATTACCAAGGATAGTAGTAACTTTTTCATATTTGGGTTTTTAAGATCAATATTATTTGCAAAGAAAAAATATATATAAGCAATTACCAGAGTGTAAATAGTAACACAGAATATCTATTCTGATTCTTCTAATTCTATTTCACTTCCGATTCCATAGTCATAGCCGTAACCTCGACTGTAGCCGCGGTCGGCACGTTCTTGCATGATGCGATCAACTCGCTCACGATGACGCTCTTCTCTTTCGCGACATTCTTCTTCGAGGCGCTCTTCCTCCTCTTGTTCGCGCTGTGCGTCTTCAATGGCAGCTAGGCCAAGTAGCTCAATATAATCAATCATTCTCTATGATATTCTATAGATAAGATAGGTGAATCACAAGTACCAATTACCAGTTTCCCTCCATCCAGGACCCATGTATAATATACGAAACCATATTTGGGCTCCATTTTGCACTCTCCATACTTTTCTGTGTATTCATTTATTAATGCAGATGCGGATGGTATATCCTTGTGAAAGATTACTCTTGCGCTTTTTATTTCTTTTGATTCCTCTTCATAATCAAGTCGTATGGTGGCTTTCTTGTTTAAGTAATTACCATAATATATAAGTTGACAATATATTTTGTCTTCATCATAGAATTGATAACCTTTTTTCTCTAATTTGCTTCCAAATGAATAAACATCTCCTTTTATAGGAATCTCCATAAACTCAATATCCCGACTATTATTTGAGACATGACTACAGCAGCAGAATATGATAGTAAATAAAAATAGTATTAGGATATGTATGATTCTTTTTTTCATATTTGAATGAGTTATTGATTTTGGATGCAAATATAAAAAAAAAATCCGCTTAAAACCAATAAGCGGATGATTTTTTTGTTTTGGAATGTTTTTGGAGTGTAAAGATCTGCGACGGAGGAGGAATGCCAGGCGAGGAATACGTCAGGATGTTCGCGGATGATGGTGACCAAGTCGTAGTAGCATTGATGGTTTACTTGGATGTCAGAGAGTAGCTGGAGTTCGTAGGACTGCAGGGAGTGGATGATTTCCAAAAAATAATTCAAAAGTTAGTGCTGCAAAGATACAAAAAGTTTGTAATACATTACTTATTGCTGATCTATTTTTTGTTTCTTTAGGATCAGACGGTACCTGTGCCTCCTACTCTGTGATGTAGCGCTAACAAATTTACTCTTATGAGTCACCTTAATTATTACGTAAAACTCTGCTCTACGTGATAATCCTTTCGATTTTTATAGCGGTATCCTAGTCAGTCATAATATTCTATTTTCAGCAGCTCACTCACATTGAGATCGTCATGAAAGCCATCGTCGTATTTGTAGAAGATACGAAGGCCGCGATACGTCGATGGCACCTTCAGCGTGTCCAACAGGTGCCACTTGGGACGTCCGAAGTCGTACGACTCTCTATCTAGGATAATGCGGTTTGATACAAAGTCGAAAGCGTAGTAGCCACCACCAATGCACTGGTCGCCAGACTTCAGTAGGTGTCTGTGCTGGTCAACCATTCCCAGACGGAAAACACCGTCCATTGTGATAATAAACTTTGGGAGATTCATTCAATTCGTTATTTTATATTCTTCTTGAATATGGCGGGGTTGCCAGCTACGAGTGTTCTGGGAGCCACGTCATTGGTCACCACAGAACCTGCTGCTATAACAGCACCGTCGCCGATGGTGACACCCGATAAAATAGTGGAATGTCCGCCAATCCAAACATCGTTACCTATTGTAATAGGGCTACCGTAAACATCAAGCACACGCCCCTCAGGCTCCAGACGGTGTCCCGCGGTATAGATACCAACATCTGGGCCTATCAGACAGTTGTCTCCAATACGTATTTCCGCCAGGTCAAGCATCGTACAATTATAATCGGCATGGAAGTTATCACCCACATGAATATTCTGTCCGAAATCGCAATGGAAATTATCGCCCACAAAGGGTGCGCTTCCTACAGATCCAAATAGCTCACGAATGAGTGTTTCTTTCTCCTTGAAGTCTATCAGTGTTAGACTATTCATCTGTTTGATTGAAACCGAAGTCTTGGCCATTATCATCTGTACCTCAGGACTAATTTCTGTGCGGCTATACCAGTTCTTTTCCATATCTATCTAATGATTTTTGCTTTCTGAAGGTTGTCGAAGTTGTCCCAGAAGTTCTCTTGTTCGGAAGCGGTGAAACCATCGTTCTCCATTTCTTTCAAGATGGCATCCAGCAACTGTGTTTTGGAGATGTTGAGATTTTGGTCCACATCGATGGGATATGTGAGGATGTCACCCAACGAGCCCACGTGACAATTAGTGACGGTAATCTTGCCACCATCAGAGAGAGCCACCTGAATATGGTGATTCATGCCATATTCGGGCTTGGTCTGGCTGAGCTGCATGAATAGCGGGGAGTCGTTATATTGCTCAGTATTGGCGGATTGAAGTAAATCTTTTAGCGACATTAGCTTGTTATTTCGCTGCAAAAGTACGAAAAATCGGTCATAATTATGTGTTTTTGCCCCAGCAAGATTGTGGTAGAGGAACATTCTTGCGGTATCCCATGCCGGTGACATGACAGATGAGAACATCGTCCTGATTTGTCACGCAGACTTCTACAGCGGGAATCTTATGATGGTCAGACACAAAGACGGCTTCAGCACGGAGGACGTCGTCTTCATGTGCAGAAGCAACAAACATGATTGAGTTGCTGATGCCAAAGGTAAGACGGCCGGAGGCATTCATCAATGCAGCAATGGCCAAGTCAGCCAACGTAAAGAGTGCCCCACCCTGACACACATTCCCGCCGTTGAGATGAGCATTGGTGACTGTCATCACGGCAACGGCATGCCTTTCGTTCACCTCTGTTATCTGGCAGCCAGTATTTGCAGCAAAACGATCTGTCTTATTCAATAATTCCTTGATTTCCATAATAAACAACAACTAGTTTCTAATAATAATGGTATGAAGTCTATTTACTAATATCGATTTCTAATAATTCTCAAAATACAATGCAAAGATACTGATTATACCGCATCTTGTGATACTTTTACAAACAGTTTTAATTGTTATTATTGATAGACATTACAGAACTGCATGACGAAGAGAATCTGCAGATGCAGATAGAAGACCGTTTGGAGTTCGTCCTGCATGTGCCAGATGGAGTCGTAGCCTGTCAAATATTCTTTATAACCTTGCAAGGATTACCTACGGCGACAGTATTCGATGGTATATCCTTTACCACCACTGAACCTGCACCTATTGAGACATTATCACCGATAGATACTCCTGGCAATATTGTTACGCTGCCGCCTATCCACACATTGTTGCCTATAGTGACAGACTTTGCCCATTCCTGACGACTGTTTCGCTCCACAGGGTCGGTGCTGTGACAAGCAGTGTAGATGCTGACGTTAGGACCAATGAAACAGTCGTCGCCAATTGTGACAGGCGCCTCGTCAAGGACCGTAAAATTGAAGTTGGCAAAGAAGCGCTTACCAATGCTAATCTGTTTGCCATAGTCACAGCGGAAAGGTTGGTTGATAAGGAAATGATCGTCGCCGACATGACCGAACAGGTTCTTAATGATCTCCTTCATCCGCCGCGTTTCAGAAGGGCGAAGCGAATTATATTCAAAGATGATCTCCCTCGTTTCCGATAGCTCTTTCACTACTTCTGGATCAATGGCTGAGTATATCTCGCCTGCCAGCATTTTCTCTTTCTCTGTCATATCCAATTGTTATTGCTTTCTGAAAATCACCAAAATCATCCCAAAAGTCTTCTTGCTCAGGATTGATGCTCTGCTCTCTGCCTAACCAGTTCAATCGCCTCTTTGCCAGTCAGATGTTCAATATCAAAACGGATAGCCAACATATGAGCGAGGCCACTTTCCATTTCTTTCTGCAGAGCTTCATCATGATGGGGATTATAGCGATTGCCCAACATACGCATGATGGCAACCTTCTCTGCATCATCCTCCACAATTCGGATTCTGCCAAAGGCTATCACGCTACGAAAGTAGGTGGTGTACTTCTCGGGTCTCACGTCGTCCTGGTCTATGACGCAGAAAGAGGCCTTGTTGCACCTGCGGATGGCATCCACCTTATGGCCCGCCACTGCACTATGAAAATATAGTTTGCCTCCGTCATAGACATAGCTAATGGGGACGGCATAGGGATAGTCGTTGTCGCCCAACAAAGCTAATGTGCCTGCCGTTGCCTTCTGCAGAATGGCAATACAGTCTGCGTCGGCCAGTTGCTGACGCTTGCGTCTCATATCTCTGAACTCACTCATATCGTGGTATTGTGATGGGTATTTATTATTACTAGAACCAAATTTCCATGCAAAGATAGTAATTATTACGCAGAATAGCGTCGATTACAGTCAACAATCAGTCGGACATGACAAACTTTCAGTCAATGTTTAAGGGAGTTTAAAGAATTGTCAGCATTGTTTAACCGAGTTTAAATTCCGTGCCAGTTTGGCAAGTCTTCCACTGCCTTGCCCCGCCCTGCTGCCTCGGGCACACACTTTGCACCACCTTTGATGAAAACCGGAGCGAAAGCCGAGGCAATCACAACAACAAAACATGTTAAACTAAAATATAATTAGGAGGTATTGATTATGTTACCAGTAATGTTTCAGAACAGTTGGATGCCAACAGTATTTGAGGATTTCTTGAACAATGATTGGATGCCTCGTGCCAACAGTACAGCACCTGCAGTCAATGTCAAGGAGAACGACAAGAGCTACATCATGGAACTTGCAGCTCCTGGCATTAAGAAAGAATATTGCCGCGTAGGCATCAACGATGAGGGCAACCTCACCATCGCCATTGAGAACAAGCAAGAGCACAAGCACGAAGATAGCCACCGCCACTATCTGCGTCGTGAGTTCAGCTACTCTAACTATGAACAGAGTTACACGCTGCCTGACGATGTTGTGCGTGATAAGATTTCTGCCAAGGTGGAAGATGGCATCTTGACCATCACGATGCCGAAGACCGAACCGAAGGAGAAAGTAACGAAAGCCATCGAGGTATCGTAATTAGATCGTATTACTCCAAAAAAGCCTCAACTTGTCATGAACAGGTTGGGGCTTTCTCTTTTGTAATAATCAAGTTCCTCATATTGATACCTCATATTGAAACGTATCATGAAGCTATAAGAAAAAAGAATATGTCGATATAGAGAAGTCATGATTCCGAAAGCTGGGACTAATCCCACGTCCAATGCTGGCGAAGCTCATCGGTCATCTGGTCCCAGTCGGCCATGGTAAACTCTCCAGGCCCCACCATCATGATGGTCATTTCTATATTTTCGTAGGTCTTGAAGAGACGACTGTCACGGAAGCCGTTGCGCAGGTAAAAGCTGTGCCGACGGCTTCTTTGTTCAGGATTGGGACAAGGATTCTGGCTAGGACTCTCCATATCCAGAACATTCGTTTGACCCGCATATTTCTTTATCAGCAGATTGAGTATTTGCTGACCAAGTCCTCGACCTCTCAGTTCTTCTTTCACAGCAAAGTACCAGAACCAGTTGGCTTTTGGTCTTGGATAAACAATGGTGAATCCAACTGGCTGGTTGTTATCCTCATAAACGGTAAAGTCGAGATGCATCTCGTCAATGAGCCTAACGAGGTGTTCCCAAGGAATCCGTTCGTTCTCAGGGAATGCCGTTTCATAGATTTGTTTAATCTGTATGTTATCTGCTTGTGCGGAGGTTATTCTCTTTTCTATCATTATCTTTTGAAAATTATATTTTATATAGATGCGAATAGTTCCAAATATCTCTGCAAAGATACTAATTTTACCATATTTTGTGGTAACTTTGCACCGAGTTTTAAATGTGTTTAGGTAATTTTTTGAATGAAACTAACCTACGTTTTTCATAGTTGTTTCGTCCTTGAAGCAGAAAAGTCCATCCTGCTATTCGACTATTGGATGGACCCCAAAAATGTTGTCGCTCCATTTCTTAAGAAAGAGAAAAACATCTATGTGTTCTCCAGTCACTTTCACGAAGACCACTTCAACAGAACAATCTTCGAGTGGAGAAAACAGCGCCAAGACATCATCTATATATTATCTAAGGACATATATAGACATCGAAGAGCCCAGAAGGAAGATGCTGACGTATGGCTGGCAAAGGGCGGAACATGGACAGACGGCACTTTGTCTGTATGGGCATCAGGCAGCACAGACAGCGGCGTGTCTTGGATTATAGAAACAGAAGGAAAACGCATCTTCCATGCAGGCGACCTGAACAACTGGTACGCGAGATTCCTGCAGGATGCTAAACCTGGAGAAACCATCTATAGTGAGGAGTTTGATGAGGAGATAGACCCGATAGCTCACGAGAAACAATACCTGGGTGAACTGAAGGACATCCGCAAGATAACGGATAGCTTCGATGTGGTGATGTTTCCTGTTGACGGACGTATTGGTAATGGCTATACCCTCGGTGCCCGACAATTCACAGATCGCTTCAAAGTTGGACTCCTTGTTCCCATGCACTTCGTAGCCTGTGGTTTTGAGTCAGCTTGGCGCATGAAGGAGTTTACCAATGAGAAAGATGTTGCTTTCTGGCCTATCAGCAGAGAGGGCGACACGATTGAGGTGTGATCAACCAGCAAAAGCCTAACACATATCAGCCATGAACACTACTTATACAGGAATTACCCAAATCAAGCAAGAACAGAAGCGATGAGCGAATATAGATAAGCGCCAAATGAGATCAGCACCCACATCATCAGTACAATGAGGAGCAAGAGAAACAGAAGGACGACAACCGACTGCAGCGCACGCTGGTTGACTTGCTTGATGACTGTCTCATCGCCATCAACAAAACCCTGAATCATGTTCAGGTTCTTTGTGTTGGCACAATGAAAGATGTCTATAACATCGCCAATAAAGAACGGTATCATGCCTAAGAGAACATCTCTGAGGGCATTGTTCAGAACAGCCAACGTCAGCGGGATGCTCTTGACAATGAAAAGTGAGAAATAGACAAACGGCAACACGGAAACAAGTGCTACGACATCGCCCCACCCCGGAATTAGTCCAATGATGGCATCCAGATAATAGCGATCCAGATAGCGTGTGAGAATGGTCATGATCCTATAAGCCTTATTGCTCATCAGGTTCTGACGTCGTTCCAATCGTTTTGTTTCATTCATTTGATACCTATGTTTTTTGCAAGCACTGCTTCAACTTGATAGCAGGTGGTGTTTATGAGTCTCTGCAAAGATACATCAATTTTCGTTTAATCATGATATTTTCACATCAGAATTTTCATGCAACACAACCTTACTTTTCTGCTTTTTTCGGTTTTTCCTCAATCACCGGAGTCACCTCCATATATGAATCCATACGAACAACTTGCCCTTCCTTAAACTCTATTTTTATCACACTATAGTCATGGTATAACGGGATGGTGCGATACTCCCATGTCTCGCTATTATCATGAAAACTTAGATAGAAATTACTGCCGAGAATGTTTCTCACTTCTTGGCTTGTCATTCCCGCTTTAATGCTTTGTGCTCGCTCTTGTATGGGTGGACATAACAGTACACCACAGGAGCTTAGCATCATGGTTAACATGACTAACAAAGAAAGGTTTTTAATTGTATTCATTGTCATATTGATTTAATATTTTCAGTCTGTTCTGATAATACAAAATTAACATAAAGTATTCCAACCTCCAATTCTTTTTCCCTATGCGCTTGTAGGGAAATCCCTATTGTTCCCAAACACGAGATATAGTCGTTAAACAGGAAAACGAATGAGAAATTTGTTTAATAGAAGAAATATGTTTATATTTGCAGAGTATTACTATTAACAAACATAAAGACAAGGAGATTTCATTATGGAATTCATGAAAAGATTCGATTTAAACTTTGTATGTAGAGTGTTTGAATGGCTTGCTATCATAGTCTTCTGCTTCGGTATCTTTGTTTCCCTAATTATGGCAATTATAACTACAGTATATGGGAATTTTGCAACTTTTTGGGGAACATTAATTGCCGGAACTATCTATTCCTTCTTATCTGCAGTATTCTTTCTTTTTCTCTCTCGTATTGGAGATGCAATAGATGATATAAGAAACAAAATCTGCTTTACGGACAACGCAACAGAATGAGGCAGAAACAGAGTGCACAGCAGAACCAGCCCTGCTGTGCACTCTGCCTTAGCAATGTCCTGCCGAAGGTCTTTTTAGAATCTATTGTTAATATCCAGGATTTTGCATCAATCTTGGATTGGTCATGATGTCCATGTAGGGAATGGGCATCAGCAGTTCAAAATCATAGCAACCTGTCACATCTTGCGCTTTGCCGGTACGCTTGAGGAACGCCCAATAGCCGTAGTCCGTATAATCAGAAGCATGCCAGAATGAATCAATATCTTCGTCAAGGACACCATCTTTGTTGAGGTCGATGGTGGGTAGCATCAGTCCATCCTTACTGCCCGCGCTTTCATAGAGATAAAGGTCAACATGCATCAGAGTATAGACTGGACAATAGTTGTTTTGCGGAGCATACAATGCCCAAATAAATCGACTGTCGAGATTGGTCGAGACAGAACGCATATTGCTATATCTGGATCTGTCGATCTGATTCAACGTTGCTACAGCCTGCGACTTACTGCCTAATGCCATCAGTAGCTCGGCTTTCAGCATGCGTCCGGCGTCTCTGTTGAAACACAATCGTCCGTTTTCTATTTCATCAATTGAAGGAAGAGCATCAACAACATCATTAATCTCATCGAAGGCAAATTGTAGTACCACCAACTGACTGGATGGCTCAAAATTAGAGTTATCAACACTAACGACTTCTTTGACAAGAGGAACATTTCCCCAGAGCATAGCCAGATTATAGTTGACAAAAGCTCTCAGTGCCCTCAGCTCGGCAATCATGGTGCCACCCTCCTGATTGCCAAAAGAACTTAATATCATCTCTTTTTTATCAAGTACGAGATTAATTCTGTTGACGATCTGGTATGCATATTGCCATGCGTTGCTAACTGTGGCAGAATTGGGGGTGATCTGATGAACAGTAGAAGGACTGATTCTCACTTCTTCGAGCTTAAGTTGCGCCTTCTCAAATTCCGCACAAGTGGCATAGCAACTATTGTATATGCTAAGTATTTGTTCTTTAGAGCCAAACATATCCTCCTCTATAGTTACCGAATTGGGGATACTCTCCTTGTCCAAAACGACCTCTGCTTGCAGATTGTCATCAAGCGTTCCGTCTATCCTGACTTTTATCTCGTTGTCATTAGCTGCCAAAAGCGTATAAACAAACATCGGTTCTTCGGTCTGCTGATAGTAGGTCTCTACTCTTCCATTGTTTATGCGCCAAGCTGTTTCCATAGAATGAAAAGCCTCACAAGTGCCGTCTTCTTTGAAGCGGATGGTCTTACCTTCCGTGATTTGACTATCTGAACCTCTTTTTATGCTGACACTCATCACTTTCCATTGGAAGTCACCTGCAATGATTTCTTTTGTGAATGCCTTTTCTGTTGGAACGACACTACTTTCACGCTCAAAGATATAACGGAACGTGACACCATTGTTGGCCGTTCCGTCCCAGGTCATACGGTCGCCGCTGATACTGACATTTATGAGAAAGATGCCTCCAGCATCACTGCGTGCCGTAATCTTATTGCCGCTGACCACGTAAGTGCCTGTATATCCAAATGTGGGTGCAGTCGAAGTATATGTACCATTGGGACTGATGGTAATCTCCTTACCAATCATCAGCCCTTGATAGGTCTCTCCATACTGGGTGTCAACACTCTGTGTGCACATCCACGTGCCAGACGCTTTGATAATCAGGTCATCGTCAGAAAGAGTGCCGTCTTTCTCTTCGTCATCACCACACGATGCAATCATCGACCCCATCAGAATAGCAATGAGCAGGCTCAAAAGTCTGAAATGTTTTAGATAATTCATAGTTTGATTTAATATACAACTGACTGAATAAATTGTCTTATATTTGTGTAGAAGCTATTTCTTTCTTTTCTTTGGTTCAGGCAATGCCTTGCAGGTCTCGCGAACCAGCGCAGAGAGATAGTCACGGTCATCGATATCGACCATATAGAAATAGTTCTTGGCGCCTGGATACGGAGGCCGCTCATCTACCCGTTTTAACATAGCACGGACCGCCTCGGTGGGTTTTAGATAGAAACAGTCGTCGCATATCAGCCCAAAGATTTTTCCATCGCAATAGATGCCATAATCACCAAACATCTTTTTGGTGACAATATCGCCTGCTCCACTACACTGGTCAGCGATATACAGAACAAAGTCTTCACTGCATGCCATATATGATTAGTTTCTTTTTTGCAAAGATACAAATAATAGCGGATATTTTTGTACTTTTGCATCACAAAAAGAGACGAAAAGATGAAGATTCTATTCCTACACGGATTCTTTGCCAGCGGACAATGCGTGCCTGCAGAAGCACTCAGGGAGGCTTTCAGAGATAAAGCAGAAGTGCTGACACCCGATCTGCCTATACACCCCGAGGAAGCCCTGAAGTTCATTCGCAAACTAATCGAACGAGAGAAGCCTCAGGTGTTGGTGGGTAACAGTTGTGGCGCCTTCTATGCCCAAATGGTGGCCTCCGAAGTTGCTCTGCCTGCTCTGCTTGGCAACCCCTATTTCAAGATGACGGAATTTTTGAAAACGAGAATCGGTGCTCACCAATACAAATCGCCACGCAAAGATGGTCTTCAAGACTTTGTCATCGATGCACAACTCATCACAGAGTTTACCCAAACAGAAGCTCGCCAGTTTGACAACTATAATCCTACATGCAAAGAGAATATCTGGGGCATTTTCGGTGAACAAGACACTTTGGCGCACTTTGAACCACTGTTTCAGCATTACTACAGCCATTCATATCACTTCCCTGGCGGACATACGCCCACGGCAGATGAAGTTCACCTATACTATGTTCCACTCATTGAAAAGTTGCTGAAGGTCGTTTGATTGTTTTAAATGAAAACGATAGTGGCTGCATGACATAAATAAAGTGCCGCTTTAGCTATACTATACGACACTTCACAAACAAAAGAATCCCCAACCTGTCAACAGACAAGTTAGGGATTCTTAGATGAAATGGTTTAGTTTTGGCTTACGCCACAAACTAATCCAAGTTCTTATTTGTACTGAAATACAACGATTCTAAGTGATTATTTGTTCACCTGGAACTTGGTATCGCCATCCTTGAAGAAGGCATTAATCTGCTTAGCAGCAGCAATACCAGCATTGATGTTGGCCTCGGCTGTCTGAGCACCCATCTTCTTAGGAGTTGAGAAGTAGCGACCCTCGAACTTCTGGAACTCATCGTTGGCATCGGGCATGATGTCGGTCACGAACTTCAGGTCCTCACGCTCAGCCATCAACTTGATGAGCTCGGGCTCGTTGATCACCTCCTTGCGGGCCGTGTTAACCAGCACGCCACCCTTCTTCATCTTGCCTACCAATGCTGCATTGATACTCTGCTTGGTCTCGGGGGTAGCAGGGATATGGAGTGAAACTACATCACAGGTCTCGAACAGAGCCTCCTGATTAGCTACGGCATGCACGCCAGCAGCATCGATAACGTCTGCTGGGCAGAAAGCATCGTAAGCATAAACGTCCATACCAAAGCCTTTGGCAATGCGAGCCACGTTGCGACCCACGTTACCGAAAGCCAGAATTCCCAGCTTCTTGCCAAGCAGCTCGCTGCCGCTCTTGCCGTTGTAGAAGCCACGAACAGCCATCACGAGCAGACCGAAGACCAACTCGGCTACTGCATTTGAGTTCTGGCCTGGTGTGTTCTCAGCAACCACATTGTGTGCAGTGGCTGCAGCCAGGTCAATATTGTCGTAACCAGCGCCGGCACGAACCACAATCTTCAACTGCTTAGCAGCATCGAGTACTTCTGCGTCAACCTTATCTGAACGGATAATCAGCGCATCGGCATCGGCTACTGCAGCCAGAAACTGAGCCTTCTCTGTATATTTCTCGAGCAGCACCAACTCGTTGCCGGCTGCTTCAATCTCTGCTTTAATACCATTGACAGCTGCTGCTGCGAATGGCTTCTCAGTTGCAACTAAAACTTTCATTTTATTCATTGAACTTTGAATGTTGAACATTGACTTAGTGATTAGCTTCGAACTCCTTCATGCAGGCTACGAGGGCATTGACACCTTCGATGGTCTGAGCGTTGTAGCAAGAAGCACGGAAACCACCAACATCGCGGTGACCCTTCACGCCAACCATACCTTTTGACACGGCGAAATCAAGGAAGTCCTTCTCCAACTCCTTGTATTCAGGAGCCATAACGAAGCAGATGTTCATCAGAGAACGATCAGCCTCCTGAGCAGTACCTACAAACATCTTATTGCGATCAATCTCGCCGTAAACGATTTCTGCACGCTGGTGAGCCAACTTATCCATGGCCTCAACACCACCCTGCTTCTTGATCCAACGCAGGTTCTCGAGAGCGCAGTAGATAGGCACTACAGGAGGTGTGTTGAACATAGAACCCTTTGACACGTGTGTGCGATAATCGAGCATGGTAGGAATCTCACGTGGAGCCTTGCCCAGAGCATCGTCTTTCACAATAACAATAGTCACACCAGCCATTGCCAAATTCTTCTGAGCACCTGCATAGATGGCATCATACTTAGCCACATCGATTGGACGACTGAAAATGTCGGAAGACATATCGGCAATCAGACGTACGGGAACGTCGAGATCCTTGCGAAGCTCGGTGCCATAGATGGTGTTGTTGGTGGTGATGTGCAGATAGTCAGCATCTGCAGGAACAGTCCAATCCTTTGGGATAAAGGTATAGTTAGAATCAGCAGAAGAAGCAACCTCAACTACTTCACCGAAAAGTTTTGCTTCCTTCATAGCCTTCTTCGCCCAAACACCAGTGTTCAAATAGGCAGCCTTCTTAATCAAGAAGTTATAAGGAATCATACAGAACTCAAGGGATGCGCCTCCGCCAAGGAATATTACGGAGTAACCCTCAGGAACCTGTAATAGCTCCTTCACGAGCGCTACAGCCTCGTCAACAACAGGCTGGAAATCCTTGGCACGATGGCTGATCTCCATCAAAGAGAGACCAGAACCATTGAAGTCTAAACACTGTTTAGCGGTGGCCTCAATGACTTCACGGGGAAGCATCGAAGGGCCGGCATTAAAGTTGTACTTCTTCATAAAATTGTTTGATTAATTATTTAGTTTAATAACCTTTTTCTTAAAAACGTTGCGAAATTACAATTTTATTTTTAATCCAACAAATATTTTGGCATAAATTAATGTAAAACCGCATTTTTCCTATCATATTGTCAACTCAACGTATCAAATCTTTGATAATTGGCATTTCTATCGGACGGGTTCTACGATTGTGCGGACACCCTTAATCTTTTCACCGCGCGTTAACCGAATCACCTGTTGCATTTTCTCACGACGCACTGCGACATAGGCATAGCGCTCGGCCACATCGATACGTCCTATCTCAGAGGTCTGCAGCCCACCCTTCTTACAGAGGAAGCCCACGATATCACCTTTGGAGATTTTATCCTTCTTGCCTTTGCCAATATAAAGCGTTGCCATGCGAGGGGCAGCCGGCTTTTCTTTGTTTGGCATCAACTCATAGGTCTCGACATCTGAATGAACAAATTCTGGAAGATGCTCTTCTGGTCCGATCAGAAAGAATGTCTTTCCCGAGGCATCCCATCGCGCAGTTCGACCCACACGGTGCACAAGAGCTTCTTCGTTGAGAGGCAAGTGATAGTGGATGATATTATCGATTTGAGGGATGTCCAGACCACGAGAAGCCAAGTCTGTAGAGACCAGCACCGTAGAAGAACCATTAGAGAACTTATATAGAGCATCCTCACGCTGTTGCTGTTCCAGCCCACCATGGAAGGCACTGGTGACGAAGCCCTGCTGACGCAGGAACTCATCGGTACGAACCACCGAGTCGCGATAGTTCAGGAAAACGATGCTTTGGCTCTCGCCAAGCGAAAGGAGCAGATGTGCCAGCGTGCCAAGTTTGTCCTTCTCGGGACTATCCACGCGGTACACCTTAACACGCTCGTTGACAGGTTCATCGTCAACCAAGTAGTCAAGACGGTCTGTACGGCGTAACTCAACGAACTGAGGTATCTGTTCGGCATCAGTGGCAGAAAGCAGTATGCGGCGTTCAAGCGAGGGCAAACAGTCTATGAGTTTTGCCATCTCATTCTGGAACCCCATTTCCAAGCACTTGTCAAACTCATCTATTATTATATATTTAATATGGTGTGCTAGGATATTGCCTTTTTCAAGGTGATCATTCAGGCGACCAGGCGTGCCGAAAACGACCTGAGGTCTGTTCTGGCGCAGAATCTTATGTTCATCCATGGTGGCACGTCCACCATAACAACTCTGAGAACGTAGTCCAGAACCCATCGACTTCAAGACCGCATTCGACTGCAAAGCCAATTCTCGACTGGGCAGCACCACCAAAGCCTGAACCTCATCATCCGATGTATCGAGCAACTGTATAAGTGGCAGAAGATAAGCCAAGGTCTTGCCTGACCCCGTTGGAGAAAGGATAACAACATCATGACGCCCACGAAGTATCTGTTCTTCTGCTTCTTGTTGCATCATGCTCAGCTGGTCTATGCCCAACTTTGCAAGCACATTGTTTAGTAATTCATTCCTCATAGCGCTTGCAAAGATACTAAATTATTTATTATCCTTATTTCTAATATCAAGTTTTTTTTCTACCTTTGCACCTATTATTATATTAGATGCGATGCATACAAATCTCTCCGACGAACAAATCCTGCAACAGGCTGGCATCAGAGTGACTGCCGTACGCCTGCTTGTTTGGCATTACATACGCAACAACTATACAGATGCTTTCAGTCTGAATGACCTTGAGATCGGACTAAAGACGGTTGATAGGTCAACCATTTTCCGCACACTGACCCTGCTTAACGAGGCTCACCTGCTTCACGAAATCGACGATGGGTCTGGATCACAGAAGTACTGCGTGTGCCACCACGACGACACACGCCATTGCACCGGACATGTGCATCTCTCCTGTCGTTTGTGCCATCGCACTTACTGCCTGCCCAACATCAGGATTCCATCGGTGCCTCTGCCCGAAGGCTTTGAAGTAGAAGAAACGGAGTATGTAGTTAAAGGAATATGCGCCAACTGTACAGGAAAGGAGGGACGTAAATGATTTACGAACTACTGAAACGACACTATGGCTACGACACGTTCCGTCCGCAGCAGGAAGCAATCATCCACAACGTATTGGAGGGCAAAGACACGCTGGTGCTGATGCCTACTGGCGGCGGCAAGAGCTTATGCTATCAGATTCCAGCATTGGCACTACCAGGAACAGCCATTGTCGTATCGCCACTCATCAGTCTGATGAAAGACCAAGTGGAGACACTGAAGAGCAACGGCATTGAGGCTGAAGCACTGAACTCGAACAACGACTCGACCATGGACACCATCATTCGACGCAAATGCACGATGGGGCAATTAAAGTTGCTATACATCTCACCAGAAAGGCTCCTGGCCGAGATGGATTTTCTTTTGAAACAAATAAACATTTCGCTCTTTGCCATTGACGAGGCACACTGCATCAGCCAATGGGGACATGACTTCAGGCCTGAATACACCCAACTCGGAAAGTTGCGCGAGCAATTCCCATGCGTGCCAATCATGGCGCTGACAGCGACTGCCGACAAGATTACGCGTCACGACATCCTTAAACAACTAAGAATTGAAGGTTGCAACGAGTTCATCAGTAGCTTTGACCGACCAAATCTAAGTCTCTCGGTTAAAAGAGGTTATAAAGAAAAAGAGAAGCTAGCTTTTATCCAGAATTTCATTAAAGCAAGACCGCTGGATGCAGGCATTATTTACTGCCTCAGCAGGAAAAGCACCGAAAAGGTGGCAGAACAATTACGCCGCCTCGGCATACAGGCTTTGCCCTACCATGCCGCCCTCTCACCACATGAGCGCAGCCAAGCCCAAGAGCTATTCAAGAACGACCAAGTGCAAGTCATTTGTGCGACGGTGGCCTTTGGCATGGGAATTGACAAAAGCAATGTAAGGTGGGTCATCCATTTCAACATGCCAAAGAGCATTGAAAGTTTCTATCAGGAGATTGGTCGTGCCGGGCGCGATGGTGCTAGTGCCGACACTGTTTTGTTCTATTCACTGAGCGACATCGTGCAATTATCTGAGTTTGCAAAACAGAGCGGGCAACAAAGTATCAATATGGACAAACTGCATCGCATGCAGGAATATGCCGAATCAAGCATTTGCCGAAGACGCATTCTTCTGAACTACTTTGGCGAACAGATGGACCACGACTGCTGCAACTGCGACATCTGCCAGAATCCACCCCAACGATTCGACGGAACCAAGCTGTGCCAGATGGCTCTAAGTGCCATCAAGCGCACCAACGAGCAGATCCGCATATCGACAACAGTAGAAATCGTGAAAGGCATGTCGTCACCAGAGGTCAAGAAGATGGGCTACGACCGACTGAAAACATTTGGCGTGGGCAAAGAGCATACCATCAGCGACTGGCAGGACTATCTGTTACAGATGTTGCAGTTAGGCCTCATCGAAATTGCCTACGATGAGAAAAAGCATGCCAAAATCACGCCATTGGGCGACGAGGTGCTCTACGGTCGGAAGCCAATAGAGCTATGCGTCATAGACCACAGCATCAAGGAGACAGCCACCAGAAGGACCAAACACAAGCTGCAACTACAGATACCGACCATCACTATTCCCGGATTGGCAGCTAGCACAGGCACAGAAGACAGTAAGCTATTTGAGGCTCTTAGACAGTTGAGAACGCTCTGTGCGCAGGAAGAGAACATGCCACCCTACATTGTATTCAGCGACAAAGTGTTACATACACTGGCAACCATCAAACCCACTACCATAGAACAGTTTGGATTCATATCGGGTATCGGCGAGTTTAAGAAGCTTAAGTACGGACAGCGATTCGTCAGTCTTATCCAAAAGTTTGTGTAACAGAAAATAAGTATAATATTTTGCTTTTTGCCTAATTATTAGTAATTTTGCACGCGAATAAGGAAATAGACAATGAACGATATAAAGAAAATAGTCCTCACGGGTGGACCATGCGCTGGAAAAACAACAGCATTGGTTCGCATCATTGAGCATTTCTCTAATCTTGGATACAAAGTATTTACAATTCCAGAAGTACCAACGCTCTTCACACAGGCTGGTATGAACTACCTGACGAAGAACAAGGGATTCTTCTATGAAGGAGAGAAAGCAACGCTCGAGATTCAATTGGCACTTGAGGACAAGTTCATGCGTATGGCACAGGAATGCACCGAGCAGCCTTGCCTCATTGTCTGCGACCGCGGCACAATGGACATCTCTGCATATATGTCTTCCGAGATATGGGCAGACATCACACGTGCCGTTGGCACCACATCTCCTGAACTACGTAATCGCTATGATGCCATCCTTCACTTGGTATCGGCAGCCGATGGTGCAGAGCAATACTACACCACTGCAAACAATGCCCAGCGCAATGAGCCGATGACGGAAGAAGGACTTCGGATAGCACGCTCGTTGGATAAGAAAGTGATTCGGGCATGGAACGGGCATCCACATCTGCGTGTCATCAACAACCACGACGATTTTGAGGCCAAGATGCGCCGCGTCCTTAAAGAGATCAGCAGTGTTCTCGGCCTACCCCAACCCATCGAGGAGGAGCGCAAGTATATTGTGGAAGTTACTGGGCAGCTACCCGACGACTGTATCGAAAGCGATATCACCCAAACATACCTACAGGGCGAACCAGGCACAGAGATACGTCTTCGCAAACGCGCCTGGGACGGCAAATACGTTTATGTTCATACCACCAAGAACCAACAGTCTGCAACAGAAGAGATGGTGGTGGAGCGACAAATCAACAACAGTCTCTACGAGATGATGCTCAGGCTGGCAGACCCGACAAGGAAGACCATTCGCAAGCATCGTCACAGTTTTATCTGGCAAGGCCAATTCTTCGAGGTTGACACGTATCAAGATCAACTGGAAGGACTCATCATTCTTGAGACCAAAGGCATTGCCCAAGGCGAACCTGTCAAGTTCCCACCATTCCTTAAAGCCATCAAGGACATCACTGGCGACAAAGAATACTACAACTTTAACTTGGCAAAAAAGAAATAACGATTTTAGGAAATACATACATAAATAATCATGATAGTAGATAAGATCAATCAACTCCTTCAGCAAGTCGATGAACTGAAGGCAAAGAATGCAGAAGAAGTAGAGCAGCTACGACTGAAGTACCTGAGCAAAAAGGGTGAGATCACAGAGCTGATGAACGACTTCCGCAACGTGCCCGCAGAACAGAAAAAAGAAGTGGGTATGAAAATCAATGCGTTGAAGCAGCGCATCACAGAGCGCATCAATCAACTGCGAGAGGCAACTGCCACACAGGAGACTGGCAATGAGCAGATAGACCTGACAAGAACACCCTATCCTATTCCATTAGGTACACGTCATCCGCTGACAATTGTCACCAATGAGATTATTGATATATTCAGCCGTATGGGCTTCGTCTTGGCCGATGGACCTGAAGTAGAGGACGACCTGCACGTGTTCACCAAGATGAACTTTGCCGCCGATCATCCTGCACGTGATATGCAAGACACATTCTTTGTCAGTCAGCATCCCAACGATGTAACCAAGAACATTCTGCTGCGCTCGCACACATCATCGGTTCAGGCTCGTATCATGGAACAGATGCACACCGAGGACGGCAAGCTGACAGGACCTATCCGCGTGATCTGTCCAGGACGTGTCTATCGCAACGAGGCCATCACTGCTCGTGCCCACTGTTTCTTCCATCAGGTTGAAGGCCTGTATATCGACAAGAACGTGTCGTTTACTGACCTAAAGCAGGTGCTCTTGTCGTTTGCACGAGAGATGTTTGGTGCCGACACAAAGATTCGTCTGCGTCCATCTTACTTCCCATTCACCGAGCCTTCTGCTGAGATGGACATTTCTTGCTTCATCTGTGGTGGCGAAGGTTGCGGTTTCTGCAAGCACACAGGATGGGTAGAGATTCTGGGGTGCGGCATGGTTGACCCCAACGTGCTGGAACAGTGCGGTATCGACTCAAAGGTATATTCTGGTTATGCCTTCGGTATGGGTGTAGAGCGCATCACCAACTTGAAGTATCGCGTCAGCGACCTGCGCATGTTCTCCGAGAACGACACACGTTTCCTCGAAGAGTTCCAGGCAGCAGAGTAAACATTTAGCAGATTAATCAAGCGTGATGATTTCTCGCAACAGAACGAAAGTCTAACGCCCAGAATAAAAAAACAATAAAGGTTGGCACCTTCGTATGAGTGCCAACCTTTATTTATGTATTAATGCCGTGAACGTTATTATTTCCAGACAAGTTGACGGCCAATCTGATCGTAGATATACGCATAGTGTGCGCGACTTTCGGTATCGGTAGCTGAAGCAGCTGCCACCTTAGCTTTCTTCTGCAGTTGCTGAAGCGTGTAGAGCACTGCAGGGCGTACCACATTATTATTAGAATTATTAATAGAAATCAGACTAGAAAGCATGCTCTTTTGCAGAGCCATACGATAAGAAGAAATTTTTCTACCAGTATTAAGCTCGGCAAACACCAACTTGCTAAGATCAGAAAGATACTGCTGAGCAGAATAAAGCTCGTTCAACTCAAACAAACGATTCATCATCATAGTCATGATGGGCTCACCGATACTGCTTGACAGATACTGAGGATCGGTGATCAGACGCTTGGCGTAGGACATATCGCGCAACCACATGGGCTCGTGAAGCACCTGCTCGTCGAGGAACTTCAAGGCAGCCTTCTGCTTGGCCAACGGCTGTGGCTCGAACTTATTACCCTCCATACCCTGTGTTTTGGGTTCTACAAGATAGCCACCGATATTGCGCGCCACATGGCCACAATAGCGATAGAACTGCATCTGAATCTGATTATACATCGTTGACAAGTCGTTGCCGTAGATATCTTTCTCGTCGTCCTTAATATACTCAGGAAGGTTCTTAGCAAGACGTTTCAGGTTGAGAATACCATAATAGCTGGCCTTCACGGCATCGTCGCCCAGATCTTCGGTCTGACGACGAGGATCTCTGTGTTCGCCTTCGCCATCACCCCACCACAAACGGCGGTTCTTCAGCGACTCTAGCACCATTGGCTCCAGCATCTTGTGGTCTTCCAGTTCGTCCTTAGCATCGAGCATGGGCTTGTAGCCCCATGTGATAGCCCACATGTCGTAGTCGCCGATGCGGGGGAAAATGCCCTCACGACTAATGCCGTCCTCGGGCTGTGCCACATAGTTGAAGCGTGCATAGTCCATGATACTTGGCGTGTGACCATGAGCCTCCACCCAAGCCTTGTTGCGCAGGTTCTCCACGGGCACCGTGCTCGAGCTGCCGAAGTTATGGCGCAGTCCCAGCGTGTGGCCCACCTCGTGAGAGCTGACAAAGCGGATGAGCTGTCCCATGAGTTCCTCGTCATAGTTCATCTTCTGTGCAGCCTCGTCGATAGAACTAGCCTGAATCATATACCAGTCGTGCACCAGCGACATCACGTTGTGATACCAGCAGATATGACTCTCGAGAATCTCACCCGTACGAGGATCATGCACATTAGGCCCATAGGCATTGGCAATAGGACTGGCCAGATAGCGAATACAACTGTAGCGTGCATCCTCCATACTCATGGTACTGTCGTTCTCGGGCCACTCACGTGCCTGAATGGCATTCTTGAAGCCAGCCTTTTCGAAAGCCTTCTGCCAGTCTTCTACACCCATAATCAGATATTTGCGCCACTGCTTTGGCGTTGCGGGGTCAATATAATAGATAATAGGCTTAGCGGGTTCCACCAACTCGCCGTTCTTCATTTTCTCCACATCCTCAGGACGTGGTTCCAGACGCCAACGGGTGATGAAGGTCTTGCTCTCCACGCGCTGCTGGTCGTCACTATAGCTATTGAAGCGATCGGTGAAGTAGCCGACGCGAGGATCAAAGTAGCGGCGCATCATGGGCTTTTCAGGTAGTAGCACAAAGCTGATGTTCAATCCAAATGTCACCAGACCCGTGCTGGCTGCAGAGGGCAGCGATCTACCCATCGAGGCAAAGGTCTTCACGGTGCGCACCTCGGTGTTCATGGGAAACGACTTAATGTCCTCGATGTAGCTCATATCTCCTCTCATAGCCTGCAGCTCGAACTGCTTCTTGACATATTGAGGAAGCGCCATTGCCACGTTGTCTTGATTGAAGAACTGAGTAACCTTGATCTTATACTTTCCGTTCTTATGACTTTCTATTCTGAAAGAGCCAATGATCGGATTCTCATTACTGATAGTGATTGCTCGGCTGATCTTATCGACGCTATCTGCTACATTAATAATAAGGTTAGCACGCAGGAGCAACTGGTTGTCAACGCCCTTTTGGAAATAGACCGTCTGCTCGTTGACCTGCTCACCACCAAAGATGCCACTTGACGCAGGTGTACTGGTAAAGCGTGTGGTGGTCAGAAACTGACGACCAATAAGACTGTCTGGAATCTGAAAGAACCAATCGTTCTTCTCTTTTGTTACATGAAAAAGGCCCTCGCGGTCAACCAGCGGTTTCTCGACCTTTACAGAATCATTTCGCTGGGGCATCTCTTTCTTTTTCTTCTTGAACAGGCTGAAAGATGTCTTCTTTACTTTCTTACCGACTTTCTGTTCAGTCTTCGCCTTTTCTTTCTTTTCCTTCGTGTCTTTAGCCACAGTTGGTGAAGACACCAACAAAACTGCAGCAAACAAGACGCTTAAATACTTAATGGACATTGTTAAATAAATATTGATTGATTAAAAAATAAAAACATTGCAAGATAGGTTGTATATGGTCTTCTTAATTTTGGGTTTTTGTATTTAGATTACATTAATGGCACGTCGTGCTATTTTGAGTGTGCTAAATTAATGAAAAAAAACAACCTACGGCTTATTATTTCTATTTTTCTTAATAACCTTATCTGAAATTAACGATAATTAAGTATATAAGATCCTTATTGTGGGAAAAAAAAGAAACAATGAGCACGCATATCAAGGTGCTCATTGTTTTGTCAAAGCTCGTGAGTCAGATGATCATAGACGTCGTCAGCCACAGGCTCACACCACTCATTGCTTGCGTTCTCCTGCACATCCTTGTGATAGGTCAGATGCTGAAACCATGAATCTTTAGCGGCTCCATGCCAGTGCTTTACTTCAGCAGGAATGGCAATGACAGTGCCTGGGGTCATCTGAACGGCAGGTTTGCCCCATTCCTGATACCACCCCCGACCAGCGACACAAATCAACACCTGCACCTGTTTGTGATGGATATGCCAGTTGTTGCGGCAACCAGGCTCGAAGGTGACGTTCTTCAGACCACCACCGACATCTGCCAGATAGCTCTGACCAATGAAATACTTGCCGTAAGGATTAGGCTCGCCTTTGGGCCATTTGGTACTCAGTGTGTATCCCTCGTTGCAAAGCCAAGTGCACAGTTCATCGACCAACTGCTGCGTGTTGCCCATATTCACGGCCCCCTGTTTGTGAGCAGCGAGTTGAGGAGTAACACCTTCCAAGCCGCTCAGGGCTGCTACTGTCACAATCTCGCGGTCGGCAGCAGAGAGCTGGTCACCAGCGAAGATATCACCGAAGAGGTGTGACTTTAAATAGTAGTCGTCCTGCGGACAGAACTCATAGTTAAAGGGCTTTCCTGAGAGTTGGGTCTGATTCTTCACGCCCAGCTCGTAGGCCTTTTTGGCATCATCCCATTCGGCAGGGCGTTTCCAAGGCCTACCATCTTGCCAGTTGGCTTGTCGGTTGTCCAACACCTTATTCAGCACACCGAGCGCATTCAAGCTTCGGGGAAAACCTGTGTAGGCATAGAGTTGTGAGAAAGCCTCCTTCAGTTCATTGACAGTCACGCCCTTGTCAAGCGCCATACGCACAGCAGGCTCCAACCGCATCATATCTCCTTGTGCCATCAGGCAGGCACAAGCTGCCAATCCTTTAACCCTTGGTTGAAGCACCTCACGCTCGGCAGAGTCAATGCAAGCATAGCTCTGCTCTCGCTCAATCGGTGCTTTCTGACGCTCCGTCAGCGTCTGACCATTTGCTGTTATCATTGTTACCATTGCTATTAAAGATAATACGATTCTTTTCATATATTATTCAAAACCATTCTGCTTGCACATTTGACAATTTATCTAATTATCTTTTTTTTGTTTTTTATGCAGACTCCTTTCTGTCCAGCACATGCAGACGTGCCAGACAGGGTATAGGCAGAACCATTAGACTTTGCCACTGAACCATCGACCGATTGGAGGCCTGCGGTGTTGCTCAGCGACAACGTGACCTTGACGTTACTCTCGCCAGCCTTCAGGAATGTGCGCAGTTCACTTTCAGACAATCCATCGATTTTTCCCAAACGGGTGTAGCTCCATGAGTTGGTGCCGTAGAACATACAGATGTTGCTGCCGTTGTAAAGGACTATATCGCCTGGTTGCGCATTTACCGGCTCATCGGTTGCTGGCAGCGAGAATCCGAGTGCTCCCCATATTTCAAAGCCACCACTGGAGTTAAGGGTTACCGTGACAGGAGATGATTTTAATCTCGTCAACAATGCTTCTGTCGCTGCATTGCTAACCATCGTGGCGGTATGAGTTGAACCACCGATGGTGATATACAGTAATTGTTCCATATGATTTGAAGTTTGAGAGTTCTGGCTGGACTGCCTGTCCTGAGTCATCGAATGACAATCAGAGTTCGTAACACTGTTGATCCCAAGTGCCAGAAGCAGACCACAAATAACCGTTAGTATTCTCTTCATTGTTTGTTAACTATGTTTTTAGCGTTTGAAAATAGCGTTAAACGTCTCTGGCATCAAGGGCTGCAGGTCTTGCAACTTCAGATGCTTCACCATGTGGAGCGTGCCTTGCTTGTATTTTTTGAAATGGCTGGTCTGAATATGATGCTGATAGGCCTGCTGCGAAGCGTAGATTTCGAGGATACGGATTTGTGTAGAGTCCTCCTTGGTCTGCGTGGGAAACAGGCATAGGACGCCAGGTTCCTCGGCAAGGCTTGCCGCCTGTATCTCAGCAGCTGCAGCAAGATAATCTTTCAGATATTGGGGATGCACCTCAATTTCGGCCAGACGACAGAGCATGCCGTCGGCAGTGCGACTGACGACAGATGGTTTTTCTTTCGTCTGTCCAAAAAGCCATTGCGCATTTTTGCAAAGTATCATCTCGCGAAATGGCGCAAGGTCACTCTCGGAGGAGAGATATTGCCTCATCCTGACAAGACCCTGTGTTAGCACTTGCGGAGCAACATAAGGATAGTCGGAGCCGTAAAGCAAGTGGTCAGGAGTGGTAATGGTAAGCATCATGCGGATGACCTCAGGCGAGTGAGCACCAGCAAGGTCGTAATAGAGGGCCGCAAGATTGGCTTCATAGTCTATTTCACCAACCATTTTTCCTGCCTGCATCACCGGTGTCAGTGACTTCATGCGAGGGATGGCTAAGGGCAGATAGGCACCACAATGAGGCACCACAACCTTTACCTGTGGATAACGCGCTAACACATTTCGACTGATCATGTTCGCAACGGCACGGGTCGTCTCCGCAAGATATTCCTGCATGGCGAGCGGTGTCTGTTGCATCACCTGACGATTGACAGGTTCTGGACGATGAGGATGCAGAATAACCACAGCCTTGCGCTCATTCAAGAAAGCAAAGAGCGTGTCAAGTTCGGGAGCGCCAAGATACTGTCCCTGAACATTGGTAGCCAATTTGATACCGTCGGCCTTTAGCACATCGAGCGCATACCTTGCCTCTTCAATAGCTTTCGAGACATCAGGCAGCGGGAGGGCTGCACAAAACAGAAACCGCTCTGGGTGCTTGCGTTTGATACGAGCAGCAGTCTCATTGCAAAGGCGGATGACAGTCTTTTCGCCACAGTCTTCCCCTTCGATGTTCAGAGAGAGGGCTCGGGACTGCGGCTGGGGGGCTGCCAGTGTCAACACCGACATCCCTACCCCAGCCTCATCCATCCATCTGAGGTGGTTCTCCACATCATAGTCTGGCAATGGGAATCCCTCATCCATCTGTCGTCCTTCGTTTTTTAAGGCCGTCATGAAATCGGCTGTGATGATATGACTGTGCACATCCACCACGTTTTGAGCCATTGTTGCAGTTGCAATCATCGACACAAACAAGAATCCTTTCATTCTTCACTCTACAATCTCTACTCCATCGAATGTTCCCATCCGCCACGGGTGTCAATGCCAGTGGCATCAGCCAGTTGCTCCAGACGGGCAACCTCTTCGGCAGTCAATTGAATCTTGGCAGCCTCAGCAGCCTCGATGACATGACGCTCCTTGGTGGCTCCGATGATGGGCATCGTGCCTTTGGCAATGGCCCAGGCGATACCGATCTGCGAGCAGGAGGCTCCATACTTCTTACCGATAGCCGTCATCTCGTTGGTCAGCGCCTCCAACTGAGGCAGTACGGGGTTGTATTTCTTGCCGCGGTCGCTCTCTGCGGGCAGCGGGTTCTCCTTATTATACTTACCAGAGAGGGCACCCTGCTCCAGCACCATGTAGGCCCAGAACTCGATGCCGTTTGCCTTGCAATAATCCAGCACGCCGCCCTTTTCTGACGAGCGATAGAGCAACGAAAAGTGGTTCTGCACAGCACTCACCTTGAAACCAGCCTCGCCCAATATCTCGTTGGCACGCTGAATCTCCTTGATGTTATGGTTTGACACGCCCACACACTTCACCTTACCCGACTGCAGCAGAGGTATCAGTCCTGGTGTCCAACGCTCCACATCCATTGGATTGTGAATCCAGTAGATGTCTATATAGTCTAAGCCCATGCGTTCCAACGAGGCCTCCGCCATTTTCTCTACCGAGTTCTCATAGACTTCTGCCAACTGTGGTGTGAACTTGGTGCTTATCAGCACATCCTCGCGGCGATAGTCCTTGGCCAGTGTGGCAAGAATTTTCTCTGATTCACCCATGCCATAGACGGTTGCCGTGTCCCATAGGTTCAGGCCAGCCTTCATAGCTGCGTCAAACACCGGCTTCAGGTTTTCCAAGTTCGTGTTACTTCCAAACACGGTGTCGCCACCGAATGCTCCTGCGCCCCAAGCCCAGGTTCCTAATGCTATCTTACTCATCGTTCTTCTATGTTTAATATTTAAATGTCTAAATCAATTCTGAATTGCAACTGTTGATCAAATGCAAAGTTACACTGTTTTTCTTGACTGCACGCTAATTATTTTACGGATTGTATTACCAATTTTACTGAATCTGCAAAAAAAATATTATCTTTGCGCTACTAAAGCGATGAATAATGGAAAATATTTTAAAGGTAAACACCCCAAACGACTATGCCAGATACGTGGGTGCTGAAACATTACACGACGACATTTGCGTAGTACACTACGATGAGTTGGAGAACTGCCGACATGCCTTATGCAACTATGGTGTTTACGGCATATTCTTGCTCGAGGAGAGTCCATATACCATCAGCTACGGACTGGGCCAGTACCATTTCAGCAGTGGATCACTGCTTTGCGTTGCCCCTGGACAGATGGGGGGTGTCAGCGACAATGGCGAAATTATCCACATCCGCGGTTGGGTGCTCATGTTTTCAGCACAACTGTTAGTGGGCACGCCTTTAGAAGGTCGTATTGACGACTTCCATTTCTTCTCATACTACGACAGCGAGGCTCTGCAGATGCTGCCCGACGAACTGCGTACGCTCACAATGTGTATGAAGATGATTCGCCACGAACTGCAGACCCACACCAATGACCCACGTAGTAAGAATGTCGTGGTGACCTATCTCCAACTTATTCTGGAATACAGCGCGCGGTTCTATGACCGTCAGTTCCAATCGGAAGCCCAGAAGCAGACCAACGATCTGTTGATTCGCTTCGATGCTCTGCTAAAGCGCTACTACGACAAACAAATCTTTCGCCAAAACGGCCTACCCACCGTGCGCTACTGTGCTCAAGAACTATTTCTCTCGCCTAACTACTTCGGTGACCTCATCCGACAAATGACAGGCGACAATGCCATTTCCTATATCCGTCGTTTTATCATGCAGCGCGCCCAACAGCTACTCAGTGCAGGCCATACCATTGCAGAAACAGCAGAAATGCTGGGGTTCGACTACCCACAACATTTCACGCGCAGCTTTAAAAAGCATTTCGGACAGACGCCATCAGAATATATCCGAAGATCGCACCTTTGATGATATTGTAGCTCAGTTGCAATTGCATAGGTTTCGCGATGCTCCCAGAGTCTTGAATTGGCATTTCCAGAGTCTGGAGAGTGTCGTTTTAAGGTCTAAAAGCACGTATTCTAAAGTCTTGAAGAGGCGTTTCTAAAGTCTAAAACCGAAGCTATCATTTCTGGTCTAGCCCCTGGATGCTCTACACCCAGCCCTTAGAACAACCGCATCCAGGGGCTAAAATGACTCGTTCCAGGGGCTGGATGCGCCACATCTAGGGGCTGGACGGACATCAAAAGTAAAGCTATTACAACGCAAAAGCGAAACTATAACAAGACGAAAGCAGAACTATGACAGTGCGAAAGCAGAACTATGACAGTGCGAAACCGTTCCTATCCCGACCAAGAACAACGCCACCACGACTCTCCCGAGGGAGGGGGTAATCCTGTCCTTTTTCTATCTGATTTCTACCTTAATTTATTTCTATCTAAAGAATCTGCTGAGCCTCTACTGAAATATCTGCCGTTTCTGCTTTCGAGAGACGATGAAATTAGGTTGCAAAGATTACTATATGGTAAAATTACAAAGAAATCCGCAATCTGGTTATACCCAAATTACGGATTCGTTTATCCTTTCTTAATAGCACCGATACGGCGCACAATGGCTGTTCCCATACTACCGGCACCCAATAGCGCCACTACCTGTTTCTGTTCGTTTCTGTCGAAAATCATAATCGTAAAGTTTTAATTGTTCTATCTCTATACTTTCACTTTTTGCTGAAAAGATGTTATGGCCGTTTTCAAAGATGGAAGAATGCTCTAAACTTCTTCCAAAATGAAGGACTCGGCTCTTCATCCAAAAGGTTTAGCACGAATCCATCGGGATAGACAACCTTGTTGCTGCTTATGTCAAAGAGGGCCACATCATGTTTCTTTGCAAGGTCTGCGACTATCGGATGCACTTCCTTTGCATCCGACCAAGCAAAACCGACATAAATGCAATCTTCAGCTATGCAATAGTCGCCTTCTTGGAATTTACCATTTCCAAGAATCTCGTCTGACGGGGCAAACTCTCCATTGAGCGGCGGCACTATGTCCTTCATTGCAAGAAACCACTTCTGAAGGTTAGGTGTAGCATGACGGTAGTCATTATAGTCTATATCTTCCGCCCATTCCGTAACGGCATTGTACCACTCCAAAAACTCGTTTTCGCTCGTAAAGCGTTTATGCTTATCAAGGACCATTAAATCGTAACTCATAACGTGTACTGTTTTTTATAATAATTCATGCCTAATTTCGTTGATTCACACAATTCAATTGCAAAATTACAAATAATCCGCAAAACTGTAAAGGTTCTTACGATATAATTGCCATAAATAACTTATTTCTCCACTCACGAACTCCGTCACCTGCCGTCCGTCACGCTTCGTGTTAATCAGATTACAACCGTAAGTATCTTCCATAACTTCTATTTGTTTTTCAAGATAACGGAAGTGGGTGGCTGTTTAGTGTGTCGCTTGGAGGTATTGCAAATCACCATACCAATAAGATGCTGTGCAACCTCCGTCAATCAGGAAATCGGCACCGCTGATGAAGCGGCCACGGGAGGACATCAGGAACTCTGCCAAATCGCCCACTTCGTCAGGTGTTCCGGCACGATGGGCTGGCATCCCCTCAATCATCTTCAGGTAACCATCCTTGCGCGGGCCATGCAATTCATCGTTTGCCAATGGTGTGATGATGATACCTGGTGAGATTGAGTTAATGGTAGCACCACGACGCCCCCAGCGGGTAGCCTCGAACATCACGCGGAGCACATTGCAGCGCTTCGAGTACTGATAGGCTTTCAGCGTGTCGTTGATTTCCTTCAGGAACGGCAATTCCAGCAACTTGTCAACAGGAGTTGTGGCTAAGGCATCGTTTTGCTCCTGAGGTAAGGCTGGCAGACGATGACCGCTCTGTGATGAGATAATCACACCCGAACCACCTTCGGCAATCACCTTGCCAAACTCCTCCAACAATACACTTGTTCCGTAGAGGTCAACGCGAAGAATTTCTTCAACAGGAGCCTGTGACGGTGAAACACCAGCAGCATTCACAACATTTGTCACATCTCCCTTGTTGGTGGCAAACTCTACCAACTTCAGGATGTCCTCTTTCGAGCCAAGGTCGCATTGGATAGTTGAGCACTCAAAGCCCGCATTCTCCAATGTCTTTGCTGCTCGCTGAGCATTCTCTATGGAGTAGTCTGCCAGCACAATTTGCTTACCAGCCGACACACGACGGATAATAGCCTGTCCGATACTGCCAGCACCTACTAATACTGATACTTGTTTCATTGCCTTATCCGTAATTCTGAATAAGATACTTCACAAACTGCGGGTCGCCGAAGTTGATGATGCCCGTGTCGTGCTGGTTCAGCTGGGCAATCTGAGCCATATCATCGTCACTCAGCGAGAAGTCAAAGATGTCGATGTTCTGCGCCATACGCTCCTTGTGGCTCGACTTCGGAATAGCCACGACACCGCGCTGGGTGAGCCAACGGAGAGCGACCTGAGCGGCACTCTTACCATATTTCGCTCCGATGGCAGTCAGCGCCTCGCTCTTCACGATGCCGTCAACACCCTGTCCGCCAAGCGGTCCCCACGCCATCATCTTCGTGCCAAACTCAGCATGAATCGGTTCGATGTCTGTCTGCTGGATGAGCGTGTTGCACTGCAGCTGGTTCACCATCGGCTTCAGCTCTACATAGTGGGCGAAGTCGAAGAAACGGCCTGCCTGGAAGTTGCTCACACCGATGGCACGAACCTTACCTGCACGATAGGCCTTCTCCATAGCCCGCCACGTACCGAATACGTCGCCATAGGCCTGATGGATGAGCAGCAAGTCGATATACTCCGTCTGCAACTTGCGCAGGCTCTCATCAATGCTCTTGGCAGCCTTTTCCTCACCAGCATTGGATATCCAGACCTTTGTTACAAGGAACAAATCTTCGCGTTTGATGCCACTTTTGCGCCAAGCATTGCCAACGCCCTCCTCATTCTGGTAGGCCTGTGCCGTATCAATCAGGCGATAGCCTACACTTAATGCATCACTCACGCAACGCTCACACTCGTCAGGGCTTACCAAAAATACACCGTAGCCCAATGTCGGCATCTTGACACCGTTTGATAATGTAATGTACTCCATTTTATTAACCACGAATTTCTCTAATTAAACGAATTATTTTCTGCTAATGGTACTGCGGTATCAAATTCTTCATTCTTCACTCTTCATTCTTCACTTCCTTAAGCCACTTCTCAACCTTTTTCTTTTCCGTACGCACTTCGTGACCGTAGATGCTGAAGCCCTTGGTGACATTTGCACCAGGGAATGCATTCTTCACATCCTCCACACAGTTGGCCAATCCTGAGCCTTCGTGGGTGGTGAAAGGAATGACGGTCTTGCCCTTTAAGTCGTTAGCATGTTTCTTGAAAAAGGTGAACATCACTTGCGGATAAGTGCCCCACCATACGGGGCCACCGATGAACACCGTGTCGTATTTATTTAGGTCGATGTCGCCTTCATATTCAGGCAACTCACCGTTTTTAACTTCTTCCTTTGCCAGATTGATGAGTGGTGTATAGGCCATGCCGTCGTATTTGTGGGTGACGATTTCAAACTGCTCTGCACCAGTCAGTTGACCTTCGGTCGATTTCTGGCTCGACTCGGCAGAGTTGATGCGAGCATCACTCTGCACTCGCTGATTCAGAAATTCTGTGATGTAGTCGGCCACAATTTTTGTGTTACCTACCTCAATGTTTCCTACTGCGTAGTTGTCTCCTGCATGTGAGAAGAATACTACCAATGCCTTTCCGTCCTTGTTCATAACTTTCTCCTGTTTTGCGCCACCGCTGCAAGCTGTGGAAACCAGCAATGCTATGGCGGCTGTGATGATACTCTTGATATTCATAATGATTTGTCTTTATACTAATTTATATTCCCCTGAACTTAACTGCTTGAAATTATCCATATTTATATTCTTTTAAGTTTCACGCTGCAAAGTTACGACGATTTCCTGATACTTTTGTTTCACAAATTACTTCACAATTTTCACTTTTTGCCTAAATCATTCTTTTATATTTAAAATAATGTGTAAATTTGCGCAGTCATGAAGGTAGATTATCTATATTCTACAGACTTCCATGGGATGAACGCCCATGAGTTGAGCCACACCTGCATGCATCTGCTTTGCCTGGCAGGTGAAGGTAGTTTTGTGTTCAACGAGCATTGCTACCACATTGCAAAGAACGACCTGGTGGTGATACCGATGCCCCATCGTATCAGCAACTTGGCGGCACATGACGACTTGCAGGTAGAGTGGTTGGCTGCCGACTACAAGTTCCTGCAGAACCTGCTGCCATCAAACAACTACAGCATAGGTGGCAGTATCTCGCTGAACCAAGACCCCGTCATCAAGCTCTCAGACGAACAGGCTCGGCATCTGCACGATGACCTCCTTCGGCTTCGTGACCGCATGAACGACCGCCATTTGCAGTTTTATCGCGAACTGATGGGCAGTCTCTGCCTGACGATGATGTACGACATTTTCGAGGCCCATGCCCAACGAAAATCCACAGACTTGCATACCGACCGCACGGCCTATATTGTGAAACAACTGATGGCACTGCTGGCTACAGGCATCAGCCGAACGGAGCGCGATGTGAGCTATTATGCAGAACGACTGAATGTGTCGCCAAAATATCTCTCGGCCACCATCAAGCGCGTGACAGGACACAGTATAACTTCATACATTAACCGCTACACGATACCCATACTGAAAGACTATCTGAATGATGAACGTCTGTCACTCACTCAGATAGCCGATCAAATGAACTTCTCCTCCCTCTCCTACTTCAGCCGCTACTGCACGAAGCATCTTGGCCTGTCGCCCAGCGAATACCGCCTGAGTCTTCAACCGAAATAACTTAAAATCTTATAAGTAAGGGGACCTTCCCAGGCGGACAGGTCCCTTTACTTTTGTCATCCATATCGCTGTTTTAGTTTTATAAATCCCTGTTCAGCACTTCGCTGACTTCTGGAATTTCTGGCTGTGGCTGCCATCTGCTCATCAGTTCACAGACCACTACGCCCTCCGAATTCGTTAGCGTATGAAGATAGTTTCCGTCGTCTGTGTGCGACATGCTGCATGTGAGGGTGTCATCAAGATAGGTCTCGTGCAGCCAGTGGACGGTGAGAGAGGACAATGTCTGTGTGGAAAGCACTTCATCGGGCATCGTCAGCATGGCAATAGTGACGTAGCTTCGGTTGCTGACATGGAAATTGAAGTCAAGGTCAAGACGGGTGGCACGATGCTCCATTTGCATATCAGCCGACTGTAGCTTTGGGAATCGTACTTTCTTGTGGCTAGCTGTCATCAGTTCAGTAACCACCGTCAGCTTGTCAGCAAGGAAATCGGTTGTTTCCAATCGCTTGGTGTCTAGATTGAGAATGTTCCACTGACTGGATCCTGATGCTATCAGCTGTTCGTTCTTGCCTTGCAAGCGACCTGAGGTCGAGCGATCCTTGCGGACTATTCGGAAATCGCAGTAGATGCGGAGTGAGGTCAGTTCGCTCACCCATATCTCCACCGTGAAGTCTTCCGACCAATATGTCACCGTCGGCTGAACATCTATATGAACCTCTGTAATAACCCACATGCGGTGCTGCTTTACAATGTCAAAAGCAGCCACATGGTGGATGGTCATCAGCCGTGCGAAACTATCCTGGAAATACATCAGCATGGCATTCGGCGTTAGCCTGTACAAAGGCGTGATGTCCGATGCCGTGGCTGTGTAGGTATGTCTGTATTTTCCGTTTGTAATCATACCTATCTGATAAAGTTCATACTCTGCCACTGTCCGCAGGCTATACAGCCACGAACGGGCTTGTTGCCCAGCTGCATGATTTCCGACTCTACACCATTCTTCTCCAATTGACGGGCTATCTCCGATAGTGCAGTAAAAGTGTTGCCATTCTTGTTGGCACTGCCGTTTAATAATAACACTTTCATTTCGATTCTGTTTTATGTTCTTTTGTAAACTTGTAAATTGCTAACGTAGGAAGGATAACCAATAGCAGCAATGTAACTTCTACCAAAGCATACGAGCCGAAATAGTCAACCAAAGTCTGAAATTTCAGAACTCCATCTATCAGAAAGACCAGAAAGGCAAACCAGCAGATAAAGAAGATGGTTGCGTAATTGATTTTTCTTTTCTTTAATTTCATTTGATGATTCCACTAAATTGGAATTTATGATGATTCAGAGTTATACCTCCTCTGCCTGCATAGGCTTGTATATCGTGTCTACCACTCTGCGCTGGCATTCGTCGGCATCGGAAAGAGGGTGGGTACTGATAAGCATAAGGACACAGGAGGGGTCGAGGTGTGCGTCATTCAGGATTCTGGGATCCTCCAACTCAACATGAAAACAGTTACGCTCGTAGAAGGCGATGCGTCGGCGTGTGATGTCATCAGTCGGAGGCTCCACTTCCCCGATTATCGGCAGATTGCTCTCTTCCCTCAGGAGTCTCAGCGTCAATGCGCCCAAACCCTTGTTACGGTGGATGTCAAGCGTAGCCAAATACAGGAGATAACGACATATGCCTAATTCAAATACTACAGCCATACCGCAGAAGTCGTCATCTTCAGTGATGGCATAAAAAGACATTTCCTGGCAGTGGTCTATCATCCACAGGAAACGTTCAGTTTCAGTTCTCTCCGCTTCGGGAAAAGCAGACTCGTAGAGCTCTGGAACTTGCGCTATCAGCGGGTCTTTACTTGACTGTATTTTTATCAAATTCATGACTATATTACGATTTATCTGTTTGTCTTTTAGAAATTTATTTCTTGCTCTGCCTGAACAGCCAATCCCTGACGGCGGCAATCTTGTAGCCGTAATCGAACGATGCCATATGCTCCATACCCTTGCCTGATTCAGGGAGTACACTGCCTGCCTCCCACTTGATGAAGTTGATATTGCCGCCCTTGGCTATCAGTTCCTCGGCCAATCGTTCCTGTTCTTCGCTTGGAAGCTTTGCACTCCATGATGTGGAGTCAACACGGGCATCATTCTCCTTCAGCACCTTCGCCAGGTCTCTCATGCCACCCGATGCCTTCTGGTCGCCACCAGCTACGATGTAGAAGAAATGCTTCTTGCCGAAGTCCTGCATTTTCGAAGTGTCCCACTGGCTACTGACAAACAATGAGGCCGCAAAAAGATCGGGATATGTGATGTTGAAGTAGAACGACATCATGCCACCCATTGACTGTCCTGTGGTGTATAGTCGGTTGGTATCTACATTGTATTCCTTGCAGACGGTCTGAAGCAGTCGGATGGTCATTTCTACCTCGTCAGTGGTGCTCCAATCATCCTGCACAGCCCAGTCGGTGTACTGTGGAACCAGCACAAAGGAGGGATGCTTCTGCTGATCCCTGTCGGAAGCGAACTCCAAGGCACCATACCCTTGCGTGAGCGGAGCCGTCACTTCCTTTCCTGCAGTACTGGCATCAGCCATGAAGAGCACCAAGGGAAGTTTCTGACCTGCCTCGGCACCTTCGGGAACCAGCAGGTTGTACGCCATCGTCTTGCCCGTCTTGGCATCCTCGAAAGTGAACTGCTTGAACTTCTTCAACGTCTCATTTTTCAGAGCCACAAACATGCTGTCAGAATCTTTGTTAATCTCCATGTGACCACCCTGACGGGGACCACGTTCGCCGCCCTTTTTCTGGGCGCAGGCTGTCAGGCACATGAGTCCTACTGCCAGCAAAAACATTACTTTCTTCATATTCTTAATCCCTGCATTATAGCCGTCCCTTATCAAGGGACTCTAAACTGCCAAGACCCACATGCATTCGTACTTTGTGCGACATAAAACAGCGATTAACGTCGCAAATTTTGCGACAAAAATACCAAATTAATGTCGAATAGCCAAACAAATCTGCATATTATCGCAAATTATGCAACGTTTCTAGTCAATAATCGGGCTCAGTAGAAATTTAGTGGGCTCAGTTGCAATTGCGTAGGTTTCGCGGTTTTGGTTAAAAAAACAGCCCAACCATCCCAAGGGAGGGAGTAATCCTGTCCTTTTTCTATCTGATTTCTACTTTAATTGATTTCAATCTAAAGAATCTGCTGAGCCTCTACTGAAATATCTGCCGTTTCTGCTTTCGAGAGACGATGAAATTAGGTTGCAAAGGTAACTGTTGTTTCTTCATCTACCCAAGGTGATCCGATGGTATGACTCAAAATCTCCACGCCATACGGGTTGTATTTGGAGCCATAACCTTGTGCTGATGGTCACTTGTGAAGCAACATAATTTCTAATCACTCCCGAAAGTAGAGAAATCTACAGTAGGGAAATAAAAAACATCGAGATTATGGAAAATCAACCAACATCATCAAATCTTCCTGTTCTATCGGTCTGATGGTCGCTGTTTTATTCTCCAGACACAGTTCCATCAGAATGTCGCAACGTTCGTAGGCATTATTCTTCAGCGGTATCTCCTTGAATCCCAATTTGCGATAAAGAGCAATGGAGGCTTCCAAGCGGGTGTTGCCCTCGAGAAAGATTCGTTTTACATCATGACTGCGGGCATAGTCTAATAATGCCTCGCCCTGTTGGCGACCGATGCCTTTTCCCTGTGCATCTGGAGAGACTGCCATCTTTGCCAGCTCGTGACAGTCAGATTCAGGATGCGGTTTCAGCGCACAGCAACCCACGACCTGTCTGCTTTCGTCTATAGCCAGAAATATCTGCCCACCATGTCCGATGATGTTGTCATCGATATGTGCAAATGTGTCAAGATCAGACTGCTCCAGTCTGAACCAGGTCTCTATCCACTGCTTGTTCAGTTGGATAAAGTCCTGCTTGTATTGCGGCTCGTATGTGACAATTCGTATCATCAATTGCAAAAGTACACCTTTCTTAGCATTTGTACAATACCATAACAATGGTATTTACTTATTTTAGATGTTCTTATATATATAACAACGTGAGTTCGACAAAAAGAAAAATATTATAACGTCTGCCGTTCCTGCTTCCGTGAGTGGATGAAATTAGGTTGAAAAGGTACACCATTTTTCCGAATCTTCAGGCAGTACATTCTTGAATAATCTGCTCCACGCCTTCTGTGAATGCCACATAGTGGCTGATGCCCTGGGTGGACAGCTGGGGATAGTCTCGGTTAAAGCGGACAAGCGTGGTGTCTGGAAACTGTGCTGCCATCTGCTCGAAGGGGAAGCGGATGATGACGGGAGTGTTGAAGCCCACGCCAAATTCTAAGAGCAGGAGCCGCCGGTCGGATGCCGTGCGCACGAAGTCGCTGTAGCGTTGTGCTTGCTGGTGCCAGTGGCTATCCTCCACGAAAGTGTCGTCACAACGTAGATTCATGCTGACCGGTTGTCCGTCGGGGGTGTGCGGAATCAGTTCCGTGGGTATGCGGCAGTCATGGATGGCTGGCAGCGCACGTTCCACCCACTCCTGATTATTATATAGTTCCTTGGGCGCACCCGATGCTGGCTGGAAATAGCAATAGTCGCCCTGTGTGGCAAAGATGCGATCCGCATCGAAGCCTGCCATCTCGAACTGACCGTCAACATTGGTGGTGATGACGAAGTAATCCTTGCCGTCAACCATCTTCAGCAGTTTCTTGTATAGCGGCAATGCTTCCGTGCGATAGCGGCTGAACCAGATGTGCTTTGCCCACATGGCCCAGCGTTCTTCATCGGTCTTGAAGGGATAGAATCCGGCACTGTAGAGGTCGGTGATGCCGTAGCGGTCTATCCACTCTCGGAACTCCCGTCGGAAGTCCTCACCGGCATAGTCGATGCCAGCGGCAGTAGTTAGTCCGGCTCCTGCGCCAATCAGCACGTAGTCGGCTTCGGCTATCAATCGCTGAAGGTCTGCAAGCCGTTCAGAGAAGTTGCCGGTAGATGTCGCGGTCTTTGTCGAGGAAAACATTGAATACAATCGTTTTAAGTGCATGTCGTGGATATGATTTGACGGTCTCAATGGCAATCTTTGCCGCCTGTTCATTGGGAAAGTGGAATACGCCTGTGGAGATGCAGCAGAAGGCAATGCTCTCCAGTCCGTTCTGTTCTGCCAGGTCAAGGCAGGAACGGTAGCACTGAGCCAACTGCTCTTCCTGCACCTTCGTGGGAACACCATCGGGAATAATCGGGCCAACGGTGTGGATGACATAACGGGCAGGCAGGTTGTAGCCTTGTGTGATGAAGGCATCGCCAGTAGCCAGCAGCCGTCCCTGCATCTTGTCGGCACACTCCTTGCGCAGTTGGATGCCGGCGGCAGAGTGGATGCAGTTGTCTATGCAGTTGTGGAGCGGTGCCCAGCAGCCCAATGCCTGTGCATTGGCAGCGTTGACGATGGCATCCACCTTCAGACGGGTGATGTCACCCTGCCAGATGGTCAGTCCTTCGTCATGAACTTCCACCACCCCTTTGTCCTCTCGCTGCATCTGCAACTCGGCATCCTGCATTTTCAGAAAGTCTACGCTGATAGGTCTTGACTCCCAAACGTTGACTTCGTCTTCGTTTGTCGCGACTCGGCCTTCCAAGCAAGCTTGAATGCTCTCGCTGCTCCAAACGTTCATCAGTGCCCGCATCATCCTTTGCCGCTCTTCGAGTGTAGAAGGAATCCGATGGCTGACATGCTCGTCAGCCATCAGATACATGATGATGTTCTTCAGATTCTCCAACCTGTCCATAGTCCTTACCTTTTTTGAATTTATACTAAGTTATTTGTTTTTGAATCGCTCACCGACAAAGCCGTTACTGACTTCACCCGTCATCAGGTCGAAATGCTTGAATACAGGAGGTGTAGGTGACAGGTCATAGTAGTCCATCTCGGCAATCGGCAGACAGAAGTAAGCCAGACTTTCCCAACTGGTGTAGAGACGGGGCAACACGGGATTATTTTCATAGATCCATTGTCTCACGTCATTCTCCACGTCGAAGTTTACCATACCACTGCAACGGACGGAAACATTGTCCGCGTATGCCAGCAGTTCCACATTAGGGTTCTGCTGAAGTTCGCGCCATACTGCTTTTTCGGGAGAAGTGGCGAAGTAGAGCATATTGCCCTCACGCTTCATCACCTGGAAGACACGAAGCTTTGGCAGATTACCCTCACACGTAGCAAGGGTAATCTCCTTATGCCCGTCCAGGAAACTGAGTGCTGTCTGTAACATACGCTTAATATGCAGCCGTGAAACGCTCCTTGTGGTGGTTCTCCTGCTCCAGTTCGTCAACCATTGCTACGGCATAGTCCTCCACAGAGATGAAACTCTCGCCCTTCTCATCAACAAGCAAGTCATCCTTGCCGAGACGGTATTTGCCGGTGCGAGTGCCGGGCTGCAGGTTGCCGAGGTTTCCGGCTGGCGAGAAGAATATCCAGTCTATATCCTGCTCCTTCATGAGCGTATTCAGGTAGAACTCGCCAAGGCTCTTTACTCCTGGCAGCCACGACTCGGGCAGTGTACCCGTGTCAACAAGGCGCACACCGGGCTTAACGAACAGCGTACCAGCCCCACCGACAATCAGCAGTCGGCGCACACCTGCCTGTTTTGCACCCTCGACAATCTTCGGATAGTTCTCCAGCGTTTCCTCATACTGGCGTGGATTCGCCCAGCCAGGATTGTAGGCACTGATGACAGCATCCTTGCCTTTAGCCAAAGCAGCCAGTTCGGCAGGATTGGTAGCATCGGCCACCACATACTCTATCAGGTCATTCTTCACCTTCACACTGTCCATGTTGCGTACGATAGCCGTAACTTTGTGACCTCTGGAAACCAACTCGTTCAGGATAGCATTGCCTACGAAACCCGTTGCACCGATTAAAACTACATTCTTTGCCATAATTCTTCTTGTTATTATTGTTAATACTTTTGTTTCGACGGTGCAAAGATACTAACTTTCGGTAACTGCTGCAAGAAGGCACCAAAAAGTGGCTTACTTACTTTTTTGTTAGAATTGCTGAAATACAGGCATTTTCTTTAATCACTAAAAAATGTTAAAGATTTAAATTGTTGTCTATGTGCAATTTACCACTTCAGAAATTTGCTTACTTTCGGAAAGTTTTGTACCTTTGCACTCGGATTAAAAAATAGTCAAACATATGCGTAAGATAAATCGAGCAATAGACGAGAAATACAAAGCGTGCCCCATACGCAACGTAATAGAAAAGTTTGGAGACAAGTGGTCGCTGTTGGTGCTATATCATCTCAACGAGCGTGGCACCATGCGTTTCAACGATCTGGGGCGTGACATGTCGGACTGCTCGCAGAAAATGTTATCACAAACGCTGAAACGTCTGGAACAGATAGGTCTTGTAGCTCGTCAAGTCTATCCAGAGGTTCCTCCACGGGTTGAATACTCCATTACTGAATTGGGCCAAAGCCTCATGCCCCATGTCATCGGTTTGATGGAATGGGCCACCCAAAACTTCGAGAATATAGTTAGAGATGAGGGTGATTTATAAGGAAGAGATTTTCATCATTTAGAGTTAAAAGAGTCCATTTCCCGCTTCAGGAATTTGGACTCTCTTTCTTTTAAAATGCAAAACAAATTTCTTGTAAAGCTATGGTTATCAGTCTATTCTGACTCTTCATCGTCATCATCCGCTGAATGATAGCGGTTCGACATCTCCTCCTTTCCTTTTGTTTTTGTAGGCAGTTTCAGTTCTCTTAGTGCTGCTACCTTCTCAGCAAGTCCAACCAATGTGGAGTCAGCAGGAATGCTATCCGTAGCCAGCCTTACATATATCCTGTATCGGGGTGTGGTCTTGTCTGGAATGTCCTGGGCATAGCTGAGAGAATGCTTCGTACCATGATAGACCTTCACGGAATCGTTATGGAAGAACTCGCCAGAGGAAACAGTGATGCTGTCATCTGGGATAAAGTGTTCTGCATTATAATAGATAAGGGGATTCCCATACATGGAGATACGGACATCGGCAATGGTCTTTCCGTCAATCAATTCCGTTACCATAATCTGACCCTTATCGGCATACTCACTGCCATTCCATTTGAAATGGTTTTCAAGAATATCTCTTACCTTATGCTGCAGGTCTGGACAGATGTCCGGCTCGCGAAAAAACTTATTGTTGACTACTTCGTAGTAACGGCAGTAGCCGTCTTTTTGCAGTTCATAGATGTATGGCCAGCCATTTGGAAATCTGTCGCTCTCACAAATACGCTCATAGACGGGTTCTACAAGCAAGCCGTAGCGGTCACGCAAGCCATAAAGCTCACGTGTACTATCTGTCAGGTAGAGAATACCGTGGAATGGTTCCATATAGTAGAAGCCGCTCCTGGCATAGTTGATACAGGCATATTGGTTATAGCCTATGGAGAGCGACGGGAGCAGGATGCCCAGATACAGAACCATCGTGTTCACCAACAGATTGTCCTTGATATGATGATACAACCTCGTACCGACGTAGATGACCAGTCCGAAGCTGACAAGCAACATACTCACTCGCCATACACCTGCCACTATCTGTGCGTACCAGAAGATGGTCATACTAACGACCAGTACCCATACCTTCTCTGCATTCACTTTATGATAGTGGCAAAGCAGCCAGTAAGTGAGTGGCGCAGCTGACATACACAGAATCTGGCAGAGACGAGCATTCATGGCAAGTCCTGTCAGAAATGCAACCAACATCAATAGTAATATAGCGGAACAAGTTCTTTCCAAGCGTCCATGACACAGGATGCCACCAAGTAGTTCCTTCCATGTAAGATCTGTGCGTACCAGTTTCTTTTTGAACAGCAACACTGCATACCAGATATAGGGTACCACGAATAACCATAGCATGAGGAATCCGCCCAAGGCGTACTTCAATGCCACATTATACTCCAATCCTGTCAGGTCAGACACACGGCAGATAATATCACCCACACCATTATAGACCCCGACATATACTGACATGACTATCAACGGCACAAAGATGAGCAGCGGCAGCCATGAACGTTTCTCTTTGTGAGCTAAAGAGAATGAGATAACCAAACGGTATAAGACCTCTAACACGATGAAAGGAAGGGCTATGTAAGCCCAACTGCCCCTCCCTCCAAACATACTTAGCATCCACAACGCGCAGATAGCCAAGTCAAAATAAAATAACTTTGATTTCATGATAACTTCCTTCTAGATTTACTTTCCTCTTCATCGAATGCTTCGTCAGCCATCGTCGTATAACAGACGCGGCGTTCCCTTACTGGCATCTCACGACACTTTCATGCCCTTCATACTCGCGCACCAACATGGAACGCAGGTCGTATGAATCTACTAACACGTCAATGGTGTTTGCCATGATGGTGCCACACATAGAACCTGCACTGGCTGGGACTCCATATTTCTCCAAAATGACCATAATGGTGTACATCGGATTGTCGGCAGGGAAATAGCCGCACAACTCCATGCGGCGGTTGTTGCCCTTGGTATAAAAGGTACGCCCACAAGCGGCAACGGAGGTGTAACTGCGTCCGGCCTTGCGGAACACTCCACGTTTTACGGCATGTTCCATACCCTTCTGTAATGTGGCGATATGCGTTGGTTCTGCTATTTGCTCGTTGAGCACAATGACATCATCTCCTTCTGCCTGTAACTTCACCATACGACCGCCATTGGCTACTGCGTTGTAGAAGGTGAGTATTCCCATTGCATTATCTGGCATATCGGCAAGGTATTCGGAAATTTTATTGTCAAGTAGTGCTGTCTGATTACCATATACCCTTTCCTTAGCTTTTGTGAAAGCAACCTGAGAACGATAACCCAATGCCTGTTCCAATGTCAGTTTTCCGTAACCTCCCCGACACCAGTTGTAGTCTTTCACATCCTTGTAGATGCCAAATTCTGTGTCAATAACGTCATCCGAAGAAATCTTACCAGTGGATAGTAATGCCAGATAGGTTGGACCTGTCATCATCACACTCTGCTCTTTATCGTATGTGTCTTCGTATGGAACGAACTGTTTGCCCTTACTTGACAGAGCTACTTGTGCCTTGATAGCACCTGTTGCTGTCTCCACGACATAGACCATGCCTTTGGTGCAGTTCCGTTCTGTCATCGCTCCTTGTAGGATGGTACTTACGGATGCCTCCAATGCTTCATCCCTATTAGTTGTCGGCTCCTGGTTATCTACGGGTGTTTCTCCTGCAAGAATCTGTAGTCGTTGGATGTCCCTTTCTGACAGAGACAACTTTCCTCCGCTTCTGTGGTAGCCCAGCAGCCATCTGGCTCCTCGCTTGCCTAAACAAGCTTTCTCGTCTGCCTTTAGGTAGTAATAGGCCGCAAGCTGATCATTCTGAAGAGTTTCATCCTCATATCCTGCGTACATCTTGGCAAGAATGGCATTAACAAAGGGAATCTTGTCAGAAAGAGCCGTAAGTTTGTCCACATCAGGGTTGGTGGCACCTCTCCAGTCCGGGACACACTGAAGCAGTTCGGCAAATGTGCTGCCAGCTATGGCTGCCTGTTCAATCAGGCGTACTCCCTCCAGCGTGTCGCCACGTTCCATGGTCAAGATACCCTGTATGGCATATCCATCAGGACAGCCTTTGGCGATTAGCTCTTCAAACATGGAAGTGGCTTCTTCCACGTTCTTTTTCTCGTTGTTCTCTACGGCATCAAAGATGAGTTTGAAATCAGAACCTTTCGGCATCGTTTTCAGATAATCTTCCATATTGGAGATGCCTCCGTATTCACCGGCTTGGGAAAGCATCGCCAGCATACCGATGAAATCTTTGTTCACGCCCTTGCCGTCACGGTAGCAATCGGCAAGTTTCAAAAATGCCTGTCCGTCACCCCAACGGGCTTTCTCAATGAGAGTGTTTAATTCGTTAGTAGATGATAACTCGGTTGTATTACCCACCGTCTCATCTAAGAACTGGCTGTCTGTACAACTGACCATTGCCAGCAGTACCGCCATAACTGCAAACAGATACTTTTTCATGTCTTTGTACTTTTATTGTTTCAACTATTTTATTACCTATTCATCGGCCAGTTCTGCCATGTCATTCCTGAAGAGAGTCCTCACAACACCCAGCATCTGGAGGGAGTTGCGAAGGTTCTGCTCTAACGACTCTTCATTGGCATAGTAGAACTCACAGGTTGCCGTGACATTCTTGAAGGTCTGGTCAATATAGACCTTCGCAAACTTCAACTCGCGTGTCATCTTGTTGCAGACAGCAAGCACAAGTGTTTCCTGGCCTTCTTCAACCTCATGGAACTGTGGCAGCATCATGGAGATATAGGGGTCTTCCTCATCACCTGTCAGCACATAGATGGTCTTCATCTGGTAATGGAGCATGATGTCACCGTCGTTATCTACTTCCGGATTGTGCCCCATCTTTTCGAGGGTTTTCAAGATCAGTTCTTTCTTTTTCATATCGTTGTTTCCTTCTTGCTGAGTTTCCTAGTCATTTGCAAATGCCTTCTTCACCTTGTCGAGGAATGACTTGATCAAATCTTTCTTCGCCATAGTTAATCCTCCTGTATTTTGGTTAAGCTACATCCTCCTTGCCATCAGTGTCGGTATCACTGTCTGTCACTTCCGAAGCGTCCTCACTGTCCTCTTCTGAGCTTGCCATTGCCCTGCGTAGGAACATGAGACCAGCCTCCAGATGGAGAATCATGCGTGAGAGAATCTGTTTCAGGTCTTCTCCACCGAACAGTTCGCGCTCATAAAACAGCCACATGCTGTCGTTGAGCTTGTTGGCCTTGACATACTTCAGAGTGCTGTTAATCTTGTCCATCACCTGATAGAAGCCCACGTTGTTCTCATCGTCAATGTCGAGCACGGCAGGTAGAGCAAGGTTTAGGAAATCCTCATCGTCTTCATTATACATATAGAGGAAGTGCTTGCCTTCGTACTCGAAGCCATATCCGAAACCTTCCAACTCTTCCATCTCAAAGCCCAGTGCCTTGAATGCGTCTAAAATCTTTTCTTTCATAGTCGTATCGTTTTTTATTGTTTATACTCTGTTCATTATCATATATGGAAGCCAATCGTAGCTTGTCTGCATCCCTCATCCTTGGGAGAGAACTCGCTGCGCACTCGTTCAAACTCCCTCAGCTCACGACTACTGACTGATGGTGACTTATGGGAAATAGACTCTTCGAGCAAGGTCTGTGTAATGACCTTATAGGGCTTGTCCTTCTCCCTGATGCTGGCGTTGAACATCTTGCGTGAGGCCACTTTGATGATGTAGCTGATGTCGCTGCAATTATAGCCCTTGGTCATATCAGCCAGACGCTCAAAGTTGATCTCTCCGTCAACGGGAAGTTTGGAGAGAGCAAGACGGAAAAGGCTTTCACGTGCCTTGCTGTCCGGCATATCCACGTATATCAGTTCATCGATGCGTCCTGTTCTCAGCACGGCTTTGTCGATGCGCTCAGGATGATTCGTTGCAGCAAGGACATAGATGCCCTTTTCGGCTGCGTTGTTCAGCATACACAGGAACTCGTTGGTCTCTCCGTTCTGGTAGTTGCGGTCATCATTGGTACGCTGGGGCACCATCGCATCGAACTCATCGAAGAAGATGAGGGTCGGAGCCTTGCGCTCTGCCTTACGGAATACCTCTCCAATCTTCTCTTGTGTGCCATGTACGAGGGTTGATGCCAGGTCATCAGGCACAATCTTCATGAAGTTGATGCCTACTTCCTCAGCAATCTTCTCGGCGAAGAAGGTCTTGCCGCATCCTGCAGGCCCATAGAACAACAGACTTGGCGGTGTGATACCGAAAGCCTTGGCACATTCCTGGTTGTTCAGGACATTGATGAACCCGTCCGTCACCAGTTGCTTCAGTTCTTCCATACCCGCTACGTCACGGAAGCCATGTACGTCCTTGTGTTCTGGACGTTTGTTCTCTTTCTCAGCAGTCACCTTTACCGGCGCAGTCTGCTCCTTCTTCTCCACAGGCTTTCCTGTGGTCAGCTTGCGAAGCCATTCCTTTTCGCCGATGGTGCAATTCCGTCGCGACTCGTCATAGACCATGCAAGCATGGCTCTGAACACGCTGCTCCGTCATTTCTGCGTTTGTTTTGACATTCATATTGACCTCCTTATTTAACTATTCATGGTTAGAGAGTAACGAAAGTAACCAATTTCTATCGGTACATCGTAATTATTTATGTGCACTTCATTGCCCTATCTCTATCTGACCTGCTTCACTTCTTCCACCCCATCAATGGCTGAAATCTGGGCAATGATGGTCTGTAGCTCATCAAATGAATGTACCGAGAATGTGATGGTACAGTTCACGATGCAGTCCACGGTGTTCGTGGTGAGTGAACCGATGGAGAGGTTCAGCTCATTGGTGATGCTGTCAATCATGTCGCTCAACAGGTGGAAGCGGTCAACAGCGAGAATCTGGATGGCTACGGGATAGAGTGCGGCAGGGCTTTCTTTGTAGTCAACGGAAACAATAGAGTCGCCTTTCTGCGAAGCCAGCCCAATGGCAATGGGACAGTTGCGCTTGTGGACGGTAATCGTGCCGTCTGCCTCCTTGAAACCGATGACTTCCTCACCGGGGATAGGATGGCAGTTGGAACAGAAGTGGAAGTTGCTCTTCTCCTGTTTGGCGAAGTACCGCTTCAGAAAGCCTTTTGCCTTGTAGGTCAGGACGTGTTCCATCCAGTCAGGCTTGGGTGTGATGTCTGCGTTAGTACCAATCTCCACGATGTCACCCCTGTGCAGTTCTGTTTTGACGGAAGCCAGTTGTCCGTTGATGCGGGCATAGTGGGCATGTTCACCGATATGGCTGTGAATCTCGAAGGCGAAGTCCAGTGCTGTAGCCCGCTTGGGGAGGTTGACAGGCTTTCCCTTGGGCGTGAAGACCAGAATGTCATCATTATAGAATGTCGTAACCACATTCTCGATGAAGTCACCCTCTTTCTGATGGAACTCCAAATCCTTCAGCACCGTGCGGAACTTTTCAATCCAGCGGCGCACATTATCCTCGCTGCGCTCTGCCACCACTCCGAGCTGGGAAGCACGTGCCATACGTTCACTGCTGATGTGTGCCTCTTCCCAACAGCCGTAATTACTGAGCAACTGAACATGGAACGACTGGTAGCCATTTTCTTTGGGCGAGTCGATGTAGTTGATGATACCACAAGGTTTCTCGTTGAAGACATTGGTCAGACGGGAATAGATATGTAGGGCCATATCCTTCTCCTGTTCTTCATCTGTACAAGTGAAGACAACCTCCACGACGTGACGGAACGGGATGTGGCTGAAGTCATCGCCCGATTTGCGCATCTTGCGCCAGATGCTGTAAGGAGCACGGTAAACAATATTGATTTGTGCATCTATGCCGTTCTGCTTCAGCACCTCACGGATTTTCTCCGTGAAAGCCGTCAGGCGTTTCTGCTGACTGTCTTTGTCCCTTTGGATGAGTCCAGCAATCATTTCGTACTCATGAGGGCAACGATAGCGGAAGCTCAGGTTCTCCAGCTCAATCTTTACATTGTACAGACCGAGGCGGTTAGCCAGAGGTGCATAGAAGAAGTCGGTTTCTCCAGCAATCTTCATCTGCTTGTCGGGACGCATACTGCTCAACGTGCGCATATTGTGCAGACGGTCTGCAAGCTTCACCAACAAGGCACGGATGTCATAGTGGATGGAGTTGAGCATCTGCTTGTAGTTGTCCACCTGCTTGGATATTTCGTAGTTGCCCGTGCTTTTCTTGGTTACGACGCTGACCAGGAAAGTCACGTCATCACCGAAACGCTGACGGATGTCATCCATCGTATAGGCCGTGTCTTCCACCACATCGTGCAGAAAAGCGGCAATGACTGGATTAGCACCCAACTTCAACTCAATGGCTACGATGGTAGCCACGGCGATGGGATGAATGATATACGGTTCGCCCGACTTGCGCTTCTGCTCTGCATGAGCTTCGCGAGCCAGTTCAAAGGCAGCACGGATTCTTGCCATGTCCTCTGCGGACACTCTCTTTTCCATTTCCATGAAGACAATCTGTGCCTTCTCCTGGATCATCATGTCGTAATTCTGCATCATAACTTTAAACTCTAAACTTTCAACAATCAACTCTAAACTCTATCAGTATATGCTTAGAGAGTGCGCCAAGTAACCATTTTCTATCAGCAAAAATGAAAAATGCCCCTCAAATACTATTGAGAGGCAACTTCATCCGTAATATGACAAGACTACGCTATTCCATCTCAATAATAATGGCTGTATAGTTATCACCTGCTTTCTCTTCACAGATGGCACGATATTTCTCTGCTACCTGCTCCACGTCCTTGGCGCATTGCAAGGTGTGCAGCAGTGTTTTATCGTCTATGGCATTATACAATCCGTCCGTGCAAAGGAGGATGCGGTCAAGCGGCTGAAGTTCCACAGTCTTAACATCCGGGACGGCATCTTCTGGATGACGAGTGAAGAATACCCTGTTGATATAGGGCAGACTGATGGAACTGGACTCGATATGGTCAATAGTTCGATACTTGACATTGCCCATGATGTCAATGACATAGCAGCGACTGTCACCTGCATGAGCAATAGTTGCCCGCTTTCCCTCGATGCTACACATCATGAGAGTTGTCCCCATCTGATAGTAGCTGGATTTCTCGTCCAATGTCTTGCTCGCAACCTTTGCGGCATCCTGTACCTTCTGTTCAGAGTCGGACTCATCTGAGTGCTGCTGCCAGTACTCCGAGAAAGCATCACAGACTGTTTGGCTGGCAACTTCACCGCAGGAGTGGCCACCCATACCGTCACAGACTACAAACAAGGTTCGCTTGTCTGCAATCTCAACAATATTGAGACTGTCCTCGTTGTTCATCCGAGGGCCTTTCTCTGTAAACTGAATATACTTCATACTCGATATTATTTGATGTTCCACCCTTTGTTATTCAAGAATGCCTTGCACTCATTACAGAAGGATGGTGTTTGAGAGAACTTGTTCCCATGTTCAGCATCTACCATGAAACAATGCTGATTGCTGCAATGATTCAATCCGAAGGAATGCCCCAGCTCGTGCATCATCAACTTCACCAGGTGGTCATTGCTATGCTGTTTTCCTGATGGACGAGTGGATGATATGACTGCCACGTATGCACCTACAGGGCTTACACCGAATATGCCGTATGTAGGTGAAAGTTCATTGGCTTTGAAGATGACCTCATCTGTCAAACCCAGCACAACGTTCCCTTTGCGAAGCCTGGTTAGGTCTTTCAACAATCCTATTCCACTGTAGCGGTTCCGCACTTTATTGTAGTATTCCTTGGGCAGCACCAAAGACTCTTTCTGTATAGAGACGAACGGATAGGCTTCTTTCAGTGCATCAGCCAGCATCTGTGCTTTCTTGGCAGGAAAATCGTCATAGAGATACAGACTGATTTCTCGGACAGTTGATTTCTGTTTAACGATTTCATTGGGCTCAGCCTCTTTTGACGGAGCGTTGCCTTTACCTCCCTGACAAGCTATAAGCATCGTACAGGATAGTAATATCAGACTTTTATAAATTGCCCTATTCATAATAATACAAATTGCCATAATTAAACGTTGTCAATGGGGATTGCACGTCATCCAACTCTTTCATCCGTATTGGTGTCTGTTCTACTCCATATGTTTCCATACAGTCCTTTAGCCGAATGGTGAACTTTTCCATTTCCGTGTCTATCTCATCCTTGGTGGCGGGCATTCCCAAATCAATAGCTTCTTGCAATTCAGAAATAATCATGCCAGAGAACAATCCATGAAGTTTGTACTTCTCTGCAAACTTGTTGGCATAGCACAAAATACCGATGCAAGTTTGTCTCGCAGGAACTGTACATGTTTGTCTGTAATCATGAAGCGTTTGAAACTGCCATCTTTTTCTGGTTTTGAAAACAAACCATATTCATTGCCGTGTCCCAGCATCATTATGACATCATCGGCACGGAGGGCTCGTTGGACATCAGAAGAGGTGTTTCTCTCTGTAATGCACAGCTTCACATCCTCTCGCTGCTGATACAGAAGCGAGAGGACTTGCGTGGTAGGGTCAGTGGCGTGAATGGCTATCATATCAATTCTTTACATCTTTGTTACTTCACCTCTATAGAGGTCATCTGCCATATGAAGAATCAGCTCGTGCATCTCCAAGTCATCCTTGTAGAACTGAGGAATAGATTCGTACCCAATGGCTGCCCCAAGGATGTTACCTGTCACGGCTCCTGTACTGTCGCTGTCGCCACCATGATTAACGGCAGCAATCATGGCATCTTCAAAGCTGTCGAAATGCTTCAAGGAGCAGTAGAGAGCAATAGCCAATGCTTCGTCGCCAGTCCAACCCTCGCCCAAATGACCGATATTCTCCAAGTCTGTCTTGCCATTGTCGAGCAGGAATATGGAACGTTCTGCCAACTCTGCCATACGTTCCACATCGGTGTGGTAGGCGTTGTAGTGCTTGCGAATCATGTCAACACCTTCCATAATATAGCGTTTCATGCTTTTCTGAGTTGGCTCAATATCACGCGCCAGCCTATAGATGACGTGGGACATCAGAGCGGCAGAAATATAGCCCATTGGATGCTGGTGGGTAA